>CAZJDA010000051.1:0-33755 GCA_964544705.1 uncultured Bacteroidales bacterium
CATTTTGTTCTAAAATTTGTACCTGTTGCTGTTGTAATTCTTCGTTAAGATTTTTAAGTTTATCTCTTTGGTCTTCTATTTCATTTTTTTGCGAAAGGATTTCTTGCGTCCTTGCTTCAACCGTTTTTTTTAATTTATCTCTTGTATTCTTTAAGTTCATGGTTCGTAAATAATGAACAAGGTAAATTCCTATGAATCCAAAGATTATTACAATAACATAAAACCATGTTTTTTGCCAAAAAGGCGGAATGACCTTAAAAGCATATACATAAGGTTCCTTATTCCAATATCCATCGCTATTACAAGCTTTAAACATAAATTTATACTCTCCTGGTGGAATATTGGTATAAACGGCATCAGTATTTTTAGTCACAGGGTTCCATTCTTTATCAAAGCCTTCCAATTTGTATTTGTATTTTATCTTTTCTGGTGATGTAAAAGATAAACCTACAAAATAGAATTTCAGATGATTCTTATTGTAAGGTAGTCTTAAATTTAATGGCAATGAAGTTTTAGCATCAATGGAATCCGTGTATAATTCATAATTAAAATCTTGGTAAAAAAGTTGTATCTTTTCTAATACCAATCGAGGTAAAATTCTATTGGGTTTAAACTCATCCGGGTTAATAATAACCACACCGTTTACAGTACCAAACCATAATCTACCTTGATGGTCTTTTAATATTGCATTTTGGTTGTTCTCGATTCCAATAAATCCATCTTCCTTACCGTAATGAATAAACCTTTTTGCAATAGTATCAAATTTATCAACACCGGTATTGGTTCCAACCCATGGAATGTCATTGTTATCGCAAATAATGCTAAAAGGGCTTTCGGAACTTAACCCATCTTCTAATCCAAAATGATAAAATGTATCTTCGTCATATTTATAAACCCCGTCTCCAATAGTAGCGATCCAAATATTGTTTTTGCTATCATGGGTAATAGCAGCAGCTTTAGGACTAAGTCCATCCTTTTCATTAAAGGTTTTAAAATTTTTACCATCATAAACAGATACCCCTGCATCATCACTGCCAAACCACAGATTCCCTTTTTTGTCCTTATGAATTTGCCATATTACATTGCTGCAAATACCGTCTTTTTTTGAGATCAGGCGAAATTTTCCTTTAGAGTCATCACCCGGGTATTCATAATATGCAGCGCCCATTCCAAGGGATGCAATCCAAACTTTACCCTTTTTATCTTCGTTAATGGATAAGATATAATGTGTTGGCAATCCATCCTTGATCTTATAAATAACTGATTTCTGGTTTGAAGGAGTATATCTTACTAACGGCGCTCCAGTATAAGAAGCTACCCAAACATTTTCTTTCGAATCTTGGTAAATACAAGAAATATTATTTGCAGTAAGCCAATCTTCTTTATTGTAATTTGTAAAATCTTTACCATCGTATACACTAATTCCCTTTTCAGTTCCTAACCAAATATTATTTCGAGAATCTTCATGAATGGTTGTCACCTGGTTATTAATGAGGCCTGTTTCTTTATCAAAAAAATTGAATTTATCTCCTGTGTATTGATATATACCAAAGCTTGAGGTGCCTATCCATATATTTCCCTCGAAATCTCCAACTACTGTATTGATCTCATTATCGGGTAATCCATTTTTGTGGTCGAATATTTCAAAATTCTTCCCATCAAACTTATACACTCCTTTTAAATGAGTGCCCCATATAGTTCCATCTATGCCTACAGATATATTTTCAAAATATCTTACAATCTTGATATTTGGTGGGAAAGAGTATGAATTATAGGTCAATGCAGTTTTTTTGGGGGGGAGTTGAATAAGCTCTTTTGGGGTTAATACCCAAATATTCCCTGTTGAATCTCTAGTAATACAATTAATAGTTCCATTCAATTCCTTTATTTTTGAAAACTTTTTGATATGGAAATCAATGGATTTTAAGTCTTTGCTATAATCAATTTCAATAATGCCAGAGTCGGAAGCAGCCCATATTTTATTATCATGTTCTATTAACGAGCCTATAAAATTTGCTGGGAATCCAATATCAGTGGAAAGATTTTTTACTACAAAATCATGCTTATTGCGTGTTTTAATTGCAAAAATACCATGGTCCATTGATGAAACCCATATATTTTGACTGGTATCTTCTATGATACCGGTAATAAGATTGTTACCTAAATTGCTATTTTGAGGAAGATTGTAGAATTTATTGTTTTTATACATGGTAACACCTTCATACCTATGCCCAAGCCAATAGCTGTAGCGGCTATCTTGAAATATGGCATTTACATGATTGCCACCAAGGCTGTCATGAGAATCAAAATTTTTAAAATCTTTACCATTAAACCTTGATAACCCGGCTTGGGTCCCAATCCAGAGGTATCCATGATGGTCTTGATATAAACTTAATACTGTTACTTGGGGTAATCCATCTTCTAATGAATAATTTCTGAAAAACTTTTTTTGGGAATGTAAGGTATGAATAAAAAAAAATAAAGTAAAAATTATACAATATATATTCAAATATCTCTTGAGCATCGATAAAGTATTAAGTAGTTATTAAATATACCCCTTGATTAACAATAGATTAGCTACTAAGTATAGTTTGTAAATTTATTATATTTTTTAAATATAGGCAAAAAATATAAAACAGGCAAACAAAATCTTAAGGGTTACTTTAGCCCTGGCATATTGCAATAGAGACAAAGAACCAAAAATTGATTTAAGACCAAGTTGTATATAATTAAAAAAAGGGTTAGAAATTCTAACCCTTTTTTAATATGATGTATCTTGAAAATTTTTTTTTTTTAAAAATCCCTTTCCATGGCCAAATTACCGTCTTCATTCCACATTTTCCAATTCCCGGTTCTTTTCCCGTTTTCATAAAAAATCTCGTAACGTTTAACGCCTTTGTTGTCTTTAATGACCCAAATACCATGCTTTTTGCCATTAAGGTAATTGGCTTCTGCAACAATATCTCCATTATTGTTATAATTGAGCCATGTTCCGTTTTTTATTCCTAATTCATAGGAATGTTGTTCTTTCACTTTTCCATTTTCATCATAAACGAAGCATTTACCATGTGCAACTCCCTCTTTAAAATTGAATTCTTTGTGTAAATTCCCATTATCATAATACTCTTTTACAACACCGGTATATAGTTTACCGTTTTGATAGAATTGTCCGTCAGACTCATGAATTTCTTGTGCTGCCAATGCACCTATAAATAAAACACTGAATAAAAAGCTTATTGTTGTTTTCATTGTTGTTGTTGTTAAAATGTTAATAAATAGAATGTCAACCTTTTACTTCTTTAATGTTAACTTAATGTTAAGAAAACTTAAACTTATCTTTAACAAAGGTAATAATAAATCGGTCATTTTCCAAATTATTTATGAGATAAAGCAAATAATTAATACCAATATTTATTAATATTTTGTTGCCTGGGATCTTTTTTCAAAATTCCCAATTAATAGTAACCTATTTATTTATAGAATTTTAAGATTGAAAATTTGTGAAAACCATTCAAATAATGATTCAATTTTTGAGGGTTTTGTGTAATGTTAAGTTTATGTTAAGTACATGTTATTTTATCAATATGCAATTGATTTAATAAAATCTAAATTTCATTACCATTATTCTACACTTCATTTATGTTTTCTTGATTACTTGCTCCATTAATTTCATCTTTGTAATATCAAAAATTTCCAAGATTCGATTTTAAACAGTAAACATGTATGAAATAATTGTTGAGAAACCTAAGAATCATGATTTAAGACTTTAACTAAAGGTAGCATAGTTAAAAATATTGAACACAATGAAAACGATATTAAAATTCTCTTTAATAATTTTATTACCAGTATTGTTTCAATCATGTGCCACTGTTTTCACTGGGACACATGATACAGTATATATTAATTCAAAACCTGAAGGCGCTAAAATTATTATAAACGGGATAGATCGGGGGTACACCCCACGTGACATTAGAGTACAACGATCTTTAAACAGCAAATATATTAGGTTGAAAAAGGACGGGTACGAAAGCAGGTTTTTTAAATTACAACAAGAGTTCAACATGATAACTATAGTGAATATTTTTATGCCATGGGGTTTTGCCATTGACGCCGTTTCTGGTGCTATGTTCATTTATCAACCACAATATTATGAATTAGAACTTGAGGGGAAAAAATAATGAAAATAAAACCCATTTATAATTTTTTTTTAATAATTTTGGAAATTAAATACTTCACTGTGGTTAAGGTAGCTGCAAAATTGTAATAAGAAAATATAAACTATTCCTTTCAGGTGAATAACGGTTATATAAAAATTATACAAAAAGCCCGGGAACTTATTTTTAAAAGCAGTATAAAAGATATTACTGTGAATGAGTTTTGTAAGAAAGCCGGCATATCCAAAGAAGAATTCAAAGTATATTTCAAGAACAAAGCTGATCTTATCGACAAAATACTCGAACATGAAAGACAAAGTTTCGAATATATTTTTGATAAATATGACTTTGATGGGCAAAATGCTATTGATATACTTCTAATTGTTGGAATGGAAATTAACAAGAGGTTTAAATACGTTAACCCAGCAGTAACTTTTGATATTAAAAATCATTATCCCGAACTTTATACAACCCACCTTGAAAGCAGGAAGGATTTTATTTTTGAAAAGATCAAGATCAATATTGAAAAAGGTACCAGCCAAGGAGTTTATAGAAAAGATATTAGCACAGAGCTTATTGCTCGAACCTATATTAGTAAATTGCTTGATATTCATGACTCCAATGATTTTCCAGCCGAAGCCTTCTCTTTTGCCAAACTGTATGATATCATGTTTGAACGTTTTATCATGGGAATTGCTAACGAGCAAGGAAAGCAATATTACAAGAAACGTAAGCAGCTTTATAAAGTACTAAGTAGGTAATTCCTCTTTAAACAAAACCATCCGTAATAATTGCCCTTGATTTAATGCTAACATTTTAGAATTTATAGGTTAAGTATTTATTTGGGAAGCGAAATAAATAAACCCTCAATTTATAAAGTTAGAATAGATAAAACTCCTTGTTACAAAATCATTTATAAATCCTGGTGAATAATACTTAACTGTTAAAAGTTGTTAAAACTTACGTTTTACTTTTTTCCAAAAATGAATTTTTATTTTTTTTGCAATAAAAAACAAAGAAAAAATGGACATAACAGTTGAAAACCTAACAAAAGCCTATGGAAACCAGAAGGCTGTTGATGATGTAACGTTCCGGGTAAAAACGGGCGAGGTGTTAGGTTTCCTTGGCCCTAATGGAGCCGGGAAAACTACCACCATGAAAGCTATTACTACCTTTCTTATCCCCGATGAAGGAAGCGTTCATCTGGGGAACTTATCAATACACAAAGATGCGGAGGAAATTAGGAAGCATATTGGTTATCTTCCTGAGAAAAACCCGCTTTATGAAGATATGCCGGTAATTGATTACCTTAAATATGTTGCCGGGCTGCAACGTATACCTAAAGAAAAGGTTGAGGAACGAATACGGGAAATGATCCGCATTTGTGGTTTGGAAGGCGAAAAGCATAAAAAGATCGGTGAACTATCCAAAGGATATCAACAAAGAACAGGCTTGGCTCAAGCATTGATACACGATCCCGATGTATTAATACTTGATGAACCAACAGCCGGGCTCGATCCCAACCAAATTGTTGAAATAAGGGAACTTATAAGGCAGATCGGTAAAGAAAAAACCGTTATTCTTAGTTCTCACATCCTTGCAGAAGTAGAGGCAACTTGCGATAGAATATTAATTATCCATAAAGGAAAAATTGTTGCCGATGCCACTTCTGCAACACTCAGGAAACAAGCACAGAGTAACGAAATTATAAGAACATGCATCCAGGATGGTGATGAGAATGAAATTATCCAAAGTCTACAAAACCTTGAAACAGTAAAATCTGTCGATTTTATTGACAAAGCTTCAAAAGTTTTTGAGGTACAAAGCAAGCCTGGACAATCTTCGGCCAGGGATATCTTTAAACTTTGTGTTGACAAAGGATGGGTTTTGACCGAACTTACACCTACAGAAACAAAACTTGAAGATATATTCAGAGAACTAACAATGAACTAAAAAAAGCAAGGAAAATGAGCAAAATAAATATCATTATTAAAAAAGAACTTCAAACATTCTTCGATTCGCTGATAGCCTACATCATGCTGATCCTTTTTCTTGGTTTCAGCGGCTTTTTTACTTGGATGTACGGTTCAGACATCTTTTATATTAACCAAGCGAGTTTGCAAGTGTTTTTTAGCATCAGTTACTGGACGCTTTTCTTCTTTATACCTGCACTAACAATGAGACTGTTAGCAGAAGAGAATCGCTCCGGGACTATTGAGTTATTACTTACTAAACCGGTTACCGAATGGCAAGTCATTATGGGGAAATTCTTGGCTACCTTTGCACTTATTGTTATTGCCCTCATTCTTACTTTGCCCTACTATATTACCATTGCCAATTTGGGTAATGTTGACCATGGCGCTATTATTTCAGGGTATTTAGGATTACTGTTAATGAGCGCCGCATATATTGGTGTTGGCCTCTTTGCCAGCAGTATTTCCAATAACCAAATTGTAGGATTCCTTTTGGCGCTTGCAATAGGTATTATTTTTCATATCATTTTTGATGTATTGGCATCCAGTTTTACAGGATTCTTCGGGAACCTATTTAACTATTTAAGCATGTCTTCTCATTTTGATTCTATATCAAGAGGAGTACTTGACATCAAAGACTTAATTTATTTCTTATCTATTGCTGCATTAGGCGTTTATGCTACAGAAGCCGTGTTAACTAATAAAAAAGCCTAAATCAAAAAAATTGAAAACTATGAAAAACAAAAGAAAGAATATAACATTTACATTGGTATTTGTGATAGGTATAATATTATTGCTAAATATATTAGCAGAAAGCCTTCATCTTAGGCTCGACCTAACACAAGATAACCGTTATACACTTAGCAAAGCAACAAAAAGTATTCTTAAATCGCTTGAGAAACCGGTAACAATAACAGCCTATTTCTCCGAGGACCTGCCTCCTGATATTGCTAAAACAAGACGTTACCTGAAAGAAACCCTCGTAGAATATTCCAATCTTTCGGATGGAATGGTTGTTTATGAGTTTGTTAATCCCAACGAGAGCGAAAAGAAAGAAATGGAAGCACAAAGGGCAGGAGTACAACCGGTATTGATCAATGTGCGAGAAAAGGATCAACAAAAGCAACAACGGGCTTATATGGGAGCTAAAGTTCATGTGGGTGATATGTCGGAAGTTATCCCTTTAATTCAGCCAGGAGCTTCAATGGAATATGACCTTTCTTCAAGTATTAAAAAAATTGCTGTCAGTGATAAACCTCGTATTGGATTTATTACCGGGCACGGAGAGCCTTCCCTAAGAGCTTTGGGCCAAGTAAGAAAATCTCTTGAAGTATTATATTCTGTTGAGGCTTATCCACTTGATGATTCATTAAGAAACATCAATGATTTTAAAACCCTGGTCTGGGTGAACCCAACAGACTCAATTCCAACTGAGCATATACGCAGGATTGACGAATACCTTGCAGGCGGTGGTAATATTCTTATTGCTTATAATAGGGTAGAAGGGGACTTATCCAATGCCTCCGGCAAAATTGTGAATACAGGCCTGGAAACTTGGCTCCAGGATAAAGGCCTTGTTGTTGACAAGAATTTTGTTATTGATGCAAGTTGTGGAGCCGTTAGTGTTAGACAACAAGTTGGCCCTTTTTCTATGCCAACTCAAATACAATTTCCTTACCTGCCCAAAATAACCAATTTTGCCGAACACCCTATTACAGAGGGCTTGGAGGCAGTTATACTTCCTTTCGCCAGTACAATAACTTACACCGGTGACACTTCATTGAATTTTAAACCCCTTGCCTATACTTCTAAACAATCTGGAACACAACCAGCACCTATCCAAAGATTTAATATTAATAAAGAATGGACTAACAAGGATTTTCCGCTTTCAAAGCTCACTGTTGGAGGACTTTTGAGCGGAAATATTGTAGGAGATACTCAATCTAACCTGGTCCTATTTTCTGATGGTGATTTTGCCGTTAGTGGTGAAGGCCAAAACAGGCAACAACTTGGTGAAGATAATGTGAACTTGTTGGTGAATTCGGTTGATTTTCTCTCTGACGATACAGGACTTATCGAACTCAGGACCAAGGGTGTTACCTCTAGGCCTTTAGAACAATTAGAAGACGGACAAAAGACATTTCTAAAATACCTGAATTTCTTATTGCCCATTCTTCTTATTATTATTTATGGTATTACCAGGATGCAAATGAATAGAAACAAACGTATAAAACGGATGGAGGAAGGTTATGTTAAGTAAAGCAAACATAAAAATATTACTAATCGTATTTGTTGCCTTACTGGTAGCAGTGATATTAATTAAAAGGCAAAGTAAAAAGCAATATAGCACATTCAAAAGCGATTTGGTGGAGCTTGATACCTCAAAAGTTACTTCCATTGAATATGGAGTGAAAGGTGGAGAGCTGACCAACAAAATCTCCCGTGAAAAGGGTATTTGGAAAGTTTATACCGGTGATTATTCCGGTAAAGCTGATACAACAGCAATTGTAAAAACTTTGCAACAACTAATGAATCTAAAAAGCAAAAGAGTAGCTGCAAGGGGAGAAGATGCTTGGGGTGATTACCAATTGCACGATACCGCTGCTACAAAAGTGGTTATTAAGCAAAAAGGCGAAGACCCCATTAAGCTTTATATCGGCAGGTTTTCTTATCAACAGCCACAAAACCCATACCAGCGTAGAGGTACTATGACCACCTTTGTAAGGATGGGTGATGATGATAAGGTTCATGCTGTTGATGGTTTCCTGTCTATGACTTTCCAGGAAGGAGCTTCTAATTTCAGGAATAAGATGCTGGCCCAAATGAACAAGTCCGATATTTTTGAAATTCAATTCAATTACCCTTCTGACAGCTCTTTTATATTGGCAAAAAAGGAAGGTAGATGGTTTGTGAATGATACTAAAGCTGATTCGGCTTCGGTTGTGCGTTACCTTGGTAAAATATCCAGTCTCAATAGTCCAAGTTTTATCAATGATTTTGAAGCAGGGAACAGGCAACCCCAGTTTACCATGCAAATATCGGGAAAAAACTTCAATCCTATAGAGATTAAAGCCTATCCAACTGGAGATAGCCTCGATAATTTGGCTGTTATCTCTTCTTATAACCCGGGAGCGGTTTTTAGCGGTACGAAAAGCGGGTTGTTCAAAAAGGCTTTTGTTGCAAAAGATGAATTTATAGAATAATTGGCTATTTATTCATTTCTAAGTTACTGGGAAATATTATAAAAACAGCAAGAGATCCTTGCTGTTTTTTTTTGCAATTACTGGGAGGTTCACTTGATTTTAGAGCTTATTATTACAATACAAAAAAAGGGTTAGCTGTCTTGGCAACCCTTTTGAAGAAATGGTTTTATAATGGCTATTTCGGTTCAAAGAGTAGCAATTTGCCGAAAAAAAAATTAGGCAAACCCAACTCTATAACGTTTCGATTTGTGCCATTTTGAATAATCAAGTCTAACCTGTTATATCGCAAAAAAATAAAGCAGAAAACCGAATATTGATAACGTAAAATGCAAGTTTTCGATATGTTTTAGGACATTTGGCCTGCATTATTCATGACAGATTGCGTGATGGAATGTGTACCTGCAATGCGCCCCGCCATAGCTATACCAAGACGGGGCTGATTTATAAATACCCATCAAAAGATCCGAAAGCGATGAGCTCACCGAAGCTATATTTAGACTTTAGTTTTTACCAAACTTGTTTATTCTTTTGCAGGTTTCCAGTCGGCAAAGTGTTCTGTAACAATAAAAGTTTTGGGTTCGGTGGTATAAAACTCGTTTGAGTTATATGTCCACTCCATGGTTTTTGAGCCGCCGCCACTTTGTGTGGTAATAAAATACCTGTTAGACAGAGAACCAAAATAATGAGCTTGGTCGCGGGGCTGTTTTTTGTCTCCTGCGCTGGCATCAACAGGAATCCAGCCATAATTTGGAAGATAAATTTCTGCCCATCGGTGGAATACATCATCCATGCTGGCATCATCACCTCTCACAACTACAGAGCCAGCATAACGTGCTGGTATTCCTGCTGCACGGCACAAGGAAATAAAAACAAAAGAATATTCAGAACAGGAGCCATTGCCACGCTCAAGGACTGTTGGCGCGGTATTCCATCCGCCTACCATCTCGTAATACATCTTGTCGAAAAGATACTGGTAGAGTTTTCTTGCCATCCAATATGGATTGTCTTCATCTCCAAGCGCTTTTTCTACTGCATTTTGTATTACCTTATGATTGATCTGGTATTTGGCATTATCAACAAGGTAGGTTTTTTTTATATCTCCTGGTATATCATCCATAGAACCTACTTTTTCAGGGTAAACAAAATACCTCACATCACTGGTTTTTACTTTGGTAGTGGCAATAACTTCTTTCATTTGCCCCGACTCGAGATTTTCAAAATGAAAATATGCTGTTTCCTGGTTCCACTGGTCTTTTACAAAATCAGTAGGTTCCATATTGTAAGAAGTTTTTTCTATGATCTCTTGGTTATCGCGATTTACGCCTACGGGAATATGTACATCCAATGTTTTTACTTTGCCGGGGCCAAAGTTGGTGGATTGGTGCTTGTATTCAACAATAGAGACTTTATGGTTATATGCTCTAAATTTATCATCATCTTTTATCTTTAATTTGAAAATTTTTTGTTCTTGGTGATCAACAGCCCAAAGCGCTTCTTTGTCAAAAGCAAGGCCCATAGTGAACTCGCCTGGAGCTTCTGCAATAATAACCACATGTCCTGTTTCGGGGTCAACCATATAGATTTCGTCTCTTACCCTGTCGGATACCCAAAGATATTGGCCATCAAAAGTAATTCCCCTAGAGTCTGATGAAGGCGCTTCAAATTCTTTAATAGTGGTACCATCATTAGGATCAAACTGGATAAGTTTGTCTGACCTATTATCAGTGCACCATAAATATTTGCCATCCCAGGCAAGGCCTCTTGGAGCATCACTTGGAGACCAAACCGTATGCATGATATTGCCGGTTTCAGTATCCAATTTGTAAATTTTCCCATTATAGTTTTCAGCCAGTGGAATACCGCCCTTAACATCGGCGCACCAAAGGTTTTTACCATCCCATGTTAAACCTGTAGGCCAATAAGCAGGTGCAGTAAGTTCTTTTTTAACTTCCCCGTTGTTGGGGTCAATAGCAAAGATTTTATCAGCCTGCCTGTCAGCAAGCCATAGATATTTACCGTCAAAAGTTAGCCCGGTTGGATATTCACCGGGGATTTCTAATGTTGCCAGTTTTTCTCCTGTATATGAGTAGCTCACAAAAGGAAGAAAAACAATACTTAAGATAATAATACATATTTGTTTCATGGTATAAATGATTTTATTAATTATTGAGCTGCTAAGATAATAAAGAGGTTTTAAAATGAGGGTCGTGTTATAGAAATAATTTTTTGGATTTATAGAAGAGATTGGATCCTTTTACGACGAAGTCAACTCCGGAATCATTAATGATCTTGATGAGGATTTTGGATACATTAAATTTGGAGACTTTTATTAATTTGGATTAAAATATTCGCTGTTTTGCAAACAATCGAATACCATGAGTTTTCTTTTTGCTTATTGGCTATTATTTTCGTTATTCAGAGAGGAGGCTTCAATTTCCATGTCATTGATATAAATATAACTTCCTTTTTCCAGGGTAATCGTTTCATTTTTAACAATAATTATAGGCTTTAAAACCAAACCGATAATATTTTTGCTTTTTGCTGAACCGGATAAAATGATGGCAATTTTGTTTGCCAGGTCAATTTCCATTTCTTCCCTGGCTGAGAATACCTTGCCCTTGTAAACCCATTTTTCAAATGCTTTTTTTGGCATGTTTTTATACATTTCTTCGTGGTGTAAGGTATTAAATGCATAACGATATGCCGTGGTTTGCCATAAATTTGTTTTCAACTTTTGCGAAATCTTCAAAAAACGTTGAATTTTTATATATTTAATGCGTAAAGCTGTAACCGGTGTTTCAGCTATAACCGTTGAAATGCGTGGAAGCCCATTTAAAACCGTTATTACACCAACAGTTTGGCCTTGCTTAATTAAAGCTATGGTCTGATTTTCCTTACATAATCTTACGGTTCCACGCGAAATAACCAAAATGCTATCGGCAGTTTCCCCTTCTCTTATAAGATGTTCGCCGGCAGCATACAACCTGGTTTCAAAACTCCCGGCAATTTTTACAAATAAATCCTTATCAAGGTTTTTTAACCAATCCACATCTTTTAGTAATTCAATAGGATCGGGTAATTTGTTCTCCGGTGGATTATTGATCAATCTTTTCATGCGCTCCTCGATGTCCAAGACCATTTTCATTGCCTCGTCGGAGTTGATCCTACCTTTTTTGTGTAAATCTTCAACGGTTCGGTGTTCATGATTAAGCATTTTTCTTATAGCCTGCTTGGTAGAAATCGAATTGCATATTTCGGGGTATGTTTTTTTGAGGTTTCTTAAGTAGGTGAGGCCGCGAATTTTGTTTTCATTGATCTCTTCCTCTATCTGGCTAAGTAAAACCTTTTCTTCCTGGTTGTTACTTTCAATTGAATTATACATGCTTTTCACTAATTTCAATGCATTTTCTTGCGCTTCAACAAAACCGTGAGCCGTTTCATAGCTTATGGAAATTCTATTAAAAAAAACTTTCTTAGCCCAATATCTCAATCCGGGAGCATCCATCATTTTTTTCAAAAGAATTGGTGTTTCCCAGGCTTTCTCCAAATCTTTTCGATCCGATAAAGATTCCATTCCGCCTTTATCTAAAATATCCGCTATGGATGCCGTTAAATCTTTAAACGCGACTCCACCAATCAATCCCTCTTTAAACTGAAACCAATAACTGCTTTTTTCATTTTCCAAAACCCTGCGCCTGAATTCTGCAATAGTATCAATTTTGAGATTATCAACACCAATGTTTTTGGTTTTTTGGGGCAGGTAGTCGAAAAGTGAGCTCCAATCTGCATTTTTCATGAAGCGGTCTTTTTTGAGATGCTCGATAGATTTTTCAGTATTTGTTCTCAGGTAGTTTTTTGCATTATACACCATCAATTTTTTTGCAGGAGATAGTTTTGTGAGTCCTAATTTTTTCAGTAGGAACTTAATGGTGGTTGCATTAATTACTAATGTAAGCGTAACAATTCCTGCGGTTAAAAATAGGAATTGATTTTTGATTTCTGCTGATATATATTTATCATCAACACTTGCAATTACCAATGCCAGTGCCAGGGCTATAGCACCTCTTAAAGCTCCCCACCACAATACTATGGATTCTTTTTTTGTGATACCATAGCCAATTCTTTTCATTGCCGGGAAAAACAGGGTAATTATAAATGCCCTAATGATATTGATACCAATATAGATTAAAAATAGGATGAAGAAATCGTTGAGTTCGAAGTATGTTCTTTGCGCAATAACTACACCCACAATAATAAAAATAAGTGTGTTTGCGATAAATGCTGCTAATTCCCAAAATTCATGCAAAAAGTGCTGAACTTGCGGGCTTATCCTGGTTTTCCCGGCACTAGCCATCAATAATCCCAAGGCTACCAACCCTAAAACCCCGGATACATGCAGGAAATCTTCAGCAATAAAAAAAGTAAGGTATGCAGCAGCAACAATTATCGAGATTTCAACTAAGGCATCATTAAAAACTTTTTTGACCCAGGCTATACTAACAAGTCCAATAACCACGCCAACAAAAATGCCCCCGAAAGAAACAATAAAAAACTCTACTACGGGAGAAGTCTCAGTAACCACGCCGGTAATGCTCATCAGGAATACCATGAATATTACGATAGCTGTTCCATCGTTAAGCAGCGATTCTCCTTCTATCAGAGTTCCGAGTTTTTTGCTGGCTCCAAGCTCTTTCAACAATGAAACAACCGCAACAGGGTCGGTTGCACTAACAACTGCACCAAATATTAAGGCAATTTGCCAATCCCAACCTGAGAGGCCTAAGCCGGCGGATTTTATTCCCATAGTAAAAGCACCTGTTATAGATAGGGCAATTAAAATACCGGGAACTGCTAATATAGCCGAGTTTGAGACGGATTTTTTGAATGTATGAACGTCCATTGCAAAAGCTGCCTCAAAAATCAAAGTTGGTAGAAAAACAAATAATATTACATGCGGGTCTATATGCCCGGCCCAACTGACCGCAACATCTAAGGATAACAGGCCATTTAGCCAGCCTATTCTATTAAAACTCCCAATTAAAATACCGAAAACCAAGAGCAACACTGTATAAGGAATAGGGGTTTTTTTAAGGAAATGACGGGTAGCAGCGCCAATAATCAAGGCAAGGATAATAAATAGTAGCGGTTCCATGCCGCTATGCGAATCTTGTGAATTTTCAACATCTATGTTTTCGTAGAGATTAGCTTGCTCCACGCTGTTGGTCGCATGGTTGCCTGTTTGCTGAATGCAAAGGGCTGTTTCTGAAATAAAAAGAAAAATCAACACGGAAAACACAAGATAAATAATATTCTTACTCATGAGCTATTCTTATTTTTCTACTTTTCCTACAAAATCTCGCTTTACAAAACTTATATTACATAAAGCAGACTTTCAACGAACATAGTTTAAATTACGATTTTTTTTACTAAAAAGTTACGATTTTTTTATTGAATATAACGATATGATGTAAATTCATACCATACCAATCCAATAGAAATAATTAACAGTGTTTAAGAGGCAAATAGGAGGCTTCCAATTTGTATGAATGGCAAAAAAAACTCCCGAATATCAAAACTTAAAGGGAATTATAATCAGAATGTGGTAAGTAAGTGAGAAAAATCTCTACACCATTTTGTAATATTGAATAATCTTACTTACACGCTGGATTTATACCCAAAACATACTCTTTAATTACGTTGAGTTCCTTTGCTGCTTCTGCCCCGGGAAATCCGGAAATATCCGAATAACTGATTTTTTGCTCGTATTGCTTTAGAAATTTTTTTGCAGATAGCAAATAAGACCAATGCCATTTTTCTTCTTCATAACCGCCAGGGCGTTGGTCGTTTTTAGCTGTGTAAGTTTGGCAGAAACCAAACCTGGAGGCATGTTCTTTTAACCATTGGTAAACCTTTTTACCTTTTGTTGTTTCAAAATAGCTGTTATTAACGCTATTCAAATCAATATCAGTGCCCCAATGATGTCTTGATGTGCCTGGCATAGCGCTATAACGAAGAATAATCTTTGCTCTTTCAACAGGATCGGGAACTTCTTTTGCAAGGTTCATACCTTCTACCATACGACTGCCATTCCATTTACGATTCCATATGCCTTCCTGGTAATAAAAATTCCTTGTAGCTGAGACAATAACCAAGTTGATCCCATCTTTTTTAGCTGCTTCGTGCATTTTCTTAAAGGCAGCATAGCATTTTTTTCTTACAAATAATCCTTTCCTATTCGCAAATCCAAGGGTAGCTTCAACATATGCTGTATTGCTACGCGGATCGAATTTACCGGTAAGAACATTTTTATCTATAGTACTCATTATTAGGAAGTTTTTGTGTATACTGCTGTTTTTGAAAGCATTATTGAAACTTGACCTTTGGTAATATTTGGTCGCGGTATCGTTGTTCATTCCATCAGCAAAAGTAGGAAGTGAGAATATGGACAATAGGAGCAGTAGTTGAACGATTTTTTTAAGCATATTTATTTTCTTTCTAAAACTTTTTTCACAGCGGTTATAATTTCTTTATCAGTCATGCCGTACTTTTCCAATAATTCGCGTGGTTGCCCTGATTCACCGAAAGAATCTTTCATACCAACAAATTCCATGGGCACAGGTTGATTTGCTGATATTACTTCGGCAACAGCAGAACCCATTCCCCCGGCTATTTGGTGTTCTTCGGCTGTGACAATAGCCCCGGTTTCCCTGGCCGATTCAATGATACCTTCTTTATCAATAGGTTTTATCGTGTGCAAATTCATGACTTTAACGCTGATTCCTTCCTTTTCTAACTGGTATGCCGCTTGCAAAGCTTCCCAAGTAAGGTGGCCTGTGGCTATGATGGTAACATCTTTTCCTTGGTGGAATATTTGTGAACTTCCAATTTTAAATTCCATGTTTTCGTTAGTAAAATCAGGAACGGCTTCCCGTCCAAAGCGTATATAAACCGGCCCTTTAATTTGCTCAACGGCAGCCATTACCGCTAATTTGGCTTGAGTGGCATCGCATGGAGATAAAACAGTCATATTTGGCAGCACCCTCATAATGGCAATATCTTCAAGGGCTTGGTGTGTTGCACCATCAGGCCCAACAGATATACCGGCATGTGCGCCGCCTATGATTACATGAAGTTCGTTATAACAAACGGATATACGCACCTGGTCAGTTGTTCGCATGGCCGAGAACACCCCATAGGTAGAAAAAACAGGGATTTTCCCTGAAAGTGCAAGCCCGGCAGCTACTCCTACACAGTTTTGCTCTGCAATACCAAGAGAGTAAAAACGCCCGGGAAAACGTTCAGCAAAAAAATTCATAGAGACAGATTTGGTAATATCTGCCCCAATTCCTAAAATATTTTGATGTTTTATGGCCGCTGCTTCCACACCTTTCCCAAAACCAATGCGGGTAGGTATGTCGTCCTTTTTACGGAAATATTTCTGAGTCATAATATCCAGTTTATTTTTTTTCTTCAAATTTAGGAGTATTCTTTAAATTATCGGCATTCCATAAGGTTTTTTGAGGGAAAAATTTAGTGGGGGATTTATAATCCATATATTTTGAAAGCTCTATAGGAGGTTGTAAAAAAACATCAAAAGAGTTTTTATTCCATGAGCTATAAAAATAAGGTGTGAACTTATCTATTGTTTTTTTCTCCAAGGTTGAATAAACCAGCAATTCATCATTATAGGGATAAATGTGCTTTGAAAAAAGCAAAAAATCCTTATTCATGGATGTTCCTCTATAATAATTTATTCCTTCGAATTTGGCTATGAGTTTATTATTATTAATATCGACAACCAGGGTATTAAAATACGTTTTTTGCTTTCCTCTTGGCCCATAAGGATATACAATGAGAAAAGGCTTGTCATAAACGTAATCAAATCCTTGAACATATACTTGGTTTACACCATCAATAAGCATATTGATTTTATGTTTGAAGAAGATAGTGTCGTTTTTTTCATCTTTAAAAACCAAGTAATCGTCTTCTGGATATACATTCAAGTTATTTAAACGCACCAAGTTAAGTAGGTAAGGGGAATATATCCAGCCGGTAAGTTCGTCTTTTTTAATTTTCATCCAAGCAGCGTTTTCGATGTTCAACCCTCGCGTTTGGAAAAATACTTTGCAATCAACACTTTCCCCAAGATAACTTACCTTTTCATTTTTTGATAATTTGCCTTTTACTTGTGCCCTAAACTTTGGCTCAGAACGGATTCTTAGGTTCGAAGCCCAAGAAGTCAATTTATCATCAATAACATCTTCCTTGGCCATATGAATTTGATCTGTTGAAAAAAATTTACCATTTTTAAATTGGTAAAGAATTGTATCATCATTTTGATAATTGACAAGGTAATCGTTTAACAGCAAAAGGTTTCCATCAATATCATTTATATAATCGGAAAAATACCAACCCTTATTTTTTGAATGATAAAAAACGTACAGATAGTTTTTTCCTAATGAACTTACATAAAGTATAATTTCGTTATCATTGTCTTTATCAAGGTCATGAACATAGATGCAAATTTTTTCTCTTTTATTAATAATCTCCTTGAAAGAAGGCAAAAGCTTTTTGTTAAGCAATGTAGCGGTATCTCTCTCAATTACAACTAATTGAAATGCTCCAAGTGTATCATTTTGAATTTTAAGTATTAAATTCTTTGTTGCATTTAAATCTTTGGTGTTAAGGGTAGTATCAATACTCATGGTTGAGTCGATGCATATGAGCGGATCAATTCCTTGTATAAAATTCCCGGCCAATTGAGCGGGAGAATTGGATGTAAAACCTATAATTGAAACGGTTAAAAGGATGATAATCTTATTTTTGAACCTTTTTATATACATAAGTTTTTATTTCTCATACCAAGTTGCATTCAAAGATACAAAGTAGAATTTGAATGCTTACTTTGTATTATGCCGATTGTCGTTCAAAATAATTCCAGGCTTAAAATGAACTGAAATTATATCTTTGAAAGCATATCGGTATCAAATACTAATATAAGAGTTTTTTATAAATTAACATATACTTAACCAAAATTGTTGTATTAATGGCAAGATTTGTTTACCTTGTGTTGTAAATTTCAAGGAAATAATACAATTACAACTCTTTTTGTTTTAATTTTGATGAGTTAATGGCCTTCAAAGTATCTTTTTCTTTTTTCTTTACATGGTAAAATATCAATGAATCCAGTTGTATTAATGCTGCAAGTGCAACTTGTGAATAGTTCTGTGAGGCATTCTTGAAACTCCTGTATTCGGTTTGCCACATTTCTTGTATAATATGCCTACCACCTTCTTTAGGGTTGATTTTGTTAATCACCCCCCTAACATTTCCATAACCCGCATGATACGTATGAAGCACAAGCAATTTAAACCAAAGGTCACTTTCTTTAAAGGTTATTTTTTTGCTTTTTAATAAGGCTTTAACCATCGGAATACAAAAATCGTTGAAATATTTGGCAGTGATCTTGGCAGATTTTTGCAAGTCAGCGCGTTCGTCAATGGTATCATTGATCAAGAGGCCATATTTCAGGCCTATTCCTTTCATTAGTTGAAAGGGGCCATAAGCACCTGCCCAAGAATATTCCAACCTGTTTGGGCTCTCAATGGCGATAACAGCTTGGGCATAAAAAGGATCGGTACTGTTTTCTATAAATATTTTTATGGCAGTATCTATTTGTGGAATGACTTGCTCAAGTTCGTATAATTCTTTCCTGCCAAAGGTTACGTATACCTTTTCATCGGTACCCAATTTTTGGATAATTCGCAGGCTATCTTTATAAGCCTTTTTTTCTTCCTTAGTAAGCGAATCATAATCTGCCGAGTAAATGCCTTCAATGATGTGACGGGTTTTGGCAATAGTAGCTATGGCAGTATCGGGTTCAAGGTTGATAATATTGTTCCAGAAAAGAGGTTGTGGGAGGGTATCCCAGCCATCGGAGTAAAGGGATGAGTCATGTACCAGGTTATATTTTAATGTATCGCTATTTACACTAAATTCAACGTAGGTATTAAAAAATATTGAATCATCATTGTAAACTTTATGGATAATGACGCTATCAATTCTGAATCCAGAAACTTTGAGTGTATCAACCACCTGGATCGTGTCATGTTTTCCTGTTCTTGCAGAATCGCAGGCGGTTTGCCCCGGCAAAGCTAAAAACAATGAGATATTCAAAATAAAAAGTGCGAGTCTTAAGCTATTTTTCTTCATAAGCAGCGTTCAATTCTTCTATAAATGTTTGCAATTCATTTTTGGCGGGTGGTTTTCCATGCCAATTGTGGTTATTTTCAATGCTTTTTACACCTTTTCCCATTATGGTGTTGGCAATAATCACCGTGGGTTTTCTTTTTATTTGTGAGGCTTTGGTATATGCTTCAATAATATTGGTGATATCGTTGCCATTGCAATCTATTGTTTCCCATCCAAAGGAAATCCATTTGTCTTTGAGCGGTTCAAGGCGCATGGTTTTTTCTGTTTCACCGTCAATTTGTAAATGATTCCTGTCTACCAGCGCAATAATATTATCCAATTGATGATGGGCGGCGCTCATAGCAGCTTCCCATATGGAGCCTTCTTGTAGTTCGCCGTCACCATGGATGGAGTAGATTGTGTGGGTTTTTTTGTCAGCTTTAGCAGCTAATGCCATGCCAACAGCAACCGATAAACCTTGCCCAAGTGAGCCCGCAGAGAGCTCAATGCCTGGGAGCCCATGGTCGCGGCCTGGGTGGCCTTGTAATCTTGACCCTAATTTTCTTAAAGTCATTAGTTCCTCTTTTGGGAAATAACCGGCATTTGCAAGTGTAGCATACAAAACAGGCGCTATATGGCCAATGGATAGGATGAGCCTATCCCGGCCTTCCCATTCAGGATTTTGCGGATCATGGTTCATTATGTTGAAATAAAGGCAAGTAAAAACATCAGCCAAGCCAAGTGAACCGCCTGTATGCCCCGAGCCGGCATTAGCCAGGCTTGTTAGAACATCCGTCCTGACTTCCTTGGATTTCTTATACAATTCTTTGATATTCGTAATTTTTTGGTCCATGTATACCTCATTAATTTTGGGCAAAAATAGTTTTTATTTAAAAAACGATATTGCAAAAATAAGAATTATAAGTATACAATCTTAATAAGAGGCCTTAGTTCCGAATTATTTAGCAAAAAGCATTGAAACATAGTCAACAACTTCATTAGAAGGAATCACTTCACCCGAATGCCCACGTTTCAGTATTTCTACTTTAGGTTTTTCACTCACCAACTTGGCGTATTCAACCAATGCCATGATAGGAGCATAACCGCACACCGAGATATTCATATCTTTAACATCTTTGTAGATCTTTTCTGCATCCAGGTTTAAAACATCTTCAACAACAAAATCATCCATTTTTTTTCCATACTCGGGACTAACAAAATGAGAAAAATCGGAAGATGCAATAATCAGTATTTTGTTGGGATGGACTTTTGATACTTCATAAATATCCTTAGCAACTCTTTTAGCATTTTCAAGATTTTGCGCAAGGAAAGAAATGGGAACGATCTTGAAGTCGTAATCCATGTAATATTGCAGGAATGGAACCATAACTTCTGCTGAATGCTCATATTGATGTGCAATAGAGGACCTTGGGTAATGGAGTTTTTTCATCACTTCTTGGTCTAATTCTACTTTTCCTAAGGGCGTTTGCCATTCGTCATGTTCATCAAAAGCGAGGGGTTCTCCATAGCCCGAGTGGTTGGGATTAAGTATAATAACGGTTTCATATTTCTCTTCTGCCTTTTTGATGATTTCAAAAAAATGTATCGCTTGATAGGCCGAGAACATATAGCCGGCATGTGGCAAAATGCCACCAATTATGTTATTATTAGCAAGAGAGAAATTGATAGAATCTTTCTCTTTATTGGCAACTTTCTCTATCGTTTCAATCAATTCGTTTTTATCATCAGGGTAAAATCTACCCGATACTGCTGGTGTTCTTGTACTCATAGCTCTTATTTTAAAGATTTTATAACATTATTTCCACAAAACTTACAATTACCTTTGTCATCAAGGCCTGTCACCCTTGTACTATAGCCTGTGCGTTCAATTACTTTTTTATTGCATTTACTGCAAAACGTATCCTTACCTGTGCTTATGGCAGTGTTACCAAGGTATACATAATTCAAGAATTTCACGGCGATTTCGTATAATTCAACAAGTTTATCTTCTGGGGTTGGCTGAATATTGAATTTATATGCAGGAAAATACCTGGAAATATGAAATGGCGTATCTTCTCCTAAATTTTGGGCAATCCATTCCATCATGTTTTTAAATTCCTCTTTGCTGTCGTTTAACCCTGGAATAACAAGATTGGTAACTTCCAAATGCTTTTTTTCTTGGCTGATAAGTTGAAGAGCCTTTTTAACGGGTTCTATCCGGGCAGAGGTGTATTTCTTGTAAAACTCATCAGTAAAGGCTTTCATGTCAATACTAAAGGCGTCAATATAATTGAATAATTCTTTAAGGGGCCCGGGATTAATAAATCCATTGGAGACCATAACATTTTTCAATCCTTTTGTTTGGGCTAGTTTTGCTGTATCCCTCATCATCTCGAACCATATGGTAGGTTCATTATAAGTATAAGCAATGCCCACACTTTTTTTATTGTTTGCGGCAATATGAACCAATCCTGGTATATCGTATTCTTTAAGGTATGGAAAATTTTCCACACTGGCTGTTGATATTTCCCAATTTTGGCAAAAGCCACATTTAAAGTTACAACCCACAGTGCCAAGAGATAATATATCATGGCCGGGTAAAAAATTATACAATGGTTTCTTTTCGATCGGGTCAATATTTAACGAGCATATTTTCCCGTATGTCTCTGCATAAAGCTCACCATTGATATTTTTTCTAACAAGGCAAACCCCAACTTCACCTTCCTTAATTTTACAATGATGAGGACATAATCCACAATTTACAATATTTCCATTTGCTTTGCTAAAGTACGAAGCTATTTTGTTTTTCATATAATCTCCTTATCTTCCTGTTGATTTTAATTAATTACTAGTGACGCGTCACATTTAATATTGAGAATCTATATTGTTGTAATTGAGCAAATTGCCAAACAGTTGATGCGTCATTTCTTTGTTGATTTAACACTAGTTATTGCTAAAATTATTGACTAAACAGATAAATATTTAGTTAACAAAATTAATTAATTCGATTAAATATAAGAAATTTTAATGGAATTTTCAAATATTATTGATGTTATTAGATAAAAATATAAAATTTTCTTATTAGCAATTATGAACACATACATAATGGTGTTATATTTATCATGAAATAGTATTGCTGCGTTATTATTGCAAAAATGTTTCCAAAGATCTTGTATAGAATTGAAAATTTTATTATTTGGTTGGAAGGTATCTACCACGATTTTATTTATGGTGAGTTTATAAAACAGCTTCAGTAGCAGTTTCATGAAGATTGTGAGCTGTTACTTATACAACAAGAAAACAGCAGGCCTCTTATGAATGCCCGGCAATGTCTTTGTCCAATCGCTTATGGTTTTTGTTTTGATGAATTCGCTTTCAAGGGTTATATCACAAGCAATGCATAATGCTGTTGAGGGGCGGCAAGTTTTTACAAGGTCTTTTAGCAATTGATTATTCCGGTAAGGGGTTTCAATAAAAATTTGAGTTTGGTCGTCCTTGTAAACCTTTTTTTCCAATTCTTTGATCGCGTTGAAACGGCCTTTTTTATCAATTGGCAAATACCCGTTAAAAACAAAATTTTGCCCGTTAAACCCCGAGGCCATTATAGCCAACGTTATGGATGAAGGCCCAACCAAAGGGATTACCTGTATCCCCATTTCATGGGCAAGCTTAACGATTTCTGCACCGGGATCGGCTATACCCGGGCAACCAGCCTCGGATAATAAACCGGTATGCTTTTCTTCTGTTGCAATCGGCAGTAGGATGCCCGGCAATTCGTCCTTTGTGGTATGCTTGTTTAGCAGGAGGAATTCCGTTGCATCAATGGAACTTTTGTATCCTGCTTTAATCAAGTATCGCCTTGCTGTCCTTTCGTTTTCAACGATGAAACGATCTAACCGGTTGATAATGGAAATATTATCCGGTGGCATGGAGTAGGATAGGGGGCTGTTGCCAAGTAGCGCCGGTATGAGGTATAGTTTGCCTTTGCTCATAAAGTTTATTTTACTTGGCAACTCCTTGCACCAAATATTTCACTTCCAATTCTCACGATTGTGCTGCCTTCTTCAATGGCGATCTCGTAATCATTGGTCATGCCCATTGATATCTCTTTAAAATGCTCAACATCTTTAAAATGAGATGTCTTCAATTGGTCAAAGATCCCTTTTAGGGTTTTGAATTCTTCTCTTACCCGCTTCATATCGCTTGTAAAGGTTGCCATGCCCATTACACCACAAATCCTGGCGTTGTTTAAAGCTTTGTATTCATCCGAATCTATGATCTCTGCGGCTTCTTCTATAGACAACCCAAATTTCGTACTCTCCTTGGCAATATGGAATTGCATTAAACAATCTATCACCCTGTCGTTTTTTAAGGCTTGCTTATTGATCTCTTTCAAAAGCCTTAAACTGTCTACACTATGGATCATTTTTACATAAGGCGCCAAGTATTTAACTTTGTTTCTTTGTAAGTGTCCTATAAAGTGCCATTCAATATCACCTGGCAATTCGGGTTGCTTTTGGATAAGCTCTTGTGCCTTGTTTTCTCCAAATATCTTATGCCCGGCATGGTAAGCATCCATAATATCCTCGTTGGGTTTGGTTTTTGAAACCGCAACAAGCTTAACATGTTGAGGTAGTTCATTCAAAACTTTTTGAAGATTTTCTTTAATCATGACAATTATTTTTTGATCATTTTTTCCAGTTCAAACATCTCATCCCTGAGCCTTGCAGCTTCAATAAAATCAAGTTCTTTGGCAGCTTTCTCCATGGATTTGCGGGTTTTGACCAGTGTTTTTTGCAACTGTTCCTTGCTCATGTATTGCACCACCGGGTCTGCTGCAATTTCTGTAGTTTCTTTTTCAATATAAGGTTTTGCTTCTTTCTTCCTAGAGTCTGCTACAGAAGTTTGCCCAAGGATAGCTTCCTTAGATTTGAAGATCTGTGTTGGCGTAATACCGTGTTCGGAATTATAAGCAAGCTGTTTTTCCCTTCTCCTGTTGGTTTCATCAATGGTTTTTTGCATGGAATCAGTTACTTTGTCTGCATACATAATCACCAAGCTGTTGAGGTTCCTGGCTGCTCTTCCTGCTGTTTGCGTCAATGACCGTTCTGATCTTAGGAAGCCTTCTTTATCAGCGTCAAGAATAGCAACTAAAGAGACTTCGGGCAAATCCAAACCTTCTCTAAGTAAGTTTACACCAACGAGCACATCAAAAACACCCATCCTCAGGTCTCTCATAATCTCTACCCGTTCAACGGTATCAACATCAGAATGGATATAGCGGCATTTTATATTCATTTTTAACAGGTACTTAGAAAGCTCTTCTGCCATTCTTTTGGTGAGCGTTGTTACCAATACCCTTTCATCGTTGCTAATGCGTTGTTGTACCTCGTCTATAAGGTCATCCACTTGGTTGAGGCTGGGTTTTACTTCAATCACCGGGTCAAGGAGACCTGTAGGCCTTATTAATTGTTCCACGATCACACCTTCAGATTTTGTAAGTTCGTAATCTGCGGGTGTGGCGCTAACATAAACCACTTGGTTGATCATGGATTCAAATTCGTCAAACTTCAACGGCCTATTATCCATTGCCGCGGGAAGCCTGAAACCATGCTCCACGAGGGTAAGTTTCCTCGACCTGTCGCCACCATACATGGCGCGTATCTGCGGAATGGTTACGTGGCTTTCATCCACCACCATTAGGTAATCATCAGGGAAATAATCCAACAAACAGAAGGGCCTGGTACCCGATTCTCTCCCGTCAAAATAACGTGAATAATTCTCGATACCCGAGCAATAGCCCAGTTCTTTCATCATTTCCATATCATAAGTAACCCTGTCTTCCAACCTCTTGGCTTCCAAATGGCTGCCATTTTCTTTAAAATATCGAATTTGCTTTAAAAGGTCGTCCTGGATTTCCCTAATAGCTTGATGCATGCGGTTTTGGGAAGTAACAAATATATTGGCTGGGAAAATTTTAATGCTGTCAAATGAATCTATTCGGTGGCCGGTTAAAGGGTCAAACGATTCAATCTCTTCAATTTCATCTCCCCAAAAGAATACCCTGAAAGCAAAATCGCCGTAAGCAACAAAAATATCCACGGTATCACCTTTCACCCTGAAAGTGCCCCTTGTGAATTCAGCTTCTGTCCTTGAATAAAGGCTGCTTACAAGCATGTGCAAGAATTTGTTGCGGCTCAGCTTTTCCCCTTTTTCGATGCTGAGGACATTGGAATAAAAATCTTCCGGGTTACCAATACCGTAAATGCAGGAAACTGAAGAAACAACGATCACATCTTTCCTGCCCGAAAGCAAAGAAGACGAAGCGCTTAACCTTAGTTTTTCAATTTCTTCATTAATGGACAAGTCTTTTTCAATATAGGTGTTGGTAACCGGGATAAAAGCTTCCGGTTGGTAGTAATCGTAATAAGATACAAAATATTCCACGGCATTTTCCGGGAAAAACTGCTTGAACTCGCCATATAATTGTGCTGCAAGGGTTTTATTATGGCTTAGGACCAGGGTAGGCTTTTTCACTTCCTGGATAACATTGGCCATGGTGAAAGTTTTCCCCGAACCGGTAACACCCAGCAGGACTTGGTGATTATCACCATTCTCTATTCCTTCACTGAGCTGGCGTATGGCTTCAGGCTGGTCGCCAGTAGGTTTAAATTCTGATGTGATCTTAAATTCCAAAACGGCTTTTTTTTTGCAAAATTAAGGTTTTATTTCACTTTAAAAGTTGATGTGGAGAGATTTTCTTGCATATATTGATAATCCCTGCCAGGGTATTTTTAATATTGCAGCAATTTAGAAAGTGTAGCAAAGCTAAATTACGATTAGTGTTGCTACCGTCATTGAATAGCCAATATTTGCCACTACCACAAAACCAACAAAAAAGCACGTCATTTCGAAATTGCAGAAGGGCTATGATTTGTGTGTTGGGGCAATAAGACGTGTCTGCCTTTAGCTGAAATCTCCCGGCTACCTGCAGCGCAGCGAACAGATGTACTAAGAAGTTCACCCCAAATTTAATGAGTCGCTGTATCTGCTGGCTGGATAGGCGTGGAGTGGTTTCGGCCTGGCGATGCGGGATGAATTGCGAGAGGTTCTCCCCACTGGGGATTACTGATGGGGAAGGCTGCTCGATTATCACTCGTTTTTATTCCTTAATGGTAAACAATATCCAATTATTCGGGTCAAATTCAAGTATTTTATCTCTTAAAATATTTAAGCTTGCAATATTTTCCGAAAAATCAATCTTCTGTATGCCATCTTTTGTCCTTATTTCTAATGGCATATTAAATGGCAAATCATCCAATGTTAACCAACTTAACATCATACCATTTTCATTTCTGAAGGGATAAGGTCCAATAGTTGTTTCGATAAAATCCAAATAGTCTTTAATGTTTGGATATAATTGCTTTGCATTTTCTTCGTTTTCAGGTAAAAACCAATAAAATATATTTATTGTATCCCTATAAAGACTCAAATACTCCTCGTTTAACTCCAAATAAGGTGCAATATTTAAAGCAATTGAATAATTGTTTATTGGATTGCTTACTTCCTATTCTAATGTCGTTGTCTGATTTTTATTTTTGATTGTATTTTTTAATACTCCGCTTGAAATTGCTTTCAAACCATCAGGAACTGTAAACGATAGTTTAACAGAATCAGGTTCATCCCACTGATAGTCTTTGCAAGGAAACCATAAATCTGCACCATCAATCTGACACGAAGTTGCTATCCAGTGTTGACAATTCTCGGTTTTATTCCATGAAAAGCCACCCCGATAAGGAGCATGAGTTGAACTCCACGGATTTCCTTCATATTCAACAGAGACCTAAAGAACATCTCCCTTGTTGTAAGTTTCAGGAAGTTTCCTGGTATCCAAAAAATTAGAATCGCTGATAATGATTTTATTTACTCCAGAAATAATTTTATATAAGCCCAATACATCTTTGTTCAAATCACTGACTATCCAATATTCATCGGCAGAAACATTCCATTTTTTTAGGTCATCTGGTTTAACCAAAGCGAATTTCGGTTTTTGCAAGCGATTAAGATGCGAGATATAATAAGCCTGAATTGGTTTCTTGGATGTATTGATTAGATATATAGTAGCTTTTTCCTTTTGTCCAATTTTGGATTTTACAAAAGCCAAAATTTCCAAATCCAAAGATTCTAATATTTGTATTTCAGAATCTTTGTTTTGACCTACGGCATTAATAAATAAGGTTATTAATAATAGGTTCGTAATTATATATTTCATGGTACTTTGTCTTTTAAAAATGAGTGGTAACGAAAATTAGTTTTATTTTTGGTTTGTGTTGCGCCTGCGGCAAGCCAAAAATAAAATTACTTCACACCTAATGATATAGGCTTTTTTTATCATTATTCTATTCCAGCTAACTTCTTCCATATTTTTTTGTATTCGTCACCTGAAATATATTTATTTGAAGGAATTATGCTTTGCCAGTTTTTTTCTTGCAACCAACCCTGAATATCTGTTGATTTTTTTATTAAAGCCTCATTTCCAAACTCACCTTTCAGCTTATTCCCTAAATGGTTTGCAATTGTTCGTGGAATATTTTCTTTTCTTAATAATACAGCTTCTTCTGAATTAACGCCATAGTAAATCATTGAAGGTAAGTTCTTCAACTTTCGCCTTTCTGTTTCCGGTAAATTATCCCAGTTAATTCCATTCTCTGGTAATAGTTGCATTGATGCAATACCCCAAGTTGCATTATTTACAATGTTTGAATATATTGCTTTTGTGCATTTAGATATATTGTTCTCATAGTATTTTCTTGCAATATATTCTATGTTTTTCCCGGAAACCCAATCTGTAATAATTTTTGAAATAGAGTTCTTGTCAACTGATTTATCAAAACTGTTAATTTCATCAATCTTTTGTTTTATTTCAGGCGTTTTTAGCATTATACTAACTAACTTTTGAAGTGTTTTTGATTGAGACGAAAACATATTATTTGCATTCCAGTCTTCTCTTTTTATATCAATGCCTTTTAATTGATTTATTGTATTGCTAATTGAAACAGTCGAAAACCCTGTATTATCAGACATTTGAGCAAGTCCCTTGTTTTTAATACTTTTTGCATATTCAATAACACTTGTTGTCAACTTGCTTCTTTTTTCAGGTGTTAGTTTTCTATAGCCATAAGTACGACGTAATGAGAATTCAATCTCAGACAAAAACGCATCTAAATTCTCTGCTTGTAAATAAATATGCGAAATATATTGTAAAAAATCCGACCATTCGGGAATATAAAACAATTTACCGAGGTTCAAATCGTCCCCGAGCTTGTCTAAATCGTCAACCATTCCTATCAATACAGAAACTAAATTTTCTGCTGCTTTTTTTAAGAATGCCGCCAGTTTTTTCTTATCGTCATCATTTGAAACTGCTATACCAACTGTTCCGATTGATTTTTGACCTATTCGTCCTGCTCGCCCTGCTAAATTCCAAAAATCTTTTGTTGGCATCGCAGAAGTATAAGGATACGAATAAGAAGCCATAAAAATTGCAGAAACAGGAAAATTGATACCCTGAGCTATGGTTGTTGTGCAAACCAAATATTTTAACTTATTGTTTTCCATTAGGTTTTCCAACAGTAACTTTATTTCGTCAGGTAATGCAGAACTATGAACACCAATACCTTTATTAAGATATTTAACTAATGGAAATTTACTTCCTAATTCAGAAGCAATAAATTTTTGGACTAATAATAAATCTTCACTTTTTTTATAATTATCATCAGGTAATAAATCAAATATTTCATTTGCGACATTATAAGTGTATCCCGGATTTTTCACAATAACCAATATACTTTCACCTGCCTGATATTCACTCGCTATTAAAGCTGTTAATTTATTTTTTGTATTTAATTCTGATTTAGTATAATTGCACTTCTCATATTCGTGTAACATTATCTCTTCATCAATAGACAATGTTTTTTTATCTGTCAATAGAGGTTGGAAAATAGTTTGAATTTTTCGAGCTTTCCCTTCTGCTGAAATTGCAGCAATCATTCTTTCGTTAGGCTTCCAATTTAAACCAATACTTATAGAAGTTGATTTATTTTCGCTTAACCAGTTTCCAATATCTTGTGCATTTGGTATTTCCGGTGTCAATAATAAATAATTAGGATTATCAATATCTTTTTTTATTGTAGAAAGCATTAATTCAAGACGAAGTCCACGACTTTTTTCCTCGATATTATGAGCTTCATCTACAACAACTAATGATAGTGGTCGTTTAAGTTTTTTCTCTATTCCTTGTCTAATTAACAAACCCAACTTTTCATAAGTTGTAACAAGAATATTAAAATCTGCCTGTTCTGAAATTAAAGTTTCTTCAAAAGCATCAATTTCTAATGCCCCGCTCATTTTCTCAACTTTTAGTGAAAGTGGCTCTTGTGAAAAATCCTTTTTTAATCTTATGTAGATCTGATTAACTAATGCACGAGTAGGAACAGTATAAACAACCCAACCGTTTTGATCAGAAAACTGATTAAGTGCTTGCAAAATTCTAAATTCAGCAATTAAAGTTTTTCCGCTTGAAGTCGGTAAATTTACAACGACTGTTTCATTTGCGGGGTCAAGTAGCCCTTCATAAACAGCTTTCCTTTGTGGATAAAGAAGTTCAAAAACAGGGTTTTTTGATTTAGTTATTGTATTTACAAACTTAGTTACTCTTGAATTGATAGCTTTTGAAACTGTCCATATTGAATTTGAAATTAACTTTTTGAAAGTGGGATGTAGATATTGTAATAATAAAATCAATTCAATATTATTAGATTTCACACAATAACCTTGTGCTTTTTCAAAATGAAAATCAAGTTGAGTATTAATGTCATTTGGTCGTCCTTCATTTTGAAATTGAGCAATTAATTCTACTGCTTTTGCCAAATGGTATAAACTTGCTAAATCAAGTGCAATTGCTTTTTTTTCGGAATTGTCTTTTATGGTTTCTAATAATTGTATTTCAAGTTCTTTTTGTGAATTTCTAAGTTCCGAAATTATATTTAATGCCTTAGATAAATCCTTCCACGATTTTTTACGTATTATGTGAAAAATTGCTTTATAAATTTCAATATACAGTTTCTCATTCCATTGCATATTTGCATTAGCAAAAGTTAGTAGGGTTTCATTGTCAATTAAAAACTTCCTTACTTTCTGCCAGTCTTCACCAAGATAACCAAATGAAATTAGCTTTAAAATCCAATTTATTTTCTCACCTATTCCTGTTGGTATTGGCAAAAGCAGTGCTATATCAAGATAATTTGCACAATATTCTATAAAATCGTCATCTTTTTTATTCCATAATTCTATGGTTTTAAACTCAATTAATTCAAGTGCTTTGTGTAACTGTTTTTTACTATCAACTTTCTGTTTTATAAATGGAAAACTACTGGCTATTTTTTTTCGCACAACATTACCGGTCAAACCTTTTAAGAAAGATTGATAACCTTGTTCGAGGATATTATATTTTTCGATATATGCCATTAGTTTGTTATTATTTTATTCCAATCTTCAATTTTTATAGGAATATAAAGTGCTGTTAAATTTAAACCTATTCCTTTGGAAACTGTTTTTGATAAATTTTTATAACGCGATTTTAAATCTTTTTCATTTGGTTCTGTATCTCTTACTAAAACGCCAATTAGATGAAATTCATCAGAAGTATAATTATTAAACGCTTCAATGTAATCTATTCTAAACGGATTATCTTCTTGTAAATTTATTATTTTAAAACCAAAATTTCTGACAAGTTGTCTGGTAATATTTGTATTTGTAGCAAGGTCTTTAAGTTGGTCTATCATTCCATGCCTACCTTGCAATACATTTGGCGGTGTTTTATCCTCTGAGCTTGTTTTAACTTCACCGAAAAGAAAAACAGTTTTCCCTTCTAATTCAATAAACCCAAGTAAGTCTGCCCCTGTCTTATTGCCAAAAACATTTCTTGCATTTCTTAGTTCATTGTAATAAAATCTTGCAGAAAGGTTTGTTTCAATATAATACTCAGCAAAAGCTTCGCCTATTCGCCACGATTTATGCTCAGTAATAATGTCATCTAATTTTAGGATATCAACAAGAAGAGTATCATCAAACCCAGTTGTTTTTAAATCATTAACAAGTTCACTTGTACCTTCTTCATCAAGTAATTTTTCCTTAACTTGTTTTGGAAAAACTTCTTTAATTTCTTCTATTGAATATGAAACGCCTTTATACTCTCTTATTCTCTCTTTTTCAATATGTTGATATTCTTGTTTCATAAATGCAAAAGTAATAATATTTGACGTTTTGTCTAAATTTATCGTTTTTTTCTGATTGGCTATACGGTCACGTGTATGGTGTCGTTTGGCGATTCGAAGCAGTATGCTGGGCATTATTCATTATCAGTTAATTATCAGTCTTTTATAGTCATAAATCAGCTCAATCGAAGCACTGTCGTTTCCGAAAAAATAGTTTTTAGGGTCGGCAAAAAAGCGGTGGCAAACAGACAAGCTCTTTTGTAATTTTGGGCTATGTGCCGGCTTGTGCGAATTGCAAATGTGCTTGGCTGTATGGGCTGAATCATAACACAATATTTCGTTTATATAATCTTTTTTCTTCCAATAAATATTCTTCTTCTTTTTCAATCCATGGAAAACCTGGACTTGATAATGTCAAAAACGCACCATCGTTCTGTGTTGTTTTATACTTAATCATGCAAAAAACGAAACGACTTGTAAATATTACGGTTTCAGTCATTAAGTCTTTTGACAAAACCGTTTTCCTCTCATTTGTACATAATTTCATATTATCAACAAAAGAAGAATACTTCGGCAAGATATTGTCTATTTGTGTTTTTATATCGCTTATTAAATTCAAATTCTCATTTGCAGACAATTTATGGCGCATGTTCATTTCTTCTGTGAATTGATTCAAATTCAATAATTGCTCATAATCGTTAGGAAGGAAATGAACTGCATTAATCAAAAGCAAGTTTTTATATATAAGTTCTGAATTACTCCATTTTGCTTGTGCAAGACAAAAAACACAATGATAAAAAGCTTCTCTCCTTAATTTTTCTAATCGTTCATTTAAATAATCACTATCGTAAGTTTTAAATCCTCTTGTACACAAAAGCAGGAATTTACCAATCAAATCTGCATTAATAGCAGGAAGATTATCATAATACTCAAATCCGAAAAATTTTATAATCGTTTCATGATGAGTTTCTTCATCAATCGTATATTGTCTTTTATTATCAGTGTAATAAATGGCTATGTAAAGAGCAATCACGAAATTTGACAATTCAGTTATAGACACTTTACCTTCTTCATCAACATTTTGATTTGATTTCTTAATCAGACTATTGACTTCTTTCTCTAAATAGTCGTTATACCTTTCAAAGAATTTTATAATCCTTGATTTCTCGCTGTTAAATGCCGATTTCGTATCGGTTATCAAATTTGATTTGTCTTGTGCCAATCAAATATATAAAAATTTCAGTAATGGTAACCCCAAACTACACTTATTTCCAGTTTTCTCCATCAAAGAGCCCCAAAAATCACCGATAACTGCATAGAAAATTTTGCTTTCTTAACCCGGCTAATTCTTGGGGCTATTGAATAGTTGTATTAAGTGCGAAAATCAACTTTTTCAATAATTGTATTGTCAAATGTTGCTTGCCAGGTCGCAATTATCAAATAGCGAAACTGTCATGTCACACTCGATGAAATCGGTTTCCTGAAATTATATATTCTTAAAAATTGTTTTTTTTGATTTTTGTCTTGTAACAAAAATTTATGACTCCTTATTCCAATAATGCCTGATCAATAAAAACAACCAACCAAAATTAACTAATAATGCCATTGCGTAGATTAATAAAGAATGGGGCGATTGAACAACTAATGTAATCCAATAGGGTGGGAAAAACCATGATAATACAGTAAGCCACTTTAGCGCAAGTAAATCAGTAAATGCAAACAGGCTTAATGAATTTATTGCTTTTGCAAAAGTAAGTCCTTTTACTTTATTATCTGCAAATGTGAAAATTAACAATCCAATTATAATTGAATAATTTGACGAAAGCAAAGACACAAAAAGTATTGTTATGAATGGTAATTCTACGATATTTAGCACATAATAACTAAGGGTACTATAAAAAAAGCACAAGCATCCGAAACTTTTCAAAATCTTCATATAAAATCTCTGTATCCCAATGA
>CAZJDA010000052.1:0-22611 GCA_964544705.1 uncultured Bacteroidales bacterium
AATAAAAAAAATTTGAAAAAAAATTTGGATTTTACCACAGTATCTTCAAGCGGTTTAGCATTGCATTAAAAAAATTCCTGCTAAGTTTAATAAAACCCTTGAAGCGGTTGGTGAGAAACGATTGAACGATGGAACGAGTGGATGAATGGGTTGATTGGCTAATTGGCTAATTGGTTGATTTGTGGATTGGTGGATTGGTGGATTGGTTGATTTGTGGATGATTGAACGACGGAACGATGGAACGATGGAACGAAATCGAAAAAATCCCTTCAAGCGGTTAAGCGATGCATTTAATAAATTCCTGGTTATGTTAACCTCTTCAAGGGTTAGGGTTGTTTTAAGGCGCAAAGGCTCAAAGAGCTACGAAGTGTTAACGCCGGTAGTTATAACCAATCGGTATAAGCCAATAACACATAAATCTATTCTCCTAAAATAATTTTTATTATTTTTGGAAAAAATAAATTTCATGTCTTTAGATTCTATCATACAATTAGATAAAGTACCGGTTTTCCAGAATAATATTCTTGTGCTTTCCAATGTTACTTTTAAAATAGAAAAAGGTGAGTTTACATACTTGATTGGAAAAACCGGGAGCGGCAAAAGTAGCTTATTAAAAATTTTATATGGCGATTTGCCCGTTATAGAAGGCGAAGGGAATGTTTGTGGTTTTGACTTGCACAAGTTAAAAAACAAAGATATCCCGTATTTAAGAAGAAAAATCGGCATTGTTTTCCAGGATTTCCAGTTGTTAAGTGACAGGAGCATCAACGATAACCTGATTTTTGCTATGAAAGCCACCGGTTGGAAAGATAAGCGAGCCATGCAAAACCGTATACAAGATGTGTTGAATAAAGTTGGTTTAGGTACTAAGGGCTTTAAGATGCCACACCAGATTTCCGGCGGAGAACAACAAAGAGTAGTAATTGCCAGGGCGCTTATTAACGACCCGGAACTGATCCTTGCCGATGAGCCCACGGGCAACCTAGACCCCGACACGTCAACAGGTATTCTTAAATTGCTTTTTGATATAAGCAAAACAGGCAGGGCTGTGCTTATGGCTACACATGATTATTCACTGATAGAGAAACATCCATCACGCATTCTTAAATGCGAAAAAGGCAGGGTTGTTGACCAGATTGAAGAGACTGCATGAGACTACCTTGGCATAAAGTGGGCTAATACTTCATACCTATTACCAAGACATCATCAACTTGTTCTTTGTTGCCTTCGTTTTTCCAAGCATTGAAAGTTTTATCCAATTCTTTATGCTGTTTGCTCATAGGAAGTTTATGGATTTTAATTAATAAATCCCTAAAGCGTTTTTTCATAAATTTACGCCCGTAGGGGCCTCCAAATTGGTCGGGGAAACCATCAGAAAACATATAAAATACGTCACCACGTTGGATTTTAAGTTTATGATTGGTGAATTCTTTCATATACATAGTGATGGAAACGGGTTGCCTGTCGGCTTTAATTTCCAATAGTTCATCATCTTGAAAATAATAAAGCGAATTAAGAGCGCCTGCATACTCCAAAGTATTTGTTTCTCTATCAATGGTACAAAGCGCCATATCCATGCCTTCTTTCACTTCTCCTTCCCTACCTTTTTGTTTAAGGGCATCAATAATATAATTTCGTAGCTGGTTTAATATTTCTGATGGTTTGGTAATACCGTTTTTATCTACAATATCTGTTAAGAACGTAGCGCCCAACATACTCATAAAAGCACCAGGCACACCATGTCCGGTGCAGTCCACAGCAGCTATTACAATTTTCTTTCCTTGTTTGGATGCCCAATAAAAATCGCCGCTTACAATATCTTTTGGCTTGAAAAAAATAAAATACTGGTCAAGGATCTTATTAAAATACTCGGGTAGGGTGAGTATAGCAGATTGTATACGCTCGGCATAAACAATACTACCCGTAATCTCTTTATTTTGTCTTGTTATTTGGTCTCTTTGCTTGGTTACCAGTTGTACTTGGCTCTCTATCTCATCCCTTTGAGTGAGAATCTCTTCTTTTTGTTGGGATATCTCTTGGTTTTTTTCTCGCAATTGAATATTGGCCATCTTCTTTATTTTGTAAGCCCTATACATAAAATATCCAAGGATAGAGACCAGGATGATAATTGCAAGGAATAAATACAAAATAAGGCGTTGCTTATGGATCTCTTTCAATTGCTCGTTTAAAACGCTTTTTTGTTCGCTTATCAATTCTTTTTGCCCGGAGATCGCCTCTGATTGTTCTTCAAGAATTTTGTTGCTATGGTTGATTTCCTCTTGCTTTCTTGCAAGTTCCAACTCCTTTTTATCAATGGCCAATTGCTGTTTTTCCAATTGAATCAATTTTTGGGTTAAAAGGCCTTGCTTTTCTTTGATTTGTTGCGAGAGTTCACCGAGTTGCTTTTTTTGTTCTTCGATTTTTTCTTGTTGATGTTTAATGCGTTCTATTTGCTTTTGAATGGCTTTTTCCTGTTCTTGTATTTCTTTCTTTTGCTTATTTATAATTTCCTGTTGATAACGGACAATCTCTTTTTCTTTCTCTAAGAGAAATTCTGTTTTCTCGTACAATTCTTCCCAGTCGGCCTCAGTTTTAACTGCCGAAGCCAAAAACAAACGAGAAACAGAAAATCCTTCTTCCTCCAGCTTGCTTTTATTTACTTCAAAACGTTTGATACCATTTATGACAATAAAATTGATCAGGGTTTTCTGGAAAGGGTAATTTTCGCTTATTAACAATATATTCTTACCTGATACAAAAGAAAGGATCTTATTGATATCATAACCGTGTTTTTTATTGACAAAAAGTACTTGCAAAGTATCTACAGAAGGGATGTCTTTAAAATAATGTATTTTGATGGGTTTGCCCCTGCGTTTTTCCCTTTGGTTGGCCAATTTTTCCAATTCATGAAAAAGCAAAGTATCTGGCGATATCACACCTACATTGAAGGTATTAAAGTTTTCTTCGTTTCCCCAGTTCACGTATTTTGCAATATCAAGAATATATTCTGCCCTCGACTCGTTGGTGAAGCTCCTTTGGCCTAATCCACGTTGAGCAATGAGAACAAGAATAAAACATATTGATATTTTTAGACTAAATTTCATCTAAGTTCATCTTCAATTATGAAAGCATAAGCAAAAACAAAAGGATAATTAACGGTTTAAGACAATAATCAAGCCATTATTTCATTGAATACGGAAAGTAAACCAAAAGGTTTAAAAATGAAGCCATTAAATTTTAAAGATTAGGTTAAGCGGCTTCAAGCTCCATTACAGTAATCTCCGGCGGCATTCCAATTCTACCTGGCATACCAATAAATCCAAAACCGGGATTAACGTATAAGTATTGTTTTTTATGGCGATAGAGGCCTTTCCAATATTTATGAACATATTGAGCAGGACTCCATTTATTTTCACCCAATCCTATTCCAAATTGAAAACCATGGGTGTGTCCTGAGAAGGTGATGTCAATATCATCATGTTTATTCAAAACTCCTGCTTCCCAATGAGAAGGATCATGCGTTAATAGCATTTTAAAAGGCGCTTTCTCACTACCCCGTTTTGCTTTTTCAACATTACCATAACGGGGAAACCGTTTCACGCTGCTCCAGTTTTCGGTACCTACAACGGATATTGATTGTCTTTTTCGATCAATAACTTCGCTCCTATTGTTTAAGAGGTTCCATCCCATTTCGCTGTATGCATTTTCCAGGATTTCAAGGTTTTTTATGGTATTTTGGCTATTTCTTCCCGTTTTGCTGCCCGTGTAATCATGATTTCCTAGTACTGTATATATGCCGGTATCAGCTTTAAGATGGGATAACACATCAATAAGGTGAAATACCTCTGTAGTTTGGTGTGATACCATATCGCCGGTAAAGAAAATAAATGATGGATTTTCATTCACAATCATTTTAATACCCTGGTATACAGAGTCTTTATCTTTGAGATTACCGGCATGGATATCGGAAATATGAACAATTTTTGTGCCGCTAAAAGCCCAGGGAAGGTTGGGGAACTTGAGCCTTTTTCTTACAATCCTGTAGTTATATCCGCCAGACATAGCCCTTGCCAGTTCTATATATCTTTGGAATATTTGTTTTTGAAAAGACCTGTCTTTTCTTAAAAAACCAATGGCCGCAGCGCTATTGGTATGGTCAAAACAATAATTTTGGGGTTGTTTCCGAAAAAGTTTTTCATTTAGCATCATAAAATGCAGATAGTTTAAAAGATATTTTCATGCTTGCTGGGCAAATATAATATAAAATTTAGGGGATTGTTTTAATCCATCATTAAAATAATGTTAGAAAAGTTAAATTATTGTAAGAAAGTCCTAAAGATTTAACAGAATTTTATAATCCTTTTGATATGGCTGAAAACTAATCTTCAAAGTCTTCTTCAGAAAAGTCGAAATCGTCCTCAACGTCATCTTTTTCTGATGAAACGGTAAAAGTAACTTTAGTACCTTGGTTTTTCTTGCTTTCAATCCATATTTTACCACCCAGTCTTTTAACTAACTCATTGCAAATAAGCAATCCAAGGCCGGTTCCTCCTTCATTGGCTGTGCCTACGGTTTTTGGATAGGGATTATCGAGGTCAAATACCCGCTCTACCTTTTCTTGCTCTATCCCAACACCTTTATCAGTAACAGAAATTTGCACAGTTTCATCATCTTCAATGGAATCAATCAGTACTTTGCTTTTATTTTTAGAATATTTTACTGCGTTGGATACCAGTTTATTGATGATAACATTAAGCATCACTTTATCAGCAAACACAATAGTTTCCAGGCTGATGTTGTTTTCAACATCCAATTCTTTTTCCTCAATGGTATCATCAAAATAGCTAAGGTTTCTTTCAATGATTGGGCTAAGCAAATAATTATCGGGATTGTATACGATTTTACCGGTTTGAATATTCGCCCATTCCATAAGGTTTTCAAGGAAAGTATATAATTTCCTTGAGTCACTGTGAAGGGTTTGTGCCAGCTTAATAGAATCTTCGGTATTGTTTGTTTTTAGATCTTCGAGAAGGAATTGAGAAAATCCTTTAACACCTACCAGTGAGTCTTTTATATCATTGGTAATAACGGCAAAAAACTTTGATTTGGTAAGGTTAAGTTCCCAGAGTTCTTCTTTAGCTCTTTTTAAGGATAAATGCGTGTGAACCCTTGCCAATAGCTCGGAAGAATTAAACGGTTTTGTAACATAATCAACGGCGCCAAGTTCAAAACCTTTAAGGATCTCTTCTGTTTCTGCCTTAGCAGTGAGAAAAATAACAGGTATATCTTTGGTTTGTTGATTGGATTTCACTCTTTCGCAAACTTCAAAACCATCCATTTCAGGCATCATCACATCAAGAAGGATTAAATCAGGAAGCTCTGTTTCAAGGATAGAAAGCGCATCTTGGCCGTTAGAGGCAAAAGACACATCATAATTTTGCTCCTGTAAAATATTTCCAAGCAACTGCAAATTGGTTTCTACGTCATCAACAATCAGGATTAAGAAAGGTTTCTGATTTTTAAGTTCACTATCCATATGTTTTAGTAATTATTATTTTGGTGAATAAAAATACAAATCTTTTTTACAAATTTATGGTTTTTGCTTTTTTATTTCAATAAATTTTTCTACAATCGAAGGGTAATGCTTTAAAGTACTTTTCATTTTTTTGATATTAAACTCCTTAGCCATTTTTAAAATCGTGTTGCCATATTCATCCAAAACAGGAATATGAAACTTACGCCCCATAAAGATCAATTTCTTAGAGAAATCTTTTATTTGGTTTATTTTGGGAGAATGAATAATTTGTTTATGCTCATCCAGCATATCTTTCTCCAACCTATAAGCAAGTTTGGCAACAATTGGTTTATCCAGTTTACTTAATTGCTCGTGCAGTTGTTCTATCATCTTTCCATTGGTATCTTCTTCTACTTTCTTTTTTCCTGTTACCTTAGTTGAAGTATACTTAAAGATGGTCTGCTGAATCTCGTTTTTATTAAATGGCATTTTTATGATACCATCAATGTTTTTGGGTTTAAGAATGTCAAGGTCTATATGTTGGGTTGATGATACAATGATGATAACCGGGATTTTTTTTATGAGATCCATTTTTGAAAGTTCTGCTATTAGGTTGTCTGCCGCCAAGGAAGAATCAGAAATATCAAGAAAAATAATCTCCGGTTTTTTCTTCACATTATGCTCAATGTTCACGATCTTATAATCCGCAATCATTAATTCTCCACCTTCATTTTGAGCTATTTCTTCAAAAATATCCAACACGTGATTTTGGTTAGAAATGATAAGAAATGAATTATTCTCAACAGGGAATATGTTGTCTAAATAATTGGCTTGAATATTTTTATATTCTTCTTTCACGATAAGGGCATCGGGTATAAGAATGGTAAATTTGCTACCCATTCCCTTTTTGCTTTCCAGTTGAATAGTACCTCCCATGATCTCAACAAGTTTTTTAGTAATGGCCAACCCAAGCCCTGTACCACCAAACTTGCTTTGGCTTTGCCCTTTTACCTGTTTAAATGAATCAAAAATTTTCTTTTGCTGGTTTTGGGGAATACCAATACCTGTATCTTCCACCACGAGGTAAATATCAGTAAGATTGGCATTTTTTATACTGAGTTTTTTCTTGGCAATAAGCTTAACAGTTCCTTCAGAAGTAAACTTCACGGCATTACTTGTAAGGTTAAGGATAATCTGCCTTACTCTTGTTTCATCCAAGAATACGTCAAAATGTAAGCTGGGGTCAACTTCTACTTTAATGTCAATATTTTTTTCTGCTATTTTAAAGGAGAACATTTTGGCTACCTCATTTAGTATAGAGCTTATATTTAGAGGCTTGTATTTAATTTCCAACTTACCAGCTTCTATTTTAGAAAGGTCTAAAATATCGTTGATAAGAGCCAATAATGTGTCACTACTTGATGAAATGGTATGTATATACTGTTTGGCTTTTTGGCCAAGGTCTTCTTTTTCTAAAAGCTTGGCAAAACCAATAATAGCGTTAAGAGGAGTCCTAATCTCGTGGCTCATGTTGGCTAGGAATACTGACTTGGCTTGATTGGCTAATTCGGCATCGCGTTTGGCTTTTTGCAATTGTTCTGCAATTGCTTTTTGTTGTGTAATGTCAATGGCTATGCCTCTAAAACCAACCGGTTGATGCTGGTGATAAATACACTCTACGTAAGTTCTCAGGGGAAATGTGGAACCATCTTTTCGTAAGGCATCATATTCAATATATCCAATTTTTTCGCCTTGCAACACTTTTTGCAAATTGACCTTAGCCCGTTTAGTGTTTTCTTTAGTAAGGACTTGGGATATGTTGATCCTGTTTTCAATTTCTTCTTTTGTATATCCCCAAAACTTCATGGCAGTTTGGTTGGTATAAGTTATATTGCCATCCAGGTCAAGCTCATAAATAGCTTCTGGTAATGAATCAGCCAATCCCTTGTACTTCTTTTCGCTGCTGCGAAGAGCTTCCATGGTTTTCTTTCTTTGATGTGCGCCTACTAATATCTCTCCAGCCATTCTTAGTAATTCCACAGTCTTTTTATTCCATTTGTAAGGTTTTTCTTTAAAAGCCAAAGACCAGAATCCAAAAATGTTTCCCCCGTATTCTATTGGTAACACAATAATAGAGCGTATGTTATGTTTTGTGATGAAATTACTCTCTTGTCCAGCATCTACAGGTAATGATTGGAAGGGCGACATATAAACACTCTTGTTATCCAGGATATTTTTCTTAAACCATTGAAATGAAGACAAGGAATAATGGGTATCTTTCTCAAAGATTGAATCAATATTGTTTTTGAGTTCATAGATCATTGAAAAATATTGCTTATCAAAAATTTTAAATACGGCTATAAGGTCAGCATCAAAATATTCTTTAAAAGCTTGCAGGCTTTGGTTAATTCTATCAATTATTTCATCAAAAGAAGCATTAATAATCTTGGTTGATATGCCGGTAATAAGATTATTAAGGTCTAACAAAGAAGTAAGTTCTTCCCTGGCTCTCTTTCTTTCGGTGTTATCAATCACAAACCCTCTAAAACCAACAATTTCATTATCCACTTCAACGGGTTTAGCAAAATAGAGGATTGGAAATGTTGTTCCATCTTTTCTTCTTGCCATATATTCTACGGAACTAATTTTTTCTCCTATCTTCCTGCCGTAGAAATTTGCCATTGCTCTTTCTTCTTCAACCAACATTTGGGAAATGTTGATGCCATCGTCAATATCTTCTCTTTTGTACCCAAAAAGCTTGAGCGCCGGTTTACTCACAAAAATTATATTTCCTTCCTTGTCGGTTTCAAAAATTCCTTCGGGCAGGTTATCGATAATATCTTTATAGAGTTGTTTGCTTTCTTCCAGGTAATTTTCTGCATAGCGCCTGTCTTCTATTTGAATATCTAATGCCTTTGCTTTGCTGATATCATGGCCAATAATTATAGCACCCGAGATATCTCCTGCTTTATTTTTTATTCTATAGCCTCCAAGACGCGTTGGTATCTTTTTTTTGTCAACTTTGATGAAATTAACATCTACTTCTTCACTAAAAAACTTATTGGTTTCTATGGCTTCAAGCATTTTTTTAAGCAATTTCTTTTCTTCTATGAAAACAAGAATATTTTTGCCAATCACCTGTTTTTTAATAAATCCAAGCTGTTTAAGGGTATTGTCGTTAACTTTTATTATCTCCCCGTTATTGTCGATAAAGAAAATAAAATCATTAACCCTTGAAAGGAACTCGTCTAATGCCAACCCAGGGGTAAGTTTAAGCAAGTTATAACGAATAATTGCCAGCCAAATGCCAATAAACCACACCAAGGCAATAATTTGTCCAACAGCAGGAAATTCAATTCCAAATGCTGGGAATATGAAATTAGATACTACGGCAAGCACAAGTGTAAAAATACCAGGGTAAATAATAAGCTGGCCTTGTTTCTTTTCTACCTTAGTCTTTTTATTCTTTGCCCATATATAAACATTTACCGGGATAGCGGAAAAGAATACCAGGTAATACACGATAAATAAAGTATACCAAATACTATCGGTATTATGAACTTCTATGATCCCTAACTTATTATAATAAAAATTGGAGGCAATAACTGTTCCGTCAAAAACTTTATAAAGGAAAATAGCGGCAGGTGCATATAATATCAAATAAAACCACCACTTGCGGTTAAACTTTATTTTGCCTAAGAATACAAACATAAAGTGAATAAATAAAGAAGGAACTACAGCCCATCCTATAGCAGAAAGTTTATACCAATTCCATACATTTTCAATAGGCTGTTTTTCATACATAAAAGCATAAGAGAAAGCCCAAAACGCAAAAATAACGCTTACCCCGAAGAATAACCTATTTATTTTGTTCTTGGTGTCTATGCTCAAAATATAAACCGCTAATGAAACATAGATAAAAAAAGCAAATAATGATAATAGAGAAAAAATATTCATTTATCTTAGCTTTTTTCTTTTAACAATTGTATCATGGCCGGCAGATAACCAAGTATTTTTTTCATATTTTTTATATTAAACCTGCTTGCTTCTTCGTAAAGATCATCGCCCAGTATTTCAAAAGCATCCAGTTCATAATCTTTGCCAAATGATTTTAGCCTATTAGAAAAATTCTTTATCTGTTTGATTTTTGGTGATTTTTCAATGATATCATATTCTTGTTCTATTGAAGCCAACTCTTCAACAAATATTTGTTGTTGTTCTTCATCACCCGCATCAAAACCTTTAAGCTCCGTTTTAAGTTTCTCAATAAAAAATATTTTTTCTTTAATTTGTGTCTTCTTGCTATCATCTGGGATTAATTCTTCTTGTCCGTTGTTGTTCACCACCAATGTATCGCTAATAACTGACACTTGTGGTATGCGAACAGTAAACTTTGTTCCTTCACCTCTTTTGCTAGATAAAGTGATGGTACCTCCCATAGCAGATAAAAAGCGCTTGGTTATTGTTAGCCCTAACCCTGTTCCACTATACTTACGAATGCTGCTGCCAGACTTCTGGCGGAAAGCTTCAAAAATTGCTTCTTGTTGTTCTTGCTCTATACCAATACCAGAATCTTCAACGGAGAATATCAAATCAATGGCTTTTGGCTGCTCTTCAGTCTTGTTATAATCAGCGTTGATCTTCACATATCCTTTTTCGGTAAATTTTATAGCATTGCCAACAAGGTTAACAAGTATTTGCCTAATACGTTTTTCATCTAACATAATCTTTCCAGGTAAACCATCTTTTATATCCAATTTAATCTCCAGGTTCTTTTCTCTTGCTTTTAATGAAAATATATTCATAACCTCGTTAAAAATCTGCCCCAGGTTAACGGGTTCTTTCACGATTTGAAGCTGGTCTGCCTCCATTTTTGAGAGGTCAAGGATATCGTTGATAAGTGTAAGCAAGATATTGCCATTGCTTTGAATCGTCTTTATAAAGTCTTTGCCTTTTTCGCTGAGTTTTTCGGCAGAAAGAAGTTTTGCAAATCCAATAATAGCATTAAGTGGAGTCCTGATCTCATGGCTCATATTGGCAAGAAATTCTGTTTTTGAACGGTTAATGGCTTCAGCTTGCTTTGCCGAGCGTACTTCTTCTTCAGCCTTTTTAACTTTGGTGATATCAGTTTCTATAGCAATAAGTTTTGACAGTTCATTATTTTTATCAATAATCGGGGTAAGGGTTGTTTGTACCCATTTTACTCCGCCGTCTTTTACCATGTGTAAAGTATCGTATACAACAGCTTTTTTGTTGGCCATGGATGTTTGTATCTTATTTTTAATATCAAAATCGGAATGGGCTTCACTTAATGTTTTTCCTTTTGTGTTGATATATTCTTCCAGGTTATATCCATACATCCTGGTAAAACCTTGGTTGATCCACTCAATTTCTCCACCCGGGCCGGCAATGATAATGGCATTATCTGTTTCGCGTGCAACAATAGAAAGTTTTTCCAGTTCGCTATTGGATTTTTCTAGTTCAACAATGGTTTTATCAAGGAGTTCTCTTTGTTTATCAAGTTTTTCTTTTTGGCTAAGAATTTCTTTGCTTTGTTGACGCAGCTTAACGTTAGCCCTACGTTTAACCCTGTACCTGCTATATATAAAGATAGCAATTACAACAATCAAAACAAGCAGGCCGATATACAAATTGCGAGTGTTTCTTTGCCTGGTTTCCTGGAGCTTCTTATCCCTTTTTAAAAGCTCTATTTGGTTTTCTTTCTCCTTGGTTTCATATTTGGCTTGGTAAGCTATGATTTTCTTTTGAGACCTTTCATTAAAGAGGGAGTCTTTTATTTCTATGTATTTTTCATGAAATTCTAAAGCATTTTTATAATCGAGTACCTCTGCATATATCTTGTAAAGGCTGTAATAATTTTCTTTAAGCTCTTCTAAAGTTCCCAATTTTTTGGCAATATCTAAGCTTTTATAAAAATTATCGAAAGCTTTTTTTAAATTACCTTGGGCTTTATATATTTCTGCAATTTGGTTAATTGTAGTAGCTACTCGCCTAAGCTCTTCATTTTCCTGGTATACTTTTAGCGATTTATAAAGTATATTAAGGGCCTTTTGATAATTTTCTTTTTTAAAATAGTAGTCAGCCAGGTTAATTAAAGTATTGGCAATACGGATGCTATCACTTCCTTTGTTTTTAAGGTATAATGACTTTTGATAATAAAAATTGGCCGAATCAAGTTTCTTTTCCTTAAGCAACAATTCGCCAATATTGTTATAAGCGATTGCCAATCCACTGGTATCATTTAGTTCTTTATTTATAACAATGGCTTTTAAATAGTATTTTTGGGCTTGTTCTTTGTTTTCCCAATCAGCATATACATTGGCAATATTATTATACAGCATAGAAATGCCTTTTTTAAAGTCTATTTCCTCGCTATATGTGAGAGCATCCTTATAATACTCCAAAGTTTGCGGATAATCTCCCAATTCCCAATAAATACTTCCTAATTGATTCAATGAGTTTACAATGTCAACTTTATCTCCAATTTCTTTCCTTAATTCATAAGCTGCTTTATAATATTTTATTACATTATGATAATTACCGGTGGTTTTCTCGAACAAGGCTAAGTAATCAAAAGCGGTGGCCAAATCTTCTTCACTACCAATTTCTTGGGCAAGCGTCTTAGCATTTTCCATCATGGTAATGGCAAGCTTCATTTCACCTGTCCTATTATAATCCATAGCCAAGTCAAAAAATGCATCAATTTGCTTTTGTTTATTCTCTGCCTTTTTAAATTCCTCCAGGGCTTTTTTATCATATTTAATGGCAAAATCGTAGTTTTCCATGTAATAATATGCCAGTGCCAGGCTGGAATAGGAATTGCCAATGAGGACAGGGTCTCCGTCTTCTTTTGCTTTTTGCAAGGCTTCTATGGCATAAAGCTTTGTTTGGCCCGGGTCTTTTCTTTTAAATTCTTCTGCCAATAAATTAAGGAGTTCTATCTCTCGTTTTGCACTAATATTATCTTTTTCCAAGAGGTTCTTAAGGCTATCAATAGTTTTATCTTGAGCTAAAAGCTGAAGGCTAAAACTTAAAAGGAAAAAACATATAAGATACTTTTTCATACAACCAACTTTAAAACAATTTACAAGTTAAAAAAACTCTTATGATTTACAAAATATTCAAAGAAAAATAAATTTTGGGTCGTTCATTTTTCATTATTTTCATGAGAATCTCCTCCTAGTTCCCTAATATTCTCAATAATACCAGGAAAATATTCAATTATTTTCTTCATTCTGCCAATATTAAAATTACTTGCCTCGTTAAGCAGCATTTGCCCAAAATCAACTAAGATTTCCACTTTATAGTTTTTTCCTAATATCTTAATACCCGAAGCAAATTCTTTAATAAAATTGATCCTGGGGGTTCTTTTGATTTGGTAAAATTCTCTAAGGTACTCAGAATCAATAATTTTTAGTATTTCAGGCAGGTTGACTAAGGTTTCTTTATCAACTTTTTCCTTTTCAATTTTCTTTTTAAATTTTTGTAATACGGTTTGGTCAAAATCATCTTCTTTATTAGCAATATTTATTGCCATTTGTTCTTCAGACATTTCAGCCAATTTCTCTGAAGCTACCAGTATACCAGGTATAACCACGTTAAAAACAGAACCCTTTCCAACTTTACTTTTCACATCAATTTCGCCACCCATTGCTTTTACAAGTTTGCTGGCAATAGTAAGCCCAATACCGGTACCACTGAATTTACGAATACTTTTACTATCGGCTTGCTGAAAAGCTTCAAAAATATGCTCTTGTTCCTTTTCCGGTATTCCAACCCCTGTATCTTCAACTTCAATAAATAGTTTTATTTTGTCTTTTTGCTGATGATTCTGGCACCAAGTTGTAATAGCAACAAATCCTTTATCAGTAAATTTGAGGGCATTACCTACCAGGTTAAGCATTAATTGGCGAATCCTTATCTCGTCGAGGAAAAGTATAGCTGGTAATTCCTTGTCAAAGTGTAGTTTAAGGTCAATTCTTTTCTCGCTGGCTTTTATTTTAAAGATATTCACAATATCTTCCATGATCCTTTTTAATTCAACAGGCTGTTGATTGATCTTCAGGCTGTCCATTTCCATCTTGGATAAGTCCAATATGTCGGTGATTAATGAAAGTAAGATATTGGTGTTTGACAATATGGTTTTAATGTATTGCTGTCCTTTTTCAGATTGGGGTTCCTTTTCTAATAATTTAACAAACCCAATAACAGCATTTAGAGGAGTGCGTATTTCATGGCTCATGGTGGCAAGGAACTCGGATTTAGCTTTACTCACAGCGCCAGCCTCTTTTACGTTTTTTATTTCCTGTTGGGCTTTTTTTAGCTTGGTGTAATCGCTGTCAATAGCAATGATCTTTTTTAGCTTGCCGTTTTTGTCGATAATAGGAGTAAGAGTGGTTTGTGTGAATATTTTATCACCGGTTTTGGTTATGTTTTCAGAAAGGTAAACAACAGACTGCTTTGTCCTTATACAATCATTGATATTTTTTATGATATCCTTGTTGCCGCTTGCTTCAAACAAGGTTTTCCCAACTTTTGCCTTAAATTCCTGCAAAGAATAGCCGTGCATGCGCTCAAATCCTTCATTTACCCATTCCAGTTCAGCTTTGTCGTTGGTAATAATCACGGCGTTATCGGTTTCGCGTGCAACTACAGATAAACGTTCTAATTCTTTATTAACAGATTCCAAGTACCTAAGTTGCTGGCGTATTTCTTCTTTTTGCTTATTGATCTCTTCTGTGCGCTCTTTAACATTATTTTCCAATTGTACCTGGCTTTTCCTCAGCCTGTATATCCTTAGCCTTATATAAAAGAATACAGCTATAATCACTACCAAGGCAAGAATAACATAAAAATAAACGGTTCTCCAAAAAGGAGGTTTGATATGCAGATTGACTTGTGTAATAGGTTCTCTTCCTATTTTATAGTTCGTAACATTTTTTACCTTAAAGACGTATTTTCCAGGATTAAGGTTGGTATAAGTAGCAAAGTTACGGTTTCCGGCCTCAATCCAATCTTTATCAAATCCTTTCATTTTATACGCATACTTGTTTTTTAAAGGATTTTCATAGTTCATAGCTGAAAACTCGAAGGAAAACATATTTTGAAAATAGCTAAGGGTAATGCTTTTTGCGTAAGATATATGTTTCTTAATAGGTTCTTCATTACCGATATTTGCCGGTTGGTTGAAAATAAAAAAATCTGTAATTACAACGGGTAAGGTATACTTTTCTTCTATAATCTCGGAAGGGAAAAAAGCATTAAAACCATTGATGCCACCAAAAAACATTTGCCCGCTTCGGCTTTTAAACGCTGCCCCTTGATTAAATTCGTTGCTTTGAAGCCCGTCTTTTACATCATAATTTACAAATTGAATGGTTTTGGGATTGAATTTAGAAATGCCTTTATTGGTGCTAAGCCATAAGCTACCTTTTTTGTCTTCTAAAATGGCATAGATTAAATTATTAGGCAGGCCGTCTTTTACGGTATAGGCACTAAAAGTCTCATGTTCGCGGTTAAATTTGTTCAATCCCTCTGAAGTAGCTATCCATAAAGTTTTATCAGAAGCTTCGTGGATATACCTGATTAAATTATTGCTAATACTTCCTTCATCTTTGGAAGTTTGGTAACTGATAAACTCATCCTTTGTTTTAATGTATTTATTAAGGCCTCCTCCGCAAGTACCGACCCATATATCGCCTTTGTGGTCCATACAAAAAGACCATGCCATATTATCAGAAATACTTCCAGGATTTTCGGGGTTGTAAAAATATTTCTTGAATTTTCCAGTAGTAAGGTTAAGAACATTTAAACCGTTATCAGTCCCTATCCAAAGATTGTTATTAATATCCTTTTCAATAAATCGAATATTGTTATCACTAATACCTTTTTTATTCGATGGTGAATAGTTGTAATGAGCCAATATTGCGCCCGATTTTTGGAATTTAACCACCCCGCAAGAGCCGGTACCAAGCCACAAAACATTTTCTTCTTCATGAATACATCTAATATCATTGCATGGTAGCACGGGACTTGAATCTTTGCTGCTTGTAAAGTGGGTATATAAATTGCGGTTCCTGTCTATTTTGTTAAGGCCTCCGGATTCTGTTCCCACCCATAATATTTCATCCTTATCTTCATGAATAGTCCAGACAACCCTATCGTTTAAAGAATTTTTACTATTGTATACCGGGGCGTAAGTTATAAACTTCTCTTGCTTGTAGCTTCCTTTGCATATTCCACTTCCGTTAGTACCAATCCATAAAAGCCCTTGGCGGTCTTTATACATTGAAAGAATCTTGTTATCGCACAGTGTTCCGGGATTAAACTCATCAGCAACAAAATTCTTAACGACACTTGTTTTCATATCATACCGCCATATTCCCTCGGCTCGCGTGCCAATCCATAAGGTGGTATTGAATAAAAGGAGGCTTTTTATATCTTTTTCAATGAACTCTTCTATAAAACCATGAATTGACATATTAGTCATATCATAATAATACATACCTTCAGAAGTTGCAATCCATATTTTCCCCGAATTATCCTTTAATAATTGATTTACGCGGTGTTTTGCATCACCAGGAAAAGGAATCACTTTGTAGGTGTAGTCGTTTTTATTATAAAGAAAAATAGATTCATCAGTACCAAGAACTAGGATATTTTCATCAAACTCTTCAATAGCTCGAACTTTGATGTTCCTGGGAGATTCAGAAGATTTTTTATAAATTTTTGCCTTAATAAAAGTATCATCGGTTCCATTAAAAAGGTTGAGGCCTTTATCAGTGCCAATAAAAATATTGCCTTTAGAATCCTGGAAAATCACCCTGATAGTATTATTGCTAATATCGCCATAGTTATTATCAGCAAAAAAACAGTCAAAATTGTCTTTTTGTTTATTATACCTGCAAAGCCCTCCGCTGTATGTTCCAACCCAAAGATTTCCCTGGCTATCATTAAGGAGCGAGATTACAATATTATCCGAAAGAGAATTTGTGTCCTTGCTGTCATGGCGGTATACATCAAAGTTATAGCCGTCGTATTTATTGAGTCCATCCAAGGTAGCAAACCATAAGTATCCTTTATCATCTTGTGCAATGGCATATACTGAACTTTGCGACAAGCCCTGCTCAAGTCCAATCTCCTCGAACTTTAGATCGTATTCTTGAGAAAACAAACTAAAAAATGGAACAAATAACAATATATATAATGCTCTTTTCATCAAAGATCAATTATTGATTTGCTTTGCTTCTTCTTCTAATAGATTGATCAATTCAGGGAAATACTCGGATAATTTACGCATACGTTCAATATTAAAATTTCCTGCTTCTTTATTGAGTTTTTCTCCAAAATGCATCAATACCATAAGATTATGCTTTTTACCAAATTTTTTTAGGCGCAGTGAAGTTTCTTTTATTTGTTGAATTCGAGGTGATTTTTTTATCAACTCAAATTCCGGTAAGTACTTCTTATTTAGTTCTTGAATTATGCCAGGCAAATTCCTTTTGGTGTTGTTATCGATGTTTTCAACAAATTTTACCAAGTCAATACCGATTTGACCTTGCTTTTTCTTATCGATCCTTTTCTTAAAAGTAAGATATTTATAAAGGATTTGTTTGATCTCTGTTGTAGTAAAAGTACGCCTTAATATACCATCAATGTTATAGTTTTGTAGTTGTTCTAAAGACATTTGAACACCTGGTTCAACAATAGCAAGCACAGGAACCTGTTTAATTTCAGGGATGTTTTTCAACTCTTTTAGAAGCCTTGAATTCGACATATTATTCCTAATCATATTAAGCATGATCAAATCAGGCTTTTGTTTTAGTTTGGAAGCAATGGATTTTATCCTACTATCTGTTTCTAAAATTTCCAGGTCAGATATTTCTATAAGTTCATTAAAAAGTGCATCGGTAATATCGTCAGGATCAACAAGTAACAGCCTAATATCTTCATAAGGCAAAGATTCCTCCAAGTATTCGGCGCTTATTTTTTCTTTTTGCTCGTCAATAGCAATAAGAACCCGTGGAATTTCAACTGTAAACTCACTACCTATGCCCATTTCACTTTCAAAATATAGCATTCCTCCCATAATCTCAACAAGTTTTTTGGTGATAGAAAGGCCCAGGCCGGTACCACCGTATTTCCTATGGCTTTGCCCGCTTACTTGTGTAAATGTGTTGAATATTTTGTTTTGTTGTTCACCAGGTATGCCTATTCCCGTATCTTTTATTTTAATGGTCATGTCAGTGAGGTTTTTACTTTTTTCGCTTGGATGGTGCCTCACGATAATCTTAACAAGCCCTTTTTCAGTAAATTTGATGGCATTACCAACAATATTCAAAAAAATCTGCCTAAGCCGCGTAGAATCAAGGTAAACTTTATATGGGAAGTTCTTTTCTATATCTAGTTTTAGTTCAAGGTTTTTCTCTTCTGCCCTAATAGAAAACAATTTCAAAATTTCCTTGATGAGGTTTTTAATATCAACCGGTGTATATTTAATTTCCATTTTACCGGCCTCAATTTTTGAAAGGTCAAGTATATCATTAATGAGAACAAGTAAAGTATTACTACTTGAAAGAATGGTTTGAATATACCCCTTTTCTTTTGAGTCTTTGATATGCTGATCAAGAAGTTTTGCAAAACCAATGATGGCATTTAAAGGAGTGCGTATTTCATGGCTCATGTTAGCAAGAAATTGTTGCTTGAGCTCCGCCGACTTCTTGGTTATTTCCATTTCCTTAACAAGCTCTTCAGTACTTTTTTGCTCTGTAACATCCTGGATAGTGACAGTGAGCTTGTAAGGTTCATTCTTGTCGTTATACCTCAATAGCCCTACAGAACTGATATAGCGAATTTTACCCGTAGAGTCGATGATCTTATAAGGAAAATTAAAATGGTCTTGTTTTAACGTATTATCTGAGTTAAAATTTTGAATAAACTTTTCCTTGTCATCGGTGTGAACCTTATCCAGATGGTCTTTAAAAGAGAAAGATTTTTTTTCTTCTTCTGAAGAAATATTCATTATTTCAAAAAAGTTGGAAGAATAAGATTCATCGCCAGTAATGAAGTTTTTTTCCCAACTGCCCAATTTGGCTATTCTCTGGGCTTCTTTAAGTTGTATTTGTTTTTGTATGAGCGATTCTTCTGATTTTTTCTTGTCAATAGCCATGGCGATTTGCTCAGAAACAAATACCAAAATATTTTTTTCATTTTCTCCAAAGCGTATTTCTTCCGTATAGCTTTGTACTACAAGCACACCAATAGGTTTGTTCCGGATTTTAAGAGGAACTCCAAGCCAATCAACTGATAGAGGGCCTACACGCTTTACTTCCTTTTTTTCTATCAATTCTTGCTTTATCTCACGTGTTGCCAATAAAGGTTTGGCTGTAGAAATAACATATTCTGTTAGGCCTTTCTGTGGCTTTCTTGGCTGGGGAGGTGGGTCTAACTCATCCACAAAATAAGGAAAAGTGATAATTTCTGAATCTTCATTATACAAAGCTATATAAAAATTATTGGTGTTCATGAGCTCATCTAAATTCTTGTGAATTGACCTAAAGAGCTCATTCAACGTTTCGGAAGTATTTGCTGCCTCCGATATTTTATAAAGGACTTGTTGAATGCTTTCTGTCCATTTGGCCGCAGTAATGTCTCTAAAAAGGCCAAAACTTCCTATATATTCTCCTTCTTCATCATAATAAGGACTCGCTGTAATTGAACATACTTTTGTTTCGCCATCAGGAGTTTTAATTGTTACTTGGTATTTGGATTTTTTACCTCTTTTTCTTTGTTGGGTTTGTTTTAAAATTTTGGCGAACTCCTCTTCGGTCATAAATTCCCTAAGGTTTCGCCCCATGAGTTCGTACTGTTCAACACCAAATAATTTTTCCATCATATGGTTGGCAAATAAAAAATTCTCTTCCTTATCTAAAACAGAAAGCCCTTCTCCCATGTTTTCTAAGAGGTCTTTGTATTGCTTTTCATTGTTTTTAAGTATCTCTTGCTTTTTTCTTGCTTCTTTTACCTCCTTAGTAAGGCTGTTACTTTTCTTTTTTAAGCCGGTTATGGTCTTATCCATAATAATGGAGTAGATTATCAAGGATGTGTACAGTTCAACAATATGAATATTCTCTTGAGGAATGTTTTCTTTACTTGGACTGTATAGAACCATTAATCCAATAGTTTTATTCGCGGAAATTAGAGGGATAATAACAATTTGATAAAGATCTAATGAAGAAATAAGTACTTTCCAAGGAATAAAAAAAGGCTCCTCAGCAATATTATCAATAATGAAAACATTTCCCAGCCCCTTTTCTGCCTTTTTGATCTCCTCAAAGTTGCTGAATTTAATATTATCAAAAAATATTGGATGGTATTCAGGCAATTGATACGAGAGGTATACTTGTGCTTTATTGTTATCGTCAAAAAAAAGAATAGAACCATATTTAAAATTCAACTTTTTGCACAATATACTCAATATTTGTTCTGTATATTTTTTTGGAGTGTCTTTTAATTCTGTTTCTTCTATACTTTTGCGGATACTTTTGGCCACTTCCATAATAATTATCAATCTTTAGTACGTTGTTTGTATAAATGTTTATCAAAATGAAGTAAATTTAAAAAAAAACATCGAGAATTCACGGAGAATAAATGAATAATTAGTCAAAGAGGGCTAAACAACATGCTAAATCATAAGTTAGTGGGGTTAATAGAATTTAGAATATACTACCTAATTTCAATTCATAGGATTACAGAATAATTCTTAATTTTGATATGATTTTATTATTATGGATAGGAAACCTTTTCAATTCAAGCAATTCACGATCAATGATAACAAAAGCGCCATGAAACTGGGCACAGACAGTGTTATCTTGGGAGCTTGGGCAGATTTCAGCCATGCCAAAACAATTCTTGATATAGGAACAGGTTGTGGTATCCTCGCGCTTATTGCAGCACAAAATTCTACAGCCAAAATTGAAGCGATAGATATAGACAAAGATAGTATTGACAATGCCAAGGAAAATTTCATGAATAGCCCTTGGAAAAAGCAATTACATGCTATAAACATATCTTTGGGAGATTTTATAAAAAATCCATTACACCATACCTATGATATTATTATTTGCAATCCGCCTTATTTTATTGATTCACAGAAATCTCCAAACAAAAATACAAACCTTGCCAAGCATAATATCTCCTTTAATTATGCAGATGTAGCTGTTAGCGGGTATCAATTATTGGGCAATAAGGGCAAAATGTACCTCATTATCCCGTCAATAAACAGGAGAATACTGGAAAACGTATTATTGGTAAATGGGCTTTATGTAAATAAAATATTAGAAATATTTCCAAACCCCTATAAAGTATCAAATAGGGCCTGCTTTGAAATAAGCAGGAACAAAATACATCATACCCATGATAAAATCATGATTAGGGATAAAACAAGCCAATACACAAAAGAATATAAAAACCTAACCCAGGATTATTATACCATTTTTTAACATCTTGTTCGTGTATTACTCTTGGTTTTTCTTTTCCTGGTTTTTTTCAAATTCTTTTATGATTTCCTCGTTAGACTTACCGAGGAATTTTATTGACATTTCGGCATCATCAGCCAGGTCGTGGTTGGGGTATTTTTCTATGAATTGATTGTAGGCTTTTTCAGCCTTTTTCATATCCTTTAATTTGTTATCATAAACAAATCCTTTCATAAAATAGCAATAAGGAACTTTCTTATAATTTGGATATTCCTTGATGATGATATCATAATTGACAATGGCTTTTTTAGAATCTCCAATATTGGAAATTATTTCCGCCGATTTATAAAGATAATCCGGTGATAAGGAATCTTTAGGATAGTTCTCGGCAAAGTCATTGTATAGTTTGGTAAGCTTTAATGCTTTTTCTTCATCTGCTTCTTTGGCATCATCACCAAAAAGTTCCTTTTCTAATTGAATGACCTCTTTCCTGTCATTTTCAATGTTTTTCTTGCTTGAAGAATTGTTGCAACTCAAAACGACTAATAATGAGATGAATAAAATTAAAATTCCATTGGTTTTCATAGCTACGATTATTTTGATATTGATGATTTGGTTTTCTTTCCTGCTACTTTTATTTTGTATCCTACTTTTATTTTTCCCTTGATAATGTCGTTCAGTTTACTTTTAACAAGCCTTTTTCTAAGTGGGCTTAGCCTGTCAATAAACAATACGCCCCTTGAATGGTCATGTTCGTGTTGAATGATTCTTGCTGCAATACCATCAAAAGTTTCTTCGTGCTCTTCAAAATTCTCGTCAAGATATTTTACGGTAATTATAGGTTTTCTTTGAATATCTTCTCTTAAGAGCGGGAAGCTCAAGCATCCTTCATTAAAAAGCCATTCTTCGCCCTCCTCATTAATGATCTCTGTGTTTATCATAACTTTTCTAAATTCAGCCAAGGTAGGTTCTTCGTCAGCATAGCCCGATCCATCTATTGTAATAAGCCTTGCAGGAACTCCCACTTGGTGTGCGGTTAAGCCTACTCCCGGGGCTTCAAGCATGGTTTCATACATATTATCTATTAATTCTTTAAGATCAGGGTAATCGGGGGTTAGTATTTCTCCATCTTGCCTTAATACGGGATTTCCATAAGTATATACTGGGAGTATCATAACATCTTTATTTAAATTTTTTTTTAGATTCCATATAAGATTGTAAAATAATGGTAGCGCTGATGGTATCAACAAGCTCCTTATTTCTCCGGTCTTTCTTTTTTAAACCGGCATCAATCATGGTTTGAAAGGCCATTTTTGATGTAAAACGTTCGTCATATCTTTCAATGTTTATCTCTGTAAAGATACTCTTAATCTTTTTCATAAACTTTTCAATATGCACAGCCGATTCAGATTCCCTGTAATTCATTTGCTTAGGTTCGCCAATAACAATAGATTCTACATTTTCGGAAGAAATATATGCTTCAAGGAAAGAAAACAAATCTTTGGTTTGCACGGTTTTTAGGCCGTTAGCTATTATCTGGTTTTCGTCTGTAACAGCAATTCCCGTTCTTTTCTCACCATAATCTATCGCTAATATCCT
>CAZJDA010000052.1:22711-33653 GCA_964544705.1 uncultured Bacteroidales bacterium
TTCAACGTTAATAGAACCGTTTTATTTGATTCGGCAAAGTTAAAAAACGTTTGTCAAAAAAAAACAAATTCATCAAAATTCTATTCCTATTACAAGGTTTAGAAAAAATTGTTTAGTAAATTCGCATAAAAAAAATGCAATTTCAAACTTTAGTCAAGAACAGGCAAAGCACAAGAAGATTTTCTGATAAACAGGTTGAAAAAGAAAAACTTATGCAGTGCATAGAAGCGGCGAGGTTAGCCCCTTCTGCATGCAATGCACAGCCGTGGAAATTTATTGTAGTTCATGATTCCAATTTGAAAGATAAAGTAGCCAAAGCTTGCTATAATAAAATTGTACCAATGAACAAGTTTGTTGTGCGTGCCAACGTGATGGTCGTGATAGTAAAAGAAAGAAGGAACTTTACTTCATGGTTTGGCTCCCAGGTGAAAGACCGTAATTTTCCACTTTTGGATATTGGCATAGCGGCAGAACATATATGCTTGCAGGCGGAGGAATTAGGCATTGGTAGCTGCCTTATCGGATGGTTTAATGAAAAAAAGATCAAAAAACTACTTGGTATTCCTTCAAAAAAGAGAATTGGCTTAATCGTGGCTCTTGGATATCCTAAAGAAGATTACAGGAAAAGAGAAAAAACTAGGAAAGACCTTAATGAAGTGGTGTCGTTTGATGGGTATTGATCTATCCTTACGCTTTAATGGGCTTAATATCAAATTCTTACAGGTTTTTTTTAATTTTTGTTTACGCCATGGCATTTAGTCAAAAAATTACTCCGGGGTCAAAAATGATCTCATCACCCGAATTGTTCAATATCAATCCCGTCAAAATTCCCGGAACTCATCATCAATAAGACTTTGTTATCCCAGTTGATAGATTTCAACCTGTTTACAAGCTCTTGAGAATCATTGAAAACCTGGATTTCTTTATTATGAAAGGCTTCCTTGACTTCTGTGACGGATAACGCCTCCAATCGTTTTATTTTAATAGCATGGGGATTGAAATAAACCAGCGCCATATCAGCTTTATCTAAACAACCCCGGTATTGCGGCAAAAATTCTTTATTAAGGCTGCTATAAGTGTGCAGCTCTATGCATGCAACAAGTTCCATGTTTTTGTATTGCTCTTTAATGGCGCCAATGGTAGCTTCTACTTTTGAAGGTGCATGGGCAAAATCTTTATACAAAACAAAGCTTTCCTTCTTTTTTACCAATTGCAAACGCTTTGATGCTCCTTTAAAATCTTTTATTGCTTCGTAAAATTGCTCTTCATCCATCCCTGCTGCCATACAAACATGCTTGGCGCCTTCAATGTTCTGAAGATTATGCCTACCAAATACTTTAAGTGGATATTTTTGGCCTTTTTCTGAGAAAAGTACCGTTGTATGCTCGCTGGTATTAAAATCAGGCAGGTTATACGGGATTTTCATGATGTCGTCTTTCGCCTTCTTTGCTATGCTTTTTACATTTTTGTCCCCTTCAAAATATATAAGTTTGCCATTTTTTTCTATGGTATGGGCAAATATTTTAAATTGTTCCAGGTATTCATCAAAAGTTTTAAAAACATTGATATGATCCCAGGCAATACCGCTGATCAATGCAATATGGGGTTTGTAAAGATGGAATTTAGGGCGGCGGTCAATAGGAGACGTAAGATATTCATCGCCTTCCAAAACAATATAATGCGCTGTTGAAGTAAGCTTTACCATTACTTCAAAACCTTCTAATTGGGCGCCAACCATGTAATCACAATCAATACCCGCTTTATTGAAAGCATGAAGAATCATGGAAGTGATGGTGGTTTTACCATGACTGCCACCAATAACGATCCTGGTTTTATTTTTTGATTGCTCGTAAAGATACCCGGGATAAGAATAAATTTTAAGCCCAAGTTCTTTGGCTTTCTTCAGCTCTGGATTGTCTTGTTTGGCATGCATACCAAGAATAACAGCATCAAGATTTGTATGGATATTTTCTGCATCCCATCCAACCCTTTTGGGCAGTAAACCGTATTTCTTGAGCCTCGACCATGAAGGGTCAAAAATCTCGTCGTCAGAACCGGTAACATGATCACCCTTCTTATACATGGCAATAGCCAAGTTATGCATGGCGCTGCCTCCTATGGCTATAAAATGAACATTCATAAACATTGATTTGTATTCATACCAACACCAAAAGTAATTTTTTTCTTTTTATGAAGAAAATATTTCATCTTTGTAATCCATAAATTCAATTATTATGAAGTTATATTCAATCATTGCAGAAAATTGGCGCTCTGATGGCGGCGCTTGTTTTGGGGTGGTACCCAAAGCCATCTGGGAAAAAAATTACCCGGCAGACGAAAAAAACTTGGTGAAACTTACCAACAGGAGCCTTCTTATTAAAAATGAAAACAGGCTCATTCTTATTGACACGGGTTTTGGAAACAAAAGAAACGAGAAATATTACCAGTACCAATTTTTTCATGGTGATGATTCATTGCAAAAGTCTTTGCAAAAAGCAGGTTTTGATTTTGAAGATGTTACAGATGTTATCTTAACGCATTTACACGACGACCACGTGGGTGGTGCAACCCGTTTGGATAACAGCGGAAATCCTGTGCCTGCATTTCCTAACGCCATGTATTATTGCTCTAAAGCTCAATATGACTGGGCAATGAAACCCAACAAACGCGAAGGCGCTTCGTATTTCAAGGATAATTTTATTCCCTTAGAAAAAGCAGGAAAACTCCAGTTTGTTGACGAAAACACCAGGGCATTTCCCAATATGCGTTTTATGATGGTAAATGGGCATACCCAAGGGCAATTAGTTCCAATGATAAATTACAATGGAAAAACCATTGTTTACACGGCTGATTTTATCCCTAGCATTGTGAACGTGCCCATAGCTTATATACCGGCTTTTGATACCCGCCCACTATTATCCATGGAAGAGAAAGAAAGCTTCCTGGAAGAAGCAGCAAACAACGATTATTACCTGTTCTTTGAACATGATTTCTTCACCGAGATGTGTTCGGTTGAGCATACCCAAAAAGGTGTTAGGGTGGCCAAAACCTTTTCTCTTGATGAAATCCATTGATGTTATGCCCCAAGATTCGCAAATAGAAAGGTTGGAATGCCTGGCTAAGTCCAGGTTTCCTTTGTTTAAAAGGATTATAAACACATTGGATATTCCAAAAGGAAGGAAAGGATTGGATATAGCATGAGTCACCGTTCTTTTTGCATGGCTGCTTTCTTACTATGCTTGGAAATGCCAATATGAATGAAATTTTTTATAGATTTGCCCAATATGCCAATATACAGTTTCAAAAACGACTATAGCGAGGGATGTCATCCAAGAATTTTGGAAAAATTATCAAAAGCCAATTTTGAACAACAAAATGGGTATGGTGAGGATTCTTATTCTAATGAAGCCAGGGAATTCTTGAAGAAAAAGATTGGAAACCCGGGTGCTGAAATTCATTTTACTCCTGGCGGGACACAGGCAAATTTAATCGTAATTGCCGCTGCTCTCAAGCCTTATGAATCTGTGGTTTGTGCAAGCACAGGACATATTCATGTTCATGAAGCCGGCTCTATAGAAGCCACAGGCCATAAAATAAACGCTGTTAAGAGCCATGACGGGAAAATAAGTGTTGAAGATATCCAGGCTGTTTTAGATGAACACATTACCATCCCCCACATGGTAAAACCCAAAATGGTATATATCTCAAACTCCACAGAAATAGGAACAATCTATAAAAAGCAAGAGTTAGAGCGGCTTTCTTCATTTTGCAAAAACCATGATTTATATTTATTTGTTGATGGGGCAAGGCTGGGCTCGGCATTATGTGCCGAAGATAATGATATAAGCCTGCCCGATCTGTCAAGGCTAACCGATGTTTTTTATATTGGTGGAACAAAAAATGGAGCTTTACTGGGAGAAGCTATCGTTATCAATAATGATGGACTTAAAGAAATGTTGGGATACCACCTAAAACAAAGAGGAGCATTATTGGCAAAAGGTAGGATATTAGGGATACAGTTTCTCGAATTATTTAGAGAAGATTTGTTTTTTGCCCTTGCAAGACATGCAAATTCTATGGCGATGAAAATAGCAAAAGCCATAAAACACCACGGTTATTCTTTTCTTACAGAATCTACTACGAACCAAATTTTTCCTATATTTCCAAATGATTTGATAAATAAACTATCTGGAAAATACGGGTTTTATATATGGGAAAAGGTAAGTGATGATAAGTCTGCAATTAGGCTTGTTACTTCGTGGGCAACTGACGAAAAAACGGTAGACCAATTTATTGATGATTTGAAATAAAAGTGGCTAATCGAAATTTAGCCACAAAATCATTGGACATTCCCGCTATGAAAAGTGAAAGAAATACGAGTACTAAAAACAAAACCCCGGTATTTTCTATGCACTTACCTGTGATTTTGGAGGCTCTTTAATGGAAAAAACTGGAAATAAAGTGCAGTTTTGGGTTTCCAAGAATGAAATTTTTATATATTTGATTGGCAAGAATAATTCAAATTTGATAACCGGGTATAGCAAAAAAAATATTGTAGTTATCACGGGCATTAGCGGCTAAGAAAAAGAGTGGTATAATAGATATAAACACCATGTTGTTATGGATAGAATAACTGGGTATAAATGCAATTGGGTTTATAGATGTGTTGCCAGTAATGCAGTGAACAATTGCAATCCAAGTTGATCATGTAGAGATTTAAATAAGATAATGGGATTTGACAATTAATTTTATATATTTGCGTTAAGCTTTTAGATATTACAATGTTTAACTTTAATGTTTAACTAATAGATAGAAACAATGGACTTAGATAAGATTAAAGACCAAAAAATTCAAGAAGCTAATGAGTTGTTTAAACAACTTGGCATTGATACTAATAATGAGACCAATTTAGAAAATGGTGATAGCCCGTGTTACCAATTTGACACAGATGAATCAGAAGGTTCTATAATTGAATTTCATTGGACTAGATTGTCAAACAATTCTAATATTGGATTTACCACTGATTGATTTATGCCTACTTGGAATGATATTTTAGAAGAAATTGGCTCACAGCCCAACGCTTTTGATTTAATCAGAAGAAAGTATATTGCAGAGCTTTCTAAAAAGACTGAAAGAAACGTAATTGCTTATTATTCGGGTTGGTTGCAAAAGGGTAATCTTGCTAAACATGGATTCCGTTTTGATATTGTTGATTCAGATAAAATGGGTTTCATGTCAACTATAAAGGGATTAGACAAAAGTAAAGGATTAGATTTAGTATTGCATACTCCAGGAGGTTCAATTGGTGCAACAGAATCCATTGTTCACTATTTTCAATCAATATTCGGTAATAATATTCGCGCAATTGTACCTCAGATAGCGATGTCTGCTGGTACGATGATTGCTTGTTCCTGTAAGGAGATACTAATGGGTAAACATTCAAATTTAGGACCAATAGACCCACAGATTAATGGGCTACCAACTCATGGTATAATAGAAGAGTTTGAACAAGCAAAAAAAGAAATTGCCTCAAATCCGAAATCAATTCCAGTATGGCAGACAATTCTTTCGAGATATAACCCCACCCTGATTGGCGAATGTGAGAAAGCAATAAAATGGTCTGAAACAATGGTTTCTGACTGGTTAACATCTAACATGTTCTCAAATGACCCCAAAAAAGAAGATAAAGTAAGGGCAGTAATAAATGAGTTAGCGAGTCATGCTCTCACACTTTCCCATGACAGACATTTACCAATTGATATTCTACGAGATAAATTGGGTTTAAATATTATTGATTTGGAATCGGATGATGATTTGCAGGATAAGGTCTTAAGTTTACATCACTCCTGCATTATTTCCTTAACACAAACTCCTGCATATAAGATAATTGAAAATCAAGAAGGTAAAGCCTTTATACAGTTGATAAAGTAAATAGCACTACTGGCAACATTCGCATATATTCAATGCAGGGCGATGTGTGTATTTGACCTATATCTCCCGCATAATCTTTTGTAGCGGTGGACAGTAACGAAGCCCGCAACCCTGCACTGAAATATATGCGTGAACGTTTAGTTGAAATTCAAAAAATCGAGATAAACTTGACTGTTTTACCAAAAATTGGTATTTTTGGTAAAAATTATTCGTCATGAAAAATACATCAATATCTCTAGGAAATTATTTTGACCAATTTGTTCAAGACCAAGTATCTGCTGGTCGATACAAAAATGTTAGCGAAGTTATTCGAGCAGGACTTCGATTATTGGAAAATGAAGAAAGCAAAGTTGTTGCATTGAGAAACGCCATTCAAGAAGGCATAGACAGTGGAGTTAATCATGATTTTGCCCCTGAGAAAAATATAGAACAATTAAAAGCGAAAAGAAGAAAGGATGGCTTATTATAAATTAATAATAAAGCTGTTTTCCTTGTCCTGCTCCATGCATTGGCATGGTAGATCGAAACCCTGGTATTTTCTATGCACTTACCGGTGATTTTGGAGGCTCTTTGATGGAAAAACTGGAAATAAAGTGTAATTTTGGGTTACCCATGAGGAAATATTAATATATTGGGTTGGCAAGAAAAAATCAAATTTGATAACCAGGTATAGCAAAAAAAAATATTGTAGTTATCACGGGCATTAGCGGCTAAGAAAAAGAGTGGTATAATAGATATAAACACCATGTTGTTATGGATAAAATAACTTTGCATAAACACAATGGGTTTATAGATTTGTTAAGGCTGCATAAAAAAATGCACAGCACTAAAATAACTTGATAAAAATAAATTGTAACTTTGTCAGATGGATAATAGTCAAATAAACAGAGAAAAAATTGTTAAACATTGGATAAATACCTCAGATGGAGATTTTCAAACAATGATAAATTTATTTGATTCCAAAGATTACCATTGGGCTTTATTTATGGGACATCTGGTAATTGAAAAGTTATTGAAAGGAAAAATAGTTAAAGACACCAATCAACATGCTCCTTTTTCACATGATTTAAGAAAACTGGGAAAGCTATCAGGTCTAAAACTTGATGAAGAAAAAATAAAATGGCTTGATACGATTACAACCTTCAATCTGAATGCTAGGTATGATGATTATAAGCAAGAGTTTTACCAGAAATGCACAAAAGATTTTACAAGTCAATGGATTGATAATATTAAAACCTTACGACAATGGATAAAGGAGAGGCTTTAAAGATTGCAAAAAGATATTTATCAAACTTAATGCAGAAATATAACATTGAAAAAGCATATTTATTTGGTTCATTTGCAAAAGGGACAAACCATACGGATAGTGATATCGATTTGGCAATAGTTCTAACTTCTATATCTGATATTATCGATGTACAGATTGATTTAATGCAAATGAGAACTGATGAAGATTTATCGATTGAGCCTCATCCTTTTAGGAAAGAAGATTTTAATTTAAATAATCCAGTAGTCGCTGAAATTCTTAATAATGGAATTGAAATAAAGGATTACGCAGCCTAACACGCTATAAATCCAATAGCCGCCGTGGCTCGTAGGATTATGATGCAGGTAATTGAAAATTTTATACTTTTACCAGTGGGCAGCGATTTGCGGCTACTGTATTTATAGCCAACCGTTATTACTCATATGATGAAAAAAACATTTACCACAATCTTACTACTCCTGGCCTCTAGCTTTACTATTGGACAGACAAATTTCTATGAAAAACTTGCTGACTCTGCATTAGTATTAACAAAGCAAAAAGTTATTTACGACCCGGCTTACAGGGTTATTGATTACCCAAATGGGGATGTACCTGCTGACAAAGGAGTTTGCACCGACGTAATAATTAGAGCCTATAGAAAACTTGGAATTGACTTGCAAAAAGAAGTTCATGAAGACATGAAAACAAACTTTTACAAGTATCCAAAGAATTGGGGTTTATCACAACCCGATAAAAATATAGACCATAGAAGAGTGCCAAACTTAATGGCCTTTTTTACTAGACATGGAATCGTAAAGAAAATTACAGACAATCCAAATAACTATCAGCCCGGAGATATTGTTTGTTGGAATTTGGACGGTGGGAGAACCCATATAGGAATTGTTTCTCAAAAAAAATCCACTGACGGACAGAGAAACTTAATAGTTCATAATATAGGTGGTGGACAAGTACTTGAAGACTGTTTATTTAGCAACAAAATAATTGGACATTTCCGCTATGAAAAGTGAAAAAAAACGCATGCTAATATAAGAATATAAGCGCACTGCAAAGCCTGTTCAATCATAGCGGAAACCCAGCCAATATTCAATACCTGACCTGTTGAATCATTTTCAAATTCAACAATTTATAGTTAATTGTTTTCGGGCTTTGTGCTACTACCAGATTTTTTTGAAATCTGCTCGAATGACTTTGTGATCTGGATACCAGGAGTGCTATTATAAATTTCCTGCAATTTGGAGAGATTTTTAGCAGTGAGCGTTTTCATAAGTTCACTAATTTTGTTAAGGGTCTCAATATGTTCTGCTGTTAATTGGTCATCATTTTCAAAAGCATAATCCAACATGGGTGCATATTGATTGATGGGATATTCGGTTCCCAATATGGAAGCCAAATCAGGACTAACTTTCCCTACTATGGAAACCAGTCCTGAATATCTGCCGGGGAATCCATATTGTTTAGAATCAATTTCTCCATTTTGCAATTTTAACCATAATTTATTACTAAAATCAAGCTTTTCTCTGCTTAAGTCAACCATTATTGTACTTGTGGATATTTTGGTGATATTAACCCGCCATTTTCCCAGGCCAGCGCACCTGGGTAGCGAACAATTCTGCTGCTTTTCTTGTGTTTTATTGATTTGCTAACTGTATTTTTGCTATTGCTAATAGGGTTTGACTGTTGATAATAGCAAATTTCTTTTTTGGGTTACGGATATTATCTATAGTTAAATTTTACCTGGAATACTAAACTTTTACTTGTGAAAAATCCCGATAGGGCTGAAATTATGGTAGAAATTGATAGAATGAAAAATTCCTCCCGCCGATCTGGTGGTTTGTTTTGATTGCAAGTAGTTTGCATCGGCGGAAATTGTAAAATGGTTCTTTTTTACTATTTTCTTTTTGTCTTGAACCGCCAAAAGTCGGTCTTGGCACAAAAAGAAACAAAAAAGCCAAGGAAAAATGAAGCTTCCGCGCGCAATGCCAGGTTTGAGTTGGATCATAATGAGTATATAGATTTGAAGAAACAAACTCATGATAGTGTTCGCCAGGCTTTCAATGAAACCCTTCAAGATATGAAAGCACAAGTTAAGCAAGCGGCGGCGGAGGTTGCAGGCGAATTAGAGCAAGGCCAAAAGAAAAATTAGTATCTTTGTGATTATTATAGTAAATTTTTTTTACATTTGCTAACAGGATATATTAAAACCCTTTAAACCTTTTTTATCAACAATTGTTTATTATTTAGGTATATAACCGTGTGTAAGCTGAAACAAAAGTCAGAATTCAATATTGATGCAGCAAATTATTTGATAAATAAAGCAAATTTATATGCTCCAAGTGTTCATTGCTCATATTACAGTTGCTTACAAAGACTTAAATTCTTAATAAAAGATTATTATAAAATAACTTATGATGAACAAGATATTATTCGAAAGAAAAGGAATCAAAGAACCAATCAATTTATTATCAAATTTATAGTTTTAGAATTAAAAAAAGATGGTTTTGACAGAAGAGAGGAGCGAAGGTTTAGCAGAAACATCAAAGAGCTTAGAGAGCAGGCAGATTACCAAGACATTGAAATAGATATATCTCAAAGTCAAAAAGCATATAGCATTGCAAAGGAAGTTTTAACGTTTATTAAAACAAATTTTTGAATATGAACTCAAGAGATTTTATTATTAAAACATTGAATAACATAGTAGAAAATTATTCTAATATTCAATTTGAATACAAACTTAATAATACAACCATTACACATACAATAAAAGTTTCTCCAAAGGAAATTTATAACAATGATGAAACCTACATGAATATTGAAAGTAGTTTTGAAACAATTTTTGAAAGATTATTTCCATCAGAAAACATTCTTTTTATTTCAGAAGATTCATTAATTGATATTGAAACACCAGAATTAGTTTTCAAATCAAATAGAATCAATTTACCACAAGAAAAAAATAATATAACATCCTCAACTTCAATTAGGGGGAAAGTGGCGGAGAATAAAATATACAATAAATATAATTACGCCTTAGCAGCATAAATAATATAAAAATGGCAGAAAAGTCAGGTTTTCAATTCGATAGTTTTTTTATTAAAAGAGCAGTCATCGATATAAATGATGGTGTAAAAGATAGACCAGAACTCTCAATAAAGTTTTCTCCAAAAGGAATTATAAACAAAAAAGATAATATCTTTCAACTACATTTAGATATTGAAATTGACGATAAAGGTGGAAGTATTGAAATAAAAGTAAACTCTTTTGCAAATTTCTTTTTTGAAGAAAACATTGGAGAAGAAACATTGGATAATTTTTTCTATATAAATGCATCTGCTTTAATTTTTCCATATATCAGGGCATACATTTCTACGCTTACAACTTTATCAGGAATGAACCCTATTACATTACCAACAATGAATTTAACTTCTTTAGGAGAAGATTTAAAAAAGAATACAACTGAATCAACAGAATAACCTAAGCAATTTTCAAATGACTTTTTTGTTTCAACCAGAACGCTTTTAGCTTTTCGGTTTTGTGGTCGGTTATCTGCATGATACCATACGAAAAACCCCGGCGAACAGCCAGGGTAACGTTGTTAAATAAGTCTTATTTTTCAATTAGACAAATCCCCACAAAGATAACAAATTTTCCAAAATGGCAAAAATGGTAAAACTGGTAGCCCAAAAAAACTTTTTTTTAACCCACATTGCAGGTATAGATATACAACAGTTTGATTTTAAGAACTATCAT
>CAZJDA010000053.1:0-33301 GCA_964544705.1 uncultured Bacteroidales bacterium
AAAAAGCCATTTATAAAAGTAGTTAAAACAACAATGACGCCATTTAGGAAACTAAAACTACTTTTTAAGCATATGATGGGTTTGCTGGATGTGCCGGTAATATACCCTTATATGGGTTTTGGAAATGCTAATTATATTTATGTATCAGGAATTGTTACAGAATATAAAGGTTTAACCAAACCCAAGATAAACCAAAGCAGGTGGAAAAATTTGTTATCCATGCTCAAAAGATATATGGGTGATATAATGGAAGGGGTAAACGTAAAGGTCAAGTTCATGGGCATTGAAAAAAACGTAACTACTAATACTTTGGGCATTTTTCATTGCAATATAGAAATCAAAAATAAAGTACATTTATCAAATAAATTATGGTATAGCATTGATTTTGAGTTGCTCGATGATATTATTGAAAAACAAGGCAAAATTACAGCTAAAGGACAAGTTCTTATCCTGGAAAACAACCCCGAATACGGCGTTATTTCAGATGTTGACGATACATTCCTTATCTCTCATTCTACCAACACCATCAAGAAAATGCGGCTCATGCTTTTTAAAAATGCCATTACAAGAATGCCTTTCGAGGGTGTAGGCTCATTTTTCCGGGCTTTAGAAAAAGGAATAAACGTACAAGAAAGTAACCCGTTTTTTTATGTTTCTAGCAGTGAATGGAATCTTTATGACCTGCTTGTTGATTTTTGCGATTTTCATCATATACCTAAAGGCCCGTTTTTATTACAAGAAAAAAAGATCAATATCCTTAAGTTTTGGAAATCAGGTGGTGGAAAACACAATCATAAGCTTGTTAAGATAAGGACCTTACTGAATCTATACAAAGAAATGAATTTTGTACTTATTGGTGATAGCGACCAAAAAGATGCAGAAATCTATACTACCATAGCCAAAGAGTTTCCCGGTAGGATCAAGGTGATCTATATAAGAAATGTAAGCTCCTCAAAACGAGTGGAAAAGATAAGACAAAACACGAAAAAAGCGCTTAATGGGCAAACTGAACTTATTCTTGTTAAAGATACCGAAGACGCTGCGAAAGATGCTATTAAAAGAGGTTTGCTCCATCCCGGTGAATTGCCAAGTATTTCTATTCATACAGAAAGAGATAGAAGGTCTAAGCAAAAAGCAACGATGTAACCAGTATAAAAGGCTACTGACGTCTTGATGTAATGAGCTGCTTTCAACAAAATCCTCTTTACTTTTCGAAAGGACCTGGGGTTTTGGGTTATGTTTTCTTCACATGATGCAAGAAAATGTGGAGTTTTGTCCACAATCGTTTCCTCGTTTTCCTACAAATTTTTATATCATAATATTGTAATTTGTTGTTAACCGGCAACTTAATGTGGTTTCATGTTTGGATTCTCCCTGCAATGGATACCATTGAACAGTATTTGCTATTATCAATATCATAAAATTATACTTATGAAGAAATTACTTATTTGCACCAATCCGATAGATTTAGCCAATGACCTGTTAAATTACGGGATTCGATTGGCTAAAGACCTTGACATGGAAATTAAGGTATTGCATGTTGTGGAAGGTAATAAACTGGGGTATAATACGATGGGTACCAATACCGATCCTGCTGTGGAAGCTGCTACTTATATTGATGTACAAAACATGGAAAAAGAAAAGGCAGAAAAGAAAATCAAGAACTTGATTGATGAAAATCTACAAAAGATTGATTCGCCGCCGGTGGTTTCTGTAAAAATCGAAACAGGATTTGTTAAAACCAATCTTCCGCCCGAAACCTCCAACGAAAATATTCACCTATTACTCATATCCAATTCGGATGAAGAAAATTCTTCTGTTATCGAAAATCATGTTAATATTATTGAAGAAATGCATTGCCCGGTTTTGATAAAGCCACCAAATACTAAATATAAACCGGTAAAAGAGGTATTGTACGCTTCTGTTTTGGAACCCAGCGATATAGAAGCACTAAAAAATGTTGCGCTTTTCGCGGAAAAGTTCCATGCAAGAGTTACTGTTCTACATATTAATAAAAATGGAAGTAATGAAGAGGATAATAAGCTTAAACGGGCAGGTTTGGAAAAAATAGTGGAAGATAAGCTTTCTTATAAAGATGTGGTAATCAAGGAAGAAAATATGGATAAAGTTCCTGACGCGATTGTTCAATACGCTGGGAAAACAGCTACTGACATTATAGCCATCTTAAAAAGAGATAAGAATTTCTTGGAAGAGTTGTTCGGTTCAAGCACTGCTAAAAAGGTCATTAAAAAAACTCCACTCCCGGTTTATGTTTATTGTGAAGAATAAGTATTCCAAAAACTTAAGCAGACAGAGTTTTAAGAAATCGTTAAAACAAATAAGGCTTGAATAACAGGCCTGCCAAACTAAAAAATTGTTAGAAGTTCAAGAACATGAAAAAAGATATACGTAAATATCCATTCCATGCCTACGATGTTGAGGATACATTAAAAAAGTTACAAACCGGTAAAAAAGGCTTGGATGAGACGCAAGCAAAGGAAAGAAAAAAAACCTTTGGAGCCAACCGGTTAGAAAAGCAAAAAGAGAAAAGCCTTTTTCAAATATTTGTTTCCCAAGTTAATAACCCTGTGGTTTATTTATTATTGGGTGCAGCGGCGGTTTCCTTGGTATTCAAAGACTACCCTGAGGCTATCGCTATCACGGTAGTGATTATTCTCAATACCATAATCGGTTTCTGGATGGAGTACCAGGCTAAAGCATCAATGGATGCACTCAAAAAGATTGATAAGTTAAAAGCTCTTGTTCACCGTGATGGTGAAAGTAAGGAGATCAATGCTGAAGACCTTGTGCCGGGCGATATCATAGAACTAAAAGCTGGAAACATTGTACCTGCCGATGCAAGATTGATATTTACGGTTGAATTTTCTGTTGATGAATCGCCTCTTACAGGAGAATCTGTTCCTGTTGAAAAGAATACTGGAAAGATAGAGGAAGACAAGCAACTTCACGACCGGCTAAACATGGCTTATAAAGGCACAGCAGTCGTCAATGGAAAAGCCAGGGCTGTTGTTACTGCCACAGCTTCAAAAACTGAAATAGGGAAAATTTCCCAGATGGTAAGCGAAGCTGAAGAAGAGAGCACTCCGTTGAATAGAAAGCTTGAAGCCTTTTCTAAAAAGCTTATTTGGGCTACTTTAGGACTGGCTGCCTTGTTTTTTGTCTTTGGATGGTTTTCTGGGAAAGAAATTTATACGTTGCTACAAACAGCTATTGCTTGGACTGTTGCTGCTATCCCGGAAGGACTTCCTATTGTGGCGAGCATTGCCCTGGCTAGGGGTATGCTAAGATTGGCCAAGAAAAATGTGATCGTTAAAAAACTTGCTGCCGTTGAAACACTTGGGGAAACTACCACGGTGTTTACTGATAAAACAGGAACACTCACCGAAAATAAACTTACCGTTGAAAAACTTGCTCTACCCAAAGGAAATGTGGAAGTTAACTGGAAAGACAAGTTGCCAAACCTACAATTTAAAAGCGATGCAAGCAAAAACGAGAATTTTGATCATTTATATAGGATAGGCGTATTTTGCAATAACGCGGAAATACCTAAAGACAAAGACCCAAAAGGAGACCCCCTGGAAATTGCATTGCTACAGTATGCATTTAAATACAATGAAAAAGAATACCAAAATTTACAAGAATTTGAACGGGTTAACGAAGACCCATTTGATTCGGAATCCAAAATGATGGGAACCATTCATAAATTGAAAGATTCCTTGTATGTTTCTGCTAAAGGCGCCATGAAACCAATCTTGGAGAATTCCACCCACATACTTATTGATGGGGACAAAAAAAAGATGACCAAGGAGCTTAAAAAAGAGTGGGAGGAAAAGGATAATTCACTTTCTGCTGAAGGATTGAGAGTGATTGGCTTTTCTTACAAAAAAATAGATATTGATAAAGAAGCGCAACTTAGTGAAAAAGAAGAATTTGTAGATGACATGGTTTTTGTTGGTGCTATTGGATTTATTGATCCTCCACGATACGACATCAAAGAATCAATCAATAAATGCCATGAAGCCGGGATAAAGATCGTAATGGTTACCGGTGATCACCCGGAAACATCTGTAAATATTGCCAAGCAAATTAACCTTATTACAGATGATAATGATTCCTATGTTCATGGTAAAGAGATTGACAAAATTGCAAAAGACGAAAAGAAAACCGGGCAAAAGATTACTGAAACCAAAGTATTTGCAAGGGTTGATCCAAGCCAGAAGCTTGAAATTGTAAGCTCGTTTAAGGATAAAGGCGAAATAACAGGTATGACAGGCGATGGCATAAACGATGCACCGGCGCTGAAAAAAGCCAATATAGGAATCGCTATGGGCAAAAGAGGTTCACAAGTGGCACAGGACGTGGCAGATATGATCCTTAAAGATGATGCTTTCTCATCCATCGTGAAGGCCATAGAGCAGGGGAGGATCATTTTTGGAAATATTCGTAAATTTATTATGTACCAGTTGTCATACCACTTGGCCGAGATCATGATCATAGCCGGGATAAGTTTTACTATGCTGTATTTGCCTTTGTTGCCTTTGCAATTGCTTTTCCTTAATCTCCTTTCTGATGTGTTTCCTGCATTGGCACTTGGGCTTAGTAAAGGAAACGACAGGATTATGCAAGAAAAACCAAAAAACCCTGAAGAACCCATCATTACACGAAAAAATTGGATCACGATATTTATTTATGGACTGGTGATTACCGCTTTTGTAACTGCTGCCTATTTGTATGGGTATTATTCAATGGAGCTTAGCAAAGAATTCTGTAATAATATCGCGTTTTTTAGTTTGGCTATCTCACAATTGCTGCATGTGTTTAACATGAGGGAAGCTAAAGAGCATGTCTTTAAAAACCAAGTTACACAAAATAAGTATATTTGGATGGCTCTATCTTTTTGTGTATTGGCCCTGGTAGCAGGTTATAATATACCGGGTTTGAGTAATATCCTTGGGTTTGAGCAGTTAAATGCCAACATATGGACACTGATTGGTGTTACCAGTTTGTCAACTTTAGTCACAATCCAAGTTATAAAATGTATATTTAAGATATAACAACAAAATATTCATAGTTATGCAACAGAAGTCATTTAAGTTTTTTGAAATACAAGCAGCTATCCTTGATATGGATGGTGTTATTACCCAAACTGCCAAAGTACATAAGAATGCTTGGCGCGAAATGTTTGATGAATTTTTTAATGAAAAAGGATACCAAGAACAAAACTCCATGACCGATAACGATTACTTGAATTATATTGATGGTAAACCACGGTATGATGGGGTGAAAAGCTTCTTGGAATCGAGAAATATTTCTTTACCTTATGGCGATCCCGGGGATGAACCGTCTTACGAAACCATTTGCGGGCTCGGAAACAGGAAAAATGATTTGTTCAGGGAATTGCTTTCAAAAGGAGGCGTGGATACATTTCCTTCTGCTATTGAAAAAATCAAGAAATGGAAAAACGAAGGAATAAAAGTGGCTGTGGTTACTTCCAGCAAAAATTGTAAGTTGGTGCTTGATACCGCCGGTATTACATCACTTTTTGATGCAATCGTTGATGGTGTTGTTGCCAAAGAATTGCAATTGAATGGGAAGCCTAATCCCGACATTTTTTTACAAGCAGCCAAAATGGTCGAAGTAGAACCTAAACAAGCCATTGTTTTTGAGGATGCTATTTCCGGTGTGCAGGCCGGGGCCAGGGGAAATTTTGCGTATACCATAGGGGTAAGCAGGAATGGTAAATATACCCGTTATTACGAGAATGGAGCTGACGTGGTTATTGAAAGCTTCGATAATGTTGACCTAACCAAAGAGAAAGGGAAAAAAGGCCCTTTTGAACAAAAAGTCCCCATGGTTTTCTCAAAACTAGAGGATTTTTATGACCTGTTCCTGGATAAAAAGCCCGTTATCTTCCTTGACTACGATGGCACGCTTACGCCCATTGTTAGCCAGCCCGAAGATGCAGTCTTATCCGAAGAAATGAGGAATATCCTTATCGAGCTTTCAGAAAGGCATAAAGCAGCCGTTGTTAGCGGCCGCGACATGGATGATGTGAAAAGCCTGGTCAACATTGATACAATGTATTATGCAGGTAGCCATGGTTTTAGGATATCGGGGCCCGGCGGGGTTAAAATGGAACTTGATGAAGCTCAAAAGTTCTTACCTAAGCTTGATGATATTGAAAATGAATTGATTGTTGATCTCGAAAATGAAATTGATGGAGTTAAGATCGACAGGAAAAGATTTGCAGTGGCGATTCATTATCGTAATGCACCCGATGATTCTATTGACACCGTATTTAAAAAAGCAGGTGAGATCGTTCAAAAATATAAAGATTTTAAAAAAGGCACAGGCAAAAAAATTATCGAGATCAAACCTGGTATTGATTGGCATAAAGGCAAGGCTATATTTTGGATATTGAATGCTTTAGGCTTAAAAGACAAAAGCAATTATATACCTATTTATATAGGTGATGATGTTACTGATGAAGATGCTTTCAAGGCTGTAGCTGATGAAGGTATCGGAGTATTGGTAGGTGAACACGAGTTGCCTACTGCTGCCAAATGCAAGCTAAGCAGTGTAGAAGAAGTAAAATATTTGCTGTTGAGCCTTGCTAAAACGTATTGAAAAATCAAAAAAAACAAACAATATGAATTATTGGAAAATATTCTATGAAGATTGGAAACCCGAACAACAAGGCCTTAGGGAATCATTATGCGCACTTGGAAACGGTTATTTTGTAACAAGAGGAGCGGCTGAAGAAGTTCCTGATAATGATTATAATTACCCTGGAACCTATCTTGCCTGCGGGTATAACCGGCTTAAAACCAACATTGGGGGTAAGACCATAGAAAATGAAGATTTGGTGAATTGGCCTAATTGGTTATTCCAAACTTTTAGGCACGAAGATGGCGAATGGCTTGACCTTGAAAAAGTAAAAATCCTGGATTACGAACAAGAGTTGGACCTTTATAAAGGATTGTTATCCCGCAAATTCAGGTTCATGGATGCTAAAAACCGCGAAACATCGGTCATTACCAAGCGCTTGGTTAGCATGTACGATATGCATGTGGCGGCAATGGAATGGACCATTATCCCTGAAAACTGGTCAGGAAAGATTATTGTACGTTCTGGTATTGACGGAAATGTTATCAATAACGGGGTTCCCCGTTATAGAGACCTCAATAGCCACCATCTTGATATCATTGACACCGGCTTTCTTAATGACAAAACGTCTTACATCATTTCAAAAACCAAGCAGTCCAGGATAGAAATGGCGCAAGCAGCCAAGGTTGATGTGTATATGGATAAACTCCTACAGGAAGTAAATAGGAACAACATTGACGAAAACAATTTTGTAGGCCAGGACATAACTATTGAATGCAATAAGTTGGAGCCTGTAATGATTGAGAAAACCGTTTCATTATATACATCAAAAGATTTTGCCATAAGCGATATACTCAATGAAGCGAAAAAAAAATTATTGCAAGTCTCGAATTTTAATGGCATTCTTGATAATCATGCCGGCGAATGGAAGAGTATTTGGAAACGTAACAATATTGAGGTTAAGCCTAGTGACGAGAACCTTAAGATATTAAGATTGCATATTTTCCATGTATTCCAATCCCTATCACATAACAGTATAGATCATGACATTGGAGTTCCCTCAAGAGGATGGCATGGAGAAGCCTATCGCGGGCATATTTTTTGGGACGAATTGTATATACTTCCTTATCTTAACTTGCATCTTCCGCAACTGGCAAGAACCCTGCTGATGTATAGATACAGGAGAATGGACAAAGCCAGGCGTGCAGCAGAAAAAGCCGGGTATAAAGGAACAATGTTTCCATGGCAAAGCGGCAGCAACGGTAGAGAAGAAACCCAGGTAATCCACCTGAATCCCAAATCAGGTAATTGGTTACCGGATAACTCGCAATTACAAAGGCATATTACTGCAGCAATCATTTATAATGTTTGGCAATACTATCAAGCTACCAATGATATGGAGTTTTTATATTATTTTGGCGCTGAAATGATCATTAATGCAGCCCTTTTCTGGTCTACTATTGCAGAATACAACCCTATACGCGACCGCTACGAGATAAAAGGTGTAATGGGCCCGGACGAATACCATACAGGTTATCCCGGCTCTGATAAGCCCGGTATCAACAACAATGCGTATACAAATTTTATGGCTTCATGGGTCATAGATTGCGCCCAAAAAGTTATGACCATGCTCGATGATAGCTATATTCAACAAATATCTAAAAAAGTAGGGCTAACCAAAAAGGATATAGAGCGTTGGAATGAAGTAAAAAAGAAAATGTTTATCCCTTTTATTGATGGCAATATAATAGAACAATTTGAAGGTTTTAGCGAATTAAAGGATTTTGATTGGGAAAAATACAGGAAAAAATATGGCAAAGTAATGCGGCTAGACAGGATTTTAGAAAAAGAAAACGATAGCCCCAATAATTACAAGGCCAGTAAACAAGCTGATGCATTAATGCTTTTTTACTTGTTTTCTTCCGAGGAGTTAGTAAAAGTTTTTAATCAATTGGGCTACGAATTCAAACCTCCGGATATACCTGCCAATGTCGAATACTATAGGAAGATTACTTCACATGGTTCAACCTTAAGCCAAGTAATACATTCTTGGGTACATGCCCGAAATAGAAGAAAATTATCCTGGGAAAATTTTGAACTGGCTTTAATGAGTGATTTCAAAGATGTACAAGGAGGTACCACGCCAGAAGGCATTCACCTGGGGGCTATGGCCGGTACAGTAGACCTTATACAACGCTGCTACACAGGACTGGAAGTGCGTGATAATGTACTATGGCTTAACCCCAAATTACCGGGAAATATTGAAGAGTTAACTTTTAATCTCAGGTTTAGAAGCCATTGGATGAGAGTGTTCATCAATGATGAAAAGATCATTGTTAATTTTGAAAGAGGCTGGGCCGAACCCGTAAGACTCGGAATAGGGGAGAAAATCATGAGATTTGAGAAAAATACAATAAAAGAGATTAAGTTGTAGTAATAGATCAAAATATCGTTATTGATATAAAGGTTGCAAGAACGTAATAAACTTTTCTTGTAATCTTTTTTTAGGATTTATACCGGTTTTAAAACACGAAAAAGGGTATAACCATATAATAAAAGCTGTTTACAAATGTAAATACAACTACAGTCAAACAACTTAACTAACATTATACCAGCCATTTAAATAATTGATGTTAAAGAAAAACTTTAATGCATTCACACCTACCCAATAAACTTCAATACCAATACAAAACAAACAGTTTACACATGTAAATAATATACTTGAAAAAATGTTATGGATGTAAACAATATTATTATTACATTTGTAACATGGTAGACAGGATACTCAAACTCATACACAAAAAAGGACTCACAGCCTCTAAATTTGCTGAAGAAATAGGAGTTCAACGCTCCAGCATCTCCCATATATTGTCAGGAAGGAATAAACCCAGTCTTGACCTGGTATTAAAAATACTTGAGAAATACCCTACAATTGATACACATTGGCTTTTAACAGGCAAAGGACAAATGGAAACCGAGCCCGACTTGTTTTCTATTGACGTTGCTAAGAAAAACAAGGGAAGTGAAGAGAAACCATCGCAACAACAGGTAAATAAAAAGGATGAAGAAGATAAAAATATACCTGGTTCAGCATCAACTATCAATAAAACTGGGATTACAGGCGAAGACAGCCAACAACAAGGAAAAGAACCTGGGGAATTCGTTTCAGACAGCCCCCAAGTTCCTTATGAATCAGTCTATAAAGAAAAAAAAATAGAACGTATAGTACTGTTTTTTACGAATAATACATTTAAAACGTATTTTCCTTCAAAGGATTAAAACCTTTCCATCCTCGAAAAGAAGAAATTACATTCAATCTCTGCGTTTTCGTCACTATCAGAGCCATGTACTGCATTTGCCCTCAAACTTTCGCCATACATTTTCCTAATGGTGCCGTCGTGGGCTTCTCCTGGATTGGTTTTGCCTATTAATTTACGGTAATCTTTTACAGCATTTTCTTTTTCTAAGATAGCAACTACTACCGGGCCAGAAGTCATATATTCAACCAAGTCATCAAAAAATTGTTTACCTTCGTGAACTGCATAAAATTGTTGCGCATCCCATGTTGACATATGTAAACCTTTAATAGCTGATATCCTGAAACCTGCTTCATGTACTTTTGCTAATATCGAGGCTATAAAGCCACTTTTTACAGCATTAGGTTTTACAATTGTTAATGTTTTGTTTCCGTTCATAGTTTTTTATTTTATTTATGTTCTTAAAATAATTGTTTACACTTCTTAAAATAGCTTCTAATGGCTATAAACTATGTTATCATAACTTGGCTTAATTGTATAGAGCAAGGTTAAAAACCGTTAAAATACAAAATTGTTTTTATATTTGCCGAATATTAATAAAATTTTTCTTTTGAAAGAATTCACGAAAAACGTAAATAGGCTCAAAAGCCAGGTAGAAAATGCAAAAAGCATAGTATTAGTCACGCATACCAATTCGGATGGTGATGCAATCGGTTCTATTTTGGGTTTATATAATATTCTTCTTCAGCTGGGGAAAAATGTGAAGCCAATTGTACCTAATGATTATGCGGAATTTTTAAAATGGTTGGCTTATACAGATGATATGGTTATTTACAAAAAGCAAACCAATGAAGCCAAATTGGCCATAGCCAACGCTGATCTCGTGATATGCCTTGATTTTAATTCTCTAAACCGCGCTGATAAGGCTGAATACGCCATCAGGAACACCAGTGCTTTTAAAATCTTAATCGACCATCATCAACAACCGGAGTGTTTTGCAGACCTTATAATCAGTGATACAGCAGTTTCTTCAACTTCTGAATTATTGTACGAGATTATTTTGCAAGCCGATTATATGCAATATGTAGACAATAATGTGGCTGAAGCTTTATATGTTGGTATTATGACCGATACAGGATCTTTTAGCTATTCCTGTAACCGCTCTAGGACTTTTTTCATTGTTTCCCAGCTTATTGAATATGGTATTGATGTGGCTGGTATCCATCAAAAAGTTTATGATACCAATTCTGAAGAAAAGCTTCGATTACTTGGCCATTGTCTTAGCAAAAAACTGGTTGTTTTAAATCATTATAACACCGCCTATATTTCCCTTGACAAAAATGAATTAAAAGAATTCAATTATAAAAAAGGAGATACCGAAGGTGTTGTAAATTATGCCTTGTCTATTAAAGGGATAAGTTTAGCCGCAATATTTATTGAAAAGGAAAACATGATTAAGATATCTTTTAGGTCAAAAGGGAGTTTCTCGGTAAACGAGTTTGCACGGAAGCATTTTAATGGAGGCGGGCACAACAATGCCGCAGGTGGCGAAAGCTATGTTTCTCTTGAGAAAGCAATTAACGAGTTTGAAAACCTACTGGAAAACTATAAAAAACTTATTGCCGCTTCCAATAGTGATTGAAAATGAGTGATTTTTTTTTATTAAACAATGTTAAAAAAGAATAATATTTTTTGAATTTCGTTCAGAGTATCGTTATTTTGCAAAAAAATGGCGCAAAATTCAAATATGAAATTATTACCCGGTATTGTATTGATCATTTTCCTATTCAATTGTTCAGGCAATGATTCAAAGAAGCAGGAAAACCAGGCTAGCGAAAAACAAGTGAAAAAAGAATTCATTGATGTGAATAGAATGATGCTTGAATCTGAGAAAGAGGATATAAATGACTATATTGCCTTGCACGGATGGAATATGCAAAAAACTTCCACTGGTTTGAGGTATTCTATTTACCATGAAGGCCATGGGAAAAAGGCAAAGCCTGGGATGCGTGCAACCATTAATTATGAATTAAGATTGATAAATGATTATCTTTGCTACAGTTCTGAGGAAGATGGGCCCAAAAAATTTATTATTGGAAAAGGAGAAGTCGTTAGTGGATTGGATGAAGCCATTCAATACTTACGCCAAGGCGATAAAGCAAGAATCATTGTCCCTTCCTTTTTAGGTTATGGTCTATTGGGCGACCAGGAAGAAATTCCTAAAAGAGCAACATTGATTTACGACATAGAATTAACTCAACTAAAATAAACCTTTTAAAACGATCATTATGAATTTAAAAAATCTTGTATTTATCTTGGGAGCAATTGTTGTATTTGCTTCCTGCAATTCAAAGTATCCTGGATTCGAGAAAAATGAAAACGGGCTTTATTACAAATTCCATCAAAAAAACGAGGATGCTGAAAAGCCCCAAACAGGAGATATTCTTTATTTAAGGATGTATAATTTTACCGACGATGATACAGTTCTCCAAGACTATCGGAATACAAAAAATCCTGTAGGAATCAAGTTAAGAGAACCTATGTATAAAGGAGACATTAACGAGGGTTTTGCCATGATGCATGTGGGCGACAGCGCTACTTTTATTGTTGACGCTATTCCTTTCCTCAAGCAAAATATGGGTATCAAAAATATTCCTGGATTTATTGACAGCACCAATGTTATTTATTTCAACATGAAGTTGGAAAGCATTATGTCTGAAGAAGAATTTAACAAGCAGCGCCAAGAAATGATGGAAGAGCAGCAAAAGGAAGCTGAGGAAAGGCAAAAAACGGAAGAAGATGATATTGAGGAGTACCTCAAAGAAAATAACATCTATACAAAACCTACTCAAACCGGTTTGTATTTTGTTAGCAAGAAAAGGGGAACCGGCCAAAAAGCTGAACCAGGCTCGGTTGTTAAAGTAAATTATACAGGCAAACTCCTTGATGGCACCGTGTTTGACACCAGCAACAAGGAAGCGGCCAAAGAGGCTGGTAATTACAACCCTAAAAGAGACTACAAACCAATAGAATTTGTATTGGGTAAAGGAAATGTTATTTCCGGCTGGGACGAAGGTATTACAAAAATGAGAGAAGGTGGAAAAGCCAAACTTATTATCCCTTCTCACCTTGGATATGGCGCTCGTGGTGCAGGCCCGCTTATCAAACCTTTTACGCCCCTGGTTTTTGAAGTAGAGCTTGTTGAAGTAAAAAAACAATAACCTCGGGAAAAATAAAGATTAAAAAAGCTGCCAAAAATTGGCAGCTTTTTTATTTTTTGCGTTTGGTTATTGTTGAACTAAGAAATATAAATCATTTAAAAAGCAAAATGGTAGTAGAATACTTAAATTAGCAGATTATCAATAAAATAACTCTATACTCCATTTTATTGATTCAGTAATTTTCTTGCTTGTTCATTGCTGATGCGTTTATCATCCTGGTAAGCTGCCACAAAAGCGCCTTTAATATTGTGGGTGTCACGCATAAATTTCCTATAGTTATTAGCTTCACGGAAATTATCAAAAACACCAACAGAATATTTATACCAACCATCAACACGGTCGATATACAAAGGTTGATCGATATGATATTTACTTTTAAAAAATCTTTCGGGCAGTTTTTTTGCAGAAGCAGCTACTTGAACTGTAAAAAATATTTTATTTTCTTTAATTCCTGGATTACGTGATGTAGCAACAACTTCAGAAGCATCATTAATTTCCAGCGAAGTACCAACACTGCCAGAATATCCAATAACTTGGCCTTGTTTTATTTTCCTGGTTTCTTGGGCGTCCAACCTGTTTTTTTCTTTATATGAGATCACAAAAGCGCCATTAACATTGCCCTTTCTTAATTTTCGTTTAAAACGGTTTGCTTGTTCAAAATCCTGGAATTGTCCAATGGTGTATTTATACCATCCATCAACATAATCCATATAAATAGGCTGTGCTATGCCATATTTACTCTCAAGAAATTCTTTAGAAAGCGGCTTTTTGGATGCAGCAACTTGCACCATGTAAACAGTCCTATTCTTAGCAATAACTGGATTTGAAGTGGTTTTAACAATTTCTTTGGGGTCTTTAAAAGCAATATCATCGTAAGAATATTTTCTGCTCTCTTCAAGAGAAAGCGCTTTTTCTTGCGATATGCGTTCATTTGCTTTGTAAGGCGCTATAAAGGCGCCTTTAACACCATGCTTCCGATCCATTTCCCTGCTCATTGCCAATGCTGGTTCCTTGCTGGTAAATTCTCCAACGGTATATTTATACCAATTTCCTACTTTCTCTTCTCTTATTGGTATATTAATGCCATATTTTTGTTTAAGGTCTTCAATGTTCAACTTTTTATTGTATGAAGCAGCCACTTGTACCTTGTATGTTAGGCCGGCAGCAGGGCGTGGCTTATTAGGCAGAGGATCAGTATCATCTTTGCTATGAATAATATCTTCTGTAGGTTGTTCAGTAGTTTTATCTTCCTCAAAAGTCGCTTTTTCTTCATCATCAAATACCACTTCATCGTAATCTTTCGTGGTGGAAGTATCCGTGGTAATCGTCTCATTTACCGTTTCTTCTTGGTAACCCGTTTTATTTTCATCCCAGGTCACAGAAGTCGTGTCACTAGTATCATCATAAGCAAATTCGTTTTCTTCAACAGTTTTATAATCATTCTCTTGCGATGTATCTACAATAACCGGATTGTTATAATCGTAGTCATAATTTTCATTTTTATTGTCATAATCATGTTCATCAGCTAAGTAGTCAGGTTGCGAATCAGGTTTATATTTTTTCTCTTTAAAGGCCAATTTGTACGTTAACCCTACTGATACCAATCCATAAATATCTTTTACATCTGTTACTCCAGGACGTGCATCAAGTAAATCGGTGTCGACCCAACGATAGGTAAATTCAAAATTCACATTGAATTTTTTGTTTATAGCATAACCCAGCCCCAGGCCAAAAGGATAAATGGTATTACTGGCCATTTTACCTTCTTTGTTGCCTTCTTGGTCATAACCCACCGTGTAAATTACATCATTGGTTTTAAGATGACACATCTTACTCCTGTAATTTAATAATCCTATTCCTCCAATACCATAAACTGCAAGTCGCCTGGGTTTGCTACTTATGAGCCGGTAAAAATTCAATTTCATTAATGCATTGAATTCCCATATATTTGCATCGAATTTTTCATTGGCTAATACTCCGTTGCTAAATCTTTCCCGGATTCCATATAATTCTCCATTAACAACTTGTGTTTGAAAATAAAGAGCAGGTGTAATATCTTTCTTTAAACTAAAATGATAAGAAAACTTATATTCATCAATAGGCTTATCCCATGGCATAACAAATTCTGCAACATCACCATAAAAAAGAAGGTTGCCTAAACCGGCTCCTACCGACCATTTATACTTTAAAGGATAAAATTCCATGGAGGATTGGGAAAAACCTTGATGCAAAAAACCTATAGAAAACAATAGAAAAGCAATTCTTAAAACATATCTTTTTAAAAGATTCATGGAATTAGCAGTAGGTATAGTGTTATTACATATTCATAGCAAATATAATATTTTTTATCTACGAATGAAACAATTGTGGAAATTTTTTACAAGGATTATATAATATTTATACAATCCTTGTATAAGGTACAATATCCAAGTTAGAAAATTGTTTATTTACAAACTTATAATACCCTGTAACACCTATCATTGCGGCATTATCTGTGCAATATTCAAATTTTGGTATATAAAGGCTCCATTTTTCTTGTGTTGCGGTTTCTATGAGCCTATCACGCAAGAGCATATTGGCAGATACGCCTCCAGCAACAGCTACTTCATTTATTTCAAAATCCTTTGCAGCTTTAACCAGTTTTATAAGTAAAATTTCAACAATGGCTTTTTGAATAGAGGCTGCCAGGTCACAAATATTTTCTTTGATAAAGTTCTTGTCCAATTTTAGCTGATCTCTAATAAGGTAAAGGAAAGAAGTTTTTAAGCCACTAAAACTATAATCATACTTTGGTATGTTGGGGTATGTGAATGTAAATGCATTGGGGTTTCCTTTTCCTGCATATTTCTGTATCATGGGCCCTCCCGGGTAGGGTAGTCCTAATGTTTTAGCAGCTTTATCAAATGCCTCACCAGAAGCATCATCTATCGTACTTCCAATAATCTCATACTCAAGGTGCTCTTTAACTAATACAATTTGTGTATGGCCACCTGACACAGTTAAACATAAAAAGGGAAATGATGGGAATGATTTGTTATCATCATCAATAAAATGGGCAAGTATGTGTGCCTGCAGGTGGTTTACCTGTATCATTGGTATATCAAGGGCTAAAGAAAACGTTTTGGAAAATGTTGTTCCAACCAGCAGAGAACCTAATAGTCCTGGGCCATTGGTAAATGCTATGGCATCTAATTGATTTTTATGTATATTTGCATTGGAAAGCGCAGTATCAACAACAGGGATTATATTTTGCTGATGAGCACGTGAAGCCAGTTCAGGTACTACACCACCATATTTTTCATGAACTGATTGATTGGCGATGACATTGGCAAGAACTTTGTTGTTTTTCAATACGGCTGCTGATGTATCATCGCAAGAAGATTCGATACCTAAAATATAAATGTCCATAAATTAAATCATTTTAAAACGTTGGCAAAGTTACCAAAAAAGAGAAAAGTAGTATTATCATTTATCCTTGTATTCCTTTTTTTGCCCGTGGCTTTTCATGCATTTATTAAAAGCCCGGTTGTACAAACGTATCTCGCAAAAAAAGTAACGAGTTTTCTTTCTGAAGAATTGAATACGGAAGTTAGGGTAGGAGGGGTTGATGTTGCCTTTTTCTTCGACCTTGTGCTTACCGATGTTTATATAGCAGATAAAAATGACAACAGCCTTTTATACTTTGATAAATTGCAAGCTAATGTTGAAAAAATATCTCTCACGCAGAAGAAAATTTATATTGATAATATTGCTCTACATACCCCATACATCGGGTTAAGAAAATATAAAGGCGAAGAACAATTGAATTTGCAATTTATCCTTGATTACCTTTCTGGCAAACCTACTACTGAAGCAAAAGAAAAAGAAAACTGGAAACTTATTTGCTATTCTTTGGATGTGAAAAATGCCCGGTTGTTATACCATGATTATAATAAAAAAAGAAAAGAAGAAGGCATAGACTTCAGTAATATTGATCTTGATAATTTGAACATGAACATCTCGGAGATATATTACCTTGGTGATACCAACTTAGTCAACATGGATAACTTGTCTTTTAAAGAAAGTTCCGGGTTTACTTTGGAAGAATTTTCAGCGGGAATTGCCTTGTTCCCTGATGAGGCTCACATTAATGATTTTAAATTGGTAACATCCAACACAAACGTAGAATTTGACCTTCATAGCAAATATGAAAACTTGGATACTTTACTAGCTGGCAAAGGCCTTGAAGATATTAAAATAAGGTTTGATTTGAAACCTTCTAAGATCGACTTAAAAGAGCTTTCCTATATTTTACCATCATTACAAGGAGTAGAAGACCATATTTACATTGCAGCCGAAGTTAGGGGAAAAATGAGTAATTTCCGGGCTAAGAAGCTTGAAATATATTATGGCCGCTCTACTAGGCTCAAAACAGATTTTTTCGTTAATGGCCTGCCTAATATTGAAGATACATATGTCAATTTTTCCATAGACAGGTTTATAACTACTGCTTCGGATCTTTCTAATGTAAAACTGCCAAAAGGTAAATCTTTAAAGCTTCCAAAGGAGATTGTGAACTTAGGGGCAATAAAATACAAAGGAAATATTACAGGCTTTATGAACGACTTTGTTGCCAAAGGAAAGCTCATGACTAAGCTTGGAAATGTTTCAACAAACCTCAAAATTAGTCAAAGCAACAACTATAAAACATTTTATTACTCTGGTAATATTGCTGTTGATCGCTTTCAACTAGGAAATTACTTTAACAACGAACAGTTGGGCATTATTACCATGAATACTACAATAGACGGCTATGGACTTGATCCCAAGCATATGAAAGCCCAATTAGAAACAAATATTGCTGAAGTTGATTTCAATGATTATAATTATAACAATATTAGCATTGAGGCCGGGTATGAAATGCAAAATTTTCAGTCAACGATTACAATTGATGATGAAAACTTAGACCTTTTTCTTCAAAGCAGCATTAATTTGGCTGATTCCATTAAAGATATACAACTTGATGCAAGGTTGAAAAAAGCAGACCTGGCAAAGCTAAACCTTCTTAATAGAGACACATCATTACCTGTAAAACTAAATATTAAAGGAGATATCAGGGGAGCTGATCCAGAGAATTTAAATGGTTCTATTACTCTTTCAGACTTCTCTTATAAAGAAAAAGGTAATAATTTGGTAATAAATCATCTAAAAATGATCACCAAAAGTGATTCATCAAAACATAAACATATTGAGATTGAATCTGAGCTCCTTGACTTAAAAGCTTATGGTAATTTTGCATACAAAAACATACCTAAAGCCGTGTCTGATATAGCCTTACATTTTGTTCCTGCTTTGCCAATTTCCGATTCAATCCTGCATGATAGCACTAAATATGAAAATCAACATATAAATTATGAATTGACGCTTAAGAAACCCGGGCCTATCTTAGAAATGTTTGCCCCTGGTATTGAGCTTGCTGATAAGTCAAAGATCAGTGGCTCCCTATCACCTGGGAGTATGAGTTTTGAGTTGAAAGGAGAAATTGATAAAATCTCTCACAATACGAGCCAATTGAAAGGTTTTACCTTTAGCAGTAATACAGAAAACGACAGTATACACGTTGATTTTCTTGTAGATAAATTATCCATTTCTGATAGCCTTTGGCTGGATAATTTTCATTTTCGTGCAAGTACAAAAGCCAATAAAAGTGATTTTAAGATATCTTGGGATAATCATGATACAATACAAACCAACAAGGCTGGTATCACTGGTACCGCAATCCTTGACAGCCTACCGGCTATAAAAGTCCTTTTTGCCGAATCTGAGATTATCATCAATGATACTTCATGGAAGATCAATGATAATAACTACATTATTTATGATACCAACAAAATAACATTGAATAATTTTAAGATTTTCCATAAGAAACAACACCTTCTTATTAACGGTGTTGTTTCTCATGATCCCAGCGATGTGCTACATGTAGACTTGAACAGTTTTAATATTTCTAATTTTGATAATATAACGCAAAAAAAGAAAATGGATTTTGATGGATTGTTCACCGGCAAACTATCCTTATCAAATGTATACCAATCTCCTTATATAACTTCTGATATTTTTATTAACAACTTTGGGTTTAATGATGATTATATTGGAGACCTTACGGTTAATAGTATTTGGGATAACAGCAAAAAGGCTTTTAATGTTGGCGCCAATATCATTTACAGGGGAAATATTGGTTCTGACAGCACTTTAAAGCTCAAAGGTTTTTTCTATCCTCAAAGAGAAAAGGAAAATTTTGACTTAGATGTACTTTTGAATAATTTTAAATTGAGCATCCTCGAGAAATATATAGCAAGCTTTAGTTCTGACCTTACTGGAATTGCCAATGGTGAATTACATGTTGGCGGAACCTTAAAAAAGCCTTTCCTTGAAGGTGATTTAAGGCTCACCGTTAGAAGGTTCAAAGTTGATTACCTTAACGAATCATACCATTTTTCCGATATTCTTAAAATTAGAAAAGACCATATTGAATTCGACAGTATTTATATTTATGATGTTAATGGCAATAAAGCGCTTTGCGATGGGAAAATGCACCATGAGCATTTTAAAAACTTTAATCTTGACCTTGACCTTAAACCCCAGAATTTTGAGGCCCTCAATACCAATAGTTACCAAAATGAATTGTTTTATGGCAAAGCATATGCTTCTGGTATTATTAAAATTAAAGGCCCGGCCAAAAATATTAATTTGGATATCAACGCTAATACAGAAAAAGGAACCAGGATATTCATCCCAATTTCTTCAACCGAAGAAGTATCGGAAAACGAATTTGTATATTTTGTAAAAACCGATACAGCCAAAACGAAAACAACTGATGAAATAAGGAAAGACATCAATATCAGCGGCTTATCTTTAAATTTTGACCTGAAAGTTGATCCTGACGCTGAAATCCAGATTATACTTGATGAAAAGGCAGGTGATATTATAAAAGCCCGGGGAAATGCCAATCTTAATATGGGTATTTCTTCTATGGGTGATTTTGCCATACATGGTAAATATGTTATAGAAGAAGGGGATTACCTATTTACCTTGGAAAATATTATCAATAAACGATTTTCCATTGAAAAAGGTGGGAGTATTGAATGGAACGGCGACCCTTATAATGCTACAATAGACTTAAAAGCAATCTATAATGTAAGGGCTTCTCTTTACGACCTTCAATTGGCGGATTCTTCAAGGAAACGTGTGCCCGTTGAATGCGTTATCCTCATGAAAGATAATCTTTTTAACCCGGATATTGCTTTTGATATACAGCTTCCCGGCTTAGACGATGAATTTCTTAAGAACCAGGTAAGGGAGATTATAGAACCCAATATAAACAAACAATTCCTTTATTTACTTGTTATGAATAGGTTCTTACCTCCCGACCAAGGTTCGGAAACTGCAAGAGAGCCTGGTATTGGCATTGGTTCCAACTCAATGGAATTACTTTCTAACCAATTCAGTAATTGGCTTTCGCAGATAAGTAATGATTTTGATGTTGGCTTTAATTACCGGCCCGGCGATGAAATTAGTAGTGAGGAGGTAAATGTGGCTTTGACTACACAGTTGTTCAATGACAGGGTTACTATTGACGGCAACCTGGGATATGAGGGGGCCACGCCTACACAGCAGCAAGAAGAAAATGCCAATAATATTGTTGGAGACGTAAAAGTGGAATACAAATGGACAGACCGCTTCAGGGTAAAAGCATTTAACCGCTCTAATACTTACGATATCCTCAATAATAATGCTCCATATACTCAAGGACTAGGTATTATATACAGGAAGGAATTTGACCGTTTTAGCGACCTCTTCAAAAAAAGAAAACAAAAGGAAAAAGAGAACGCTTTAAGGAATTAAAGTAGGACAAAAAATTGCAATGATATTTCTTAAATAGAATATTATAAACCCAGTTTTTCCTTCACTTCTTCACTTAATGCGTTTTTATGAAGCATCAATGCAACGGTTTTTAATTTAATGTAATCTTCTGACATATATAAATATCCTCCAAAATCATTGCTTTCAGCACTCCAAGAGTTCTTGATCTCGTAATAATGGTTCCCCTCTTTATCTTTATAAACCCCAGTAAGATGCATTAAATGATCATCAGTAGAAGCACGGTTATTAAATGTTTTTTGCCTCAATTCATTGTTAATAGGCTTTTCTGTATCTAAAGTTGCTATACCTTTTTTGTGCCCAAAGCCTTTTTCTGTAACATCACCATCCCAAACAATCGAATATCCTTTTTCAAGAGAAAGTTCAATAATCTCAATGAGTTTATCTAAAGGTACATTGTAATAATCATCATGTGACCAGTTATCAGGTATTTCCAAATCAAATTTTGTATAATACGGGTGATGGGTGTAAGATGTGATCTCAATGTAATCTTTGGCATCCAAGTTTAATACATCATCATAAAAGGTGGTTGGGGAGTAAGTTTTTCCAGCATATTCAAATTCACCAGGTATCTCTCCCAAATAGGATGCAAGTATACATTGGTAGGCTTCTTTCCAGTTGTTAAAAATATTGCCTTTAATTTTTAAAACGCTATTCAGAAATCCTTCTAATAGGGTATGCAATTGTGAATGGTCATGTTTTTTGCAATTATAATTAATGCCCTTATATGCTATCTCGGGAACAGCTCCATATTGTTCCAGTAAATTGGTAACATCGTGAGCTTGGCCACCTGGTGAAAAGTTAGCATTGCCATGCATACGGATAAAGCGGTCAGCTTTTTGCTCATAAGCATAATACACGAAATACATTTCTGATAAATCAAATTCCTTATCGTGCAATCTTAACAATTCGCTTTCCAGGAAAGAGACTGTGGCATAGCTCCAGCATGTACCGGACTTTGATTGGTCTTTTACAGGGCTCGTTTTTACCTTATAAACAGGCTCTAAATCATTGGGCGTTGCTATTTCCTGTGCTGGTGTATTGAAGTTTATTACGAGGAATAATAGACCAATGAATAATTTGTTTAAGTATTTCATCTTTTAAAAATTTATGACAATGTTAGGATTTGTTGAACGGACAAACTATATACATTGTATAAGTCTCTAGAATAATCACAAACATTGCCTATTCATGGTTTTTGTTTTTTGAAAATTTCCTGTAAAGTTAACAATTAATTGAAGAATTGATAAATTTCTTCATTAGAAAAATAATGAATAGGGTTATTGGTATGAATAAATTTCTCTGCCAGAGCGGATTTCTTTTGTTGTAATTGGTAAATTTTTTCTTCAATGCTGTTTTTTGTGATGAATTTATAAGCAAATACCTTTTTAACTTGCCCAATCCGGTGAGCCCTGTTGATTGCTTGGTATTCAACAGCCGGGTTCCACCAAGGATCCAGCAAGAAAACATAATCTGCAGCAGTTAGGTTTAGTCCCACACCACCGGCTTTTAATGATATTAAGAACAATTTTTTGTTCGCTTCTTTTTGGAATGCCGTTACCATTTCTTTTCTCTGCTTCTCTGGCATGCCGCCAGTTATTTTGCAATATTGGATGCTTTTTTCATTTAGATATTCTTCAAAAAGCTTAAGATGTTTAACAAACTGGGAAAACACCAAAACTTTGTGATTTTCAGCAAGTAAGCTTTCTATGCTTCTAATTACTTCATTAAATTTCCCAGAATCTGCTTCAGTGTTCTTATTGAGAAGCTTAGGATGATTGGAGACCAACCTTAATTGCATGAGGCCTTTAAGAATAATAAACCTGGATTTTTTTCTTCCATATTTAGATATATTCTTAATGATGTAATTTCGAATAGCTGATTTTTTTTCTTCGTAAAGTTTTTCTTGCTCATCAGTCATTTCGCAATAATGGATCTTTTCAGAAAGGGCTGGAAGGTCTTTGGCAACAATCTTTTTGGTTCTTCTTAGTATAAAAGGTTCAATAAGCTTACCAAGCATTTTCTCTTTTTTGGCGTCGGCCATTTTCTCAATAGGAGTTACAAATGAATCTTTGAAAAAATCAATACTGCCAAGGAAACCAGGGTTTAGAAAATTCATTTGAGACCAAAGATCGGTAAGAGAATTTTCTATGGGTGTGCCGGTTAATACCAATTTGTGTTCGGCATGAAGCAATTTTACAGCTTTATATATCTTGGAATACGGGTTTTTAATAATCTGGCTTTCATCTAAGATAAGGTAATGGAAGATAAAATCTTTAAGAAACTCAATATCGTTTCTAACAACACCGTAGGTTGTTAATACAATATCATAATACTTGAATTGCTCTGCACTTTCTTTCCTATTACTACCGGTATGCTTGTATATTTGAAGCAGCGGGGCAAATTTGTTGATCTCGTCTTCCCAATTGTAAATAAGCGATAAGGGCATAATAATCAGTGATGTTTTTGACTGGTTATTAGCCTTTTGAAGCATATCATCTTCAAAAAGGTTTAATTGGGAAGGATTTTTTGACTGTTGTTGAGTATAAAAGCTCTCGGATTCCAATTTTGTTTTTAGGAGTATCGTAAGCGTTTGTAATGTTTTGCCTAATCCCATATCATCGGCAAGGCATCCGCCCAGTTCATTTTTTTGAAGGTAATAAAGCCAATGGTAACCTTTTTCTTGGTATGGCCTAAGTTTTGCATTGAGCCTAGTTGGAATGCTGGGGGCAGGCATTCGCTTGAATTTGTTAAGCTGCTCAAGGGTTTGAAGTTTTTTCTTTTTGCTCTGTAGCTTGTTGATTATTTGGAAGTGATGCTTGCTTATTTCAATAGGTCTTTCATTATCTAGTGTTTTATTAAAAAGAAGCAATTCATCAAACCTTGAAAACCAGGGATCAGGAATAATGGCAATTTCACCAGTGGGTAAAGTGAATTCCTTTATACCATTCAAGATGTGTTTTTTAAGTTGTAAAAAAGGAAATGTAAATTCACCAAACTTAACAATAATATGCACATCAAACCAGTCAATTTTTTCATCAACATCAATGGATAATGAAATATGCCCGGTAAAATAATTTTCTTTATAAAACTCTTGGGTTATTTTGAAATCGTACTTTTCTAATTGTTCATTTTTTTCATTAATAAAACTAAGGAGATTGTTCCTCATCTCACTATTAGAAAGTGTCTTATTTTCGTTAATTTTAACGGTAAAATTGGCTTCGTCTTTTAATACTAAACCCAAAGCTTCTAACTGCTTTTGTTTTTCTTGTTCCCATTTAAAATCTCTTTGAATTCTTTTGTAAATAAAATACCCGTTATCTTTTTGGAATTCAAGAAAATTATCCTCCTTTTTTGATACCAGGATTTTTTTATTTCCATACATAACATAAAAAACAAGCACAGGATGGTTTTTCCAGTCGGCTTCCAAAGACAAAAGCACATGTTTCCCTGGTTTTACATCTTTGATATCGAATCCTTTTGCACGAACATGGAACTTTTTTATAGCATTATAAACAAATGTTTCAAAATACTTTTCTTCAGCCTTTTTGGGTATAGAAACATAATCTTTTTTAAAAAAAGGAATGAGTTTTTTGCTATCAAAGCTTTCTTCAAAAGTATATAGCTTGTCATTGATGTATAGCCAACAAGGTTTATTGGTTAATAAAAGGTTGTCTGTGCCTTTTAGCAATAATTCGTGGTTATTTTGTTTTATAGAAAGGAAGTAACGTGCCCCGGTATCTTCCCGTGTAAAATTGAATATCACTGTTGCAGGGGAATCGCAAATTTCAATCTTTTTTTCTTTGATAGCATCTTTGCTTTCTCCTTTGTAATAAACTACTTCATTACATTGATTGAGATAATGAATACATTGTACTGTTTTTCTTTCTATAAAATTACGGATATGATTTATTTGCGGATGATTGGCAATATTTTTAATAAAATTAATTGTACGTTTTTTATTATTTTCACTAAAACGTTTTGTAAGGTATTGCCTGGTATAACAATCAGATGCTTTAATTGCTTTAAATAGGGCAGGGTGGAGGTTATCTATCTTGAAATAATCGTTAATTGTTATCGAGTTAATACGTGTAAATGCATAACTGAATTGTCCATTTTCCATGAGTTGCACCGCGAAAGGCTCAATAAGCGGGCCCAAGGATTCACTGGTGGTTATTGCAAATACGAGTTGATGTTGTTTCTTATTGCTTTCCAATTGGTCAATCGATGTTTTGTTAGTTCTTTATCTATACTTAGAAAAACCAACAAACATAACCATAGTTTGGATGATATGAAAAAAAATTTGTGAAAAGTTTTAAACACCTTGTAAAAGCTTAATCTTGACTGGTTTATTTTGAACCAAAAAGCATACTCTTATTGAATAGCTTGATTTTTACAAATATATAAAAAGAATATAAAGTTCATCATTTTATATAAAAATTGATTTTGTAATAATCTATTTTTATGCTTCAACAAGTTGGGATTCGTAAAAACGATAAAAATGTTCTTCAATACTGTCTCTTACTTTCCTAAATATTTCCAATTTAGATTCACCCAGCTCGTTACATTTAGAAGGATCATCAAAACTGAGATGAACATGGTTTTTTACTTTCCCATTAAATGCAGGTAAGTTTTCTTGTGCTTTATCGCAGACAGTTATAATATAATCAAAATCATCATTGATAAATTTGCTTACCGGTTTAGGGGTATTGCTGCTTATATCAATACCTTTTTCTTTCATTACTTCAATAGCAATAGGATTTACTGCATCATAAGGTTGTACTCCTGCTGAGTATACTTGTAAGGCAGGATCAAACTTTTTTAAAAAGCTTTCTGTCATCTGGCTGCGACAAGAATTGCCGTTGCATAGGATTAAAATTTTCATAGCAAATCATTTTATGGTAGCTAAATTATTAAAATATTTTTAATTGACCAATATTTTTGGCTTTTTTATCATGTATACCCATTCCTTAATCTAAAATAATAGCTATAGTAAGACTTTTTTGTATTTTTGCACGCCAAATGCTTTAGTCATGTTTTTTATACTTTCAAAAATACTTGCGTTATTTCTTAAGCCCTTAACTTGGTTTATCATATTGCTTGTGATAGCAATATTGATTAAGAACAAGAAGCATAAAAAACATTTGATAAGAATAACCCTTATAATGATCGTGTTTTTTACCAACCCGTTTTTATCAAAAGAAGTAATACGAATGATTGAAACATCACCAATATGCTATTCAACCCTGGATACCACGTATGATGTTGGAATAGTGCTTTCTGGTGGAATGATAGATTATGACGCAAAAAACGAGCGCAAAATTTTTAGGCATAACACTGATAGGATTATGCAAGCCATATGGCTTTATAAAAATAATGTCATTAACAAGATATTGATATCCGGTGGAGCTGGTACTATAAGTTATACAGACAATAAAGAGTCAAGGATACTAAAAGATTATTTTGTTGAAATTGGCCTACCAAGAAGTGATATTCTTATAGAAACCCAGTCGGATAACACACACGAAAATGCTGAATATACAGCTTCCATCTTAGAAAAGAAATATCCCAACGGGAATTTTTTACTGATCACTTCGGCAACCCATATAAACAGGGCAAAAAAATGTTTTTTGAAAGCAGGTGTTGATGTTGATGTTTATCCCGTAGGCCATATTGCAGGCCCAATTAAATGGGATGTAATAAATTTGTTTTATCCCAATTATGAAGCCCTTAAATATTGGAGCATATTTTTCCATGAAATTTTCGGGTTGTTTATGTACCGGTTCATGGGATATATTTAATTTTGCTTTAAAAATTTAATTATGGCACACACAATATTCTGGATCATTGTTGGTATCATTGTTTTTGATTTTTTGCTTGAAAGATTGCTGGATTACCTCAATAGCAAATACTGGAGCGATGAATTACCAAAAGAATTAGAAGGTATTTATGACAAAGAAAAATATAAACGATCGCAAAACTACCACAAAGATAAATTGAAGCTTTCTATCATTGTATCCACTCTTTCTTTTGTAATCATGCTTTTATTGCTATTTTTTGACGGTTTTGCATGGCTTGACAGTTTTGTAAGAACTTATACAACACATCCTGTATGGATGGCTTTGATGTTTTTCGGGTTGATTGGTATGGCGGCAGATATATTAGGTACTCCTTTTGCTGCTTATGCTACCTTTAATATTGAAGAAAGATATGGGTTCAATAAAACAACGGTTAAGACGTTTATTTTAGATAAGATCAAAGGCTGGTTTTTAGGAGTGATTATTGGAGGCGGTTTGTTTGCTGCTATTATTTTGATCTACGAAAGCACAGGCGAGTATTTTTGGGTCGTAGCCTGGGGCACAATTGCTGCATTCATGATCTTTATGTCTGTATTTTATTCCAATCTTATCGTACCCTTGTTCAACAAACAACGGCCTTTGGAAGAAGGAGAATTGAGAGATGCAATAGAAAATTTTGCTGAAAAAGCAGGTTTTAACTTAAAAAACATTTATGTTATAGATGGATCTAAGCGCTCGTCAAAAGCCAATGCCTATTTTACCGGCTTAGGGTCAAAAAAACGTATAGTGCTTTTTGACACGCTCATACAGCAGCATACAACCGAAGAGATAGTGGCAGTGCTTGCCCATGAAATTGGGCATTATAAGAAAAAACATACTTTATCAGGATTGTTTATTTCTTTGTTGCAAACGGGTTTCATGCTGTATATTTTATCATGGATGATAGATGAGCCTGTATTATCAAGAGCTTTGGGGGCAGAGGAAGGAAGTTTCCATATGGGAGTATTGGCATTTGGCTTGCTTTATAGCCCGTTATCATTGATATTAGGAGTAATTATGAACAAATTATCAAGAAAAAATGAATATGAGGCCGACCGCTTTGCAGGAAAAAATTATAAACCGGGAGCTTTGCAAGAAGCGCTGAAAAAACTATCGGTAAATAACCTTAGCAATTTACGCCCTCATCCTGCTTATGTGTTCTTTTATTACTCTCATCCCCCGATTTTACAAAGGTTAAGGGCATTGGATAAGTTAAAAGAATAAATGAAAAGTATTCAATTGAAAGTCATATCGGTGTTACACAGGTGTTACCGGTGTAAAAATATTAACCATTTGCAAATGGCTACATCGTTATTCCAATGATTAACACATCATCAATTTGTTCAATATTGCCTTTCCAATTGGTAAAAGTTTCTGATAATGCCATTAATTGGTTTTTCGGGGGTAAAGAATGTATTTTTTTTAATTTTTCTTTAAAAGGCTTTTTCATGAATTTGTCGTGGTCTTCACCTCCAAATTGATCAATAAAGCCATCTGTAAATATGTAAATGGCATCATTTTTTTTCATTTCCAGCTCATGGTTTGTATAATACTTTTGCCTGCTTATCTCTGTTTCTCCAATCGGTTTCAGGTCGCCCTTGATCTCAATAATTTCGCCATCCCTGATAATAATAAGTGGGTTGTAAGCTCCAGCATACTCCAGTTTGTTGTTTGAAACGTCATAAGCACATAAGGCCAAATCCATACCATCTTTCACTCTTTTTTCTTTCACTTTGTTGAAAGAACTGATTATCCCTTCATGGATGAAATCAATGATTTTTGATGGGGTAGTAAGTTTCTGCTTGTTAACCGCATCATCAAGAAGGTTATAACCGATAATGCTCATAAAAGCGCCGGGTACACCATGTCCTGTGCAATCAACTGCTGCAAAGAATATTTTATCCCCAACTTTGTCTATCCAATAAAAATCACCACTTACTATATCTTTTGGATTAAAAAATATAAAGGATTTTGGAAAATGCTTCTTAAATACTTCTTCGGAAGGTAATATAGCCTGTTGGATTTTTTTGGCATAGCGAATACTGTCAGTTATGTTTACATTTTTTGCCTTAATATCGTCTCTCTGCGCTTCTATTTCTTCTTTTTGTTCTCGTATTTCTGTTGTCCTTTCCCTAACTTTTTGCTCAAGCTTGTTCTTTTCCTTCACAAGTTTTCGCTCCCTGAGCTTAATGTACAAGTAGATAATCAATATAATGGTGATAAAAAGCAAAATGTAAAAAACTTTAGTTTTATAAAAAGGCGGAGTGATGGTAATTTTTAATTTCCTTCCTTCTTTGTTCCATAATCCGTCATTATTAGAGCCTTTAACAATAAATGTATATTCTCCATGGTCAAGGTTGGTATAATTTGCAAATCTCCTGTTCCCAATTTGGTTCCAATTTTTTTCAAAACCTTTCATTATATACTTATACTTGTTTTTCTCGGGATTTGTGTAGTTGAGTGCAGCAAACTCGAAAGAGAACATATAATCCTTATAAGAAAGGGTGATATGGTTTGTTTCATTAAGTGATTTTTTTAATGGGGAATTTTCTCCAATGGGTACTTGTTTGTTAAGGATTTTAAAATCTGTTAATACGATAGGAGGGATAAACGCATTTTCTTGTATCTCTGATGGAAAAAAAGCATTAAAACCATTTATTCCTCCAAAGAACATCTCACCGTTTTCTGCATGAAAACTGGCTCCTTGGTTAAATTCGTAACTCTGAAGCCCATCGTTTGCATCGTAAGTTTTAAACGTTTCGTTAATAGGGTTAAATTTACACAAGCCTCTATTTGTGCTTACCCACAGGTTGTGTTCATCATCCTCTTCAATGGCATATATGAGCTCATTGGGAAGCCCATCAATGATATTATAAGTAGTAAACGTTTTGTTATCCTTATTCATTTTATTGAGTCCATTGGAGGTTCCAACCCATAAAATTCCACGCGAATCGCGAAAAATTGCACGAATAATATTGTTGCTAATGCTTGCAGTATCTTGTTTATTATGCACAAAGGCTTTAAATTCTCCTGTTTTTTTATTAAACTTGTTAAGCCCGCCACCAAAAGTACCAACCCAAAGTATGTTGCCTTCATCATTCATTAAAGACCAAATCCTATCATGGCTTATGGTGTTATCTCTGCTATTGTTTGATGTAAAAGTTTTAAATGTTTCGCTATTGGGATCAAAGCGGTTTAACCCACCACTTTTTGTACCTATCCATATAATTCCTTTTTCATCAGTGACCAATACTTTGATTATATCATTACTAAGGCTGTTAGGATTTCCTTTTTGGTGCCTATAATGTTTAAAAATGCCTGTTTTTTTATTGAATTTATTTAACCCTTTGTCTGTGCCTATCCATAAAATATGATCTTTACCTTCAACTATAGCCTTAATAAGATTATTGCTTATAGAGTTTTTTCCCGGTTTGTGGGTAAAATGCTCAAAAGAATTTTTTTCCCTGTTGAACTTGTTAAGTCCTTTATCCGTACCAATCCATAAAATACCTTCATGGTCTTTACAAATAGACCATACAGAGTTGTTATTCAGGCAATTTGTTGAATTTGGCCTTTTCTCGTAATGGATAAATTTGGCCTTTTTATTATCCAATTTATTCACACCACCACCAATAGTCCCAATCCATAGTATACCAGAATTACCTTCGTAAATAGACCAGACCTTGTTAGATGTTAAACTATAAGGGTTTTCCGGGTTGTTATAAAAAGAAATGAATTCATCTTTACTAGGCAAATACCTGTTGAGTCCTTTGTTGGTACCAATCCATAAACTGTTGTTTTTGTCTTCAAAAATCACCCTTACCAAATCATTACTGATAGAAAATTCATTGTTGGATTGATATTTGTATGTTGAAAACTCTTGCATTTTTTCATTAAACCTGTTTAATCCCCTATCGGTGCCAACCCAAAGAGTTCCCTTACTATCTTTATAAATAGCGCCCACAGCATTATTACTTATGCTATAATCAATATTTTTGTCATGTTGATAATGATAGAATTTATCTTTGGAAGGAACATATTTATGTAAGCCCTTATATGTACCAATCCATATAGTATTTTTATCATCAACGAAAAGGGTGCGTATATAATTATCCTGTAAAGCATATTTATCGGTTGTATCAGCATGAAAAACAGCAATATTTTTGTTATTTATATTCAACTTATTCAAACCTTTATCCGTTCCTATCCATAAATTACCGGAGCTGTCTTTAGCTAAACACCTGATAATATTACTGCTAAGGCTGTTATCATTATCTTTTTCGTATTTATAATGCGTAAAATTATCTTTTTCATAATTATATTTGTTCAGTCCATTATAAGTACCAATCCATATATCTTTTTGATTATCAGATATCAAGGAAGTAATGATATTATCACTTATACAATTGGAATCCTTGTTTTGGTATTTATAGACTTTAAAATCATAGCCATTATACCGGTTGAGCCCATCTAATGTACCAAACCACATAAACCCGTATTTATCTTGCAATATAGTGTAAACCGAGCTTTGTGAAAGGCCCCTTTCAAGTGAAATACGGTCAAATTTTGCATTCCTGTGTTGTTGGGCTCCACAAATAATCGTTGAAGCCGTTAATATTAAAGTTAAGGTCAATTGTTTTATATTCAAAAAACTCTGCATAAGAATATTTTTACTATAATAATAGAGCGTAAGTTGAAAAAAAGTGTGGTTAAAACCGTTGCAAAGAAAAGAATTTTTAATTTATTTTGTTTAAGGCTCATGATTATTGTATAAACTTTTTATTGGACATTAGGCGGAGAGGTCTTTAATAATTCTAAAAAGTTTATTATTGGGAACCTTCCCTTCATTTTTGATAGAGTATCCTGGTTTAATGGACTGCACAGTATAGATCATCATGGGGTATTGGTTTTTAAGGTCTACTGTTTGGGCGTAAGTACATTCAAAATAATCTCTTACATGGTCGTAAGTTGCTTGTGAAATCGTAACTTTTCCAACTTCACAAAAATCCTCTATCCTGCTAGCAACAAATACTGATTCACCGAGTACTTCAAAGGCAAATTTCTTTTTGCCAACTACCCCCGTAAATACTTCACCGGTGTGTATTCCAATTCTAAGTTCCCAAAGAGGGAACTTTAGTTTTCTTTGAAGTCGGTTGATTCTTTCGGCATACCGTTGAATTTCCAAACCAGCTAGCACCACGCTAATAGGGTTGGATTTGTTTTCAAGTGGTATACCTCCAACAGCAAGGTAAGCATCGCCAATGGTTTTAATTTTTTCTATATTGTGTTTTTCTATTATGCCGTCAAATTCTGCAAAGTGGGTATCCAGTTCGTTTACAAGGTCAAGGAGTGAAAGCTCTTTGCTAAGCGCAGTAAAATCTTTAAAATCAGTAAATATTACTGTTGCAAGTTTGTAATAGTGTGGTTTTATTTTTTTCTTATTGATCAACTCATCAGCAATAATATCTGGAAGGATATTTTTTACCAACATATCCGAAAGTTTCTTCTCTTCGGTAATGGCTTCTTTTTGTTCAAAAAGCTCAAAATTTAGCCTTTCAAGGTTATTTCGCTGGTTGGTGATCTCTTCATTTTTCTTCGTTAATTCTTTGTTGAGTTTTTCTAAATGGTTATGCTGTGTGAGTATCTCTTCTTTTTGTTGATTGATCTCTGCATTACTTTGTTGAAGTGCAATATTGGCTTTTTGTTTGATGCGGTTATTCCTGATCACTACAAAAGCAATAATAATTAATAATATTGTACCTATAACAAATGCATAGATAAGAATTCTTTGTTTTCTTATTTTCGCTTCTTGTTTAATTTCTGCTTGTTTTCTCTCAAATTCCTTTTCTTTAAGTATTTGATTAAATTTATGTTGCATTTCTTGCTGTGTGAATTTTTCAATAGCCTTGTAATTGTGGATGGAATCACTGATTTGTTTAAACAATTTATAAAAGTTATAGGCTTGCCGGTAATTATTGATATTACTGTATATGATACTTAAACCTTCGGCAGCGTCGCGTGCAATTTTGGGGGTACCAATATCTAAGCCTATTTCATAAGCGCTTTTGTAAAATTTAATGGCTTTTGTATTATTATTGGTTTTGAAATAATACCTCCCAAGGTAATTATGAAGGTCTGCAATTTTGTATTTATCTTGAGTCTTCTTAGTAATTTCCAAGCTCCTATTGAAATAATCAAGCGATTTGGAATATTCTTCCTTGTTTAATGCAATGATACCCAAGTTAAGTAATACTGTGGAAATTCCATCATGATTACCTATTTGCCTGTTTATTTCAAGGCTTTTTGAATAGTATTTAATGGCTTTGTTAAGTGAATCTTGGTGGCGATATATCTCGCCAATATTATTATAGGAGATGGCAATACCTCTTTTATCATCAATTTTTTTCTTCATCTCCAGGCATTTAAAATGATATTCAAG
>CAZJDA010000054.1:0-32968 GCA_964544705.1 uncultured Bacteroidales bacterium
GCCTTTGTTAGGCAAGGCGCTAAAATCGTATTTGCAGATAGTAAAAGAGAGCATCCTGGCATTGATGAAAATACAATAGAATCATTGATCACTAAAAAAACAAAGGCCATAGTTCCAGTTCATTATGCCGGTGTTGCTTGTAATATGGATAAAATTATGAAACTTGCAAGCAAATACAATTTATATGTAATTGAGGATGCTGCCCAGGCTATTGATAACTATTATATTGACAATAACGACAAAAAAAAGGCTTTAGGATCAATTGGCCACCTTTCTGCGTTTTCATTTCATGAAACAAAAAACATAATAAGTGGTGAGGGAGGTATGTTATGTATTAATGACGATAGATTTATTAAGCGCTCTGAAATTATATGGGAAAAAGGGACAAACCGGGCAGAATTCTTCAGGGGTGAAGTAAATAAGTATGGTTGGGTAGATACCGGTTCATCCTTTTTGCCATCAGAGATTATTGCGGCATTTTTATGGGCACAGGTTGAAAACCTAGATACTATACAACAAAAAAGAAAACAATTATGGAACTATTATTATAAAGGGTTAAAAACTTTAGAGGAAAATAAACTTGTAAAGCTTCCATTTATCCCCGGCTATTCAACAAATAACGCACACCTATTTTACATTCTTACAAAGGATTTGCAGCAAAGAGATGATTTAATTGCATACCTAAAAAAAGAAGGTATTCATACGGTTTTCCATTACCAGTCCTTACACAAGTCCGGGTATTATAATAACAAACATGACGGAAGGGAGTTACCGAATGTTGATAAATATACAGACACATTGTTAAGATTGCCCTTATTTTACGAATTGTCTAAAAATGACAATAGGTATATTTGTAAAAAAATCACTGATTATTTTACAAGCTAATAATTATTATAAAAGTTGCATGTCAAAATGAATAAACCAAGTTTTTTTGTTGTAGGGCTTCCAAAAACAGGAACAACAACACTTTATCATGTTTTGAAGCAACATCCCGATATTTTTATCCCTGGAAAAAAAGAATTGAACCATTTCAATAAAGATATGGCCAATGAAATACTGGAACATAAAAAGGACATTCCCTTAAACTATACGATAGATAAAAATAAATATTTAGAATATTATACAAAGGCTAAATATGGCCACATTAAAGTGGATATTAGCCCTCAATATTCTTTATCAAAAGTTGCAGCAAAGGAAATTTATCAATTCAATCCTAATGCAAAGATTTTAATTATTTTCAGGGAGCCTGTATCATACCTATATTCAGCTCATTCAGAAAATCTTTTTGGTTTATATGAAGATGAAAAAGATTTTAAAACAGCCATTAATTTGAGCAAAGATAGGAAGAAAGGTAAATTTATCCCAAAAGGAGCATTAAGGCCAGGGCTTCTTTTTTACGAAGATTTCATCAAATACAAAGAAATTCTTAAACAATTTACAGATGTTTTCCCAAATAACCAGATCTTAGTAATGCTTTATGACGAATTGCTGGCTGATTATAACAAGGCATTATCGAAAATATTACTTTTTATGGGTTTAGATGGAAATTATGACTTTAATATAGAAAAACATAACACACGGAAAACATACAGGTCTAAGTTTTTAAGAAAATTGGGTAAATCAAAAAAACTGTGGCTGCTATTAAACAAATCATTACCAAAGCCACTATTCAATTTTTCAAAAAAAATATATTATAAAATATTGATAAAAAAGGCTTCCAAAGAACCATTGGATCAAAAGACCCAAGAAACATTAAAAAACAGGTATAAACCTGGAGTTATTGAATTTGAAAAATTCGTACATGATAATAACATTATTTCTAATGAAGTATCATTAGTTAAATTGTGGGGCTATTAAATAAGATAAAAATTGCGAATTAAGGAGTTAATAAAAAACGTATTCTCATACAAATTTGTAAAAGACTCCTCTTATACATTTGTTAGCCAATTAATCCTTGCATTAAGTGGAATTATTGCAAATATTATTGTAGGCAATGCATACAATGCAGATGGCTTAGGTATTTTTAACCAAGCATTAGCTTTATACCTAATCGTTTCATTGATAAGTATATGGGGGCTACAAGTAGCTGTGGTAAAATATGCATCAGAAAATAGGAATAGTTTTAATATATTAAAAGAAGTTTTCAGCACAGCTATCGTTATAGCTCTATTATTTTCTATGATAATTGCTTCTGCATCTAGGCTTTTATCCATTTATTTTCCTGCAATATTCTTTAACCAAGAAGTAACAAAGGCGACCAACATTATATTATTGAGCTTGCCATTATTATCAATAAACAAAATCATTGTTTCATTCACAAATGGGCTTCGGCATATAAAAACACTCTCAATAATAAGATCATCCAGGTGGATCATTATAATTTCCTTTATTATTATCACCATAATATTAAAAAAGGAATTATATTTTCTTTTTTATGGCTTCCTGTTAACGGAAACCATTTTAATTATCTTTTTGGTCATTTACTACAATAAATATTTTACCCTAAATTTAAGGAAATCTACTTGGTTTAAAAAAAATTTACAATTCGGCAGTAAATCGGTTTTCCTTCAATTTATGTCTCAAACAAACAATAAACTCGATATTTTTTTGGTAAGCATTTTTTTAACCAATTATCATGTTGGCATTTATAGTTTTGCCTCTACCGTAGTAAAAGGATTTCTCCTAGTACCCAATGTAATACAAACAAACATTAATCCTATTATTTCTGAACTCTGGTCAAAAAAAGATATAATTAATATAAAGAGTTATACAAAGCGAGTATCAAAAATAATGATTCGTATTACTCTATTAATACTAGTAGTGGCAGTAATAGCCTACCCAATACTTATTAACCTGTTTATGGAGGCTTCAACGTATGCTGAATCTATTCCTATTTTTTACATATTATTGGCTGGAATAGTTTTGCCTGCAATCTATAATTTTGCCGGCGCATATCTTTCTATGTCAAACCACTTAAACATTGCAATGAGAAACTTATCATTGGTTATATTGTATAGTATTATTTCAAGTATTATCTTCATAAATTTGTTTGGCTTGTATGGTGCAAGTATTGCTACATCAACAACATATTTATTCTCAGTAATACTCCTTCACTATACTGTAAAATATAAAATGGGTATAAAACTAATCAGTTTTAAGAGAATTTAAAGAATTGATGATTTAAATTACCCGTTACCATAATCAATAATAGGGAGAATGTCCATATTAACTATTAACCTATGGTTATTAGCACTTCAGGCACAATAATTTATTTAATGTTAATGTCTGCTAAAACTTATAAAATATGAAAAATTTTATCAAAAATGAAAAACAAATCTTAATTGTAGTTTTTATTTTAAGTATTATAATACGTATTCTCTATTTATTATTCATTGAAAAACCTTATGAGATTCATACTGAATATATTTTTCTTGGAAATCTTTTTTCTAATGGTGATTTTTTAGCGAATACAGCAGATGAAAGCAAAATTTTAGTAGGCCCTGGCATACCCTTAATCTACGCATTATTTAAAACATTGTTTTCAGAACCATTTTATTCTTTTGTTATTTACAATATAATCGTTTCTTCTTTCATGGTAATAGGCTTGTTTTATTTAGGTAAAGAATTGTTTAATAATAAAATAGGTCTACTGTTAGCTATATGGGGAATGTTATTCCCAGAATCAATTCGTTATATTGGTGCCGTATTAAAAGAACCCACCTTATTAACATTAATTCCTTTTTTTATACTGGTTTTTATTAAAAGCTTGAAAAAATATCATTATTTTAAAACTATAATTGCCGCTGCATTATTATTTTCATTGTTAATTCATATTGATGAACGATTCTTTATATATCTGCCCTTTTTATTAATCGCAGTTTACTTTTATAAAAGAAACGAATTAAGCAAAAAGTTTCGATTGAAAAAATCGGGTATACTTTTTGGCCTTATATTAATCTTTATGTTACCCTGGGGTATAAGGAATTATTTAGTTTATAACCAGTTAGTATTATTGACTCCAAGAACAACTTCTTTTACATCATTTTTATGGGGTGAAAATTATTATAAGAAGCTAGCTGAGAATGATGATAAGAATATGAAAAATCAAATGGATAATAAATATAAACAAAATGAATATTTCCAAAATTTTGTAAATAAGCATAATTTGCAACCGCGTTTATATGGTAAGTGGGAAAGAAAAGCCAGGGCATTTATAAACTTTTGGCAGCCTACGTATATTCAACCCACTTTTATTGTTCATGGATACAGGCCAATGCATTGGTCAACAACACATAATATTACAAGTTTATTATTTTATGGGATTTTCCTTCCATTTTACATTATTGGCTTATTCATACTTTATAGAAGAAAATTGTATTTGCCCCTGTTTATAGGAGCTATTCCAGTTATTCATAGCCTGCTGCATGCTTATATGGTGTGGCCTTTGGCAAGATATCGTACACCTGTTACATGTATTGTTGTGATGGTAGGAATTTGGACAATACTTGAAATATACAGTTGGTTTAAAAATAAGTATATTATTCCAAAAAGAAAAATAAAACATTACAAAGTATAAATAAAACTTTTCTATTTAACCAACAACCTATCCTATGCATTACTTCAAGCAATTTTTTCAAAAAGATAAATAGTTGTTTCTTATAATCTATAAATTAATAATTATTATGAAAACCATTATTCTATGTGGCGGCATGGGAACCCGCCTCCGGGAAGAAACAGAATATAAGCCCAAACCCATGGTCGAAATTGGAGGCCGGCCAATCTTATGGCACATTATGAAGCATTATTCATATTATGGATTTAATGAGTTTGTTTTGGCTTTAGGTTACAAAGGAGATGCTATTCGGGATTATTTTCTCAATTATTACAAATATAACCGCGACTTTACAGTTGACCTTAGCTCCGGTGATGTGAAAATTGAGAATGAAGGAAGCAAAGATAACTGGAAGGTTACTCTTGTTGAAACAGGCGATGAATCCATGACCGGTTTCAGAACAAAATTAGCAGGAAAATATGTGAATGAAGACCGGTTTATGCTAACTTATGGTGATGCTGTGGCTACAGTAAACATCCAGGCGCTGGTCGAATTTCACAAACGCATGGATACCATTGGTACGGTGACAGGTGTTTACCCTCCAAGTAGATTTGGTGATTTGGTTACCAATGGAGATATGGTTGCTCGCTTTAAACAGCAAATGAAAGATATTGAAGCCCAACAACCTATCAATGGGGGATATTTTGTATTTAAAAAGGACTTCCTCAATCTTATCCCGGATGATTCATCTGCTGATCTCGAAAAAAAAGCTATGGATACAATCGTAGAGCAAAATCAATTGTCGGTGTATGATCATACAGGCTTTTGGCACTCAATGGACACCTACAGGGACTCACTGCGATTAAATAAAATGTGGAAAGAAAACCCGGAATGGAAAATATGGGCTTAAAAAATAGCTTAAATGCTTATCATGGAAAAAAAGTCCTTGTAACAGGCCATACAGGATTTAAAGGAAGCTGGTTAGCTGTGTGGCTAAAATTGTTGGGTGCTGAAGTTATAGGTATAGCTCTTGCCCCCAGAACAGATAAGGACAATTATGTGCTTTCGGGCATTGTACAGAAGATTACAGATTACCGGGTAGATATTAGGAATAAAAATCAGGTGCATGAAATTATTGCTAAAGAAAAACCGGAAGTTTTGTTTCACCTGGCAGCTCAACCAATTGTGCTGGATAGCTACAATAACCCTGTCGAAACTTTCGAAACCAACATAATGGGAACAGTGAACCTGCTGGAGGCTTTCAGAAATAGTGAATCTTTGCATACGGGTATTTTTGTAACAAGTGATAAGTGCTATGAAAATCGCGAGTGGGTATGGGGTTACCGCGAAGATGATCCAATGGGTGGACATGACCCATACAGTTCGAGTAAAGGAGCTGCAGAATTGGTGATACAATCATACAGGCAATCTTTTTTTAGTAATTCTGATAAAAACATTGCCTCGGTTAGAGCAGGGAATGTAATTGGCGGAGGTGATTGGTCGCCATATAGAATCGTTGTAGATTTGGTAAAAGCGATAGAAACCGGTAAGCCACTGGAAGTGCGAAACCCAAAAGCCACCAGGCCATGGCAGCACGTACTGGAACCGTTAGGAGCTTATTTGTTGTTGGGCGCCAAAATGATGGAACAACCTGGCAAGTTTGATGAAGCCTGGAACTTTGGCCCTGAAAGTACGAATATTGCTTCTGTGAAAGCACTTGTTGAATCATTTATTCATACCTGGGGACAAGGAACATGGGAAGATCAATCAGATGCAAAGAAGCTGCACGAAGCCAACCTACTGGCACTTGACATCAGTAAAGCCAGGCATCGGTTAAACTGGCAACCCAAATTAAGTTTCCGTGAAACGGTACAATATACCGTTGACTGGTACAAAAATTACAAAACAGAGGATACTATGGATTTATGTATTAAACAGATTAAAGATTATAGAGCCAAATAAATGTAATAACACAGAGAAACACTGTGCCTACTCTGTGCAACCCTGTGAAACTTATTTAAATGAAAATATTTGAAAGAAATATAAAAGGGGTCTATGAAATTCAACTAAGCCCAATAGGTGACCACCGCGGTTTTTTCATGCGCACTTTTGATATGAATGAATTCAACAAGTACGGACTAAACAACATTTGGGTACAGGAAAACCACTCCCGGAGTACCCAAAAAGGAATTATACGTGGCCTCCACTTTCAGCTTCCCCCTTTTGCAGAAACGAAACTGGTAAGGTGTATAACCGGGGCCGTTCGGGATGTGTTTGTTGACCTAAGAAAAGACTCCCCTACCTTTGGACAATGGGATAGCATTGAACTAAGCGCTGAAAACAAGAAGGTGATTTTTATCCCCCGTGGCTTTGCCCATGGCTTCTGTACTTTAACTGAAGAAAGTGAAGTTTTTTATAAAGTAGATAACTTCTATTCCAAAGAAAACGAAAGAGGATTACTATGGAACGACCCGGAAATAGGGATTGACTGGCCGGTAAACGATCCTGTCCTTTCGGAAAAAGATAAAAAAAATATGACGCTTGCGCAGTTTGTGGAAAGATATCAAGCAATTTAGTTACACAGTGTATCACAGAGTACACACAGTATAACACTGTGAAAAAACACTGAGCAACACTGTGAAACTTTAACTTAAATAAAAATGCAAATAAACGAAATTACACGAGAAATCATTGATTCTGCATATAAGGTGCATAGGGCATTAGAAACTTATAAAAATATTTAATGTCACCGTGTTTCACAGGGTGATCACAGTGTTACACTGTGAAAAAACACTGAGTTACTCTGTGAAACTTTTACATAAATAAAAATGCAAATAAACGAAATTACACGAGAAATCATTGATTCTGCATATAAAGTGCATTCTGCATTAGGTCCCGGACTTCTTGAATCTGCATACAAAACTATTCTAGCGTATGAGCTAAGAAAAAAGGGATTGAAAGTTATTGAAGAGAAACCTGTTCCTGTTGTTTATGAAGAGGTGAAGCTTGATTGTGGATATCGAATGGACTTGTTGGTAGAGGACTTGGTTGTTGTGGAATTAAAAACGGTGGATGCATTTAATGATGTGCATATTGCTCAAGTGTTAACACATTTGAAATTTGGTAAAAAGAAAGTGGGATTGTTGATCAACTTTAATGTTAAAAGTCTAAAGCACGGTATAAGGAGACTAATTTTATAACAGACTTAACTATTCAATTACATTTTACTGTGACAAACACCGTGAAACACTGTGAAACAAAAATATACAAGGAATGAACATACGCCTTTTTAAACCATCCCTCGGTTCAGAAGAACTACAAAACATCAAAGAAGCATTTGAGCGCTCATGGATTGGCCTTGGCCCCAACGTAAACGAGTTCGAAAAACAATGGGCCGAATTTGTAGGTGCTAAAGAAGCTATTGGTTTAAATTCAGCTACGGCCGCGTTGCATCTGGCTTTAGCCGTATTTAATTTCCCCAAAGGCAAAAAAGTGCTGGTTCCCTCTTTAACATTCAGCTCTACGGCTTCAGCCATATTGTACAATGATTTAATACCCGTTTTTGTCGATTCCAATCCTGAAACCTTAGGCATGGATTTGGAAGACATGAAAAAGAAATACGATAAAGATGTAGTTGCTGTAATGCCTGTCCACTATGCCGGCCATCCTGTTCCAATGGATGAATTAATGCCCTGGACATGCGAAAAGGGATTAAAAGTAATTGAAGATTGCGCCCATACCTCAGGCAGTTTTTATAAAGGAACCCCGCTAGGGCTTTGGGGGGATATAGGCTGCTATAGTTTTGAAGAAAAAAAGTTGATGACCACCGGCGACGGAGGCATGATGGTGTCTAACCGGCCCGAGTTGTTTAAAGATGTAAAAGCCAAGCGCTGGGTGGGCATTGACAAAGACAACTGGAAAACCGCCCAGGCTTATACAGATGCTAACAAAGACGCCATGCATTGGTTTTACGAACTCAATGTTTTGGGCTATAAATACAACATGAACGACCTTAGCGCAGCCATTGGCCTGGCGCAACTGAAAAAGCTACCGGAATTTAACCGAAGGAGGGGCGCAATCATTCAAAAATACATGGAAGGGCTAACGGGGATTGAAGACATAAAACCACTCCTGCCTTATGAGCCCGATAAATATGTGTACCAAATGTTTGGTATCAGGGCAGAAAAACGCGACGACCTGATGATTTATCTCAAATCGAAAGGCATTGCCACGGGTTGTCATTATACACCTTTACACATACAGCCATTATTTAAATCATTTAATGGGAACTGCCCGTTTATTGAAAAAGAAGCGGATAAGTTTATTACCTTACCCCTTCATGCCGAGTTAACAGATGCTGAAGTGGATTATATTATAACTACATTAAAAGCGTTTAAAAATTATTAGTTTCACAGTGTTACTCAGTGGAAACACAGTGTAACGCTGTAAATAAAAAATATGAAAATAGTATAAGGCATTTATTGAATATTTAAATTATGAATCAAAATAACTTTTTTTAAATGAAGAAGAAAATAATTTTAAAAAAACTCTATCGGTATATTTTTAAAATGAAATTTCTACCAAAACTTTTTCCAATTCTATATGCAAATGAAACTTGGCTACGATTGCGACCAATAAAAATATTTTTCAAGTTAATTGATCCCGCTAAAACAAAAAAAATAATTGATATTGGAGGAGGAAGTGGGCGATTAGAGAAAGCATTAAAAAGAACAGACGTTCATATTCATGACACAAACAAAGACGCTATAGAAAAAGCAAAGACGTATTTTAAAAATGCATCGGTTAGTAACGGTAGAAGTCTTGATTTTAAAGATGATACTTTTGATTGGGCGATATCTGTGCATACGCTTGAACATATCCCAAAAGAGAATAGGGAAAAATTTATTCTTGAAATGATCAGAATATCCAAAGAAGGCGTTTTTTTTAATTTCCCCGAAGGGGATTATGCAGCAAAACTTTGTGAGAATTTCTTAGCCGCATTGAAAAAAAATGGCAAAGAAGAAAACAAATGGACGCGCGAGCATTTAGAAATGGGGCTGCCCAAATTAGATGATATCAAAACAATACTTAAAAATCAGGATAAGTTTATTTTTAAATATAAATTAATTAGAAACTATCATGCGGAAACCCTTCATTGGACAAATATTATAGCTTCAGAAAATTCAATTAAAACGCTCTTTCTTTCACCCTATATATCATTAAAAAAAATTCTTAAGTATAAAAAGAGTCCAACTATTGAAATGATATTAATTGGCTCACGTAATGAAAAGATTGCCAATGACTTTATAAAAAAAATATGAAAACAGGTTTAGGTATATATAGAAAACTAAGAAAGCTTAACGCTTATTGGAATCTTTTTCGTTTTAACTACCGGAAAATCATTTTAGGTTTTGATGTTGCTAACAATTTTATAAAAAAACTAGATAAAATATCAGTACAACTAATTCTTGAAAAAAATGGAGCAACTATTGGGAAAAACTGTGATATAGAGTCTGGGTTAATTTTTCACAATTGCCAAAACTACACAAATTTAATCACTGGGAATAATTGCCATATCGGGAAAAATTGCTTTTTTGATATGAGAGATAAAATAGTCATATATGATAATGTAGTAATCAGTATGGGGGTTTCGTTTATTACACATATTGATATGATAAAGTCAAAACTTAATTATTATTTCCCATCGCAAAGCAATCCAATTAATGTAAAATCTGAAGCATATATTGGTGCAAATGCAACAATTTTGAAGGGAGTAATTATTAAAGAAAAAGGATTTGTTGCAGCAGGTAGTATAGTAAACAAAAATGTTGAATCATTTCAAATAGTTGGCGGAGTGCCTGCTAAAGTAATAAAACATCTGCCAAAAGAAAAGATATAAAATAATCACTAAGTCATAATTTTTTAGTAAAACGCTTTATTATGGTCGCAGTAATAACAATTAATTATAATTTGCATAAAGATACCATTGCATGTGTTAAATCCATACTGGAATCAGATTACCCTGATTTCATCATTTATCTTATTGACAACGGTTCAGAGCATGAAGATTACCAGGTACTCTTAAAAAAATTCAAAGGTAATTCAAAGGTAAGAATTTTAAGAATGGAAAAAAATAAAGGCTACGTGGGTGGAGTAAACCATGGTCTCGAAAATGCTTTCAAAGAAAAACCCGGTTATTACATGGTTATGAATAACGATACAATTATTGATAAATATGCTATAACAGAATTGGTTAATACTGCCAAAAAACATAACGATAATGCAATAGTTTCAGGAAAAGTCTTTTATTACGACCATCCCAATGTTTTGCAACACATAGGTGTCATTATTACAGACCCTCGGTATCGTAAAACATATTACCCAGGCAAAAATGAAAAAGATGTTGGACAGCATGACCAGGAAGCTGAAAGAGATTCCTTAGATGATGTTTTTTGGATAATCCCTGCAAAAATATTTAAAGATGTTGGCTATTATTGTAATTATTATTTCCTGTATGCAGAACAGGGAGATTATGCTCATAATGCCAGGAAAAAAGGGTATAAGCTTATTTATACCCCTAAAGCCAAAATGTGGCACAAAGAAAGTATGACGGCAGGTGGTGGTGATCCACGAGCATTACCAATATATTATTGGAGAGGAAAAAGTTCGTTTATAAGCTCCTACCGTAATTTAAAAACAAAATATTTTATAATCAAAAATGTAAAAGACGTATCAAAGTTTATAATAAAAGCCCTCGTAGCAAAAACACAACATAGAAAAGCAAACATTGCCAGAATTAGAGGTTATTGGGCAGGATTTAAGTGGCTTTTTAATAAGAAACCTGATAATGGGTATAATCCTTATATAAAAAAATAGTAAAAACTATTTTGAGCCTGGGAAAGTATACCATACGCTGTTTAATAAAGAGTACTGAAAATAAAATAGCCCTGAACTTTATATGAGCGTTTCTTTTTATAGTTTACGCCTAACTTCTCCAACCCTTCGATTTTGGGTTAATTGCAATGCTGAATATCCTTATTGAAAAATATAAAATTATTCGCTGATTTTAATACAACATTATAAGAGAGTGAGATATTGAGTATAAAATCAAAAACAGCCGGAGGTTTGTTTTGGACCGGTCTGGATGCGGTTGGTGCTACGGGTATAAGACTATTGGTAACCATTATTCTATCACGGCTTTTAGAGCCTGAAGATTTTGGTTTAATTGCCATGTTTGCTGTTTTTATATCACTATCCGAAACACTTGTTCAAAGTGGATTCGGAGTTTCTTTAATTCGCAAAAAAGATGCAGGCAAAAAAGATTTTGATACTGTATTTACCTTTAATTTAATACTTTCGCTTGCACTATATATACTAATATTTTCGTTTTCTGGAAAAATAGCCTCTTTTTATGATCAACCTTTATTGAAAGATATTGCCAGAGTCAGTGGATTGGTGATAGTTTTCAATGCATTAGGATTTATACAAAATGTCCACTTCCGTAAGTCAATAAACTTTAAGCCACTCGCCATTATAAGTATCATATCCAGTTTGTTGAGTGGTTCAACAGGTGTATATTTAGCTTACAATGGTTTTGGTGTGTGGAGCCTTGTTTATCAGCATCTTTTAAAGGCATTATTTAACACATTATTGTTATGGTTTTTAAGCAATCAGAAAGCTAAAATAGGATTTAATAAAAAAGCTTTTAAAGAAAATTTTAATTTTGGTTATAAGATAACTCTGGCCAATCTAGTTAATACTTTGTCAGGACAAGCATACAATATTGTAATAGGGAAGTTTTATTCTGCAGGGGCATTAGGTTACTTTTACCAAGCCAGGCGTTTAAGTAATATGATTCATAAAATTATCACCAATGTTTTTAATCGAGTTAGTTACCCTGTTTTATCTTCGGTACAAGATAAAATGGAAAAATTCAGGAAAACATATATCCAGTTTTTAAGAGCCGTTTCATTTATTTCATTTCCGCTAATGATGCTATTCATTGTTATTTCTCCGAATTTGATACCTGCTGTATTGTCAGACAAATGGACAGAATCAGTCCCATATTTCCAATTACTCTGTTTTTCAGGAATGTTAATACCCATGATTGTTATTAGTGGAAATGTACCACTTGTTAAGGGACGTTCAGATATATCACTAAAACTGGAATTGGTATATAAATCAATGATGATAATTGCTTTAATTGCTACTGCATGGATTAGTGTACATGCCATGGTTATAGGCATTGTAATTCAAATTGGTATCCAGTTCTTTATTAATATGTATTACGTTTACCGTTTTATTGCGATAAAAATAAATAAACAACTTCATAGTATAACTGATTTATTCTTGATAGCTGTTTTAGTTTCATTTTTAACTTATTTGTTTCATTATTTAATAGAAGATATAATATTCTTATTAGTTATTCAAATATTGTTTTTTAGTACACTCTATTATGGCATTAATGTTCTTTTTAAAAATAAAGAAATAAAACTATTTTGGAATCTTTTGATTAAAAAAAATAAGGAGTTAAATCAGTAAGAATATATTAAATTTGCAAAAATCTAAAACTTTTTGATTTCAAAAACATATCATTTACCACAAACTAGAAAAACGGTTTTAAAAGTTTTTTTTTACATCCTATTGGGTAGTTTTATGATTTATTTTATAAGACAGCCAATCGCCAATTTTTTATATTATTCTTTCATTCTTATTCTTTTTTTTCGTTCTTGCACTAACGCTAAAGTTATGTGGTTTGCTCTATTTTTTGCAATATTAGCCAACATATTTATGATGTTTAGAAAATGGGGGGGGGATATAATTTTCCTTACCCCAACTGTGGGTGTTGAGTGGAGTAGTTTTTTTGCCATTGTTGGTTTTATCAAGTATACATATTTTCATAAAAATCATATATATGTTAAAAAAAATTATATTAGCAGATTTTATAAATTATTTGTATTTTATATTATTTTTCTACTTTTATGGAGCCTTATTTGGGGATACCAGTTTAATAATATAATTTTTATATTTCATGCACTTAGTTCCTTTTTAATCTTTGGATTTGTTCCGGTTTTATTTACGTATAAAGAGCTTTTAAGATTCAATAAAGTTATCTTTATTATTAGTATTAGCATATCTATTATCGCCATTATTGACATCACAACAGGTAAGTTAGCTACAAAATTATTATTTTTTGGAACTGGTACAGGTAAAATTATTGAAGATGATGATTTGATACGTATTTTAGGGGGTATTTATATTTCGCTATATTCTTTAATAATTGCTTTGTATTATCTTATAAATAAGAAACATAATTTTTCTACCCGTTTTTTATGGATTGTGATCTTTTTTTCAATCCTTTTTATTATCAATAGCGGAACAAGAGGGTGGATGTTAACTACTGCATTTATTTTGGTTACTTTTTTGTTGTATTATTCAAATCGCTTAGTTACCAGTCCAATTAATTCTATTTTGCCTATGTTTATCTTAATTATTGGTATTTTCATTTTGCCCTGGTCTGTTCAAAGGAATATTAAATCATCTTTTGAGAGGTTTTCTACGCTTGAATATGTAGCGGAAGGAGATATGACTGCAGGGGGAACTGCTGGAAGGTGGACAGAGCGTGGCCCCATAGTTATGCAGCGGTTTGATGAGAGTCCTTTGTTTGGCTTTGGATATAGCAAGGTGACATTTAATTATTTTGACCAACACGTTGGAAATCATATGCTTTTATTGATTGGAGGGATTGTTGGAATGGCTATAGTAATTATTACTTTATTTTCTATTGTGTTTTTTCTGTTTAAAACTGAACTAAAGGGGAAAGGAATTGGTTTTGGAGTCATTGCAATAGGATTGCTTGGAACTGCCATTATACACTCCACATCTCGAATGGAGTACTCATATATAATGAAAGCTAATACAGCATTTTTTATTAGTTTACTATTTAATCATGTTAATGCATGGTTCAATCAAAATCATACAAAAAGAAATAAATGATTAAGAAAATATTAAGAATTTTTCTTCCGCAACAATTTCGTAAATTTTTATGGAGAATAATTCCAAAACTCCGTAAAACCAATACCTATATTTTAAATTATCCATCTGAAATAAAAGAACTATACAAAATAGATGACAAATATTATATTCGAGAGGTGGCTGAAGAACATTTAGATAAGATTAAAAAAGCGCACATATCAAGAGCAAAAAATGCCTTTAAGAATAGAGTTGTGCCACGCTTAAGATCTCCTGCCTGGACAGGGTTGGCTGTTTTTGATAAAACAACCGGGGATATTGCTTACATTGCCTGGATAATTCATCAAAGCATTCCATATTTTGAAGAATTTGGTGTATATCTAAAAGATAAAGAGTTTTTACTAAAAGATGGCTATTGTCTGGCTGAATACCGACATCAGGGATTGCATACACGCATGGAACAGGAACGAATAAATTATTGTATAAAACACGGTGCTCAGCATATTTTTATTCAAATAGAAGATAAAAATAAAAAAGGTATTGATTCGGTTTTAGGTAACGGGTATACATTTTATCGTCAGGATTATGTTATCCAATGGCCGCTGTTTAATGTTTTTCGCTCCTTCAAGGGATTTTTGAGAAATCCCTTCAGAAAAATTATTAAATAGAAAGTAGGATTAATTTATGATTTACGCAGAACAAATTACATTAAAAAACAAGCAAAGGTGGAATAAACTTTTGAAACAATCATTATATCCATCTTATAGGCAGTCTATTGAGTATGAAAATTCAAAAGAAATAAATAACAGAAGTGTTACAAGTAATATTTTTAATAAAAATGGCGAAGATATAGCAGGGGTGCATTATTCCATAAAATATTCGCGTTTTCTTAAAACTGCTGATATTCTCTCTGGTTTCGTGTTCAAATATGAGCCAACAAAAGAGTTATTAGAATATATTATTAACCACTTTATTGAGTTTGCCAAAGCTAATCATGCAACATATATCAGAATTAATCCCTGGCTGCCACAAATTATAAAAGATAAAAAGACGGATTATCCACTACTATTTAATGATTTATTAAAACAAAAAAAAATTGAAATATTAAAAGAGGGGAGGCACACCTATTGGATTGATTTGTCTAAAGACGAAGATGAAATACTTAAACTAATGAAGAAGCAAACTCGTTACGAGGTTAAGCAAGCCCTTAAATCTGAGATTTTTGTGGAAATTTTTGATAAACCACATATTAAATACATAAATGAATTTTGGGAACAGTATAAATTTTTAGGGAGATATAAAGGGTTTAATATGTATAATGAAAATGATTTTAAACATGAATTGTACTCATTGCTTGATGCTGGCTTAGCTTATTTATATATTTTGTATTATAAGAATCGAACTATAAATTTTTCTTTTGCAAGTAATTTTGGAATTTCTTCTTATATGCATGGGGCAATCAATTATGATTTTAAAAAAATTGAAGGTTGCCCTTCTCCTGGCCAATTTGCACAATGGAAAATGATTACTACATCAAAGAAGAATAATGCTAAATTTTATGATTTGGGATTTTGTCCTGGATCCGTTCCCCAAAAAGAACATCCTTCATATAAAATATGGAGATTTAAATATGGCTTTGGGGGAGATCATGTGCAATTTTTACCCATTTACGGAATGGCCATACAACCTTTGCGTGGCCGAATGTTTAAATTTATTAAGTATAAAAAATAGATGAGCTTATTTATGAAAGTTATCAATAAGATTTATTACTGGATGTATGATTACATATGGCATGAAGAGTTAAAGGTACAACCCATTCAGTTGCAAACCACAAAAAATCTTTATTTATACTTTGATTATGAACGGGAATATGGCAATAACATGGCCTCCATTACCGATGATGATGTAAATAAGATTCTTGAGTTACTTGACAAGTATCAAGTTAAAACCACATTTTTCACCGTGGGGAAGATTTTAAAATTTTATCCTGAAAGCATAAAAAGAATTGTAGAAAAAGGACATGAAATAGGATCTCACTCTTATGACCATAACAAACTAACCAATGTTTCTAATAATGCTGTTTTCAACGATTTTAATGAATTTAATAAGGTTTCTACCCTTTCTTATGAAGTAAAAGGGTTTCATTCTCCAAATGGCTCATGGAATCACCAAACGGTAAAAAACCTTTCAAAATTTCAATATACTTACGATGTTATTTCAAAGAAAAAAAGGAAACATGTGAACTACATACAGGTTCGTTATATGAAGAATAGATTCTATCGACTTTTTACATTAGGGGATGATTATCCATTGTTAAATAATAACTACAATCCAAATGAAATAAAAAATTATTTTTGGGAATTATATAAAAAGATTAAAGAGGGCGATATTAGAGGAATAGGATTTCATCCTTGGGTATTGTTTTCAGATGATAATATTTTTAAGGGTTTTGAATTGTTTTTAGATGATTTAAGCAAAGAATCGAATCTTACAATTAAGCCGGCATTATATTATCTTAACGAATTAGTTGATAAGCAGTAATGAAATCTATGTTATTAATATGATATCATTTATTATTATTGGTAGAAATGAAGGTTGGAAATTAACTCAATGTTTACAAAGTGTATATCAAGCAATTGGATTCAATAATTTGATTGAGTGTGAGGTTATTTATGTTGATTCAAAATCATCTGATGATAGTATTGAAAGAGCGAAAAAATTTGAAACTATAAAAATATTTCAGCTAACAGGTGAGTATAATGCAGCTATTGCTAGAAATATTGGTGTTAAGGAATCAAAAGGAGGTTTATTGTGTTTTCTAGATGGAGACTTAGAACTACATAAAGAATTCTTAACTAATATAAAGAATTTTGATTTTAGTAAATTTGTTTTATCAGGTACCTCTATAAATTATTACTATAATTACAATTGGGAATTTCTTTATAAAGAAAATAGAAACAAAAAAAAATCTATCCTTGCTCCTCTCACATGTGGATATTTTTTTATTTCGAAGAGTTTATGGGGAAAGGCTGATGGTATGAAACCCTATTTAAAAAGTGGTGAAGATCCTGATATGGGTTTACGTTTATCCAAATTAGGATATTTAATGTTAAGAAAAAATGAATTTATGGTAAATCATCATACAATTTATTATAAAGATAACAATCGTATGTGGATTGATTTATTTAATAAAAAAAGTTTATATGCAACTAGTGTTTTGATCAGAGAAAACATATATAACAAATATACATTAATGCGATTATACGAGTCGCAAAAGAGCTTAATAATTTTAATATTATCAATTGTTATTTCTATAATTATACATCCATTATTGTTTTTCATATTTCCATTAGCCATTTTAATTAGAAGTAAAAAAAACAGTAAAACCTGGAAGCAGTTTGTTAATTACTCAATAAATCAGACTACAAAAGACATTATAAATCTTTTGGGATTTTTCTTTTTCTGGCCTAAAAAAAATATTAGCGTTAATTATATAAGAATCAGGTAAGTTTAAAATATTAAAGATAATTTATTAATATGAATATTTAGAAAATCTATGTTATATGAAAGTCAATTCAATTACATTACTCGGTGATATTGCTTTCACGGGCATTCTAAGTACAGAACCCGAAAAAAACAAAGAACGTTTTAAAGAAGTTATTCCTATTCTTGCTCAATCAGACTTTGTTTTTGCCAATTTAGAGGTTCCGGTAAAAGTAGATGAAAGCCGGAATGAAAATAAAAATCGTATTTATTACAGTTTGCCTGTTTCTACAGAAGAGCTATTAAAGCTATTAAATATAGGCTGTGTAGCTCTTGCTAATAATCATATTTATGATTGTAAAATGCCGGGACTAAAGGCAACTATAAATATATTAGATAAGCTGGGGATTTACCATACGGGAGCAGGTTGGCTTCCAAAACATATAGAACCTGTTATCATTAATAGTGGAGACAACAAGATAGGTTTTTTATCTTATGTTGATCAAAGCACCAATACTAAAACCGAGAATTTCCCGAAGCTTTACATCAACTATTTTTCTATAAACAAAGTCAAAACAGATATCAAGAATATTAGGAATAAAGTCGACAAAATAATTCTGAGTATTCACTGGGGCATAGATTATTCACATTACCAAACGCCAGAACAAGTTTCTATAGCCCGAGAGTTAATTGATACTGGTACTGATATTATCATGGGCCATCATCCGCATACCCTGCAACCTTTTGAAAGGTATAAGAATGGTGCCATTTTTTATAGTTTAGGTGGATTGACTTTTGGAGATTACATAAATGAAGAAAAATTGTCACTACAGGCAGTATTCAGGAAAACGAAGAAAGGTTTGATTACACAATATGGATTGCGCTCTAATTCTTTCAATTTCATTTCCACAAAAGAGCAAAAAGGTAATTACATTTGTATAACTAAGAAAAATTTTACAAAATGGAGTGCCCATAAATGGAGTGTTTATTATTTAAAAAATAAAAGTAATATAATACGAAAAGTAGTTCGTTTCAAAGAAAAAATACTTGATAGTGTAGTAGAGTATTTTTTCGGATATTATCAAAATCCGGTTAAACGGTTATTTCAATTTTCGAATATTAAAAAAATAAAACGTCTTTACAAACAATAAGGTAATCTATGCAATGGTTAATAAGCGTAAACAAAGAAACTACTAGTCTAGAAGTATTAAATAAACTCAATTACAAAGTCGTTGGCGATGGTTTTTCAGTATATAGTTCAGAACCACTATATACTATAAATAATAATGGCTATAATTACTTCTTCATCAAAAGCGGAAATTTACTTCCCATACTAAGCTCAAAATTGAAGGCAAATCCCAATAATATCTCACAACTTTTTATAGAAAAATACATAGAAGATGGTAAAGATGCTATTAATAGCTTTAAAGGTAATTTTACTATTCTTGTTGGAAACGAAAAGGGATTTAATCTTTTTTCAGATAGATTAGGGATAAAAAAGTTTTTTTATTATGGAGATAACAAGACAGTTGAATACATATCCAGTGATATAAGCCTAATAAAGAAAATAACTAATGCTAAGGTTAATTTTGACAACATAGCAATATTTTCCTTAACAAATAGATTCCCTGCAGGTATTACTATGTTTGATAATATAAAATACTCAACTCCTGCCTTTTGTGTTAGTTATTTTAACCGAAAAATAAGCTTGAATAATTATTGGTCAAGTATAAATTTATATTCATTAGAGAAACAAAACTCTACCTATAAAGAATATGCTGGGTTTTTCCTTAAGATAATGAAACAATATCTTGACTATTATCAACCTCATAATATATCTTTAACCTTAACCGGTGGTTCAGATTCAAGAATTTTACTGGGCTCTCTTCTTCATTATGGTTATAATCCTAAAACATTCACTTTTGGGGATCCTGAATCAGGAGATGTAAATGTGGCGAAAAATGTGGCGAAATATTTAGGTTTGATACATAATAATCATTATGAGGAAACACCTACTGCTGAATGGTTTAAGGAATTAACAAAACTTATACTTAAAAAGGGTAATAGCCTGATTAATTATCACAGAGCATATAGACTGGATGGCTTATTGAAAGAGAAAGCAACAAACCCATCTTCGGAGATAACTATTGTTGGCCATGCAGGCGGAGAAGCAATAAGAGGCCTTTTCTTTGATAATTTAATAGTAACAAACTTTGTAAAAAATTATACACTTGGTAAAAATGGAAATAGGCAGCAAATTGTTGATGAATTGAAAAAAAGATTTGTATTAAATGAAGAAATCAATTTGGATTATGTATGTGAGTTTTTTAATAATTTACCCTATATTAATTCCGAAGGTAAAAAACGAGAATTCCTTTTAATATTTGAACTCCTAATAGCTAATCATTTATACCAAGACCTAAATTTGTATGATGAATACCATCAAAATGTTTTAACACCTTTTATGGATATAGATTATTTAGAATATTTATTTTCAACCCAATTTTCAATGTTGTATAAGAAAAACACAAGTAAAAATATTCTAAATAGATTGACTATACCGGAACTGCACTCCAATGTGATTAGAGAAATATATCCAAACCTCACAAAATATAAACTCAATAATGGATACTCTCCAGCAGAATACTTAAATAATAAATATTTTTGTGCTGTCAAAAAAACTTGGAGAGGTTATTTTAGCAAAAATTCATCATCAAATTTCAGCTATGACTCATGGTTTTTAGACTATATAAAAGTAAACTGGCCTAAAAATCCAAGTTCATGGCTCAAAACAATTTTTGATTTATCTGCTGCCGAAGACAATCTAAAATCCAGAGAAATTGGTTCAACAGAAAAGTTCTGGATGAAATATTCGTCTATTATTATGCTTGAGAATTTTTCAAAATACTACTAACATGCCATTTAAATTTCTATTATTTGATTTAGCAAAAGGAGTCAGTGTTAACAAGTACATTAACAAGTACAGGGCTTTAACGAAAAAAAGCAGGGATGAAATAATTAGCTATCAGCAGGATAAGTTGCAACAGCAAATACACCATTTTTATAAATACTCAAAATATTTTAAATACAAACTGGATATAGCAAATATAGACCCACATAAAATTAAAACTTTAGAGGATTTAAAAAAAATCCCTGTTCTAACCCGTACAGATTTAAAAAATAATTTTGAATCACTTGCCTGTGTAAAAGTAAATGGGAAAAAGCATATCAGCACTAGCAGCGGAACTACAGGCATACCAGTTAAATATGGTGCGGATAATGCAGGATATAGTGCTGGAGTAGCTGCAGGTTTTATTTTATACTCTATGGCTGGCTGGAAATTTTCATACAGACAAATGCATATTTGGGGAAACCCCACATCAGTCGTAAGATGGAATAAAAAAATATCAAAGCTCAAATCGTTTGTTTTTAATAGGCGGAATATTGATAGCACATTAACGAATTCTAATGAAGGGCTAAATTATGTTGTTAGTCAAATAAAAAAAATTAAGCCGGATTGCATTGATGGATATACCACGGCTATTTTAAACATAGCACTATTCATAAAAAAGAATAATATTGATATACCTAAACCCAAAATCGTAATTGTTACTGCTGAAAATTTATTGTCCCAACATAAACTAATTATCGAGGAAGTACTAGGTCCTGTTGCTGATTTATACGGTTGTGGTGAAATTAATGGGGTCGCTATAAAACCACCAGATATGTCACGTTATATAATATTTAATCCTCATGTTATAGTTGAGACGCTTGAAGCATCTTCAGATGGGTTAAGAGAAATTCTGGTTACTGATCTTGACAATACATTTTTACCAATGATAAGGTATAAAGTAGGCGATTTAATCGATGAAATTAAACCTCCCCAAAGCGATGACATATATTCTTTTGACAATTTTACTAGGATTGAAGGAAGAACTGTTGATTTAATAACTTTACCAAATGGGAAAACATTATCACCTATAAATCTTCTTGCCGGGACGCTTTTTAGAAAAATTGGGGGCATTGTAAAACATAAAGTACTTTGGGATGGTAAAAAGCTATATTTTCAATTCGTAATTGATGATAGTTTTGATCACAAAAAGGCTTATTTTGAAATCTCAGATCATTTGAAAGATTATGGTGTTGAATTTGAAATGGTTAAGGTGGATGATTTGTTTCCTGACAAAAATGGAAAATACAAATATTTTGAAAAAATATGAAAGTTCTTTTTGTCTCAAGTGGTAATTCAGCAACTGGGATAAGCCCGCTTGTTAAGCGTCAGGGTAAATCTTTAGAAAAAGAAAAAATAAAAATATTTTATTACAAAATTCAAGGTAAAGGATTAAAGGGTTATTTTGCTAATATACTACCATTAAAAAAAACTATTAAGAAATTACAACCTGATATTATTCATGCTCATTATTCCCTTAGTGGTATTATTGCTTCATTATCCGGGGCAAAGCCTCTGATTGTTTCTTTAATGGGGAGCGATGTAAAATCATCAAATAAATTTAAAATATTGGTGCGATTTCTTGCAAAATATGTTTGGAAAACTACTATTGTGAAGACAGAGGACATGCGAAGTAGCATTGGGCTGAAAAATGCGGTTGTAATTCCCAATGGTGTTGATATTGCTTTTTTTAAACCTTTGCCGAAACAAGCTTGTCGGGAAAAACTTGGTTTAGATCAAAATAAAACATACATATTATTTGCAGCTAATCCTAATCGATCCGAAAAAAATTTCGCACTGGCTAAGAAGGCTGTTGAGTATTTAAATCAACAAGCTAATGATCTGATTTGGTTACAGGATGTTTCTCATGTGGACATTCCTCTTTGGATGAATGCCGCAGATATTGTAATCTTATCAAGCTTATGGGAGGGTAGCCCCAATGTAATTAAAGAGGCAATGGCGTGTAATTGTTCTGTTGTGGCAACAGATGTGGGCGATATTAAATGGCTATTTGGAAATGAACCGGGTCATTATCTCAGTTCTTTGACTGTTAATGAGCTGGCACAAAAAATTCAGCTTGCTCTTAATTTTTCAGAGCAAAATGACTACACAAAAGGCAGGAAACGTATTTTGAAATTAGGCCTTGATTCGGAAAGTGTAGCAAAGCGATTGATTAACCTTTATTACATAACTAAGAAGAAGCATGGATAAACCGGGAATCATTGTTCTTGGGGGTCACGTTCAGGCTCTTGGGATAGTAAGGGCTTATGGCCGCATGGGGCTGAAAACGCTCGTTATAGATAAAACTGCAAAGAACATTAGCCGCCACTCTAAATATTGTTTGGAAAACTATGTTGTAAATGATGATGAATTGTTATCTCTTCTCTTAACATTGGGAGAGACAAAATTGTATCGGAAGTGGTTTATTTTTCCAACCAATGATTTTCATGTTAAGCTGTTAAGTCAGAACAAACAAACTCTTGAAAAATTCTTTACTGTAATTGCGGACAATTGGTCTACTGTTCGGATGTTCTACAATAAAAAAGAAACCTATATGCTTGCCGGGAAATTGGGTATTCCAATAGCAAACACGTATTTTCCTATCAACGAGAAGGACTTACAGAATATTAATCCTATTTTTCCTTGTATTATTAAACCGGCTGTAATGTTTGATTTTTTTAGCCAGGCTAAAAAAAAAGTTTTTGTGTGTCGCACTAGAGCAGAATTAATAAAAAACTATCATCTGGCGTGCTCGTTAATCCCATCAAATGAAGTTATAGTTCAGGATATTATTAAAGGTCCAAGCCGTAATCAGTATTCAGCTTGTTATCTTTTTTTGGAGGGGAAGTCCTATGTCTCATTAACAGCATCTCGTATGCGCCAACATCCCCTTGATTTTGGTAATGCTACAACCTATGCAGAGACAATAGACGAGCCACTACTAAAGAAATATGCCGAAAAACTTTTAAATGCTTCTGGCTATAATGGGCTATGCGAAGTAGAATTTAAAAAAGATGACAGGGATGGTAAATTTAAGCTTTTGGAAGTAAATACGCGTACCTGGAAATGGCATGCCATTTCCGAAAAAGCGGGAACGCCTTTTCTTAAAAACTATTATCATTATCTTTTAGGTCAAGAGATAAAGCCTATAAATGCAAATCAAAATGCGTCATTCCGGCATGGATTAACCGATATAGTTATGCAGTTTAAGCTTTTTTTGAAGGGCCACACCTATGCTTTCAGAAAAATAAAACCTACAGTTAACGCAGTTTATGATTACTACGATTTAAAACCGTGGTTTTACGAAAAGCTATATTTAATTTATTTAATAAAGACCAGATGAGCAAAGTAGTTTCATAGTAGATGTATGATTCCTTTAAATAAACCCTTTAGAAAGAAGTTACAGAATTCTGGCAAATATTCTTTTGCTGAAGAAAAAGACTTATTAAATAGTGAATTTAGAAGCTATAACTTTGATTGGCTATATTCAGTTCGCAATGGTCTTAATAGGATATATAGTCATTTATTTAAGCAAAGGGGCTCTCTTAATGTTGGAGTTAGTCCTCTAACTTGTATTGAAGCATTGTTCCCAATAATTTATAATAGTCATAACCTGGTTTTTATAGACATTGATCCTGAAACATTTAATCTAAATGAACAGTTGTTATTTAATCATAATAATTTAGATGTATTACAGGTTATTCATTTAGGAGGAAATCCTCAAAAAATGGACATTATTTCTTCTTGGGCAAAAGCCAATAATGTTATTGTTGTTGAAGATTGTGCTCAGGCCCTAGGAGCAAGATATGATGGAAAATCAGTTGGCACCTATGGAGATTATACCGTATTTAGCTTGATTAAGAATTTACATACACCAATTGGGGCTATTTTGTTAGCAAAAGAATTAATTAAGTTGCAAGAAAGTAAGCCTTTACCCTTAAAGTTGCGTTTTTATAAATTGTTTAAGCATCAACTTGAAAGTAATTGTTCATTTAGTCCAAGTATCAATAATTTATTATATAAACGGCTATTACAACTAAAGGAAAGCGAAAAATCAAATTATGGACTCACTAGTTACCGTTTAAATAATAACGATATTTGTTTTTTAAAAAAGAGGTTACAGTTTTTAGCTAGTTTAGTAGCTAGAAGAATAGAAATAACCAAAAAAATTGTAACTTGTATAGATAATGGTGGATTTTTGCTTCAAAAAACGCCTATCCGTGGTTTATCAAATAGAAACAGATTGCTTTTAAGATCAACAAAGGAACCAGCAAGTTCTCTTATTGCAAAACTGCGTAGAAAAGGAATAGCAGCTAATAATTTAACACAAAGCTATATTATTTCTGAGCAGCCCAGATTGGATAAAATTGCGAACTTCAATCAATATTTGGAAAAGGCAACTCTACCTCAATACTTTTCTATACATGATAATATTATATCTATTCCAAACTCTCCTGCAATGAGTGATAAAGAGATTTTTTATATTATTGAAGAAGTAAATAAAATAGTTAAATGAGGATATTATTTATAACTGGACATCCAGCTCAAATTCATAATTTTCGCTTAATAAAAAAAGAATTAGAACGAAAGGGGCATCAGGTATACTGGTTAGCTTCTGCTAAGGATATCAGCATTAATCTACTGGAAAAATTCAATATCCAATATCAATTACTAAAAAAACCAAATAAAGGTAAACTCTCAAAGATTATTGCATTAATTAAAAATGTTTTTTTTTCTTTGAAATTCTTGAGGCAACAGAAAATCGATATAGTCGTTTCCAGAATATCTCCATACTTATCAATAAGCTCTTTTTTGTTAAGGAAAAGCCACATAGCCTTAACTGATACAGAGTCAGCTGGTTTTTATGATTGGTTCTTTGCAAAATTCACAAATATTATAATCACGGCAAAATCTTATAACCGGAAAATTCACAAAAACCAAGTCCGATTCGATGCTAATATCGAATTGTTTTATTTACATCCTAAGAGGTTTCAATCCATTAAACGGAATGATGTAGAAAAACTTTTGAATATTGGAAAAGATGAACCCTATATCATTATGCGTTTTGTGAGCTGGGATGCATTTCATGATAAAGGCTTATCTGGTTTTACTGATGCTAATAAAAAGATAGCGGTAAAAGAATACTCCAAATATGCTAAAGTTTTTATAAGTTCAGAAAAGGACTTACCAAGCGAACTTGCTTCCAATAAGATTAATATTTCAATCGATAAAATGCATGATGTATTGAAATATGCAGCTTTGTTTTTTGGGGAGAGTTCCACAATGGCTTCAGAGAGTGCGGTTTTAGGAACGCCTGCCATATTTTTAAATGAAAACTGGTTTGGTTCAACTGATGAAGAGAAAGAATTTGGGTTGTTGTTCAGTTATAAACAAAGCTTAAATGACCAGCAGAAAGCAATTGAAAAAGGCATAGAACTCTTAACCACACCTAACTTAGAAATTATTATGCAAAAAAATCAGCAGAAATTTTTATTAAATAAAATAGACGTAACCGCCTTCATGGTCTGGTTCATCGAAAACTACCCCCAAAGCGCCAAAATCATGAAAGAAAACCCAGATTACCAGTATCGTTTCAAATAAAAACCTTATCAACTTGCTTCTCTTCAATGCTTTATAATTATGTTATCCAATCATCATTGCAACCCCCTCCTCAAAATAGACCACCGCGAAAAAAACTCAAAACTCTTTAATACACTCCAATCTTACACCGATTATTTCACGATTGAAACTGCCCACCTAAAATCCGGGGATTACCTCCTCAACAATACCATCCTTTTTGAAAGAAAAACCATCACTGATTTCTTGGCTTCATTAAAATCTGGAAGGCTTTTTGACCAAGCTTACCGATTGATCAATAGTGATTACGATCCTATTATCATTATAGAGGGAGCAGCCAAAGACCTAAAAGAAAGCCAAATAAAAAGAGAAGCGCTGCTTGGTGCCCTTGTGCATATTACTGTTAGTACGAGGATACCTGTTCTGCGGTCAGCAAGTCATGAAGAAACCGCTCAATTACTGGTATATACAGCAAAGCAATTTAATAGGAATGCTGTACCACGGGTAAATAAACCTGTAATCAAGAACCCAGGATGCATCCTAACAAAACAACAAAAGGATGCCTTGGCAATCTTGCAGAACTTGCCAGGTATTGGCACAATAAGGGCTATTGCATTGCTGAAAGAATTTGGCACGCTCAATAAATTATTTAATGCCAAAGAAAAGGAATTATTGAAAGTAGAAGGGATTGGGGGAAAAATGGCAAAAAATATTATTCAACAGCTTAATACAAGATTGTTTTAAAAAACAATTTCAAAAACGAAGTTCAGGAATCAAGGTAATTCCCTGGAATAAGTTAGCCCTGGATTTCAAAAACGAATTCTCTACTTAATTTATGGACTTTACACTAAAAAAATACCAAAATTTATTAAAAACACTTTTAACACAAGGTTTTAATTTTATTACTTTCAGCCAATTCCTGGAACATCCAGGGAAAATCACCAAAAAAACCATCATCCTCCGCCACGACATCGACCTCCTACCAAACAATGCCCTTCAAGTAGCCAAACTTGAGCATAACCTTGGCATCAAGGTTACCTATTTTTTTCGCATTATCCCGCAAGTTTTTAAGCCCAATATTATAAAGCAAATTGCCAACCTCAACCACGAAATAGGTTATCATTATGAAGATTTAACCCTTACCAATGGCGATATTAACAAAGCTTATACCTCTTTTCATCGTCACTTTGAGAAGCTTAGAAAAATCTACCCGGTAAAAACCATATGCATGCATGGCAGTCCACGCAGCAAATGGGATAGCAAACAAATATGGAAAAAATATGACTATCGTGACTTAGGAATTATTGGAGAACCCTATTTCGACATTAATTTTAATGAAGTATTTTACCTCACCGACACGGGCCGGCGATGGGATGGATGGAAAGTGAGCATACGCGACAAAGTCCCCCAGCAAGAAAAATGGAAGGAACAGGGTCTAGTGTACCATAGTACAAATAACATTATAAAAGCAGCCCAGAGCGGCAAGCTTCCCAACAAAATCATGATCACAACTCATCCAGAGCGGTGGACGGACAAGCCGTTGCCGTGGGTGAAGGAATTTTTTTGGCAGAATGTGAAGAATGTGGTGAAGTTTTTTTTGGTGAAAGTGACAAAGTGACAAAGTTGACAGGGTTACAAGGTTGACAAAGTGACAAAGTTGACAGGGTTACAAGGTTGACAAAGTGACAAAGTAACAAAGTAACAAAGTAACATGATGTCAAGGTTGGTCCATTCTCAACACTGTTACCCTTTTAACATAAAAAAATAATATGAAAACTCACAAAGACCTCCATGCCTGGAAAAACAGTATCAATCTTGTTACAGACATTTATAAATTAACAGAATCCTTTCCAAAGGAAGAACTTTACGGATTAACAAATCAAATAAGACGGAGTGCTGTTTCTATTCCATCAAATATAGCAGAAGGTGCAGGAAGAAATTATAAAAAAGAGTATATTCAATTTCTGTACATTTCGCTTGGTAGTTTGTCAGAGCTCGAAACACAGTTGATCATTTCCAAAAATCTTGCATTCATAGAACAAGAAAATCTTAAAGAATTAAATGAGAAACTAAACGAAATACGAAGTCAATTAAGCGGCTTGATTCGATATTTGAAGAAGTGACAAGGTAGAGAAGGTGACAAGGTGAGAAGGTGACAAGGTGACAAGGTGACAAGGTGACAAGGTGACAAGGTGACAAGGTGACAAGATAACAAGGTGACAGGGTAACAAGATAACAAGGTGACAGGGTGACAGAGTGACAGGGTTGGTTCTCTTTCAACACTGTTACTCTGTCTACCCTGTTACCTGTACAATTTATCTAAAACTTTACTTTTCTATTATTGTTCAAATTTATTCCACTCAACATACCCTCTCCACTTCTCAATCACTGCTTCCATATCTTTGGGCAAGGGAGAATCAAAATATACTTGGTTTCCGCTTACTGGATGAATAAATCCCAATGATTTGGCATGCAATGCCTGCCTGGGAATTATCTCAAAACAGTTTTTAACGAATTGCTTGTACTTGCTAAAGGTTGTTCCTTTCCTGATCTTATCGCCTCCATAGGTTACATCCCCAAACAACGGGTGGTTGATATATTTGAAATGAGCCCTTATTTGATGCGTGCGTCCTGTTTCTAACCTGCATTCAACAAGGGTAACATACCTGAAACGTTCCAGCACCTTATAATGGGTTATTGCAGGTTTGCCTTCTTTTCCATCGGGATAAACCTGCATAATTTTCCTGTCTTTCATGCTGCGCCCAATATTCCCGGTGATTGTCCCCTCATCTTTTTCTATATCGCCCCAAACAAGGCCTACATAAGCCCTATCAATGGTTTTGTCAAAGAAATATTTTGCCAGCTTGGTTAAGGCAATTTCTGATTTTGCAACAACCAACAATCCCGAAGTATCTTTATCAATCCTATGCACGAGCCCGGGCCTGATGTCTTCATCTTCTTTTTGTGGCAAATCCTTAAAGTGATACATCAAAGCATTTACCAATGTGCCCGTATAATTGGCATAACCGGGATGTACAACCATTCCGGCTTTTTTGTTCACAATGATCAGGTGATCGTCTTCATAAACGATGTCAACTGGAATGTTTTCCGGGATCAACTCCATAACCCTTGGTGGGTGAGGCATAACCACAGAAATGGAATCACCGGGTTTGACCTTGTAACTTGATTTTACGGGATTATTATTTACCAAGATACATTCAGCAGTTGATGCATTTTGTATTTTATTTCGAGAAACGCCTTCTATCTTTGATGTTAAAAACTTATCGATCCTAATGGGAGTTTGTCCTTTATCCACCTCAAAAGCGTAATGCTCATACATTTCTCTTTCATCTGCATGCCGTGATGTATCCATGTAAGTAAATTTTAATAGGCTTTTATGAATTTTCCTTGAAATTGTTTGCTTTTTCCCCGTTGTAATACATGGATAAAATACATTCCAGGTTTTAAAGAAGAAATATTGATTTGCTCTTTATAAGGTGTTTCAATAGCAATGGTACCGGTTGAATTATAAATCCTTACTGTTACAGTTTGAGAATAATCTATTGTTGGATTGAATTTTTCAAATTCAATATGCAAGTTATCTCCTTGAACCGGGTTTGGTATAACTTTCAACTTACCAAGAGAAGGATAATTGGGCTGTTGTTTTGGGGAATTGCCGGGTAAGGGTTTTCCAACGACAGGCCTTATCATGAGTGAGCCGTTGAACATCGATTGTTCCCATGTGCCATCCGTGTTATAAAAAGTATATTTCCCGGCATCATTGTTCATATCGTAACCAATGTTCAACATATCATCCGTGGTTTGTATCATGCCCACGTAAAAAATGCCGTCTAAGGATTTGTTTTGCGGGTCGGTAAAATATTCATCGCTTAAATGATACCTGGTGAATTTATTTAAGCCATCGGTAAATTCAGGATAAAGATATTCTTGATAGTAAATAATGTTCTCATCCGTTAGCTCTTCTTTCCATATTACAAGAAAGAATTCTTTGTCATTGGCTTCGTTCAATGTTTTATTAAAGAAAATATCAATGGCTTGCAAAGTATCTTCAGTATTCATCTTAAACCTGTATGCAAGTTTAGACCCCGAAGGAGTGAGTCCATAGCCTGCTTCTGCCGTGCCATCGTCATAAGCAAAATAGTTTTTAAAATGCTGCTTGTAAACAAGATAATTATTACCTGGGATCAAATCATCATAATCCAAAACATATTTTATACGGAAAAGAGCACTGTCTTCTGCTGATTCCCTAAAATCGTAATTTACAGGTGGATTACTAAATTGTGGCTCGTTCAAATAACCGGAATTGTTATAAGGATAAATATTGGTTGATTGTGACGAAGGCGTATAATATCCAACAGTGTCTCCTTTATAAAACACAAAATACTCTAAAGAAATATCGTGCACGGCATCATCAAGGTTAGCAATTTGCAATTGGATGGTTTCTTTCAGTTCGTTTTTATATCCATATCTATAATGAAGCCAAGGCATTTGCGTGTAGTTTTTAAGAAAGCCCGGCGCTTTACCGCCAAAAGTAACATCATCAATAAAAAAATCCTCCCCTCCTGCCCTATTATAATCCAAGTAAACGTAATCTATGTTCCACTGGTCTGCATTGCTCACCCAACTTGGAACGCTGTTATCAATTGACACGTAATTCTTAAACCCGAACCGAAAATCTTTCCTAAAATAAATGCTATCCTGGATATGGATGGAAGCATATCTAAACCCGCTGTCGATAGCTGTGCTATTGGTATCATTAGCTATGCCGGGCGCTGACCAAATGGAATTCCATTTTTCACCATAAATAGGTATGGTATCCCCATTAGAAACCACTGAATCAATAACCAGGGAAGAATCAATTCCGGCGTAAAATTCCAGTACAAGAGAATCGGACATTTCTGGATAATTGCCATAGCCCCCGGGTTGATATAGAAAGCTAAGATATACATTATCATCAGCATCGAGGGCACCAGGAGAAGTGCCATGAAAGGCAGAATCTAAACGAATGGGGTTGGATGTAAGGAAATCACCGGTAAAAATGCTCAAATTGGCATCTTGGTATACATTGCCGTCTGCATCAATGGCGTCCAACGTGGCAACACCGGCGCTATAAGGGTCTTTTGCAAAACCATTATTGATAAATGCATCCTCATCAGCCCATAATTGTTGATTTGGATAAACAGATAACGTTGAAAAATCATCCAGAAAAGGCAAAACAAGGGTATCTTGTAAATTGGTGCTTTTAGCTTGGGATTGTATGCTTTTTTGTTCCTTTAAAACAGGATTTTCACTTATTCCTACCAAAATCTCTTGGGCAGTAACAAGCGTTGTTGACACCAAAAACAAGGCAAATATGATGGTTTTCTTTCTCATAGGATTAAATACTATTCATTCATTTCATCAAAATAATCGATAGACCTGTACCATAGGTCAATTTCAGCGCCCAATCTCACGTCAATATCGGCTTTTGGAGATTGTTTATAAACGATGGCTTCTAATTTATCCACGTCATTTTCAAAAGTTTCCAGTCCTATATTAAGAGATGCTGCATTAATAAGCCGGATAGCCTCGTTACGTGTTTTGCCATACAGGTCAGGAACATGGGTTGTTTTAAAACTAAGTCCCTTTCCTAATACAAGGTCGATTTTTTTTCCTTTCTCTATGCTCGTGCCCGGTTTAATGATCTCCCCATTATGCTTTTGTTTCAAGACATTATTCCTTGCCATATCCGGTACATATTTGAGTTTCCCGACTTTTAGCCCATAAGTTTCTAATCGTGCAATGGCTTGGCGTAATGTAAGGTCTTTAAGATCAGGCATGGTAACTTTTTCCGGCATCATGGCAATTACAGTAAGATAAATGGTCCTGCCATTTTTCACCTTTGTATTGGGCTTGGGATCTTGGTTAATAACAGACCCTTTGGCATGAACCGTGCTGTAAATAGAGTCCACGATCACAAATTCAAGCGCTTTATCATCAACAAATTCACTTAGCTCTTGCATTTTAACACCGGTAAAATCAGGCACAGTGATTGATTTACCATGCAAAGTGTAAGTATCCACGAGTTTAAGCGCTATCCAAACAAGCAATATGGTTAGTACGACCATAATGCCCAAGTTTTTAAAGAATACTTTACTGCCCAAAAATCTTAAAAATTTCTTCATTGATTACCATTCAGAATAAATAACTCTTTTTTGCTGGAAAAATTGTTTTCTCCACCACAAAAGTAAAACATTTCTTTAAAGTATAAAGCGGGGTTGGGTTGAAAATCTTTTATTTTAGAAGGTTTAAATTCCAAGTGAGCAAAAAAAATTCTGTCAAGCCTTTTATCCGGGGATTTAAAATCCTATTATATTTGTCACAAGCATCCGAAACTTTTCAAAATCTTCATATAAAATCTCTGTATCCCAATG
>CAZJDA010000055.1:0-31857 GCA_964544705.1 uncultured Bacteroidales bacterium
CCACAATAACCGTTTTCTTCAAAAGGTTTTAAATACCCGGATAGTACATAAGGCAACTCTAAAGGGCAATGGCCTGCCGGTAATCCATCATTGTATATATCTATCCTGGCTCTTGGCCTGGGGGCTAATGTATCCGGGATAAAATCCGGCAAATTGGGGCTATCCAATAAAGAATCCACCCATTTTATTGTGATAGGCATTTCTCCATTGACGAAGCCTACATAACCAGCACTGAAATCAGTTCCTCCTCTAATGCATATTTTACCAACGGTATCTGTATCAATAGGATAAGTTGCATTAGGGTAAGCTTGACCATTAAGATAACGATGCCAATAAACATGAAATTTTGTTGTATCGATCCATTGTACTGTTTCTCCTAAATTCGTATCTAGAACATCTAGATAATTACTAGCTTCAGGATCATACCCTAACCAAAGTGTGTCACTATCATTGTTGGCATCAATAAAAACCAACGGCATTATAAATTGGGGTTCTTGCTGTTGCCCGTAACCTTGTATGTTAAAAAACAATAGCAAAGCTGCAATCAATAAATAAGTTCTTTTCATAACTTTAAAAAATTTCGGGTTTGTTTAAATTAAATTATTGTGTAGTAAAATTACACACATTTTTCATAGTTTTTCAATACATGATGGCATTCCTCCTTTCTCTTTTCATGAATAATGAATTGGGCAGTAATAATTTGAGAAGAATCAATTACTATGATATTAGCTTTTTGCTTAAATACTTTTTTCATTTCCTGGGTTTTAATTGTTTAACTTTTTCAACCCAAACTTACTGTAATTTTTTATATTATCAAAAGCTATTCATAGAACCGTGGTGTGTAAATGTATGTTTTAGGAGGAGGGTAAGTGAATGATATTGAATCTATTAGTCTATTGATAACTTTTTTGGAAATTATTTTTTTTATTCAAAAAGGAGATTTTTGTATCCTTAACAGCTCAAAAGACAACCTTGGTTCATAAAGAGATTGTGACCCAAATTGAGCCATTATTCCCTTCGTTCATGAGCTAAAGATTCTCGCTCACTGCCTGTCCCGTAGACGAAGTGCCGTGGATAATGAAATTGTATGCCTTTCACCTCACTTATTTGGTGAAAACCGACAATTTCTAATTCGGCTTCGCTTTTGCATAGCTTCAGCGGAGCAAAGGGTTATCCGCTGGCGGAAAGCACTTTTTCACTATGTTCAAGCCTCTCAACTTAGGTAAAAAGTTGTTGTATTGCTAATTTGTCTTTATCAAATTATTAATTCGTCGGTTCCCAGGTAAATTCACCTTTTTTATTGATATAACCAAACTTGCCGGTGTAATAACTCCCGGTTTTTACCTCGGCAACGCCATTCACAAATGGACCTGCCCACGAATAGGCAGGGTCAACTTGCATTTCACCTTTTTTATTGATGTATCCCCACTTGCCATCAACTTTTACAGGAGCCAAACCCTCTGAAAATGGCATGGCTTGATCAAATTCTGCATCAAAAGCTTGTTCGCCGCTCTTGTCAATATAGAAAAATGATTTTCCTTTTTTTACTACTGCCAAACCATTTTTGAAATCTAGCGCCAAATGAAATTTATCTTTGATAATCTCCTGTCCTTTTATATCAATAAAACCGTATTTTTTGCCATCTTTAAAATAAATGAGGCCATCACTAAAATAGCCCAAGTCATCGTATTGTGGTTCAATAACGGTTTTTCCCATTTTGTTAATAATGCCCCATTTCCCGCCATGCGCTTTTCCCAGGTTATCAATTTTGGCGCCTACGTTCACAGCCGCAAAATTATTGGAAAAACTCTTTACCATATCATATTTGGGTTTAATAACAATATCACCTCTTTTGTTGATGAATCCCCATTTATTTCCAATTTGCACAGCAGCAAGTCCTTCTGAAAAATCCATGGCATGATTGTATTTGTTTCCAATGGCAATTTTAAATTGCATGTTGAAATAACCATATTTATTATTGATCAATACTTTTGCCAGGCCTTCGTTAAATGGCCAAATATTGTCGCATTGCAAGCGGTCAGTTTCATTCCCTTGTTGGTCGATAAACCTGTAACTCTTTTTCTTTTTGATCAGTGCATACCCTTCAGAAAATGGATAAGCCTTTTCATAAAACGGGTTCACAACCATTTCTCCTTCCAAATTAATAAAACCAAAATTCCCTCCCGAACGCACAGGCAGAAGTATTTGTGTTGCTTTGTCTGCATCTTTTTCTTTAATATTGGTATCGGATGCGTTGGCTAATTCTTGCGAATTTGTTATTTTTACAAATGCCAATGTAATAAAGAATACAACCGTGTAAATAGCTATCTTGTTCATAACCAGTTATTTTTAAGTATGTTACTGGTTTTTAACGAAATAAAAATTTAAAGGTTTCGTAATTGTTTTTGTTTTTTCTATAGGAATATTTTGTTTTTTCATGTAAAGTATGTAATATGTTATATGTAAAAGAAGCGTTAGTGTCTGAAATTGAAGTGATTGTAAATTTTCAAAAAGCAATGGCCTCAGAAACAGAAAGTTTAACCTTGGAAGATGAAAAGGTAAAAAAGGGCGTAACAAAATTTTTTGACCAACCTTCCTTAGGAAATTATTTTATTGCCCATGACCATGAAAAACCTGTTGGCTGTTTATTAATCCAATATGAATGGAGTGATTGGAGAAATGCATTTGTAATATGGCTTCATTCTGTTTATGTTATCCCTTTATACCGTGGCAAAGGAGCATTTAAGTTGATGTATGATAAGGTATTGGAGAAAGTTAAGCAGGACAAAAACTATGCAGGAATCCGTTTATTTGTGGATAAAAGCAACACCAAGGCGCAAAAGGTATACAAAAAAATGGGCATGACTTCGGAGCACTATGAACTCTTTGAATGGATGAAATAGATGGTGTTATGGATTGTTCCTAAACGTAAGTGAGCAACCTTAAAACAGTATATTAAAACTTACCTTGTAAGTGAGATTTTCTTGGAGATCTGCCCGGGAATATTCGCCATAATGATAGAACGCACCGGCTCCTAATCCTATGAAGATAAAGTTAAAATAATTAACTTTTAGCACATTTTTTATCACCAATCCATTTTCATAATAACCTTTGCTGTAGCCTTTTACGGGTAAGTTTTGTTCTTTCATGGTATTTAGATTTCCCCATCCCATAGAATGCGTAACAACCGGCTTTGGCTCCGAAAATTTATGATAGAATAATGCTTTTACGGGTTTATGGTTGATAAAAACATGAAAAAACTCTGACCCGGCATAGTCGTACATTCCCATTGATTGAAAACTATGTTTAATAAACAATGGGTAGTATTCAGAGGAGGTTCCTTTGCCATAAAATAGCTTATAAAATGGCGCTTCACCAATTATTGTGCCGCCTTCCAACCAAAATTCAGTAATTCCAAGCTTTTGGTTATGTATTTCATATTCAAGGGCTATTAGCAATTTGTGATATCGATACCGGTTATTGAGAAAAGGAAGGTCACTGCTGTTAAAATTAAGGTATAGAATGGGATAATCGCTTTTCCTGATTCTGTAATTAAAGCTTTTAACTATATCTTCTTTATAAGCAAACCGGATTTTCCAGGCAAACTCCTCAAAATCAGTTTTGTTTGCTGATGAATCAAAACCTATTGTTTGACGGTTCAATTGGAGCTGGATATTGGTATAAGGGATTTTATGACGGATCTCAAAACCTTTTTCTTCGATGCGATACATATTTTCTACCATCCACCGCCTAAAGTATTTACGCGGTTTTTTTACAAATTCATATTGCCCGGGTTCTTGGTGTTCATTGCGGTAATAAGCTTTAATGAATGTTTCTTTGTTTTTAAATGGTGTGACTTTTAATGAGGTTCCATAATTATCCTCCTTTATTTTGAATGACCTGGTATAAAACCCACCTATACTGAAATGTTTTGATATTCTTTCGTTAGTATACAAAGCCGGTCCTAATACCATACCTTGGAATTTATTTTGTTGAATTTTGGTGATATCAAGGTCAAGAAAACCAAAAGGGATTTTGTCGAGGGTTAATTTATTCAAGAATCGTAGTTTTCCGTCAAAATTGCGGGCTTTACCAATGCTGTCTATTTTAATGTACGTGGTTTTTTCTTTGGTATTCAAGGGTTTTGGTCGGTATTTTTTAATTAGAATGCTATCGGCTTTGCTTTTTTCCTTGTAAACTACAACGGGTTCTGCTGTTTCTTTTAATAAGCTGTCGTTTATTTTTAATTGGTAAGCCGACAAGTTAGAAATGCTGGTAAATTTTAGTCCTACTTTAGGGTTGGGATATTTTTTAAGGATCAATTCATAGCCAAGTTCTGAGGGCAGCATTTGATGTTTTTTTTCTTTATACGATTGTTTGATTTCCAAGGCAACTAATTCTTCTATATGAGGCTTGGCAATCACGTTTTTGATGGCGTATTGCCCCGAGTGAATATGGATAGAACCTTCCAAAAGGGATTTATTGAAAGATGAAGGCACAAATTCTATCATGAAAATACTATCTGTGCCATTTATAAGGGTATCTTTCATCACGAACTTATAATTGCTTAATCCTGCTTTGCTGAGCGGATTAACATAATAGTTTTCGTATAGTTTTACCAAAGGATCGTAGAAATGAAATGGCTGAACCTCTGTTACAAAAGCCGAGAAGTCGGCCTTAGAAAACCCGGAAACCCTTTGTGCTTCTATTTCTTCCCTGGCCATCTTTCCATTCTTGTAAAACTTTTTTGAAATTTTTTCAGAGACCAGGAAATGCCTTTCATTCGTTTTGAAATGATCTTTATAATTTTTATAAGAAGAATCAGTGAGGTTTTCTTTATTAACATTAAAATCAACGATGGTTTTATTGTAAGCATTACAAGAAAATGACTGAAAATTGTCGGGATTGTTTTTCTCGATATTTTTTATGGCTTTTTTCATAACCACCAATGCAGGATTTTTACCAGGGCGTATGATAACTTCTTTAAGGTTAAATGAAGTCGGTTTTAATGGAATTACTTGGAATTTTCCGGGATCGTGAACCAGGTATCGTTTTTTTTCATAGCCTAAATAACTCACCGTTAAGCTATGTATTTTGTTATTGTAAGGTATGGAAAACCTGCCATTGATATCTGTAACATAACCTTTTTTGCTTTGTGAACCTGTTACAATATGCACAAATGCAAGCGGTTCACCTGTTAGTGAATCAACAACCTTTCCTTCAATAGCTTTTTGTGAATATAGCTTGTTTGCTATTAAAACCAGCAATAAGCAAATCGTATAATTAAAATAGCGCATGGGGTTTTGGTTATTAACGTTTTGTTTTTAAGCAAGAACTAAACCAAAAATTCAAGATTGCATATTTTGCTAACTCGCCAGTGGATGCTTATCAATGCTTATCAAGCTTTGGTTTATTAGAAGTTATAAGCCTTAGCCCCCTGTTTTTTTTGAATAATTGCTATAAAATCTATCTATTGCAAAGAACCCGGTAACCAACAAAAAGGTTAAAATGATAGAACCTTCAAAACCAAATTTGCCACCTGTAATTAATTCATTGCCTGAAACATCGTGGTGAACCAATGTTTCAAGTGTTAAGCCGCTAACTTCAAAACCATATATGGGGCCTAAGAAATAATTCCAGCTTAAATGCAGCATTATAGGAAACCAAAGGTTTTTTGTGTGGATATAGGATGCACCTAATACCAAACCGGCCAGTACAAGGTTTATAAAAGCCAGGATGGTTATATTGGGGTTCATGCCATGTACCAAGGCAAATATGATTGCTGAAATGGACAGGGCAAGGTATTTGTTCATGGATGTCATCAGGTTATTCAAAATGTATCCCCTAAAAACAACTTCTTCATGAAAGGCTACCAATACAAAAAATGCGAATCCGCCTATAATGGTTTTGGCGTTTGCTGTTATAGCGGTAACTTCAAGGAGATTAGAAAAATTTAGGCTAAAAAAGCCCAAGGATATCAATAAAATTCCGAATACAAAGCCCCAAAAAGCATCTTTACCTTTGTTCTTCAATGAAAAACCAAGTGACTTGATTGACCTGTTATCCAGGTATTTCCTGAATATCCATACGGCAAAAAATGCCCCTACTACTTCTAGGAGTTTAAAAACCAGGAGAAAGTTAATATATTCCGGTTCATAAAGTATGGTTTGAATATTAAAAAAATCAAGTTCGACGTTAAAAGCCAGGATAATAATAAATCCCAGGACTTGAAAAAAACCTGTTGCAACCAGTAATGCAAGAATAAATAGCAATACCCTGAGCCATGCTTGTTTAATGGCCGGCTTTTTTTGTTTTGAGCTACTCTTTTCCATCATCATTTTTTTAATTCAAATATATGTAACTATGAACTTGATTGATAACGATTTCATTAAAAGCCTTGATTTATTATACAAAGGTTGCAATTATGCATATGAATGAAGTTGATAGGCAGGAATTTTTTATTTATGCACCTGGGTTGATCTTTTTATTCATCTTGTGCCTTTCTTTATCCCTAAGGGTCTTTTTTTCCAGGTTTTTGCGAAGGGCTTCTTCCAAATTGATACCGGTTTGGTTGGCAAGGCATATCAGTACAAAAAGCACATCAGCCATTTCATCGGCCATGTTTTTCTCTTTATCCGATTCTTTGAATGATTGCTCACCGTATTCTCTAGCTATGATCCTTGCCAGTTCACCTACTTCCTCGGTTAAAAGCGCCATGTTGGTAAGTTCATTAAAATACCGAACCCCATTGGTCTTTATCCATTGGTCTACTGCGTTTTGAGCTTCTTGTAAAGTCATGTTATTCTTTATTTTTAGAGTCCATTGAAATGGTAACCGGCCCATCATTTATAAGCTGAACCTTCATGTAAGCCCCGAATTCTCCTGTTTTTACTTCTTTCTCCAAGGTCTCTTCCAGGATTGTTACAAATTTTTCATACAAAGGTATTGAAATGCCAGGTTTGGCAGCTTTTATGTAAGAAGGCCTGTTGCCTTTTTTAGTGCTTGCATGTAATGTAAATTGGCTTACGGTCAAGATTTCTCCACCCACATCTTTGATAGAAAGGTTCATAACACCATTTTCATCATCAAATATTCTTAAATGAACGATCTTTTTCACCATCCACGCTATGTCTTCATCGCTATCCTCATTCTCAAAACCGGCCAATATTACCATTCCCTTATTGATCTTGCTTTTTACCTTCCCTTCAATTTCTACAGAAGCTTCTGAAACACGCTGTATTATTACTCTCATATAACGGGGTTTTATAAATTTTTAAGCATCATTTCACAAAAGTATACTTTTATTACCTTTGAGAAAAAAAATATCCATGAAGAATTTTAAAGTCTATAATGCTTCCGCAGGTTCAGGAAAAACAACGATTCTTGCCTTAGAATACCTGGTCATAACCTTGCAAAACCCTGGTAAATTCAGGCGTATTTTGGCTGTTACATTTACCAACAAAGCGGCAGCAGAAATGAAACAACGCATCATCAATTATTTGAGAGACTTATCTTTATGGAGTTTTCATGGAAATAAAGCTTTGGAGCACAATCTTAATTATTTAATGGAGCAAACAGGGCTTGATGAAAAAACAATGCAGAACAGGGCTACAATGGCTCTAAAAAATATTTTGCATCAATATTCCGATTTTGCTGTAAAAACCATCGACAGTTTTGTGCATCGCATCATCAGGACTTTTGCCTACGACCTGCAATTGCCTATGGATTTTGAAGTTGAATTGGATGCTGACAAACTGCTTACCCAATCTATTGACCTGCTCATAAACAAAGCCGGTGTAGATGATAATCTTACCAATGCATTGGTGGCCTTTACAGAAGAAAGAACCGATGACGAAAAAAGCTGGAACGTTGAATATGAGTTGTTTCAATTCTCTAAACTGCTTCTGGATGAGGAAGGACACTTGAATGCAAGAAATCTTTCTAAATTATCGGTTAATGATTTTCAACAAATACGAAAATCCGTATTGCGGTTCAAGAATTTTTTTGAAAAAGAGATCAAAAGCTTATCATCCGAGATTTTCAATATGATCAGCTCCTCAGGCGTAAGTCCCAAATCTTTTTATCAAGGGAATAAAGGGATTTATAAGTATTTTGAATATTTATCCAATGAACGTTTCGATAAGCTTACTCCCAATAGTTATGTGATAAAGACAATAGAAGAGGGTAAATGGTATAGCAGCAAGGCGCCAACAACCGATAAAGCCATCATTGATCAAATGAAACCCTCGATAGAGGATGCTTTTCACAAGATAGAGGCTTTCTTAGAAAAGCATTATTCGCGGTATATCGTTTTAGAACTGATCTACAGGAAATTATTTCCTTTGGCTGTTCTTAATGAAACCGATAAAATCCTTACCGAAATAAAATCGTTGAACAATTTAGTACATATCAGCGATTTCAATAAGAAAGTTGCAGAAATCGTTTTATCAGAACCTATTCCTTTTATATATGAAAGAGTAGGGGAGAGGTATGAAAATTTTTTCATCGACGAGTTCCAGGATACCTCCGAAATGCAATGGCAAAATATGTTGCCTCTTATCGATAATTCTCTTGCATCCAATAATTTAAATCTCGTAGTAGGAGATGGAAAGCAAGCCATCTACCGTTGGAGAAACGGCGATGTAGAACAATTTATTAACCTCCCAAAGATCAAAGGAGCGGATAAAAACATCATTATTAAAGAAAGAGCTTTGGCTTTAGAGCGAAACTATTTACCCCAAGACTTGAATATGAATTACCGCTCAGGGAAAAATATCGTGGAATTTAATAATAAATTCTTCCAGTTTGCTTCAAAATACTTGGATGAAGCCTATAATAACATTTATTCCGGTTTGAACCAGGAAGCCCATGATAAAAATAATAGAGGATTTGTGAATATTCATTTTTGTGATGAAGAAACATCAAAAAACCGGGAGGAATACAAAGATTTTACACTTGAAACTACCGCAAATACCATAGAAAGCCTTAAAAGTGACGGTTACCAATTAAAAGAGATAGCCATACTTTGCAGAACCAACAGGGAAGCTAATGAAACTGCCGAATATCTGCTTAACAAGAAAATCAACGTGGTTTCCTCCGAATCTTTGCTATTAACTAAATCAGCGAAGGTTAATTTTATGACCTCTCTCTTGCGGCTTGTTAATAATCCATCGGACGATATTGCATTTGTTGCTGCTTTAAAATACTTAGATGAGAACGTTTTGCATAAAGATTTTCACCGTTCTATTCAAGAATACTTGCATGGGAATGAAGAATCTAACCGGGATTATTTGCAATCTATTCTTGAGATGATGCCTTTAAAGGATATGAGCGAAAGCCCTATAATTACTCAACTTCCTGTATATGAGCTTTGCGAATACATTGTGTATCATTACCGGTTAAACATAGACGATGATCCTTATATAAGCTTCTTTTTGGAAGCTGCATGGAATTTTAATGTGAAAAGCACGGGTGGGATACAGCATTTTCTTGAATGGTGGGATGAAAACCAAGGCAAACAGTATATTACAGTTCCAGAGGGGTTGAATGCAGTGAATATTTTAACCATTCATAAGGCCAAAGGTTTGCAATTCCCCGTGGTAATATTTCCTTTTGCTGATATGCGATTGGAAAGTACCAGGGAAACCCTTTGGATTAATACGGATATACCCGAGTTGCTAGGCATGGAAAAAGCCATTGTAAACACCAACAGTCTTTTGGAAAAAACAAGTTACGCCGGCCTGTATACCGAAGAACAACAAAAATCCTTATTAGACCTTGTCAATATGCTTTACGTGGTTTTTACCCGCCCAGAAAATGAGCTCTATATTACTTGCAAATTTCCAAAAAAAGGTAATAGTTTTAATACACCATTCTTGCTTGGGGAATATCTGAAGAGTATGAATTTGTGGAATGAAGAACAATTGGATTACGCTATTGGCGAGCGAACCTATTCAACAGTTAAATTTGATAAAGAGAAGCACAATGATAAGGAATTGTTTTATAAGCATATCTACTCCGGTGAATGGGGTGATAAGCTAAAGATAAAGAAGCAAGCGAATTTCCGTAATATGGCTGAAGAACAACTGGATAAGATAAGCCGGGGAAGTATGATGCATCAAATATTGTCCATGATAAAAACTTCGGCAGATATCAAAAGCGCTTTAGAGAAAGCCCATTCACGGGGTTGGTTTCCTGCGGGTGAAAAAGAACAATTGCGTGATGAGTTAGAGGAATTGCTGAACAGGGAAGATGTAAAGGTATTATTTGACGGGAAATATAAGATATTGATAGAGCGCGACATATTGGATGGGAATGGCCGTGTTTATCGTCCGGATCGGGTTATTATTGATGGTAAGAATGCCAAAATAGTAGAATACAAAACCGGGATGAAAGATGCTTCCCATAAAAAACAAGTACACCGATATGGTGAACTATTTGGGGAGATGGGATATAATGTTGTGGAATTATTGCTTTTGTATTTGGATACTAAGGAGTTGGTAAGGGTATAAAAAAAGCTGCCGATGAAGGCAGCTTTCTTATTGATTTTTTAGCTTAATTTAGGTCATAAGCGCTGATGGCAATATCATCTATAGCCAACCTATCTCCTGTGTCATAAGGCGTATTCAAGTGAAAGCCGATATAGATCGTTTGGCCGGCATATTGTTTTAGGTCTACCTTTCTTTCTGTCCAAATAATTTCTTCATCTTCAACAGAAATAACAATATTTTCTGAACAAGCTTGGTAGGTTTGCTCAGTTGTTGAAATGCCAACTTCGTAATGATCGGGATAATTGCCTGAAGTTGTTAACGAAGTAGCTAACCAGCTAAGTTCAATAACATCTGTGTTTGGTAACTCAACGGCATCAAATATCATCCAGTCGTCTGCTTCAGCCGGTGGAGCATAAAAAGAAACACCCAATGCAGCATAACCACCATGATAATTTGGTGTTTCCGGCCTATTTGCAACAATCCAAGCGCTGTCAGCAAGTGAAGCAATAGAACTGTTAGAGGGAGTAGCTCCGTCCAAATTAAACAATGCAGTGCCTTCTGGCATTTTACCATCATCAAAGCGTACTTCCCAAATATAGGGAGCTGTGTTAACAATAGTTGAATCTTGGGTTACATTGTAATAAAGATCCTTGTTTTTGGGAGTACATGTTAGCTTTACTTTGAATTCTCCAATTGTATCATCATAAAGAAAAGTGGGTTCATATTCGGTAGAAGTTTCATTATTCAATCCAAACTCCCAGAAGTAGTCTTTTACTTCTGTAGAATTGTTGATAAAGTTTACTTCAACAGAATTTCCATCAATTCTTTTCATTTCGTAAGTAAAGTTTGCATTCGTACTTGGAGTAGGAGTTTCAATATCTTCTTCACCGCAAGCGGAAAAGAACATTAAGCTTATTAAAGTTATTAATATAATGGCATAATTTTTCATAATTGTTCGTTTTTTAAGATTAATAACCCGGGTTCTGTGTCATTTTCGAGTTGGTTTGTATTTCAGCTAATGGGATTGGCATTAACAATTGATTTTCATTATGAACATAATACAATTCCTCGATTGCCTTACCGGTCCTTACAAGGTCAAACCAATGCTTGCCTTCAAAAGCAAATTCTTTTTTCCTTTCTTGAAGTGTTATGTTCAATAATTCATCATAATCATTGGTGAAAACAGAATCTTCTTCATTGGCCCTGAGTTTGATCTTATGAAGGTCATCTCGGATTAGGCTGTCATTTTGTTCTAATCGTGCATTGGCTTCAGCTCTTACAAGGTACATTTCTGCCAAACGAATAACGTAGAAATTATCCGAACGCGTTGTAATCTCCGTGTATTTCCCTCCATATATTGTTCCGTCTTCATCTTTAATTGTTACTTCCAGCCTGTTATCAACTTCGTCAAATTCATCAATGAGATCGGTTGTTGGTTCCCACTCGTGCCGCCCTCCTGTTATTTCATCGGCAGGAAGGAAATATTGTGCCAACCGGTTGTTGTCTATGTTATTGAATTCCACATCAAAAATGCTTTCATCGTTATGCTCCGGGGGATATAACGCTTCAAACTTGCTAAGCATTTCATAATCACCATTATCGATAACCATTGTAGCAAAATTTGCAGCAGCAGCCCATTCTTCCCTTGTCAATTTCACAATAGAGCGCAAAGCCAATGCAGTATTGGGGATTGCTGCTCCGGCAAAAATAGGTTTATCATCGTTGTTATTGAAGAGATTTTGCTCGGCAAAATCTAGGTCCGACTCTATTAATGCATAAACTTCATCTACAGTACTCCTGGCAACATTCAAATGATCCCCGGTTTCTGTCGTTGCCTGCAGTTTAATAGGTACACCACCAAAAAGCCTTACTAGGTTGAAATAATGTAGTGCTCTTAAAAAATGCGCATGTCCCAAATATTTACCTTTCTTGTCAGCAGGTAGTACCCCGTTATTAGAATTGTTAATGATCATGTTGCACCTGTTAATCCCATCATAAGCAGAATTCCAAATGGATCCTATCATCGGGTTGTCAGGTTGTACATTGTTATCCTGGAATTCTTTGTATTCCTGTGTAGTACCGGTATGTTTCAGGTTGTCTGATAATAACCCGGGAATGGAAACCAAGTCTCCACCATAGCAACCGGTTTGTTGTAGTGCATCATAACATCCTATTACAGCGCTGTAATAGGCTTCTTCGTTTTCAAATACTTTGTCTTGCTCAATGGCATCCTTGGGTTCAATATCCAGCATATCGCAAGCGCCAAGTATAAAAATATTCAATAAAAATATGATTCCAATATATTTCATAATACGATAAATTTTAAATTCCTATATTTACACCAAATGTATACGTAGTTGTTAATGGATAGGTGAAAAAGTCTACGCCCATGATCATGGGGTCGTTGCCCGCGTAATTTACTTCTGGGTCGGAGCCTTCATACCTTGTGAAGGTAAGCAAGTTGTTTGCCGAAACAAATATTTTTAGCTTGGAAAACATGCTTTTTTGGAGAAAATCTTTACCAAAGTTATATGACAAGGATACAGATTTTAACCTGATATAAGATCCATCTTCAACAAACCTGGAGGATTCTTCGTAATTAAAAAGCCGTGAAGGGCCTGCGCTACTTGTAGCCTTTGGTATATCTGTGATATCACCGGGTTGTTGCCACCTGTCGAGTACTTCCTTGGTTTGATTATCTGCAAATCCACCAAGAGATTCAGTATAGATCCTTGTACCGTTGAAGATTTCATTCCCGTAAGAATATTGAAAAAACAGGTTCAAATTTAGGTTTTGGTACCTTAAGTTATTGGAAAACCCACCTGTGAAGTCGGGATGTGGGCTACCTATGATGGTTTTATCAGCAGTGGTTATTTCTCCATCGCCATTGATATCATCAAATACGATAAAGCCTGTTGAAGGGTCAACACCCAATGATTTGTAACCATAAAAATGGGAGAATTCTTCACCTTCGGCAATACGTTGTTCAGCCCTTCCTATGTTTTCTAAAGGCTCTCCATTATAAAGTTTGGTAACTTCGTTTTTATTGGTTGAAATATTAAAACTTGAAGACCAGCCCATATCTTTGGTTTTAATGATTTCTGCATCAACAGCAAATTCAACGCCTTGGTTGGTCATTTCTCCAATATTCTCGGTATACGTGGTATATCCTGAGGATGGTTGCATTGGCCTGCTAAAGAGTAAGTCAACCGTGTTTTTATTGTAATAACTCACATTTAAGGTTAGCCTGTTTTTAAGGAAACCGGCTGTTAATCCCAAGTCTGTTTGGTAGGTTGTTTCCCATTTCAAATCCGGGTTTCCTAACCAACGTGGTGCAAGTCCTGCTACATTTCCGTAGTTTCCTGCCCCGTATAAGAACATATGGCGGAAATTGGGTATACCATCATTACCTGTTATCCCAAAACCGCCTTTTAGCTTGAGTTCGCTCAAGAATGCAAGGTTATCCATAAAAGGTTCTTCGGTAATTCGCCATGCTCCCGAAACTCCTGGGAAAAAGCCGTATTTATAATTCTCACCAAACCTGGAAGAACCGTCATACCTTACATTTGCATTTAGCATGTATTTGTATTTGTAATTGTATTTCAACCTTCCAAAAACCGAATTGGTAGCTGTTGATGCTGATGAAACATAAGCATCGATGATGGTTGCAGCGCTTTCCAAGTTCTCAAATTTTTCGTAAGGGAAATTGGAGCCTTGAGTATAAGCATCGGTATAATTGTTCCTCTCAAAACTGTAACCTGCTAAGGCATTGAAATTGTGTATTTTATTTATTGATTTATCATAGGTTAAAAAGTTGTTGGAGGTGATGCGCGCTGACTTAGAGCTGGCTTCAATGCCCATTCCGTTGGTTTGTGCTCCTTGCCTTGTTGTTGGAGGATCAAAACTATGCTCCTGGAGGTTGTAATAATCCACACCCCATTTTGTTTTTAACATGAGCCCTTCCATAATTTTGTAATCAGCAAATAGGTTGGAAAGGTTCCTAAATGAATTGGCAACGTTTATCGCTTCATTAACGATAGCCATTGGGTTGGCGTAAGGGCCGCTTTGGTCATAATTGCCTTCCTCGTTATAAACCGGGTAAACAGGTGGTAATGAAATGGCCATAGCATAAGGTGCATGCAATGACTGGTCGCCCTCAACCCTATTATTTTCTGAGCTGCTTATCATAACTTTAGCACCAAAATGCAAACGTTCGTTTGCATAATGATCCAAGTTCATTCTACCGCTAAGTCGTTCGTAATTAGTTGACTTCACAACGCCTTTCCTGTCATGGTAATTGCCTGATAAGTAGTATGTTGTCTTGTTATTTCCCCCTGAGGCAGAAACTTCATAGTTTTGTACCATACCGGTTTGTGTAACTTTATCGATCCAGTCTGTATTGGTATTTTCATATGGCGGAGAATATTTAGGATCTATCTCTCGTTGATAAGCTATATATTCTTCTGCATTCAATAGGTCGGGTTCGCGCCATAATTGTTCCATACCTGTGCTGGCTTTAATATTGAGCCTGGTTTGTTGAGCTTTCCCTTTTTTGGTGGTGATAAGCACAACACCATTGGTAGCCCTGGCTCCATAAATTGCTGCTGCCGAAGCATCTTTTAAGATGGAGATCGACTCTATATCACTGGGGCTCAGGTCAGAAACGGCGCTTATGTCCTGTCCTGCAAAACTGATTTGGCTGTAGTTGTCAGATATAATGGGAATGCCATCAACAACGTACAAAGGATCATTCCCTGCAGAAATAGAGCTAATACCCCTAATACGCACAGATAAGCCACCTCCTGGTGTACCTGAATTGGTATTGATCTGCACGCCAGCGCTTTTACCTTGCAAGGCTTCTTCAATCGATGTTGTTGGCATGTATTCCAAATCATCGGCTGATACTTCTGATACAGAACTTGTTAAAAGTTTTTTGCTTTCAGTACCATAACCCACAACTATTACTTCTTCAAGCAAGCTGGCTTCTTGAAGCAGCTCTGCATTAATAGATACTTTGTTGCCAACGGGTTTTTCAACGGATTGCATACCAATAAAAGAAAAAACCAAAGTATCGCTTGCTTTGGCTTTAATGCTGTATTTCCCGTTGATGTCTGTAATGGTACCCTGTGTAGTCCCTTTCACCTTTACGGTTACTCCGGGAAGGGTGGAGTTATCCTCGGCAGATGTCACCGTACCGGTAATCTGCTTTGTTTGCGAATAAGCCATTACCGGTATAAACAACAAAAGCAGGAGCCCTGCTTTAACTGTTCGGTAAGGACTTTTCTTCCTTTTTCGTAAAATTTGTTTCATAAATTCAAAAAATTAATTAATTAACCAATAAAATGAATGTATATAATGTTGTTTATATTTGCGAAATTTTGAAATAAGGTTAACAAACTTAAAAATTTTATTTTGATTGAGGAAATTAAAGTTATATTTGTTAATAGTTTTTTTGTAAATTACTGTAAATTGGTTGTTTTGCCAGTGATAAATAAATGTTAGCCAGTTTTAATTTATAAGAGGAAGTAATTCTTTTCATTTTATGGATATTATATTAAGCTTGTTAATCTTACATATTTTTATTTTTTTTAGGTATGGGATGTGATAAAAAAAGAGAAGTTGAAGAAAGTACTTACAAATTAACACATAAAAGCGATGGAAAATTAATTATTGCCGGTGGAGCATTGTCGGATGATAACTTAGATGTATATAAACAGTTTATTGAGCTTTCTGGTGGCATCAAACATGCTAAGATTGGAATATTTCCTGCAGCTAGCAACAAGCCCGTTTTTTATTCCAAAATGATTATTCAAGTATTTAATAATATGGGGATTGCTTCAAAAAATATTTCCATTATCCCTTTGGCTTTGAATAATGACCCAACAACAAAGAATACTGATGAATCATTGTGGCGTGAGAATATAAATCATGTGGGCGTTGCTAATCAAATAAATTCTTGTACAGGTATTTGGATTATAGGAGGAGACCAGGTCAATATCACGAAATTGCTTTTTGGTGCAAATAAACAAGAAACACTTGCTTTTAAAGCGCTCCTCAATATGTATAAAAATGGCGGTATAATAGGAGGGACTTCTGCAGGAGCTGCTGTAATGAGCGATATTATGATATCTGGCGGGAATAGTATTGGCGCCATGAAACAAGGCATTATTACACGTTATGATAAGGAACAAGGTCAAGAAACGGGTGGGTTATATGTAGAAAAAGGACTTGGATTGTTTAAACATGGAATTATTGACCAGCATTTTGACAGGCGGTCAAGACTGGGGCGTCTTATCGTAGCATTATGGAATCATAAAGAAAAGCATCCTTTGGGATATGGCATTGACGAAAATACTGCTATGATATACGATGGTATAACAGAACAATTTGAAGTGATTGGCACGGGTGGAGTTACGATTGTTGATGTTAGCGAAGCAGAAAAAAAATACCAGGATAATGTGTTTAACTTAAAGAATATCAAGCTTAGTTACATCACCCAAAAAGATCAATACTGCCCAAGAAGTGGAAAATTTATAATCAATCCAATAAAAAAGAAAACCATAGGAAACGAATATATGGATATCCCAAAACCTTATGTTACCGGTGTTTTTAACGCCTACCCATTTTTAAGGGATTTTATTTCTTATAAATTGATCGATAATGCAGCCTCCAAAGAAGCCAAAAGCTTTTGTTTTGACAATACCGGCGAAGGGTTTGAATTGGTTTTCAGGCAAACACCTTCATCCGAAGGGTATTGGTGCTATATTAACGGGGTAGTGGATTACTATTCCGTTTTAAATATTGCTCTTGATGTAACCCCAATTAATATTGAAATAAGTTATCCTTTTTCAAAATAGCTCCTGATGCTTCAAAATTCTACAATAAAAATTACAAAGCCTACCGAATTGATTCATACCGAAATAATGCTCCCGGCATCTAAAAGTATATCCAACAGGGTATTGATAATGGATGTTTTATGCAATAGCAGTTTCGGAATCAAGAATTTATCAACAGCCTATGATACAAGGAATCTTATTACAAACTTGGAAAAAATAAAAAATACTACAGGGTCTAATGTCCTCATTACCATTGATGCCGGTAATACGGGCACACAAATGCGTTTTTTATCGGCTTTATTGGCAATTACACCGGGAAATTGGTTGCTAACAGGTGATGAAAGAATGCTACAACGGCCCATTGGAAAGCTTGTGGAGGCTTTGAAGTCTTTAGGCGCAAATATCAAATATACAAATAAAGCCGGTTTCCCTCCTCTTAAAATAGAAGGAAGAAACCTTGAACATAATGAAATTGAAATGGATGCCTCGGAAAGCAGCCAGTACATTTCTGCTATGCTTATGATAGCCCCACGGGTAAAAGGTGGCATATCTTTGCAGCTAAAGGGAGAGGTTGTTTCGAAGCATTACATTGAGATGACATTACAACTGATAAAACAAGCGGGGATTCAATATTTTTACAAGGATCAAATCATTAAAATTGATGAACAGGAATACCATCCTGCCGTTTTCTTTATTGAACCCGATTGGAGCGCTGCCTCTTATTGGTATAATATCATTTCTTTTTCATCCAATGCCCAAGTTTTCTTAAAAGATTTATCATTGGAAAGTATACAGGGCGATGTTGCTTGCGCCCAGCTATACAAGGATTTACAAGTTTCTACTTTCCAACAAAATAATGGAGTAACCATAAAAAGCAGTAACCAAGCTCCAAGCCTAAAAAACATGTATGATTTTTCTCCAATCCCGGATGTATTCCCTGCATTTGTTGTTGCTTGTGCGGGCAAAGATAAAGAAACCTCATTTAGAGGAATCGCCCATTTACAATATAAAGAATGCAATAGGATTGATGCTATTAATAAAGAATTAGCAAAGGTCGGTTATCAATTGGAGGAGTATGAGGCAAGGTGGTTTTTAAAAAGAATGTCAAATTTAGTAGGTAATCAAGAATTTAATACTTACAAAGACCATCGCATGGCAATGGCCTTTGCCACTTTGGCAATGAAGAAAAGTACAGTGATGATTAATGACCCTGCTGTTGTTAATAAATCTTATCCAGGGTTTTGGAATAATCTTGAAAAAGCGGGTTTTTCTATTAAATGATTTCTCTGCTTTCGTAACCAGGAACCAAGTAAATTTTTATTTTTGTGTAAATTAATTGAACAATGTCCTCAATAGGAGAATTAAAGAACCTTATCAACGAATTGTTTGCTGATGATAATAAAAACAGCAAAAGGGAGGATATTGATAAGTGTATCAGTAAGTTAGAAGAGGAAATCATTTTCCTACAAGCCGGGCTCAACAACAAAGAGGTTGAAATAAGCGGAATTAAAAGCGCCTTCACAGATTCTAAAAATTACTTAAAGAAAATTATCAATACCGTCCCTGACCCCATTTTTATTAAAAATAGCGAACACAGATGGGTGTTATTGAATGATGCTTTTTGCCGTTTTATGCGGTGCGATAAAGAAGCATTACTTGGAAAGAGTGATTATGATTTTTTTCCAAAGCATGAAGCCGATGTTTTTTGGGCAAAGGATGATGCAGTGTTACTTTCCGGGATTGAAAATACAAACGAAGAACAATTTACGAATGCAGAAGGCAAAGTTTATAATATCATTACAAAAAAATCCCTTTTCATTGAAAGTTCCGGTGAAAGATTCATTGTAGGTTCTATAAGGGACGTTTCTGAGATCAAAGATGCTAAAACAAGCCGGAGAAAATATTTGAACAACATGGAGTTTTTATCCAAAAGCGCTATGGAATTCATTGAATTATCACCGGAAGGGGATATTTATCAACTTATTGGAGACAATTTGAAAAACCTGGCAGGCAATGCATTTGTTGCAGTAACAGCTTATGATCATGCTTCAAATAGCCTGAAAGCAAAATATGTTGGAGGACTTAAACAATTTGTTGAAACATTTAAAGCCATAACCGGCAGAAAACTATTTGATTTTCAATTTAAAATTGATGAGAAAGGTTACAAAAAACTCACATCCGGTAAGTTGGAAGAAGCAGAGCAAGGATTTCACCAACTTACTATGGGGCAAGTTCCTAAACATTTAAGCAAATTGGTTGAAGCCTTATTCGGGTTTAAACGTTTTTATGGGATCGGTTTTTTCCAAAAAGCATCTCTCTTTGGTAGTGCCACCATTATTAAACGAAACAAGGAAGATATTGATAACCCAGAGCTTATCGAGGCTTATATGAAACAAGCTTCTGTTGCTATACAAAAAAGACATACAGAGATTACCTTGGCAGAAAGAGAAGAAAAGTACAGGCAAATATTTGATAATATCCAGGATGTTTATTACGAGATAACATTAGATGGAACGATCTTGGAAATCAGTCCTTCTGTAAGTAATTTTTCAATGTATACACGCGAAGAACTTTTAGGTGCATCAATTAATGAATTATACAGTAATATTGAAGAAAGACAACCATTCTTGGATAAATTAAAAAAGCAAGGAAAAGTTCAAGGATATGAATTGAAATTCAGGGATAAAAACGGGAAAATTCTTACAAGTTCTACAACAGCCAAGTTGATGATAGATGAGCAAGGCAAGCCCGCAAAGATCATAGGAGCAATGATCGATATTTCTGAACGAAAAAGAATAAACAAGGAGTTGACAAAGAGCCGGCAGATGTACGAAGAACTCGTTGAGAATATTGGTGAAGGAGTGGCTATTGTTAATCTTGAGGATATGATAGAATTTGCAAACCCAGCAGCAGAAAAAATTTTTGGTGTAGTAAGAGGTGGGCTTACTGGTAGAAATATCAACGATTTTACTAAATTGAAAAAGTTTATACGGATTAGCAACAAACCCAAAAAATTTCAATCTGATAGGAAAAGAAGTATTTATGAAATTCAAATACAACGCCCCGATAATACAAAAAGGGTGTTACTTGTTACCATAACTTCAAGGTATGATATAAATGGAATTTATATAGGAAATTTTCTTGTTTTTAGGGATCTTACAGAAAAGCGAAAAGTGAATGAAGCCCTTAAAAAAAGCGAAGAAAAGTTCCGTGAATTGTTCAGGAATGCCAACGACCTCGTCTATACAATGGATTTTAATGGAAATTTTACTTCCATTAATCCTATTGCTGAAAAAATATTGGGATACAGTTTTGATGAACTGGTAAATAAAAACATTGGCAATTATGTTACCAGTAAGTCTTACAAGAAGATAAAGGAAAGTATAGAATTGAAAGTTAAAGGGTTAAAAAGCAGGACGAAATATGATGTTGAAGCCATCACAAAAAACGGGAGTAAACTATTCTTAGAAGTGAACAATATCATGCATTACAGGAATGGATTACCTTTCGAGATATTTGGTATAGCCCGTGATATAACTGAAAGGAAAAAAGCTGAAGAAAAAGTCAAAGCTGCTTTAAAAGAAAAAGAAGTCCTTCTCAAAGAGATCCATCATAGGGTTAAGAACAATTTGCAGGTAATCATCTCTCTTATCAACTTGCAAATAGGCCATAAAATGCCTGCAGAAATCCAACAAAAATTTGTTGAACTGCAAGAGAGGATTAGAAGTATAGCCCTTATACACGAAGACCTTTATAAGTCGGATGATCTTTCTAAGATTGATTTTAAAGCCTATACAAAGGCGCTTGTTTCAAACTTGGTAATTGCTTATAATGTAGGAGCAAAAATCGAATTTAAAATCGAGGTATGTGATGTGCAATTGGATATTGAAACGGCTATTCCTTGCGGGATGATCATTAACGAACTTGTAAGCAACTCGTTAAAATATGCCTTTAATGGTAAAGACCTTATGAATAATCAAAATGGGAAACCTCGTATCCATATAGGTTTTAAGCAAAACAAGAAAGGAAAATATCTTTTAACAATTAAAGATAATGGTTCAGGATTCTTGACAGGAGAGAATCCTGCTTCTACCAAGAATTCATTAGGCTTATGGTTAGTAAGAATCCTTGTTAAGGATCAACTTAATGGAACGTTTGAAATTGAAAATAATAAAGGCGTTGCAGTGACAATACTTTTTTAATACTTTTATTTAATACATATTTTATTATTAAAAAATTCTATTGTATCGCCTTTTGTTAATTTACATCTTTTCCTTATTTCTACCTCGCCATTGCGCCTCACAATGCCTTGCTCCACGTAATGCTGAGCTTCTCCTCCTGAACCGCATAGTTTGGTATCTTTTAATAGTTTTATTAATTCAATATGGTCGTTCTGTAAATTGTAATTGTGTTCTTTCATTTTAATAATATTTTAGTGAAGTTTTTATGCATGGATGTGAAAAAAATGAAATAACAGATATGGGATGTAATGTATATATCATTATTCCAGTAGTTTAGTTAGTTTTTAACAGTTCTTTTAATTCTATAGAACTGCAAATTAAGAATTTAGGTTTAAAAAGGGAAATTTTTTCCCAATGTAAAAGTATAATGAAAATTTCTTATAACAAAATTTTGGAGCAATTTTTAGATTTATCTATATATTCAATCCACGAGTTTGCTTACGAATTGTATATTTGTATTTTTTATGGAACATTTGATTTACAAGATCCTTTCGGTAGTTTTTATATTTTTTATAGGATTTCTTTTAAAAAGTTTGAATGTCTTTAAAAAATCCTATGCCGGTGTAATGCTCAAGATCGTCTTTAACGTTACCTTGCCTGCGCTTATTCTAAAATCGGTTACGTCCATTTCCATTGGGAGTGATTTTATTATACTTCCCATTTCTTCAGCGTTGATCATTACGATTATATTTGGCATTAGTTCCTTGTTTTTAAGAAAAATGCCAATAAAAAATGATGTGAAAGGTGTTGTTTATTGCGCCACAATGATTATGAACATCGGGTTTGTATTGCCATTTATTATAGCAGGATACGGTGATGAAGGTTTGGCTAGGATTACAGTTTTTGACTTGAGCAATGGTTTTTTAACCTTCACCCTGGTATATTATCTTGCTAATCTTTATGGGAACGAAAACAAAAACAGGAAGTTAATGGTAAAGAAGTTTATGCAGTCAGTGCCATTATGGGCATTATTGGTTGCATTCGGGCTTAATTTTGGTGAAGTGAATATTCCAGTATATGTGAATGATTTTTTGTCTACCTTGGGAAATACCACCATTCCTTTAATTATGCTTGCTTTGGGTGTTTTATTTAGTACAAAGTTGCTGTTTCCAAAGGTATTGTTGATGGTGATCGCCATACGCATGGCAGTTGGTTTAATTATAGGTTTTGGCATTGCCTACTTTGCAGGTTTGGAAGGTATAAACCGGAATATCGTGATTATAGGGGCATCGGCGCCAACGGGGTACAACACTTTGGTTTTTTCTTCCATCGCCGGCCTCAACGAGGAATTTGCCGCTTCAGTAGTTTCTTACAGCATTTTGATCGGTATTGTTTTGACCTCGGGATTGGTGTTGGTTTTGTGAGGGGGGAGAGCCGTAATCTATTAAGGTTTAAGTGTAATTACTTTTTAAACATAGAAAAATTATTCATCGATTTCATCTCTGAGCTCAATACCTACTTTTTCAAAGCAATTGAGAAGTTCTGTGTATGCACCTTTTCCGCCTAGAAAATCCCAAAAATCTTTTGCAACTTTTAGTTCTTTATCTAAGTCAATCATTCCAGCCATTGTCCATCTGCTATAGGGTTTTGGGGCATATGGATTGTATGGAATTGCAATTAAAGTATTTATTTTTTTATTTGGATTCTCTGATAATACTACTGCTACCCATTCTAAAAGTGTCCTTTTAAATTCTTTAAAGCCTCCTCTATTTGGTTTAGCTGTTTTTATATCAAATAGCTTTTATGTTAACAAATATTTAATTTGACAAAAAAACATTGTATTTTTATAGCTTAAAATATTGAAATGAATATTACCTGTAACCGGAAAATAAAACTATATCAAAATTAGAAATATAGTATACATCAATTGAAGCAATAGAATTAAAAAGTGATTTTAAAGAAATCGTAAAATTATTTAAAGATTATTGAAGCTTCCAAAAAAACAACCGGAACTTCGTTTTAAAAATATATTAGAAAAGGCAGAAAATGCGAATCAACATAATTGTCTGTTTAGTAGAGTGTTGCGATGATTGTTGCCATATTTTAAAACTATAACCTTAAATCCTTTCTTAATTCAATTAAATTTTTCTCTGCAGAATATAACAAACCAACATTCTCCGGTATAACATGAATATACTTTTTTTGCATTTCAGGAAAGGTATTTGATACTTGCCTAAAACGTTTTTCTTCATTTGTAATAATATAAAGCCTAGATGAGTATTCCCTAAGAGTGGCCAATCTCCCAAAACCAGACCAAACTCCTGTTGTAATCTCTACTTCAAAAGCATATTCAGGAAAATACCCATTGTTAACTTTACGAAACCATAATACATCGATTTTTCTTAAAGAATCATAGTCAGAATATTGAACTTGTGGGCATTCTTTTAATGTGATTAAGTCTTTGATTTTGTTTTTATTGAATAACTTGCTTTTGTCTGGGCAATAAGTATCAAAACCCCTAATATTTCCAATTTCAATTAATCTACCCTGTATTAGGCTATGGATACTTTTTTCAGCGCTTTCTGGTTTGGATTTTGCTATAGGCGGAGACTCTATTAATTCCCAATTGTTGATAAACGTACTACAATCCAACCTATTGCCTCTACCACTTAAAACAAGATTTAATTCTCTTGTAAAGTTGATTTTGTATTCGCCATTCCTATCATGACTGATTTGAGGTAAATGTTTGATTAGTATATCTGTTGGTAAAAAAACAATATTTTCTATATTTCCGCAAATAAAAGCAACAAATGAATTGTCTAAATTATAGATTTCTTCGGCATTAATATAATTCAAGCCAAAAAAATAACGTCTTCCCAAATCAGAGGCTGTTCTTACTAAAACATTTGAGTTGTTTATTAAATATGTATTTGTGCGCAGGACATTAACTGGTTTAACATCAAAACCCCTTAATTTTGCGTTTTCTAGAAAATCTAGTAATATTTTTTTGTGTTTATGCATAATATATGTTTCATTATTTTTGAATTCCAAATATAACAAAAATCAAAAAAATCCCTCCCAAAATATTAATTCCCCAATTAAACCGTATTCCATATAAATTATATTATTTTTGTTCGTTAAAATATTTGTACAAGTGAATTTTTACCTGGTAACTTCATATCCCCTGTGGTTTCTTATTTTTTGCATCCTCCTGGGAGCTGCTTATGCCCTCGCATTATACTATAAAGAAAAGAAAAACGAGTTTTCAAAACCCCTGAAGCGCATAATGGGATTTGCAAGGTTTAGCCTGGTAAGCATTATTGCTTTCCTTTTGCTTTCTCCCTATGTAAAAACCGAGACACGCCTAACCGAAAAACCGGTGATCGTTCTTGCGCAGGACAACTCGGAATCAATTGTACATAACAAAGACTCTGCATACTATAAAAATGAATACAAAAAGAAATTAAGAGAATTGCAAGAAGAGTTGCAATCGGAGTTTAAACTTAAAACATACGCTTTCAGCACAGGATTAATTGACACCATCCCTTTTTCTTATAATGGAAAACAAACGGATATTTATAACCTTTTCAACGAGATAGAGAATAAGTATATTAACAGGAATCTTGGCGCTGTTATCTTATCAACAGACGGGATTTACAACAAGGGCCGGAATCCCTTGTATAGCCTGGATAAAATAAAAGCGCCGGTTTATTGCATTGCCCTCGGTGATACCACTATTAGGAAAGACCTGCTGATAAAGGAAGTAAAGCATAATCCCATTGCCTACCTTGATAACTTTTTCCCCTTGGAAATAATCACCAATGCCAGGAAACTAAAGGGACAATCATATACTGTAAGCGTTAAAAGCGATAAGAAAGAGTTGTTCAAAAAGACCTTTCGTATTGATAGCCAGGATGATATTTTAAAAATTCCCGTTCAGCTTGAAGCCAAGGAGCCTGGCATAAAAAAATACACCGTAGCAGTATCAAGGCTTGATGGAGAAGTTAGCTACGCCAACAATGTTCAAAATGTGTATATAGATATCCTGGATACCAGGCAAAAAATACTAATACTGGCCGGTTCCCCGCATCCTGATGTTTCTGCAATAAAAGGCGCCATAGAAAAGAATAAAAATTATAAAGTTGAACGCTACCTCATAAAAGACTTTAATAAGCCTGTTAATCAATATAACTTGGTAATATTTAACCAACTTCCTACCAGGCAACACAGGCTTGTAAGCATGATGAACAAGCTGCGCGAAAACAAGATACCATCGTTGTTTATTATTGGCAGCGCCACATACATTCCTTACTTCAATTCATTGAATACGGGTTTAAAAATTCATTCAAAACGCAACGCTTTTAATGATTCAAAAGCCTATTATAATAATAAATTTACCCTGTTTACTTTAAGTGAAAAAGCCGTTGGGCAAATAAGTGATTTTCCACCTTTAAGTTGTCCATTTGGCAAATATTCCAACACGACCAGTTCAGATGTTTTGTTTTACCAAAAAATCGGTAAGGTCAGGAGTACCCAGCCATTAATAATGTTTGACAAACAAGCAACCCAAAAAACCGGCTTTATTACTGGCGAAGGCCTATGGCGATGGAAATTGGCAGATTACAAGCTCAACGATGATCATGAAATTTTTAACGAAGTCATTGGTAAATTGGTGCAATACCTTGGTATGCAAATTGACAAAAGCCTCTTTAGAGTAGAGTGTAAAAATGATTTCTCTGAAAACGAAAATATTGAGTTTAAAGCAACTTTATACAACGAAAGTTATGAGCTCATCAACGAGCCCAATGTGTCCTTAACCATATATAATGAAGAAGGTGAGCAATACCCTTTCACTTTTAGTAAAACCAGTAATGCTTATTACCTTAATACCGGCTCTTTTTCGCCGGGCAATTACAAGTATATAGCACGTGTAAAAGTTGGCCAGGAGCAATTTGTAAAAAAAGGCAGTTTCACCGTAAAGAGTATTAACTTGGAGTCTATCAATACCATTGCCGACCATCATCTTTTGTATAAAATCACTGAAAAAACCGGCGGAGAGCTGATTTTTCCAGGAAACACCAGGGAGATTATAGAAATGCTCAAAACACGTGAGGATATCGTTACGGTTTCCTATACCAAGAAATCGCTTGAAGAGATTATTCATCTTCCTTGGTTACTGGGTCTTATTTTGCTTTTACTCGCTACTGAGTGGTTTTTAAGAAAATGGGGCGGGGGGTATTGATTAGCAGAGTATTCGTATGGTTAACTACTCCAATTTTGCATTATGGTGTATGTAAGTGACAATAATTTTGAAAATCACACTTTTATTTATTATTTTTGAAACAAAACCTATTACTTTAGCGTAATATTTATTTAACAATCAAAACATAATAACAATAAACTAGACAAAGCCTGGGATAAATAGTGAAACTTACAAGGCATAATTATAAAAATATTCCAAATCGAAGCAAAGTCATAAATTTTAAGCACATGAAAAAAATTACTTTAATTATTGGCATATTACCATTACTTATTATATCTTGTTCACCTGTTAATGAAAAACAACAACAACAAGAAACAGACTCTACTGAAGTTCTTGAAAAACCTGAATATTCGGGAGGTATGATTACCGAGATCATTTCTTCGGTACCCAATCCATTAGAAATGTCCAGTTTATTAAGGAAATCAGGAATAGTGTATAATGACAAATTGCTCAACTCTGTTGAGAATTTACAAAATTATGTCAATCCTATTAGCAAAGCATTAAACCTTGGCATTTATGGTACTGATTTTATCCACATGAATATTTATAATCAAACAGAAGAATCTTTACCGTATTTGAAGAAAATTCAGAAGCTTGTTAAAGACCTTGGTGTAGAAGACGAATTATCTTTTGAAAAATTAGAAAAATTAGTTCAAAGCAATAAAAATGTAGATTCTATCTTATTCCTCATTAATACAAGCTACGACCGCATCAACATGAATTTCATAAAAAATGATAATAGCAGTTTAGCTGTACTAATGGCTTACGGCACTTGGATAGAGTCACTTTACCTTGCAACCAATATCCATAAAGTAAGCAATGTGGAGGACGTACATAACCGCATTGGAGAACAAAAAAATGTTTTGGATAACTTATATTTATTGCTTTCTCTTTTCAATAACCAAAAAGAGTTTCGTGAATTGGCCATTGATTTGCAATTGCTTAGAACTGAGTACGATAACGTGAATATTTCTTATCAATATAGGCCACCAACAACCCAAGAAATAAACGGGAACCTTGTTGTTATTGATAATAGCTCAAGCCAGATCAATATTACAGACGAAAATATAACAGAAATTGCCGAAATCGTAAGCGCAATTAGAAACAAGATCATTAGCTAACAGCAATTTCTTTTACTTTTGATGCCACTTTTTTCATAAGCCACCTGGGGGTGGAAGTTGCCCCACAAATACCAATATCTTGTTGTGCAGGTATGCTTTCTGGCAGGTCATCTACACTGCTAATAAATAAGGTTTGAGGATTAACGGATTTGCAAACATTATATAGAAATTTCCCGTTAGAGCTGTTTTTGCCCGATACAAATAGTATCAACTCATGCTTGGATACAAACGCTTTCAGTTCTTTTTCTCTTTTTGCCACTTTGTTGCAAATGGTATTATAAGCGATAAATTCCGGGGCATGCCCGTTTTTTTTATGATATCTTTTCATGATCTCTTTTTTAAGAGCCTCATATTTATGTTGGCTTTTTGTTGTTTGTGAAAATAAGCATGAAGGGCGTGAAAAATTTATTTTTTCAATATCTTTGGCATCACTGATTACGATAGCCTCGTTATTGGCCATACCTTCTAGGCCAACTACCTCTGCATGGCCTTTTTTGCCGTAAATTAGAACCTGCCCGTCATGTTCTTCCATCTTTGAATGACATGCAGATATTTTCTCCTGTAAATTCAATACAATTGGGCAAGTTGCATCAATCAATTGAATATTGTTTTCACGGGCTATTTTATACGTTCGTGGTGGCTCTCCATGCGCTCTTATAAGGACTTTACAGTTTTTCAAGTTTTTGAACTGCTCATGGCCAACAAAAATTAACCCTTTTTTGCTCAATCTTTCCACTTCTAATTGGTTGTGGACAATCTCTCCAATGCAAAATAGCTTGCTAGTGCCTTTTAATTCCACTTCTGCCATTTCTATGGCTCTTTTAACCCCGAAACAAAACCCTGAATTGGGATCAATCTCTATATTCATCGAAAATCTTTATTTTTTGATGTGTTTTTTCTTGGTAGCGCAAATCTACGAATAAATCTTATTATGGATGATGCATAAAAAAAATAATGGTTGCTACATTACATCGTGATTTTTCCCCATAAAATCGAATAAATTGGTGCTTAAAGTAAACTGGTTTAATGCCCCGGCCAAATGATAAGAAGAGCGGCTATAACCAATCCTGAATTTGGAGATTTTTATTTCTATCCCGCCTGAGAATCCTACCAATGATATTTTTGACTCTACTTTTAATTCTTGTCGTCGCTTGTAATTGTATCCAAGGCGAAGGCTGAAACTCTGCGAGGGTGAAAATTCTCCGCCAATAATAATATGGCGCATAAAATTATCAGCTATTTTTTCCACCTTGCTTTGCTTGTTGCCATCTTCCTCGCCAGTAATTGATTCATCAATGTTTTCGCCAGTGTCATCATAGGTAAGGTCAAATTTTTCTAAATGCGTGTATGTTAAAATATACCTAAAAGGTACGTGTTCTAAACCTTTGGATATTCCTGCCATGATTTCAAATGGTATGGCTTCTTTTACACCAGTATATGTTGTGATTTGACTTCCCATGTTACGAAAAAGAAGAGATGCCGTGAAATCATTATCAGCATTAAAATAACTTCCTGCCACATCAACACCAATGGCATACGAATTATATTTTTCTAAAGAAGAAAACATATTGTTCAAGTTGGAACCTATAGTGAAATGCTCGGATAATTGCTTTCCCCAACCAAGTGTAACAGAATATTCCTTTGCAGAGAATTCCCCGTACCTGTTTGCCGCTTCGTCAGCATAAGTGAAATCGCCATAATTGATATTGCGAATACCAAAATTGTAATTCCCCAGTTTAGAAAAAGATTTTGAGAAAACCATGTTGGCATAGTTGATATCACCAAAATAATCTATATAGCTCATTGTGAGTGCGTTGTTTAAATTTTCGGTGATCAATGAAGGGTTCATCAAAGCAATGGAGTTATCTTTATCTTTAATTGCGATAGAATTACCTCCTAAAGCGCTTACCCTGGATGAAGGTGAAATTTTGGTAAAGTTATACAAGTCTTCACTTCCTGTTTGAGCTGGTAATATTTTTATAATCAGCAACAAGGATATTATGTAGAGTAAAAAAAATCGTATATTCACGTTGTCTTGTTTTTTGTTCAAAAGCTAATTGATAACTCAAGTGTTAAATTTTGTAAATTAGGTTCCAAGATGTTATGAAAAATATTTAAAATTATAGGTTGATTCTATGTAACTTCTCTAACGGGTAAAAGGCAAAGATATTGTATTTTTGTTTTTTTCAATCACAATTCTATTATTTTTGTATATAAAAAAAGAACAATATGGAATATAAAACTAACATTGCTGTTATTGGTGGATCAGGTGTGTACCAATTGGATGGCGTCAAAATACTTGATACAGTTAGGCCTGGTACTCCTTTTGGTGAAATTTCGGATGAGATTACCATTGCAGAAGTTGAAGGAGTACCTGTAGCTTTTTTACCAAGGCATGGAAAAGGCCATAGGCTCAGTCCTACCGAGTTACCTGTTAAAGCCATTATGTGGGCTTTAAAGTACCTGGGAATAGAACAAATAATTTCTATTTCTGCTGTTGGCAGCCTAAAAGAGAACATTGCACCTACTGAATTCGTTATCCCTTCGCAAATTATTGACCGTACACGTAATAGGGAAAATACTTTTTTTGGTAACGGCGTTGTTGGGCATATAGGTTTTGCAGAACCTTTTTGCCCGGAGATGCAAGATATACTTTTTAAAACAATAAAAGCCATTGGTATTCCTGTTCATGATGATGAAACGATTGTTTGCATGGAAGGCCCCGCATTTTCTACAAAAGCCGAAAGTTTTTTATACAAAAGCTGGGGCGCTGGTATTATTGGTATGACGGCTTTGCCCGAAGCAAAACTGGCCCGCGAAGCTGAAATGTGCTATGCTACCATTGCTATGGTAACGGATTATGATTGCTGGCACGAAGAAGAGGACGAGGTATCAGTGGAAATGGTGTTGAACCACATGAAAACCAATACTGTAAATGTTAAAAAAGTCATCCCTGAAATCGTGAAAAGGCTTAATGATACAAAGTTGGACTGTTCTTGCAATAATGCCGCAGAATTTGCCATTATGACCAAAAAAGAACATATCCCGATAGAAACAAAGAAAAAATTGGGATTGTTTTATGGGAAATATTGGGATTGAGTTGGGTTGAAAACAACCCATGAAGGGTTAATAACTCCAAAACCAACCGCTTCAAGGGTTTTATTAACTACACCAGCCGTCATTGCGAAAAACGAAGGGTTGGCTTGTGTGCCGGGGTTTTGTGGCCTTGTCCGCCTTTCGGCTGAAATCTCCAAGCGATATGCAGCGGTGGTGGTAAAAAAGGTTTTGTTTGCTGCACTGCAAGTAGCCATCACCAAACGCTTGAAGGGTTTTTGTTTCAACAACCTAACAACTTAACAACTTAATAACTTAATAACTTAATAACTCCAAAACCAACCGCTTCAAGGGTTTTATTAAACTTTTGCAGGTATTTTTTTGATGCAGCACTTAACCGCTTGAAGGGGTTTTCGCTTTCGTTCCTTCGTTCTATCTCCTTCGTTCCTTCGTTTCTCACTAACCACTTGAAGGGTTTTATTAAACTTTGCAGAATTTTTTATATTGCAACACTTAACCACTTCAAGGGGTTTGTTAACTACACCAGCGATCATTGCGCCATCCTGCGCTCACCCTTTGATTCCCTGCTGTGCTTCGCTAAAGCTATGCGACTGCGAAGAAGGGATTCCGGCGTGCTTCCAAGTAAATTAGTTAATCTTCATAAAAGTTATAAAATTCTTCTTCATCCATCAAAATACAACATCACAGGGCTTTGGCTTTACTTTATATTTCCTTTTGTTATGTTTTCAATGTCTTCTTTTGACAAGCCCGTATATTTTATTATTTTACTTAAAGATTCATTATCTTCAATCATTATTTTAGCGGTTTTGATTGCTTTTTCTTTTTCCCCTTCCTTTCTTCCTTTCTTTAATCCTTTTTCTTCAGCGGTTTCTATTGAGTTTTTGATATCCC
>CAZJDA010000056.1:0-30581 GCA_964544705.1 uncultured Bacteroidales bacterium
AAAATATTGTAAGTTATTGATAATCTAATGACAGGTCAGGAGTTCTGAATTTTTAGAACACGATTATCGAAAAATAAATTAGTGACGTGTCATATTTATTATTGAGAACTTATACTGTTGTAATTGAGCAAATTGCCAAATAGTTGTTGCGTCATTTCATTGTTGACTTAACATTATTAGTTTTTTAGGTTTTTAATACTCGGCTTGACGTTTTCTTTCTTCAGTAATCTTATATGCTTCTTCAACAGTTTTACTCGTTAACAAGGTATCGATCATGCACCATAATATTTTCCCAGTGATGTTTCCTGTTTTAACAGGTTGTTCGGGATGAATTGCTTTTCCAAGCTGGTAAAAATAGTGGGTGTCCCAAATTTGTGAGGGTACGATAGAAATTACCTCGTTAGGATCGTTAAATACTTCATAGTTTTCCACGTGATGTATTGTACTTAATTCATTATCAAAAACAAAAGCAATATAATTTGGTGGTTTCTTTGGCCAGTTAGCTTTTTCTACCGGGTGGAAAAAGTAAAAATACTTATTAATGAGCTCTTGCCATGTAAGGGTGCAATTCTCGGGCTTGGTTTCATCTATGATAACCACCATTGTCCAATTAGAATCTACATTTTGCAATAACATAGCTTTCTTAATTTAGGTTGTTTTGGATTTAGTATAACAAAATTAATGTATTTTTCGTAAATTTTGCTATTTTGTCTAAAAAATTATTCGAGATTTTTGGTTTTCAATATTCTTAGCCAACCTTAATGTAAAGAAAATTAAATTTCCATTATTTTTAAACAAAAACCATTTAAAATTGTTATCTTAGACAAAAATCAATAAAAAGAAATGGCTATGAATAAATTAACTACAAATTACCTAGGAATAAAATTAAAAAACCCATTGATTGTTGGCGCCAGCAACCTGGTTACGGATAAGAATAATCTTCAAAAATTAGAAGAAAAGGGTGCGGCTGCAATAGTTTATAAATCCCTTTTTGAAGAGCAAATACAGTTGGAAAGTTTGCAAATGCAGGATCAATTGGATAAATATAATGAACGTCATGCAGAAATGATAGACCTTTTCCCTGGCATTGAACATGCAGGTCCCGAGGAATTTCTCCATGAGCTTCAGAGAGCCAAAGAGGCAGTAAATATTCCAATTATTGCTAATGTAAATGCTGTTAACCCCGGCAGTTGGGTAGAGTATGCTAAGCAAATAGAACAAACCGGTGTGGATGCTTTAGAATTGAACCTGTATCATTTACCAAAAAACTTTGATAAGGAAGGGAAAGAAATCGTTAAAGAACACCTGGAAATTTTAACAGAAGTAAAAAAGAACACAAACTTACCCGTTAGCGTTAAGCTTACTCCGTTTTATACAAATATCTTAAAACTTGTAAAAGAGCTTGATAAAGAAGGGGCTCAAGGTTTTGTTTTATTTAATAGGCTTTTCCAACCAGATATTGATATTGAAAGAGAAGAGCACCATTTCCCATATAATCTTAGTAATGAGAACGATAATCGTTTAGCTTTGAGATTTTCAGGATTGCTATTCAACAATATAAATGCAAATATCTGCGCCAGTGGCGGAATTTTTACCGGCGATGACTTGATTAAAATGATTTTGGCAGGCGCTGATTGTGTGCAAGTTGTAAGTACCATTTATAAAAATGGTATTGACCAAGTGGAGAACATCTTAAAAGAACTTAACAATTGGATGAAGAATAAAAACTACAACAAATTGGATGATTTTAAAGGAAAATTATCCAACCACAGCTTGAAAGACCCTTTTGCATACAAAAGAGCCCAGTATATTGACATATTAATGAAATCAGAGAAAATATTTACAAAATATCCATTACATTAAATAGGTTTTTTATAGGCAGTACATTAAAACCCGGGAGCACTGTATACCCGGGTTTTATAATATGGAGAATTTTATTCATTACTAAGTTTATGGCACATCATAATAATTGATGTTCAATATAAATTGCATAAAAAGTTCTTCATCTCCAGGAATATAAACATTTCTTAACCCAAACTCAAACGGGAATACCAACCTGAATAAATGAAGGTCTGCTGTTATATCAAAACCCATTGACTGGTATTCTTTTTTGCCGGCTCCTATTCCATAATCATGAAATATATTGGCTTTTAGTCTTTTAACATAGGTTATTCCCCCTAGGTTATAATCAGGGTATCCAAAAGGGAACCTGTAGTTAACGTAGCCGAATTTATATTCATCCTCTTCCACGTCTGTGTAGCCACGGCAATAGCGAACAATATCTGAAAATTCGTACTCGGCCAATTCTTTTGCCTGGAAACCAAAGTTTAATTCAAGGTTATGGTGGTTAACAACACCAGGAAAATATAATGACGACTCCATAGCTAAAATATTTCCCAGGTTATTTTCTGATAATGGGGTATGCATAAATGTTGTGCTAAAGGTTTGTCCCCAATCGGGACGAATATCCCTTTTGCTCATTTTTTTTTGCCTATAAGCGCCAAAACCATAGTTTACTGATTGAAATGACCCGTTAAATAGGTCATCTGGGGCTCCCGGCTTTTGGTTAACATCAAAGTAAGTTGTCCCCAATGAAGGGAAAATACCATAAAACCACGCATTTTTGCCCCAACTTAATGGGAGCGTGGTGTAAAAATTAACATTGGCCTCATCCCAGTAATATAATTCTTCCTGACCATCGGCATATTCGTAATAGCCAGAACGCTCGCCAAAGCCCCCGTTTATCGAAAATTCCGGGTAAAACCCCTTGTAGGTGAAAGAACCATAATATTTCCCTGTTCCTTCATTCACATCATAACCGTATCCAAAGCTGGTAATTGCCGTATTAAGCATATTTTGTGAAAACAAAGAAAATCCCGGGGCAATATTATAGTCATAAGTATTTATGTAAACAGGACTCCAACTATGAAAATTGAATAAATTTCCCAGCCTGCTGTAATTTTTCACCTCGTAATCTTTGCCATCTTCTTCTTCAAAATTAATGATCCCCTTTTCTTGGGTCAATAAACCTTCGTAAAGTTTAATATCATAATTTTTAATTTCTTTTAAGTCTTTCCAGGAGCCATTGCTGAGTTTTTGGGTAGCAATTTGATATCCATCTGATGTATAATCGGAAAATACGATATTGTTTACCTTACCTGTATTGCCGAATTTGGCAGAAAAAGGTGCCGAGGTAATTTGTTTGATCTCCTTGGAAACTGTATCTAATGCATAAAAATTATCTACCCCGGAGTATGCAGCATTAAAAACAACATATTGGTTATAGAAAAAAGGTTGCGATAGCTCTGTATTTGTTTCTTTGGTGAGTTCTGTGACAGAATTGGTCTTTAAATGAAAAGAAACAAGTTTTTTTCCCTTTTGATTTTGAATAACACAAACGATTTTTTCATTTTTATTATCCCATGAGGGGATAAGAGGTAGGTCATTAGCGGCTAGGACAATTTTCTTTTCCACCTTCCCGGATATCCTATCAATAATAACAATGCTGTATTTGTTGCCTGTTTGTATCTCAACGGCTGCTATCTTTTTCCCATTTTTTGATAAAGTGGGTGAGAAATATTTGGTCTTATCCGTTATGGCTTTGGCCTTTCGTGTTTCAAGATCGTAAGTTTTTATGATGGAATAACTTCTATGGTTCCATCGCTTATCGTATTGTTTTTCTGCCCAGCATAAAATGCTATCTGAAAAAGAATAATGATTGCTTAGCATTCCACCCGGCTGAAAAATAACCTCTTCATCTTGAATTGCATAATTGTATCTTACAAAAGAAAGAATATGATCGAAAGACCTTTTGAGAGCAATATATTCATTTTTATTTATTTGAACCGGGTAATAATAATTGGAATAATTACCGGGACTCCTGTTGGTTATTCGTTTTATATTTGTTGTAGGCATTGTGTCTTGAGCATAAGACCATTCCTTATCAAGTTTTTGCATTGTATGTTCATAAAATTTTCTTTTATGAAAACCGGTAATGTTTTTTATTTTTCGTGAAAAAGGGTTGATTGAATAAGGTTTTCTTGCTACTTCGTCTATCACTTTACCCCATAGTTGGGAGCCGTATTCCCGCCTGCCATTGGTAACCAATAAATATCCAAGTTTATAATGGTTGGGGACATAATCTTTATACGACCCAAAAACAGCTTTATCATAAGAATAATAGTATTTTTCGAGCAAGAGCGCTTTATAATCTTTTGTGAATTCAGGAATTCTGCCCCTACCGGATTCGCTGAGCAAGGTTTCTGTGAGAACGGCATCTCCTTCCAAAAACCAAACAGGTACGTATAAACCAAGTACTGATGCAGTAATTTGTTCTCCGAAGAGGTAGGTCATTATTTTGGTCAGGCCTTGGTTGAGTTTATCTATTTGGACAACATGTCTTAATTCATGAATAGCAAGCAGGTTGAGCCAATCTTGAGGAGAATTGTCTTGAGGTGGGGTAGAAAACCATTCCATTCTTTTGGGAGCCCATATTACCATCCCATTAGATTCAACCTTTTCGGTGTGTAAAATAATAGATACCTTTTTTGGCTTATGGCCTAACGAATAGGAAGTATATTCATAAGCTTTTTCTAATTTGTTGGCAATAGCATTTCCCAAAGAATCATAATCACTGGGGAATATTACTTGAAAATTTTCCGTTTGGATTTGAGCCCAATCAAGGCTGTAAGGATCTTGCCCCGTAATATAATATTGTGGAATGCCAATTTTTACAATGAAAAAGAATAATAATAGTGAAAGTAAGTTTTTCATATATTTTAAAGGTTTCTGTTCTCAATATTTGTGGCCGAATTGATTGTAAAAACTATTCCATAGGTTTTCATTAGGAGGTTTTGCGTAAACATCTATAACATTCTTCTTTACAGGATGTTCAAAATTTATCCTATAGGCATGTAAATGAATGGATGCATCCAGGTTGCCCCTATTAAAACCATATTTCAAGTCTCCTTTAATGGGGCAACCTATATGAGCTAATTGCGCCCTAATTTGATGGTGTCGGCCTGTATGCAGAATCACTTCCAACAAATAATAGTGATCAGAACCTCCTATAATTTTATATGTTAATTCGGCTTTCTTATAATCCTTTTTATGAATATCCGAGATATAAGATTTATTGTTTTTCGGGTTTTTTTTCAAATAATGCTCAAGAAATCCTGTGCTTTCAACGGGTTTAGTTTTTACAACTGCCCAGTAAGTTTTTTTTATAGCTCTATCTTTCAGCATATTATTTAAACGTGTTAAAGCCTTACTTGTTTTGGCAAAGATAACTCCGCCGCTAACAGGCCTATCTAAACGGTGCACTACACCAAGGAATGCATTGCCTGCTTTCTGGTATTTTTTCACCAAGAATTCCTTTACGTTTTCGCTAAGGGGTTTATCACCTGTTTTGTCTCCCTGGATAATTTCGGATGGTTGTTTATTTATGATAATAATATGGTTATCTTCGTAAAGAATCCTGTTTTCAAGCAACTGGTAATCGTGCATAAAGGTCAGTATTGTTCTCTTTCATTGGGAAAATCACCGGATTTTACGTCTCCAATGTACCTATTTACTGAATCTTTAATTTCATCACATAAATTGTGGTATCTCCTTAAGAATCTTGGGCTAAATTCTTGTGTAATACCCAACATATCGTGCAAAACAAGTACTTGTCCATCAACATAGGGGCCTGCGCCAATACCAATGGTTGGTATATTGAGGCTTTGAGTAACTTCAGAGCCTAATTTTGATGGAATTTTTTCCAGTACAATAGAAAAACACCCGGCTTTTTCTAACAATTTAGCATCTTCCTTAAGTTGATTGGCCTCTTCCTCATCCGTAGCTCTTACCACGTAGGTGCCGAATTTATTTATGGATTGAGGAGTTAATCCTAAATGGCCCATAACAGGGATGCCGGCAGAAATGATCCTGTCTATTGATTCAATAACTTGCTTCCCACCTTCTAATTTTACAGCATTGGCTCCTGATTCTTTCATAATTCTAATGGCAGATTGCAACGCTTCTTTAGAATTGCCCTGGTAGGTTCCAAAAGGTAAATCTACCACGACCAGCGCTCTTTTGGTGGCACGCATTACTGATTTGGCATGATAGATCATCTCGTCGAGGGTTATGGGGAGCGTAGTTTTATAACCGGCCATAACATTTGATGCCGAATCACCTACCAACAAAACATCTATGCCAGTGCTATCCAAGAGTTTTGCCATGGAAAAATCGTATGCTGTTAGCATGGCGATTTTTTCTTTTTTTAATTTCATCCCTTGTAATACATGGGTTGTGACCTTAGTAATACGTTTATTAATGTTAGCCATTATGCAATAATTAGTGGATAATAAGGTTATTAAAGAACAAAACTACAAAATACTTTCATGTTGTATAATATATAGAACACATATTTTTTTTACTTTTGCTTCAAAATATGATGAAATGAACAAGTTACTAAAACTATTTGCAATTATAACATTTTTTTTCGTAGCATGCGAAACAGATTTTGATGTTACCGGCGAGTGGCAAGACAATACAGTAATTTACGGTATACTGGATAAAAAGGATTCTATCCACGAATTTAAGATTACCAAAACATTTTTGGGCAATAAGAGTGCTTTTGATATGGCCGAAATCCCTGATTCCAGTTATTATGAGTATGATGAAATTGAGGTTTACCTGCAAGAGTTAGAATATGGAAACCTATTAAGGGAAATTAAATTGGACACAGCTTATATTACCAATAAAGATAGTGGTACATTTTTTTACCCAAAACAGTTGATATATAAAAACAAGGAGCCCTTTTATCTCCTAGATAATATGAGTTACAAGGTGGTTGTTAATAAATTTAATTCAAATGAATTGACAACTGCTGAAATAGAAGTAATTAGCGATTTTGGAATAAACAGGCCCTATACTTATACTGGCAATATTAATTTTAATGTAACTTATCTCTCGCATTTAGACTGGCACCCGGCAGAAAATGCCTATCAGTATGAAGGGAAGATCAGGTTTTATTACTCTGAAGAAAAAAATGGAAAAGTCACAGATCATTTTGTTGATTGGATATTAGAGAGAAAACTTGACAGTGACCCAAACAGTGAGATAATTTTTAAACCTAACCAGTTTTTTGAGGAGATGGCTAATTTAATACCCCAAAAAGAAGGTGTTGTTCGATATTTGGGACATGTTAATAATCCCGACAAACAAATTGATTTTATTGTATCAGCTATAGACATCAATTATTTTACAATAATGAATTTATCTGCTGATGAAGATCTCTATACTGCAAAACCTGTATATTCAAATGTGGAAAATGGGGTAGGATTGGTGGCCATGAGATCCCAGGAGAAAGCTGCCAGTTCCTTTACATTAACGTCCCAAAGCAGTAACGAATTATTTTATGGCGAAAAAACAAGACAATTAAATTTCCAAGAAAGAAATTAGTGATGAAAGCTATAGCTTTGAAAACAGCTTTGTTTATTGTTCTTTTATCAACCTTTTCCCCCATATTATCTTTTTCTCAAGTAGTGAATATTGAGCGCTTACGGTTAAAAACCGATACAACCGGGCTTTTTGGGAATGCCGAGGTTGCGCTAAACCTCATAGAAAACAAGAAAAAGATACTAAAAACGGGTGGAAAACTTCATTTAATGTTTAAAAAAACCAAAAATGTTTTTTTAGTAATTAGCGATATCAACTTGATAAGAGCGGGCGATGAAGATTTTGTGAATAATGGGTTCCAGCATTTTCGATACAATCATCTATTAACAGGGCGTTTTATTATAGAAGCCTTTACACAAGCGCAATTTAATGAACTGCTAAAAGTTAAGAACAGGGACTTGGCAGGGGCCGGGTTAAGATTAAAGATTGTAAGATCAAAAAAGTTCAATCTCTACTCGGGATTTTTATACATGTATGAATACGAGGAAATTAAAGGTGAAAACATTATTCATAGAGACCATAGGATGAGCGATTATTTGGCCATTGGCTTATACTTAAATGATAATTTCGGTTTTGAAAGCACAACCTATTATCAACCACTTCTTAGGAATTTCAATGATTATAGGATTTCTTCCGAAAACACTTTTAATTTTATGATTACGAAAGATATATCTTTTAATCTATCTTTGAGTTTCCTTTTTGATACACGCCAACCAGAAGAAATACCAGGCACAACCTATGAACTTACAAATTCTTTAAGCTATAATTTCTGATTATTACCAATAGTTTGATTAGTTTTGTATAAAAAAACCTTGGAATATACAGATGTTATTATAATCACTTTTGCCATGTCAATGGAGTTTTTTGCCATCACTTTTTCCAGTGCAAGGCTTCAAAAAAAGAACAGTATTAAATCATTGATTTTTCCACCAATAATTTTGGCCTTTTTTGGTAGCCTGTTTTATTTTGCTGGGTATTGGGTTGGTATTTTATTGGAAAACTTCTTTAAAGGATACCAGTATCATATCACTTTTTTTCTTCTCTCTGCACTGGGAGTCAAAATGATAATGAATGGAATTGGAAAGAAAAAAGGATCCTTGATGATGGTTATTGATAACATAAAAATCCTTACAGGTGTTGCGCTTGCTGTTTCATTGAATTTTTTTATAGCTGGCATCACCCTATTTATTCTAAAAGATTCTTTGAATATGGCAGTTATTATTGCTTTTTCAATCATATTCATTATTTCTTTCTTTGGCCTTTTGGCTGGTAAAGTACTGAAAAATTTTTCAAAACCTTCATTAATAGCAGGAGGTATTATTCTTATTTTTTCTGCAGTTAAGATATTTATGTTTTACACTGGGTATTTATAAAATTATGGCAACAATTAGGATTACAAAAGAATTCCATTTTGAAATGGCACATGCTCTTTATAACTACGACGGTTTGTGCAAGAACATCCATGGGCATTCTTACAAACTCCTCGTTACCCTCAGAGGTACACCAATACCTGATGATGAGAACACAAAATACGGTATGGTTATGGATTTTGGTGATTTGAAGAAGATCGTGAACAAAGCTATTATTGATAAATATGACCATTCGCTGGTGTTGAATCAAAAAACACGTCATACCAAGCTAAAAAATTTGGACAATTTATTTGGAAAAGTTCATTTTCTTTCTTATCAACCTACTTGTGAAAATCTTTTACAAGATTTTGCAAAAACACTCAAAGAACTTTTGCCCCAGAATGTGGAACTCTTTTGCTTAAAACTTTTTGAAACAGCTACCTCTTATGCCGAATGGTATGCCGAAGATAATCAATAAGGGGTTTTAGTCTTCCGAGAATTTCTTTAGCAAACGGCGGTATGTAGAAAAGACATTTGCCCTGGATACAAATCCAATATATTTCCCGTCTTTGATTACAGGCATATTATAAATAGGATTAATGTGAAATTTTTGTGCTACATCTTCCATGGAATCTTCGGGGCTTACTGAAACTTCGGGCATAAACAATAAGCTACGGACTTCTGTTTTATCATATAATTCTGGACTAAACATAATATTCCGGATGTTATCTAAGGTAACAATACCGTAATAATTGTTGTTTTCGTCAATAACCGGGAAAATATTTCTTTGCGACTGGCCTACCACGTCAACTAGGTCGCCGAGTTTTGCATCAATATGAATGGTTTTAAAATCCGTTTCAATAAGTTTATTGATCTTCATCATAGTAAGCACTGCCTTGTCTTTATCGTGGGTGATAAGCTCTTTTCTCTCTGCCAATTGCTTGGTATACACTGAGTTGGGGATGAAATACTTGGTCGTAATATAAGAAATGGTAGCCGTTATCATCAAGGGCATGAATAATTCGTATCCACCTGTAATTTCTGCAATCAGGAAAATAGCCGTTAGAGGTGCATGGAGAACCCCGGCAATAAGTCCACCCATTCCTACAAGGGCAAAGTTACTCACTTCAATAGTCGCTAGGTCAAAATGGTTGAGAAAAACTCCATAAAGCATTCCAAAATTGGCGCCCATGAAAAGGGTAGGGGCAAAAATGCCGCCAATCCCTCCACCTCCAAATGTTACGGAAGTAGCTATCACTTTTAGCAGAACAATGAGTATTCCTACCAAGAAAAAAACAAAAATATTGTTTTGTAAGCTTGAATATAAGTTGTTAACATAAAAGTATGAATAATTGCCATTAAGGCATGAATTGATCTCGTTATAACCTTCTCCGTATAATGATGGAAACAAGAACACCAAGATTCCAAGCATTCCTGCCCCAATAAATAACCTGGTAAAAGGACTTTTAAATTGCTCAAAGAATTTTTGTATCCAGGAATACATCTTGAAAAAATAGACAGAAATAAGTGCTGTAAGTATACCTAAGATAATATAAAGGTGAAGGTCATGAAGAATAAAAGGCGCCTTGATCTCAAAAGGGTATAAAACATCTTTTCCAAGAAAGAAAAATGACGTTAATGCTGCTGTGGTGGAAGCAATTAACAGGGGAACGATAGAAGCCATAGTAAGGTCAAGCATGATTACTTCTATAGCAAAAACGATGGCCGCTATCGGCGCTTTGAAGATAGCTGCCATTGCTCCGGCAGAGGCGCAACCTACAAGTAATGTTATTTCTTTGTAGCTAAGATGGAACAAACGTCCTGTATTAGAGCCCACTGCAGCGCCGGTTGCTACTGTTGGGCCTTCCAATCCAACAGAACCGCCAAAACCTACCGTTATTGAACTCGTAATGATTGATGAATATAGATTATGGGATTTTAAAATACTATTATTTTTTGATATGGCATAAAGGGTAGCAGGAACACCATGGCCAACTTCTCTTTTAATAACAAATTTTATAAGTAATACCGTTATCAAGAGTCCTATGAAAGGGTAAATAAAAAACAGGTAATTGTGGTCGCCTACTTGCAAACCTTCTGTAAGTAAGTGTTGAATATAATGTACAGCATTCTTTATTATCACAGCAGCAAACCCAACGGCAACACCAATAACTATACTCAAGATTATAACAAACCTTTTGTTGCTAATGTGTCGTAAACGCCAGATCAAAAATTTCTTTAAAAGGCTCTGAAACATGATACAATTTTATTATGCTAAAATAATCCTTTTGTCAATTTATACCAAACCGGTATTGGATTTTTGTTTAATAGCAACTAGGGCAAAAATGTCTGCCGTTGCAAAGATAAAAATATATGCGTACTAATAAATGAAATTCATACAAAACATAGTTATAAAGCACAACATATTGAGGTATTAGCAAAAATTTTTACTATATGATATCTTTTTTTATATTTGAATAAAATTTAAAAAGATATGATATGCGCTATATTATCAATATTATCATTTCCTCTTTTGCTGTACTCATAGCATCTTATCTATTGCCCGGCGTTATTACAGAGTCCTTTACAACCGCTATTTTGGTTGCCTTGGTGCTATCTTTATTGAATATTTTTATCAAACCCTTATTGGTATTTTTTACTTTACCCATTACTTTTTTTACACTTGGTTTGTTTTTGCTTGTAATTAACGCATTATTGATCATCTTTACAAGCAATATTGTTGATGGGTTTTTCGTGGATGGATTTTGGTGGGCATTGGCTTTTAGCCTGATACTCTCTATTACAAATGGGCTACTGCAATCATTGAACAGCGATAACAAGACAAAAAATCAATAAAACATCTCAATAAAGCAATCATACGGTTTTTTAGCGAATAATTCTCGCATTAATATCTTTTTTTTCAAAATTTTGACTAAAAACCAAATTTTGGCATTATGGTACCACTACTTTCATTGATCATCATATTATCCTTGTCGATGCTCATCACTTATATTGCTGCCGTGGCATTAAATCATACGGGATTGTCAAAAGAGGTGGCAATGTTCCAAGCAAGATCGGCTTTTACAGGAGTTGGATTCACTACCAATGAATCGGAAAAGATCGTTGAGCACCCGGTAAGGCGAAAAATTGTATTAACGCTTATGCTTGTAGGAAACGTGGGGGTTATTTCTGCCATTGCATCATTATTGCTTACATTTATGGATGGCGATGAAAAAGGATTGACTTTTTATTATAAGATCGCCATATTAATTGGCAGTATAGTTGTTTTATGGCTATTGTCCAGGAGCAAATGGGTGAAAAAAAACATCAATTACCTTATTAATAAGGCTCTAAGACGTTTTACAAGCCTCCATGTAAGAGATTACGTGGGAATTCTGCATCTTTCGGGCGAATATGAAGTAACTACCTTGCGCGTAGAGCAGGGCGACTGGATTGCTGATAAAAAAGTTAGTGATTGCAACCTGCGCGAGGAAGGCATTAATATTATCGGCATTAAACGCCATGATAGCAGCTACTTGGGGATTGTTAACGGCGATACATCTATTGAAGAAGGGGACAATCTTATTTTATACGGCAGAGAGAGCGCCTTAAAAAACCTTGATGAACGTAAGAAAGGCTTGTCGGGCGACTCACAACACAGGGAAGCTGTGGATAAACAAAAGTCAGAAAAAGCAAAACAAGACATTGCAGAGGATGAGCGGAAGGAGAAGAAGAAATGAAATAACAATTCTTTTCAATCATCTATCCCCAGCAAAGTTTCCCTCTCTTTTAATTGGCTTACAGGTTTGTGTGGGTTTAATGTTTTGCCGCTATAAATTTCTTCATAGATATTTAAATAATTTTCCGTCATTTTCCGGGCATTGAATTTATCGGCAATATATTCGTGGCATTTTTTCCTGTTGTAGCTTTCAATATTTTTCAAGGCTTCTGCCAATTCAGATTTGCTGTTGGACAAAAAACCATACTCATTCCCGATGAGTTCAGGCAAAGAACCGTATGTAGTGCCAAAAACCGGGCACCCAAAATAAAGGCTTTCCAAAATGGCCAACCCTAAAGGTTCGTGCCATAGCACCGGAAATAGCAATGCATCCGAGTGTTGGATCACTTTGTTTTTTTTCTCACCACCAAGCATCCCATAGTATTTAATGTTCTGATTGAGCGTTAATTTCCACCCACCGACGATGGCAAGCTTCCGCTTGGCTTTTTTGGCTATTTCTATGGAGCCCTTAAGGTTTTTCTTTTTCCGGCAAGTCCTTGCAAGGAATAGGAGGTGCTTTCTCTTGGCATTCAAGTCAACAGGGCCAAGTTCATCCAAATCCAAGCCGTTATACACGTATCGATTAGAGTTATGCCTTTTAGCGTGGTTCTTAGAAACAAAAACCGAATTCTTTGGAAATTCTTCACCCGGCTGCCCATTGCCATGAACAGTCACCATATAAGGTTTTTCATAGGAAAGATTTTTAGGATTATAATGGAAATGCACCATATCCACATCCGCAGGAATTTGCTCTTCAATGGGTTTTTCGGGATTATAATACAACACATCTGCAAAAGGGCAAGAAGAGCCTTTTTTTACGATAAAAACTACTTTGTGCCCCATCTTATCCATCTCTTTGGCTTGCGCCCAAATGTCACGCTGGGTGCCACCGTATTTTTTTACCGGGATGAGCGAATCTTTAACAATACATAACTTCATTATAATGATTTTTTGTTGATGTTTCTGTTTTTCAAATAGTTATGCAAACATTTGCATATCATGCAGTTTTTTATAATAACCATTTCTGGCGATCAATTCGTCATGGCTTCCTCTTTCCACAATCTCGCCTTCGTGCATCACACAAATAAGGCCGGCTTTCCTGATGGTTGATAACCTGTGGGCAATTACTACCGATGTCCTGTTTTTCATTAATTTGTCCAGGGCGTCTTGTACCAATTTTTCCGACTCCGTGTCAAGGGAAGATGTGGCTTCATCAAGAATAAGTATTGGAGGGTTTTTTAAAATGGCCCTTGCAATGCTGATCCTTTGTTTTTGCCCGCCCGAAAGCTTGTTGCCACTATCTCCAATGTTTGTTTCATAGCCATTTTCGGTATGGAGGATAAACTCGTGTGCGTTGGCGATTTTTGCCGCTTCTGTTACTTCTTCCAAGGTTGCATTGGGTTTGCCAAAAATAATATTGTTATAAATGCTGTCGTTAAAGAGTATGGATTCCTGGCTTACAATACCCATTAAACTCCTGAGATCAGAAATTTTCAGATCGTCAATAGGGTTTTCATCAATTAGTATTCTGCCCTTGCTTACGTCATAAAACCTGGGGAGCATATCCACCATAGTGGATTTCCCAGAGCCCGACTGCCCAACCAAGGCAACGGTTTTTCCTTTCTCTATGACCAGGTTTATATCTTTTAAAACATATTCATCTATATATTTAAAAAATACATTTTTATATTCAATTTTTTCATTAAAAGTTTCTATAGGCTTGGCGTCTGCTTTTTCTTTTACTTTGATCTTTGCATTCAACACTTCTTCCACCCTGTCGAAAGAGGCCATTCCCTTTTGAATGTTGTAATATACTGAAGAAATGTTTTTAGCGGGCTTAATGATTTGTGAAAAGATGATCAGGTAAGTCATAAAAACTTCTGAACTCATGGTACTGTTCTCTCCAAGAACCATATTCCCACCAACCCACATGACAATAACAATAACGCTGGTTGATAAAAACTCGCTTAGCGGGTTAGCAAGGTCTTTCCTCCTAAATATTTTTTTCATCAACCTGGTGTATGAACCGTTTTCTTTATGGAAGCGATGTTTAATGCGGCCTTCGGCGTTGAATGCTTTTATGATGCGCATTCCATAAAGAGATTCTTCAATATAGGACATCAAGTAGCCTAGCTTTAATTGGCCCCTGGCAGATTTTTTCCTTAGGCTTTTCCCTATCCTTGCAATAACAAAACCACTTAGAGGGAGAAGCAAAAGAACAAAGAAAGTGAGTTGTACACTGGTAAAAAATAAAAAATACAAGTAAACGATAATGGTAATGGGTTCTTTAAAAGCTTTGTTGAGTGAGCGTACAATGCTTACTTCAATTTCTTGTACATCATTAGACATTCGGGAGATAATATCGCCTTTCTTTTCTTCTGAGAAATAGGAAAGCTGCAAGTCAGTAACCTTATCATACATTTTATTCCTGATGTCTTTTATTATCCCTGTACGGATGGATGCCATGGTGTAATTGCCCAGGTAACTAAAAAAGGATTTGAGCATTACAAAAAAAACCACCAGGATGCTTACTGTTAATAATGCCATTTGCGGGCCCTTTTCATCAATGATATTACTAAGGAAGTAGTTAAAATTATGCATGATGGCACCTGGAGAAAGTTTAAAAGGAACCGCCTCCGTGACTTTTGGCTGCGCTTCAAAAAGTATTCTAAGGAAAGGAATAGCCATTGTAAAGGAAAACAAAGAAAAAGTTGTTCCAATAAAATTGAAAAAAATGCTCAATGCTGCTTTAAACCAATAAGGTTTTATATAGGATAATATTTTTTTAAATCCTTTCATGGATGGTTTATTTTTTTGTTGATGACACGAGTAATTTGTTCTCTATTTTTCATGCTTTTGTATCCCAGTACATAATTAAACATCTGTTTCAAATGAATAATCTTGCAAAAAACTGTATTGTTTAGACTTTTCAGCTACCAGTTGCTTCAATTCTTCTGTCCATTGTATTTTGTTCCTGCTTTTGCTTTTGCTGGCCCTGATGATTTTTAGGCAGTCGGAAATATAATCCTCATAAGGTTCTACTCCAAGGAAATTGCATAATTTATGAAGATATGCTTTAGGGTCGTTAATAAAATCTTCATGTTTGAATTCTATCCATTCAAAACCCTCGTATTGCTTGGCTTTATTGATGGCCTCCACTTCATTAAAATGGCGTTGTATTTCTGTTTTTAACCTTTCAGCGTTCACGTCCCTTTGATAGTAATTGCCGCCCCTGGCGCGTGTTGCAATGTTGTCAAAAGGGTTTCTTGTTACATGGATAACTTTTACTTTTTTACCAACAATTTCTTTCAATTTCAAAAATGGCTTCATATCCTCATAAACTAGCCTGCTGGAACCTCCCCCGCGTTTATCTCCAATCACTTTTAGTTTCCGGAATTTTCCTTGCCATTGACCTTTTACCTTGTAGCTATAGCCCGTCCATTTTTCATTGCGTGAAGAAAACCATTTAGCTTGGGCAATCAATTTGGCAAAAATTGTATCACGGTCAGTGTATCCTTTTTGAATAAGCTCAAGAACATGAAGTTCGTGTGCAATAAGCATCTCGGGATGCGCATTAAGCAAGGAGCCGATAAGTGTGTGCCCGCTTCTTGGATAACCAAGGAATAAACAAAAAACAGGGACTTGTTCAAAATCCTTTTTATAACGGTTTTTATAATGTTTTACCCTAAAGGCATGAAAATACCCATGAGATAATTTACTGTATTGCCTAAAAATGAATTTATTAAGCGTCATGTCTTTTTATTCACAATCCCACTACTTTATTCCACAAAAGTAGGGATTTTTATACTTCATAACCCAATTCTTTTAATAAACCAACAACTTCCCCATTTTGCATGATTTGATGTATCCTTTCCTTATCATTCGTTCTTTTCCATTTTTCGATGGAGGAAGAACTTAGCTTTTGAACCTTCCCTTGCCAAGCATTGTTGCGCCTAACACTGGTATAGCTATGCCAATCCAGCAATTCATCAACGAGCGCTATATCAATAAACGAACAAATCTTTTGTATCGTATCTTTAAAATTCAATATTAATTCTTCGTACTTTATTGTTAAAACCCTAGGATGGTTTTTGTATTCAAGCCCTGCTTTCACATCCTCCACCCACCTTTCCGGCTGCACCCAATACTCTCCGGGTTTGTCGGGATGTTTGGAAAGCATCACATCACGCCCATCCCTTATAATATGAATGAAAAACACTTCATCATTGAAATACTTGAAAATATTTTCCAAATGGTTCACATTCCTGGGTGTTTTCTCGCACCAAAAACTTGCACTTTTGGGAACTTTATTGAACAATACATACCTATGCAACCTATCCATCCTTTTAGGGATTAGGTTGCCTTCCTTGCCTTTCTTCCAATAGTTGAAAGCGCTTAATTCGTATGGAAAGGCAAATACTTCGGGATGTGCCGATAAAACAGAGAGAAGCAAAGTGGTTCCAGACCTTCCACAGCCACCTATCAACAAAGGCGGTTTGTGAAAATGCTTCTCCATTTTCTTTTTCCCAAAATAATGAATAATGGGGTTGATGGTCTTTTTAAAATTATTCAGCATGCAAAAGAGGTATAACTCTTGTTTCACTTTTTAATCCCGGCAAAATTACATCAATTTTTTGTTGAAATCCAAATATTGCAAAACATATTCATGAAAAGTATATTGGATTAATGAACTCTTTTCATTAGTTTTGAAAAAAATCACAAACTTTAAGCTTATGAAACAGATATTATTCGCAGCATTAGCCTTTTTTACAGGCATTTCACTAATGGCACAAGTAGATCGTTCTGATTGGCAAGGCGGCTTCCCCGAAGGTTGCACTTCCATAACAGCAGGAAAAAACGCCACTACAGATGGTTCGGTAATAACTTCGCACACCGACGACAGCCACCGCACACGCTCCTGGATGGATATCAAGCCATCGCAAGAGCATGAAAAAGGATCTAAAATACCCATGTATAAACGTACGGCTTGCGATTCGTTTGCCATGCCAACATATAAGCATACAAAGATTGGTGAAATCCCTCAAGTAGAGCAGACTTATGGGTACATCAACACGGCTTATCCTTGCATGAACGAACACCAAGTGGCTATTGGAGAGTCCACGTTTGGAGGAAGGGATGAATTGCAATCCGATAAGGGTTTAATCGATTGCCAGAGGTTATGCAAGCTCATGCTACAACGGGCCAAAACAGCACGTGAAGCTATAAAAGTTGCCGGTGAATTGACCAAGAAGTATGGTTGGAACGATGCCGGAGAATGCCTCACCATTGCCGACAAAAAAGAAGTATGGCATTTTGAGATCGTTGGCCCAGGCAAAGGTAAAACCGGCGCTGTATGGGTAGCCCAAAGAGTACCCGATGACCACATTGCCGTTAATGCAAATGCCAGCACGATTAAAGAGATTGATTTGGATAATAAGGATTTTTTCATGGCATCGGAAAATATATACGATGTGGCTGAAGAGAATGGTTGGTACAAACCCGGTGAAGAAACTTTTAGGTTCTGCGATATTTATGCCCCCAAAAGCAGGAAATCGGTTGCCGCCAGGAGAAGAGAGTGGAGAGTGTTTGACCTGTTGGCACCTTCGCTCAAACTGAGTCCAACATCAGAAAATTACCCTTTTTCGGTCAAGCCGGATGAAAAAGTGAGCTTACAAGATTTGGTCAAAGTTTTCAAAGACTATTACCAAGGAACGCCTTATGATATGCGCCGCAATATCACAGCTACAGGTAAAGAAGGCAATGAGATCATTTCACCACTTGCCAATCCATTCATGCCTTACGATCAGTTGGAGATTGACAATGTGAATGGTGGATGGTTTCACGTGGATGATGAAACAGGGCATATCCGCTTTTTAGGAGAACGCACTATTGCCCGCTGGTATACCATGTATGGAACGATAATCCAATGCCGCGATTGGCTACCCGATGAGGTTGGAGGCGTAGTTTGGCTTGCACAAGACAATATAGCCTCTTCCATTTACATCCCGGTTTATTGCAGCGTAACAGACCTGCCAAAATCTTATAAAACTCCCGGAAGACCTAATGGTTATACAAGGGAATCGGCTTGGTGGGCATTTAACAGGCTTGGAACATTGGCAGCTCAACGCTGGGGAGATATGCACAAAGATATTGATGTAGTTTGGAATCCATGGCAAGAAGAACTTTTCAGCAATCAAGTAAAAATTGAAAAAGAAGCCCAGGATTTGCTCAAGCAATCACCAGTAAAAGCAAAAAAATACTTGACGGAATACACCAATAAATGGGGCGATAAAGTAGTAAATCGCGCCTGGAAGCTTGGCGACGAGCTGTGGACTAAGTATGACGAGAAGTTTTAACAACAATGCTCAAAATGTTTAGTTCGTACTTATTACTTACAATAGCCCGGTAATAAACTGTTGACACCGATATGCGTTCAAATTCTACTTTGTATCTTTGAATGCAACTTGGTATGAGGCAAAATTACCGGGCTGTTTAAAAAGAACAAATGAACCGAGCCATTGACCCCGAGAATTCGGGGACACACACTAGCATGATTATAACTACCTACAAACAGTATGTGGCGTACATTATGCTTGTCATGGCGAGCTCCATCTGACCATTAAAATCAAAATTATAAACAGATGAAACGAAAAATTTTATCCCTTTTCATTATGATTGCATTTAATGCAATCGCTTTAAGCCAAAATGCAAACAGCAATTTTATAAGTATACAGGCTGACAGCTTGCTTGTTGGTATTGAAAAATATAATCATCAAAAAATTGTAACAGAAGGGTATATTGTTCATGTTTGCGGTGTGGACGGTAAAAAAATGAAATTGAGAACCCCTGGTGGGGCAATTATTAAAATTGTTCCACACGACTCGACACATTGTTTTAACAGATCCTATTACAAAAAAAATATCCGTGTTAAGGGGATAATCAAAGGAAAACGCTTTAAAAAAAGTTACATAAAAAAAGTTAAAGAAGAAGGTAAGTTGTTATGCCATATTGACCATACCCCTTGCAAAGATACCGCTTGGGTGAAAAGTCAAATTGAGGCAGGAAGGAAAAGGAAGTTGTTGGAGAAAGATATCAAAAAACTCACAATACTAATGCAAAAGCAAGGTGGAAACTGCTTTTATGTAGTAATAATTTATGCTAATGAGATTAAAGTATTAAACCCATAAACATGGGATCATAAAAATCTCGTATAGTTAAATTTTATAACGAATAATTTTTTTACGTACTCTGTCTTGAATTATTCCAATTACAGGGAATAAAAACCAATAATGCAATTCCTTAATAGGATATTGAATGAAGGTATGGGCTAATTACAAAACCTAATATATAATTGACTTCACCTAACCAACATTTCCCCTGGCAAAGAAATAAAAACCTATTGAAATAGGGACGATTTGTGCCAGCAGATTATCAAAGCTAAACCCGCCTGTAAATGTCATGTAAACGGAGATCAAAAATATAAGCAAACCTGAAAGTACGGTTAAGGTGTTGTTTTTAAAAAATGTGCCAAGTAGCAGTAGAACTCCAAACAGCACCATAGCAAATGAAATAAAATATGACACCGAATTGAATTTAAAGGTAGCAAAAATGTCGTAATATTTCTTGTAAATAAAGGCAATTAATGCAAGCCTTAACAAAAACTTGGCAAAAGGTACAGCAGTTTTAAATGGTTTCATAGCAAAGAATTTTAGGGTTTAATAATGTAAAAAAACAAAAAAAATCGCAATTAAACAATGAAATCAATAGATTTATTTATTTCCCCACCATTTTAGTATCCTGGCTCCTCTTAAAGTGTTGATCCTAGATGGGTTACCAGTTGTTTCAAATGCAAAATATTTTTTGGCAGGATAGCCGGCATTCATGTTCCAGGTGCCGTCTTTATTTCTTTTTGAATTCAAAATATTGATGGCATCTTCAAAACGCTGGTCTTTATTGAAATTCTTTTCTTGTGCGTAATCCAAACCCCGCATAATATCGTAATGCCAATGGGGAGGGAATGGAAAGGTTACCATTTTTTTATCAACGGTTTTTCCAGTCCTGTGCGATTGATACATTTTATGTTGCAACAAAAATTCCATGCCTATTTTTTGTGCTTCTTCCAAAATAGCATCTTGTTTCGTGTATCCTTTTTGATATGCATTTAGAGCTTCCAATACAATAATGGTAGTATGGAATGAACTGTGTGTAGCTCCTATTTCCCATTGGCAATTCCAGCCGCCATCATCCATTTGGTGCTCAAGAAGGTGTTCTACTAAGCTTGGCAATCGTTTATCTTCAAGTAGAAAAAATGAACAAATGAACAAAGTTATCCCTGTAACACATGTTTCGCTGTTTTTCCTTGTTTTCCAATAATTAATGCCCTTATCTTCTGAAAATCCTTTATCAAGCAATATTTCACAAGCTTTAAGAATGTTTTCTACCGGATAAGCTTGCAAAAATGCCAAAGTATACAATGTGTATGTTGTTGATATCCATTTGGGAGAATACAATGAATTGTTCCATAAGTAATTCTCTCCTTGGCAGGATAATAATTTTTGCGCCCAACCATTTTGATTGATGTTCTTTCTTTCTTTTGCGCATTCTTTGCCTGGTTTATTGAGTAGATCTCTATATGTTTGGTATTTTATGGAGGGATCGCCATCAATTAACCATTCGATGATATTTTTATCCATAACCGTATTTTGAAGTAGATAAATTTTGATCGCTTTCAATAAATTTGTAAATTTAATTTTTATCTGCAATTTTTATTCAATAACCTTAAAAATTTAATACCTATGATGAAAAGAATACTTACTTTGATCCTTATTTCGCTGGTGTTTTCTCTTATTGCTAATTCTCAAAAACGTTATGAAGGAGTTTGGTGGAAGCTGGCTGACAAATGTTTTACAAAAAATGACATCAATAAAAAAACAGCCCTTTTTATCAAGGTGGATAGTAAATATAAAGCAGGCGCTGTTTTTAAAAAAAGAACCAATGCCACCGGCAGGATGCTCCATCCCATTGTACTTTTTGGTTACGAGAAAGTGAGTGAGGAAATGCAAGGGATGCCAAAGATACAAGTTGAATCATACCAGGATAATCAATGCCGGTTACAGTTGGAAAATAACAAGGTGTATCAAGATAAATTCACCAAAAAAATCATCAATGCTTCAAAAATTCCCATAGCAAATAAAACATTGCATGGCATAATAAATAACTCGGTTGCAAAAGAAATATCCATTCGTAAATGGGAAGTACATAGCCTTGATAAAAGCCAATTAGAGGAAACCATCAAAGACAATAAACGAGAAGATTTTGTAAAGGAATTGCGTAATGGTGAACGTTTCATTGCTCTTAAAGCCCTTAGATTAAAGGAACTGAAATTGGTTTTCCAGCCCAAAAAAGAAGATACCAAAACGCTAAATACCATAAAAGATGATGATATTTTGTCAAAGCATGGTATACGGGTAGAAATGAATGCCGATGAAACCTACTCAATTTTATTTAGCATAAAAGAACCTTGGTTCCCTTTTGTTATTTTTGGGGATATTTCCCCTAAAGTTGGTTTTAAAAGCCTTTCGGGCGATATTATTGTTGAACCGGAATTTACCAGGTACAATAATTTAATGACTTATTAAAAATCCATTACATTTGCGCAACAAACAAAATGTTGCACAAATGAACGTAGAGATCATTTCTATAGGCGATGAATTGCTTATAGGCCAAGTAGTAAACACCAATGCAGCTTGGATGGCCGAGAAGCTATATACCAACGGTTTTATCACAACACATATTAAAAGCATTCGCGATAATAGTAAAGCCATTACCGATGCGCTTGAGAATTCGATGAAGAATGCTGATGTTATTATCATTACCGGCGGGCTGGGGCCAACCAAGGACGACATCACTAAAACCACGTTAAAGGATTTTTTTAATACATCCATAATTTTTGATAAACACGCCTATTCACTTATAAACCGTTTTTTTGAAGAACGGGGAATAAAAATGACTGAAACCAACCGCAAACAAGCAGAAATTCTTGCTAATTGCACACCTGTTTATAATAAAAATGGGACAGCTTCAGGTATGTGGATAGAAGAAAAAGGTAAAGTAATTGTGTCTTTGCCAGGGGTTCCTTTTGAAATGCAAACCATGATGCAAGAAGATATTATTCCACGGTTAAAAGAAGCTTTCCACCCTGCCCCAGCTATTTATAAGACAATTTTAACAACAGGTGTTGGTGAATCTTTTCTTGCTGATATGATTGAAGATTGGGAAAATAACCTGCCAGGAAATTTTAAACTCGCGTATTTACCTTCCCCTGGCATTGTCAGGCTCAGGATTTCTGCAATAGGTGGCGAACCAATCAAGTTAAAAACAAGCATGAACCAGGAAGTTGAGAAATTGCAACAATTAATACCCGAATTTATTTTTGGCTTTGATGATGATAAACTCGAAGGTATTGTAGGTGAGATGTTAAAAGAAAAAAATCAAACCTTATCTACTGCCGAAAGCTGCACAGGAGGGTATATTGGGCATCTTATTACCGGTATTAGTGGTAGCTCAGGTTATTTCCAAGGTAGCATCGTTTCATACAGCAACAGGGCTAAAATGGAACTGCTTGATGTAGCCGGAAAAGATATAGAGCAATACGGGGCTGTAAGCGAAACTGTGGCTATTCAAATGGCAGAAGGAGCCAGGAAAAAGCTCCATACAGGTTACAGTATTGCAACTACCGGTATTGCAGGCCCTACGGGTGGAACACCCGGTAAACCGGTGGGTACAACATGGATAGCTGTTTCTACGCCAAACGGGACTTTTGCCAAGAAGTATCATTTTGGGAACCACAGGCAAAGAAACATAAGGCAAACAGCATTAGCAGGGCTTAATATGCTGAGGTTGCAATTAAAAGAGTTTTAAAGCCGCACACATTTAAAAGGAAAACCCTAATATTTTGTTATAAATAATCATAGTTTTTTTGTAGATTTGACTAATGCTAATATGGGAAGAATTTGATAACCCAATATAGCAAAAATATATATTTTATAGTTACAATAGGCATTTACAGGCCAAAAACAGTTGTGCTATAGAGATATAAACACAATGTTGTTATGAATAAAATAACTGAGTATAAATGGAATTGTGTTTATGGAGATGTTTTGTGGGCAAGGCAAAGAGACAAGCGAATATAAAATAAACAAATGGAAGATAATAACACAATAATTCATAGTACACTTGACGAGGGATATGATTTTTTCAGTACTGATAAATGGGGGTGGGGAGAAACACTTTAAGATTGCAACATTTGAGGTTCCTTCAGGTTTATTATCAGAGGCATTCGAGGTGATTAAAAGTAATATTGACGATGAGCCTCGAGTTTTTCATATTTTATCAAACTTTGATTCTGATTAAAAAAAGCGGAATTGCAACTTAAATAAAAGATTAAAAAAGGAATAAATAAGTTATTTACCCCGTTGAATAGTTTTTTTCTTTAGACTGGTTTTAAGATTGGATTATATCCAACGGGATGAAATAAAGTAAAGCAATGGAAAAAACAACTTTGGTTAAGGATTCTCCTGTTCTGCCCAGGCCATTGCTTCATCTGGGGAGTCAAAATATTTATTTATTACCGGTGCTGTGGAATCCATATTTTTTTCAAAATTTTTAACAGAAAATTTTGAAAATATATCCTGGGGTAAAACATTTGCATGCCATAATTGACCATACTTTTTTGCCCAATCAGAACAACGGATGGATGCATCTTTTTGGCCATCAGGACCTAATCCGGGATGGTCGCGAACATCAAGAATTAATTTGTGAGATTTTTTTTCAATTAATGAATTTAAGATTACAGTTAATAGCTCATTGAATAATTCTCTGCTTGTATAACCATGCCATTCTTCATAAATATAATTGCCTTTAGGATAATGTGTCAATGTAAGGTTTGGATGCGTATAAATAACCTCTGGTTCCATTTTTATTCATATTAAGTTATCAAAAATAAATTTGGCCCAAAGATACATATATTTGAAATAAAGCAAATTTTTTTTGCAATGAAATTTAAATCAATCTTATAATGAACAAAAAAAATAAATAAAGAAGAATTGAAAGAAATCAAATTTTAATTTCTAAGTTTCTACCAGTATTTGATATAGTTTTGCATAGAAATGGTTCGAAAGAGGTTGAAATAGAAGGTAAAAGAATGGGAATTGAAACAATTATATAGTTAAGGCAAAAGAACATTTCCATCAAATTATTCACATTTAATACAAAGAAAATGATTAAATTTGTTGAAGACGATTTTAATGGGAAATAGAAATTTAATACGGTTAGATTGGGCAATAAAAAGATTTTTAAAAAACTATACTGATTTTTCAGTGCTTGAAGGGGTTTTATCTGAACTCCTAAAAGAATATATTGCCATAGGAACAATCCTGGAAAGTGAAAGCAACCAACAAATTGAGATGGACAAATTCAATCTGGCAGATATTCTCCTGAAAGAATAAGTACAACCACATCTTAAAAGTACCAACTTTTGGGCTATAATAAATTGACTGATAATACAATAAAAAAACAGAAGAGTAACAAATGAAAAGAAAAATAAAGGAATTAATTAGATTTACAGATGCCTATCAAAATAAAGAAAAAATTATTCTGCGAGACCATTTATCAATAGAGCGAACCAAACTGGCTAATGAAAGAACACTTCTATCTTATATCCGGACAACTCTTTATCTCGTATTGGGCGGCATTGCATTTTTTGGCATGAAAGACTTAGAAAAAATTAAAGGACTTGGATATTTTTCTTTATTTCTTTCTGTCATTGTTCTTTTTATTGGAATTGTTCGTTTTCACCAGCTAAAAAAACATATAACTAAAATGTATGACCCGATTTCAGATAGAAAAGATAAAAGAAGAAACCAAGATTGAAATGGTAAAAAAACCTTATCCAAACAAAGCCCATTTATTTTAAGTCAAATTCATGCAAAGAAAAATATTTAGGCCCTTTTGGTGATAACTTGCTTTCAAAAAGGGTGAATTTTTCTACCTTATATTTTTGAAACGCTTCTCCTTTAAGGTTTTCAACTATATTGAACAAGGCATTTGTATCTTTGATGAGTTTAATCCTCCCAAGTGTAAGGTGAGGACTGAATTTTCGTGTTTCCCGCTCAAAGCCCAGTTCATTTAAGGCGGTATCTATTTCTAATGAAATTTTTTCAAGTACACCGGTCTCTTCTAACCCAACCCATATAACCCTGGGATTTTTTTTCCCTCCAAAAGTCCCGATACTTCTTGCAGTGATAAAAAAAGATTTATGCCTTTCTGCAATGGGTTTTAATGTACCAATAATCGCCGGGATATCACCTTCTGCTGTATCTCCAAGAAATTTCAAGGTTATATGCATGTTGTGTTCTTCAACCCATTTGACCTTTTCATCAAAAAGCGTTTCTTTTAGTTCATAAAAAACATTCAAAAATTCTTCCGAAGGCTTTATCTTAACAGCGATGAATAATCTTTTGCTCATGGTTTTTATATTTTGTTTTCATTACATGCATGCATCGCAAAACAAATATTTTTATACTCCATATACAACGAAAATATTAATTTTGTAAAGAACCAAAAATATAAAAAAACAATAAAGATATGAGCGTTAATGACTTTAAAAAACAAATATTGCAGGGTATTCCCGATGAATTGCCCCCAAAACCGGTTTATGACGAAAATGTAAACCATGCTCCAAAAAGGAAAGATATTTTAAACAAGGAAGAAAAGATCCTTGCTTTAAAAAACGCCTTGAGATATTTCCCTAAAAAGCATCACGAGGTATTGGCTCCTGAGTTTGCCAAAGAGTTGGATACTTATGGGCGCATTTATATGCACAGGTTTAGGCCAACATATGATATTACTGCCCGTGATATAGAGGCTTTTCCCTATAAATGCAAACAAGCGGCGGCTATTATGCTTATGATAAGCAACAACCTGGATCATGCAGTTGCACAGCATCCCCACGAATTGATCACGTATGGGGGCAATGGAGCCGTATTCCAAAACTGGGCGCAATACTTGCTTACCATGCAATATCTTGCAGAAATGACCGATGAGCAAACACTCGTGCTTTATTCAGGCCATCCAATGGGATTATTCCCATCTCATAAGGATGCTCCCAGGGTGGTTGTTACCAACGGAATGGTGATACCCAATTATTCCAAACCCGATGATTGGGAAAGATTTAATGCTCTTGGTGTTTCACAATATGGGCAAATGACGGCAGGCTCGTTTATGTACATCGGGCCGCAAGGCATTGTGCATGGAACCACGATTACGGTTTTGAATGCCGGAAGAAAAGTTGCTGCCAAGGGTGAAGGGCTTGAAGGAAAAATTTTCGTTACTTCCGGGCTGGGAGGTATGAGCGGCGCCCAACCAAAAGCAGCCAATATTGCCGGTGTAGTTAGTATTACTGCGGAGATCAATCCCAAAGCTGCAATAAAAAGACATGAACAAGGATGGGTTGATGAAATTATTGATGATGTTGATAAGGTAATTGATGCTGCCCTGGAATGGAAAAATAAAAAACAAGCTCATTCTATCGCATACTTAGGCAATATTGTTGACCTATGGGAACGCTTGGCCGAAAGAAGTATAAAAATTGACTTGGGTTCAGACCAAACTTCTTTGCATAATCCCTGGTCCGGGGGATATTACCCGGTAGGGCTTTCTTATGAAGAATCAACAAAAATGATGGCCGAGCAACCAGGAAAATTCAAGGAAAAAGTGAAAGAATCATTGTGCCGCCATGTAGACGCTATTAATAAGCTTACAGCCAATGGCATGTATTTCTTTGATTATGGAAACGCTTTCCTCTTGGAGTCAAGCCGTGCAGGTGCCGATATATTAAAAGATGACGGCAAATTCAAATACCCAAGCTATGTGCAAGATATTATGGGGCCCATGTGCTTTGATTATGGTTTTGGCCCTTTCCGTTGGGTTTGCACCTCGTCCAAGCCGGAAGACCTTGACACCACCGACAATATTGCCATGGAAGTGCTGGAAAAAATAGCCTTGGAAGCGCCGGAAGAGATCCAACAACAAATGAAAGACAACATTCGCTGGATAAGGGAAGCCAAAACCAACCAACTTGTAGTAGGTTCACAAGCCAGGATATTATACGCAGATTGCGAGGGTAGGATGAAAATTGCCAAGGCTTTTAACAAAGCCATCAAAGATGGTAAACTTTCAGGGCCGGTTGTTTTAGGAAGAGACCACCATGACGTATCGGGTACAGATTCTCCTTTTAGAGAAACTTCCAATATTTATGACGGTTCACAATTTACCGCGGATATGGCCGTACACAACGTTATTGGAGATGCTTTCAGAGGCGGCACCTGGGTATCGTTGCACAATGGCGGCGGCGTTGGCTGGGGAGAAGTTATTAACGGAGGTTTTGGAATGGTGCTTGATGGTTCCGATGATGCCGACCGCAGGTTGGAGTCCATGCTATTTTGGGATGTGAACAACGGCATATCCAGGAGAAGCTGGGCCAGGAATGATGGCGCAATCCTTACTGCAAAAAAAGCTATGGGTATGGAACCGAAATTAAAGATTACTCTGCCCAATATTGCCGATGATGACTTGTTGGAAGATTTGGTATAAACCAATAATACAAAGGGAAACCAGGGTGCTAAGCGGCTAATAAGCCATTGGCCTTTATCTTTTCGGAATAAATAGGGTCATGCAGCCTGTTTTCCCGTTGGTTATTCTTACACCCCATTTATTCTTTGCTTCATCGAATCGAAGTGTAATGGATCGAGATGTTTAATCAAATCAAATACAAATGGAACAATCTTATCCGCTTCAGCAATTAAAATATCATTGAAGCCTTTTATGCTCCCTCCGTGATTAGTCCTATGTGAAAAATGATTGACAAATTTTCGAACTTTATTAATTTCTTTGAAATCATTAATTTCATCAAAACACTTGCTTAGTTTCTTTCTCCCATATTTAAACGTGAGAAAAGATTCTAATAATTGACGGCATATATTTGCAATAGCATGATTACTGATGTAACTTTTATCAGGACTATTAATGTAGTTTTTTACTTCGTTAAACAAGAAATGATATTCAGAATCAAAATGCTTAATAATGTTATCTGCATTTTTTATAAAGCTTTGTCTTTTTTCTTCCTTTATGTTTGTTTTCACATAATAATACTGTGATTTTTTGTTATCAATCCAATCTTTTAATAAAGCAAAAAATTGGAAATTATGTGTCAAAATGAATAATTGATTAGCTGTTTCACATTCTGCTTTAATAAAATAATTTGCATGGAATAAGCGGTTGCTGTCAAAACTTGAAATAGGATCATCAATAACTATAATTGTATCAGAAATTTTATTGTTATTTTCCTTCAATTTTGCAATAAAATAGACTAATGCCAGAGAGGTTTTTTCTCCTTCACTTAGATTTTTAGCTGCTTCTTCGTTTCTTTTTAACTCATAACCACCTCCTTCCAGTCTTTCAAGTTTTATATCACTGCTTCCTAAGAATCTTTCAAGATTATAATTTATTTCTTCAATGGCAAGCCTATCATTTGCCAATTCTTCCTCATATTCCTTTATCTTACTATTTAAATCTAAATTTTGTTGTGCTAACTCTGTGGTGACTTTTTTTAATCCTTCAATATTAGAGATATGCTCCGTTAATTTTTTTTCTTTTGCTGATTTTGCTATAAAATGCTTTTGTAATTTTTCTTTAGCATTATTAGTTACTTGGTCATGTTCCTTTGATCTTTTATTATGTTTCTCTACAATATCTGCTACATCATTGATATGATTATTGTAAGACATTATGTGTTGTAAGTCGAAAGAAGTGTCGAAATCATTGATTTTAAATGGAACTTTACTTTTTTTATCAAGCTGGTCATTTAGCTTTTTAAGTTCAGTATTAATATCTTTGATTGTTTTATTTAACAATTCCTTTTTTCCCTTAAAATCATCCTGTAAATCTTCATATAATTCATTTTCTTGAAGTCCATATTTTTCAATTTTAAATTTTTCCAATCTCTCTTTGAACTTTTCAATATCATTCATTAATTTATCGTACTCCTCACTAAAATGCTGATTTAATTCTTCAAGTCTTTTGGAGTCTATAATATTTCCGCAAAATTCACAAGTATTAGTGTTTTGGTGAATTTTAAGACCTTCCTCAACCCATTTGTTTATTGTTGGATTATCTTTTAATCGTTCAATAATAACCGTTTGAGTAATATTTCTATTGATAATTTCCGAAAATCCTTTATGAAGCGCATAATATAGTTTACTACTCTTTTCACTAAATTTTTCTGTAATTTCTGGCTTTTTATAATTTTCCTTAATTTGTGCTTTGAGCTCCTTAAACTCAGCCTCTTCAAAGATATAGCTGTCTAATTCAAGTTTTTTTAATCCACCCCAGATAGGTATAACATTAGTTTTATTAAAATTAGCAAATAAACTTGCATGAATGGAACCTAGGAAATGGTTTTTAATTTCTCTTGCTGTATCTGTGAAAAATTGACTTTCTTTTCCTTCTTCATCATTAAACTCTTTTTCTTTCTGTGCTATTTTGTCTTTATTATTCTTAAATTCTTCATTAAGTTCTTCAATCTTTTCTTTTATTTCTTTGCTTTCTTTTCCTATCCAAATTATTGGTTTGGTGTAAGAGCTATCTAACTCAATGTTATCACTAATAAAATCAGTATTGAAAACTTTTATATTAGGGGAAGCTGTATTGAAATCATGTTTATATTTGATCGAATTGGTGTCTTCAATTTCAAATTCAGCATTTGGGTAATCTATATGTCTTGTTTTTAGCTCAAAACATCTAAACATTCTTGAAAGCGTACTTTTCCCACTGCCATTCAATCCATAAAACAGGTTGTATTTGTCAAATTGATTTAGACTATTATTGTCTTGGTAATTGGATATTTCGCTTCGAACAGTGCCACGGATTTCGGAGTATGAGTGCCAGCGATT
>CAZJDA010000057.1:0-4768 GCA_964544705.1 uncultured Bacteroidales bacterium
ACTTACGAAGGTTATTACCTGGTTGGGAATCCATATCCATCAGCAATAGATATAACACAATTGTCGTTTACGAACCTTAGCGGCAGTGCATGGTTCAGGACAGACGGCACTTTTGCAACAGTGAATATGGCTACCGGAACCGGGCAAAACGGGGCAACACAATATGTACCGGCCATGCAAGGTTTCTGGGTTAAAGTAAATGCAGGTACTACCGGGGATTTCACTATGCCGGTTGCCATGAAAACACATACAACACACGATTTCTATAAAGATGAAGAAAACATTTTCCGCATGAATATTCTTCATAATGGTATGAATGATGAAACCGTAGTTGGATTTTATAGCAATGCCGAAGAAAACTATGAAGCCTGCGATTCGGAAAAGAAATTCACTATGGCAGGGAATGCTGCGGAAGTATACACGATTGCTGAAGGCTATAAATTGTCTATCAATGGTTTAAAAGCAAAAGAAGAAGCCAATTATACGGTTCCATTGGGAATAAAAACCTACACTGATGGAGAATGTGTATTGTCAGCTTCAAATATCGCAGAATTTAACCCGGCAGTTGATGTTTACCTTGTGGACAAAGATTTGGGGATCACTAAAGATTTAAGGAAAGAACATTCTTATTCGTTTACTATACAAGGCCCCAATGTTTTAGAAGACCGCTTTGAGCTTTTATTTGGTCAGGAGCCGACTGGCCTAAACGAATCCAGGAATGAGCCAATCAGTGTTTATGCTCATCATAAAACGGTTTATATAAAATCTTCGGTAGATGGTTTAGCAAAAATATACGTAAGCGATGCTACAGGCAAAAGTATTACTGCTACCGAGCTATTTCTTAATAAAGGGTTGAACCGCTTTGAGCTACACGATGTTTCACAAGGTTTTTACTTGGTAAATGTCGTAATTAATGACCAACCCTATACGGAAAAAGTTGTAATCAATTAAAAAACAGTGAAATAAAAAACATATCTATCATGAAAAAGAATTCATTGAAAGGGTCATATCAAAGCCCTGTAATAAAAAGAATCAACATAGATAAGCGCATCTCAATAACGATGACGAGCCCACCGGGCGATCCGCCAACTCCCAAGTACGCGGGAGAGAACTCACCTTTTAAATAAGGGTTAAATTGGGTTTTCATTTTGGTTGAAAGGTGTAGGCAGGGCTTGCACCTTTCGTTTTAATAATGTCATTTTTTTATTTTGCACGGATTTCTTTAATTAAATCTAAAATCTTGTTATTAGTAAATTGTGTTTTAAATTCAATTTTAACATGATCATTGAAAAATTTTTCCGCATGTTTTATTTTTTGTTTTTCTTCATCTCTTAGCTCATCTCGGCTATTTACATCCTTTGTCTCGACTATAAAATGCAATTTTTTATCTCCATTTTCAAAATTTAATACATAAGCAAAATCTGGTGAGTAACTCTTACCCCCAGCAACTGGAATTTTAATCGAATTCTTGGGTATTTTAGTAAAAACAATTATTTCTTTAATATCTGTTTGGATATTTGTCTTTTCTAAATCGGAATCATAAAACAACTCATTAAAAAAGTAACTGTTTGCAACTTTTTCCCCGGATTCAAAAATGCCAACATCTGTAGCTGATATCTCATTTTTTACTTTGCCATTGTTATCGGTTATTTTTGTAGGATGAATACTGTTTGACACTTTTTTATACGCTATGCTAAATTTATCTATTGCATTATACATTAAGTAGTTATCAAAGTTTCCTTTAATAATTCTAATCGTGGAATTATTTAAGGAGTGATTAATTTTTATTTCAGATTCAATAAATGATTGATGCAGGGTTTTTAGATTGATGTTTAGAGTTTTTGATAATTCCTTTAGAAAATTACTGTATTTCATGGTAGAAATTGGTTTTATTTCATCATCTAAAACCGATATTTCTTCGTCTGTAGACTTTGCTTCCGATTCTGTAAATTCAACTTTTGTTTTTCGTTCTCGTATGCCCTCAATAGAAAAATTATTTTCCTGGGTTTTCAAAAAGCCAGAAAACAATTTTTTGAAAGTGTTTTCCTTATCAAATTTATATTCTAAAATCACCTTTTCATTTAGTTTTTCCCACAAATCTTTCAATTCTTGGTACTTTTCAGTTCTTATGCTTATAGTTTTCTTTGTATCGTTTGATTTTCTGACTTTATTTGAACCAACGCCTTCAAAAATAAACGGATAATTTTTCTTAATATATTCAAAACCACCTTCCTTAAAGTTATTTGAACGCGTTATAATATTTTCTTTATCCAAAACATGTAATAAGTCATCTTCTGTTGTTTTGTATTTATCGCAAATTTTAGCAATTATGTTTTCGGAGAGTTTTCCTGGTTTGTCTTCTATGGAGACTGCCCCTGATTTATTATTAATCTCATTTACGAGTTTATCTACAAAATCGCTTTCTGTAAAATCAACATAATAATTTAAGTAAAATTGTTCATTTTTCACCCTATTACCGTACTCATTAACCGGCAAACGCAATCCACGTCCAACTTCTTGTAATTTTGAGATTTCACTTCCGCTGCTTCTCAGTTTGCATATTTGAAATACGTTAGGATTGTCCCAGCCTTCGCGCAATGTCCATTTTGAAAAAATAAACCGCCGTGGGTTTTCTAAATCAAGAATAGCCCGTTTATCATGTAGAATTTCGTTTACTTCTTTCTCAATAGCTTCATCTGCTTCCGAATTATCTTTAGAAAAATATCCTCCGTGTGTTTTTGATATAGAAGTTAATGTCCTTTTTAGGTAATTTTGATAGAATTCATTCTGTTCATCTTTTAATAAATTCTCTACTTCTGCTCTAATTAATTGTTCTACTGTAGTTTTAATATAACCATCTTTATTCCTGTATTCATCAATATTGTCTATAAAAAAGAGGGTTAAAGGTTTAATTTTAACTTCTTTAGACAAAAAATCTTTTTCAATTTTGAAATGATTCTTAATAGCTTTAGAAATCATCATTTCTTGTAATGTTTGAGCATAAGAATAAGGATTAATTTTATCTCCCTTTTTCAATTCTAATCCATTAGATAAAACCAAATAAGTCTTGTTTAATTTTTCAATGAATAAACCCTCCATCTCTGGATGTATTTTTTTAAAACTTTCTTTGGTAGTTATTTTTTTTGGTAGTTTCTTTCCACTTTCTGTTAATTCAAAGGTAGCTTCTTTACCATCCGAATTAATAAACTTTACAATGGCATTTTTGCCTTCTTCAAATTCTGTAATATGGCCTGTAACGCCTTTTACTAAATTCCTGTTAAAAGAATCAACTGCAGTAAGTGTGTATACAAGATTCTCATATTCTTTGAATGTCGCTCCATATCGCAAAATAAATTGCGGATTCATTTTCTGAATATTAGCCCAAGTTTTGTTAGCTTTAGCAAATTTGTGAGGTTCATCAATAATAACAAACGGATTAACAGCTCCAATTGCATCAAAGGGAACATTATGAATATCAAAAAGCGTTCTGTCGTAGCTGTTTTGCATGGTTTCGGAATTTATCATTCCGGCATTAATTACCATAACTTGGATGCTATTTTTTTCAAAATCTCCTGAATTAACATAACTTGTTACTGCTGGCGGAATAAAAGCTTTTTTATTTCTATTTTGCTTTTTGCTTTCCACAACATGCAAATGAATAGTTTTGCCATATTGCTCTTTAAAATGTTCCCTGGCACTTTCTGACTTTAAAAAATCAATTGTACCTGCTTTAACAGACAATGTTGGTACTATTACAACAAACTTAAAAACTCCATAATTCTTATTAAGCTCAAAAATGGTTTTGGTGTAGGTATAGGTTTTCCCAGTACCTGTTTCCATCATAATATCAATTATATTACTGTTCCGTTCTATTTTTGAATCTATACGGTTAAGCTTTTGTATTTGTAAGATGTTTTTTGCAAACCTGTCACTATAAAAGTATTCAAACTTAGGATTAACAAAATTTTTATTTATATCATTAAGCTTTTTGAATTCAATATTCTCAAAAACAGCCACTGTACTGTTTACAGCTTGTGTTTGATGAGATAGGTTCTTTTCAAAATTAAATCCTTTCATATTAATACCTTGTTATAAAATCTATATCAATGTTTTTTTTATTGGAATAGGATTTGATGTTTTCGGCAATTTCACGCAAATTTTTGCTTTGAAAATGATAGCCGAAAGCAATAATGGAAGTTGGATTAAAACTTTTGTCTATATCTATTTTTTCCAGCAAGGTTTTTAGATTTTCGGTAGAAAAACCCTTGTGCATTAAATACAATTTGTTTTTTGCATAATATGCTTTATACCCATCTAAATCGTAGGTTGCTAAATCTTGGGTAATTGGAACTTCATCATAAGTTTTCCATGTAAGAAGCAAAGTTTTTATATCTTCTTTTGTAAGCTTACTTTCATCAAAAAGCTTTATTTGTGTATCCAATTCTTTTGCTTCAAAGTCATAATCATCCCAAATAGGTATGGTTTCAAAAATCTTAAAACCCAAATCCTGGTTATGCAAGGTTTCTATTTCTTTTTTGAGTTCTTTTATTTTTTCTTCTTTGTTTTCAAAGTCAAATTCACCTTTTAGTTTTTCAATTTCATTCTCTTTTGCCGAAATTTTGGTTGTAATTGTCTCTTTTTTTATTTTTTTTGCTGCCCTGATTAAGCGTTCTTTGGCTATTTCAAAAATAGTAGGGTTTTCTACTCCCAAATCATTTTTCACAAAGTCGTAAGCCGTTTTATTTTTCTTGGGATCAATAGGTTCGGG
>CAZJDA010000057.1:4868-29504 GCA_964544705.1 uncultured Bacteroidales bacterium
CATTTTTCACAAAGTCGTAAGCCGTTTTATTTTTCTTGGGATCAATAGGTTCGGGCAATTGAACTAAAATGTATTTTCTGTTTCCGCCATCTTCAATATTGAGTTGCATAACAGCATCGCCAGTTGTGGCTGAACCTGCAAAAAAATCTAAAATAATTGCGTTTTTATCTAAAATGCTGGATATTAAGTGATTTATTAGACGACAAGGTTTGGAAAAGGAAAATATTTTTCTATCAAATAGTAATCCCATTTCTTTATTACCATCTTCATACATTCCCACAACTTTTTTATCTAAATGTGTAGATAAAGTCTTTATTGGTTTTTCATTACCATATTTATGTAATGATTTTTGGATATCCTCACTTTCAAAAACACGAAAAGCTGGTATTGAAATATTAATGAAATCATAATCATTAGGAAACACAATTTTCCCCTTGTTATAGTATTCTTTAAATGTATCTTTTGTAATACCCCATAATCGTTTAGGATTATATTTATAAACCTTTTTTGTCTTTGGATCTATTAAATCAAATGCTGAATTTGGTCTTTGGTCTTTTTCTTTTTGTGTTGTTAAATCTGATAATCTCCATCTGTCTCGAGGGTAATCATCTGAAGTATAATATTTCCTTTCGAATTCCAAACCAGCATAGAATGCATTCTTTGAAGCAATTAATATCCATTCATAATCTTGAGAAACCCCATAAGGAACATCTGTTTTCGTTGTTCTTTTTCTCCATGGCATTTGAACAACAAAATTCTCTTCTCCAAAAACTTCATCCATTAAAATTCTTAACTGAGCCACCTCATTATCATCAATAGAAACAAAAATTACCCCATCGTCCTTTAATAATTGTTTTGCTATATATAAGCGGGGATACATAAAGGTTAACCATGCAGAGTGAGAATTGCTTTTGCTCTGTGTAAATTTTAAAATTCTTTTTGCTTTTTCTTCACTAAGCCCTGCAAGTTCTTGTAATTTGCTAACTGTATATTTCCTGCTATCTTCATAAACAAAATCATCGCCTCCTGTATTGTAAGGCGGGTCAATGTAAATCATTTTAATTTTTTCATGATAGGCATGTGCAAGATGTTTTAATACTTCCAGGTTATCGCCTTTTATGAGTACATTTTCAGAATCCTTGTTTTCAACTTTCCGGTTAAAATCTTTATCTTCTTTTAGAAGAGTAGTGGCTTCGTCACTTGCTAAGAGTCTCGCGTAAGATTTACCAAGCCAATCCAATTCATAGCTTTCTTTATAAAAATTAATATCATTTTCAGAAAGCTCTTGCTTGAGTTTTTCAAAATTAAAATTCCCGTTTTTGTCAAAACAATGGGAAAAATGTTTTTTAAGCACTTCGAGGTTTTGGTTTGGCGCTTTAATATTGTTTGTTATTTTTTGTTTCTTCTCCATTATTTATCCTTATAAAATTGTTTTTAATTATCAACGCATTATTTGCAAAATTATACAATTTATTAATTAACGGCTGGCAATTAAAGCTTTTATATATGATTTTGGGGTCATAACGCTAGCTTACTTCCTTATAAGCCTTGATATTGCGTGTTTAAATTATGTTAATATTTCTCGCTTTCATAGTTGCATTATTCCTTGATTAACCCTGCTTTATGTCAAATTCTACTGGAGCCTTAAAAACTCCTCTCATTGATATGGTGATAGGTGCAGAATCAATACATGGATTATTTTCTTCGTGAATAATCAATTTGAAATAATTTTCAACAAAACAAAAGCGGGCTAGCTTTGGCCAACCCGCTCCTTTGTTCATAATAAATCTTAATAATTAAAAATATCTTTGAGCGATAGTTCTTCAACTTCACCATATTGTGCAAGTGCTTCCATGTCAACAAGGTCTTTATCTCCTAATACAAGATAATTGTATTGTTTTCCCTTGATCCTGCTATTGAAAAACGTTTTTACATCGGCTAAGGAGAAATTCTTCACACCTTCGTAAACATTTTCCCTGTAGTCTTTATCTATCCCGCGCTGTTTGTTGTACAAATAAGTAAAGAATACTTGTTCTTTGATGATCCTATCGGTATTGATCTGTTTTATGATAGACTGCTTTGAATCTTTAAAAGCTTCTTCTGATTCTGTCATTTCGTTGAGTAAGCTTTTATATCTATCCAGCGCTGTTTTAATCTTATCCGGCTGGGTAGCAATATAAGCAAACACGTAGTTGGATTTATCTTTTTCGCTTGGAGTCCTATAACCTGCCCATGCCGAGTAAGCTAAGCCTGCTGCTTCACGCATTTCCTGGAATATAACCGATCCCATGGAGCCACCATAATACTCGTTAAACATCCTTACCTGCGGCAACTCAGAAGGATCAAATGTTTTATCTTTTGATAATAAAACCACTTGAGCTTGAACCATGTCATAATCACAGAAGAAAACCTTGTTTTGCTTTATATCTTTCTCAGGATATTCTTTTTTGGCAGGAATAGGAAGCAACTCCTCTTTATGGCTATGAAGTTTTGCGATCATCTTTTTAGCTGTTTCCATCTTTTGTGGCCCGTAATAAAAGATTTTATGCTCATGTTTGAACAAGTCTTTCAATACATCCACCAATTCCTGGGGGTTGATGTTTTTTAGTTCTTCTTCCGGGATAATATCATTGAATGAAGACAAACCATCATGCTTGGCATAGTTATACATCCCTTGCCATAAAATGGTTCTTTTACTTAGTTTGTCGTTTTCACGTTCTTTGAGTATTTTTTGCACTACTTTTTTATACGCTTCTTCATCAGCTTTGGCATTAGCCAAAAGATGCTCTAAAAGTTGAATGCCTTCTTCAAGGTTTTCATCAAGCCCGGAAATATAAACATAAGACTTATCGTCCGAAGAACCTACATGATAGTTGATCCCAACTTTGTAAAATTCTTTGTTCAGGGCTTCTAATGAATACTTATCAGTACCTGTATATTTAAGGTATTCCATAGCTACGGGTAATTTTTTCATGTGGTCTTTACCCATTTCTACAACATAATAAACCATACCAAGTTGGTTAGAAGGATTTTTTGTATAGAAAAAATCAATACCTTCATCGAGGTTATCCCTTTTTAATTTTTCATCAAAATTGATGAACTCAGGTTTTATGTTTTCCGGTTCGTTTTTGGTAAATTGGGTAAAGAACTCGGAATGGTCGTTACGGTTGATATTTACTGGGGTGAGAGGTGGTTTCTCAACAAGTTGTTTGTCTTTGTTTTCTCCATTTCTCTTATACACTACCACATAATTGTCTTTGAACTGCTCCTTGGCAAATTTTACCAATTCTTCTTTTTTTATCTTGCTCATTTCATCAATACCTTTCACGGCATCAAGCCAATCCATTTCAGCAATAAATGCATCGACAAAAGTATAAACTGCCCAGTTTTTATCATTTCTTCTTATCCTGTTTAGTTTCATTTCATTAACAACAGCTTCCACAAGCCACTCATCAAAATCGCCGTTTTTAACTTTTTCTACTTCTTCCAACAACAGGCCTTTCACCTCTTCTAATGATTGATCCTTACGAGGATAGCCGGTAAGCATGAAAGTTCCATAATCATTCAAAGAGCTAAAAGAGCAATAAGCTCTTTGTACTTTTTGGCTTTTTACAAGGTCTAAATCAATTAAACCGGCTTGAGAGTTATTCAATATCTTATCAATTAATTTAAAATACTTGGTTTCATCAGATTTTCTTTTAGGAGTCCTGTAAAAGATGCTCACAAATTCGCGATCTGGGCCATAAACTTCTTTTACAACAGGAGACTCAATAGGTTTCTCAGGTTCAAACTCTACGTCTGGAATATTCTCAACCGTCTTTTTGCCTCCCCAATACTTGTCAATAAGCTCAATGGTTTTTTCATGGTCAAGGTCTCCCATAAGGCAAATGGCCATGTTATTGGGCACATAATATTGTTCCTTAAAATTTAAAATATTTACCATTGAAGGGTTTTTGAGGTGCTCACCTTTTCCTATCACTGATACCCCATAAGGATGGTTTTTGAAAAGCTCTTTATACGCTGCCACGTATGTTTGCCTCCAATCATTATCTTGTGTCATGTTAAACTCTTCATATACTGTTTCCAATTCTGTGTGGAAAAGCCGTAAAACCGGGTCTTCAAACCTTTCGCTTTCCAATTTCAGCCAGCGTTCAATTTCGTTAGAAGGAATGTCATTCATATAAGCAGTTACATCGTAAGAGGTAAAAGCATTGGTCATTTTAGCGCCAAGTACGCTAACCGATTTATCATATTCGTTAGGTATTGCATATTTAGCCGCTTCCTGGGAAAGATTGTCTATTTTTTTGTAGATAGCTTTTTTCTTTTCCTTATCGGTGGTGTTTTTATGCTCTTCGAACAAGTCGGATATCTCGGCTATCAGTTTTTTTTCTTTTTCCCAATCCAGGGTACCAACTTCATCTGTGCCTTTAAACATGATATGTTCAAAATAGTGTGCTAGCCCCGTGGTCTCTCTTGGGTCGTTCTTTGAACCTGCCCTTACAGCTACCATCGTCATTATACGCGGTTGATCCGGGTTTTTTGCCATATACACCTTTAAGCCATTCTCCAAGGTATAGATCCTGGCTTCCAATGGATCGCCTTTAACGGCTTCATAAGAATAACCGTTTTCGTCTGTTTTGGTTATCTTTTCATATTGTTCCTGCTCCTTGCACGAGAACAACAATGTTAGGCTTAACGCCATCAATAGAATAATACTTTTTTTCATTGTTAGAATGTTTAAGTAGTTAGATTAGTTGAAAAATTATACATTTAATTGAATAATATGACAAATATATACTAAATATTGAAACAAAACAGTCAATGTTTGAGATAATTATAGAGAGGTATACAAAACATGATAAAAAACGGTTCATGCCGCTACCCGTTTAAAGCCCTCCAATCTTTTCCTGGCCATCACTCTACCCTAAACTCAAACTACTCCTTTATTTTATCCCTCCTCAGCCAAAGGATAAAATAATATGGGAACATCAAACCCACAGCTATAAGTCTTGCAAAGCCTTCATTATTGGTTGTAGAATAAATGCTAACCAATGCTATCATTAATATGATAAAAGGAAGGATATATCGCAGGAAAAGCGCTTTGAATCCTTTGCCTTCGTCAAATACATGGACGGGGATGTTGGCTTGTTGCATCTTTTTGAATAATGGCCTGCACAGCCATATCATCACGATTTTTTTGTAATGAAACTTTAAATTGTTATAACAATAATTTCATCAATGAAAAGAACAACAAGGAGGCAATTAAAAACATCTTGGAATCAGCCATTCTCTATTGTATTGATTTTGACCTATTAACTACCACCTTACGACAACGCAAAAGAAGTAAGTGTGCAGGAATTCCAAGAACGGTCGAATGTAATGCAATTAAAAACGGGCAAAAGGTTGGGATTTAAGTTCCAGGCCAGCCACAAGGAAGCCCGGAAAAGCAATGAATACAAGGGTGGCGATATAGAATAAATTTTTTTAAAAAATTGTTTCGATTTTTTTTGCCAGAAAATTTTTTTGTTATACATTTGCACTCGCTTTTAACAAAACAGTTCTTACACGGTCCGTTCGTCTAGCCAGGTCAGGACGCCAGGTTTTCATCCTGGTAACAGGGGTTCGAATCCCCTACGGACTACAAAAAACCTCAATTAACTTATTTAAAGTTGGTTGAGGTTTTTTAATGTCCTATTTATCCCACCAAAATACAACATAAAATCTTATAAGATATCTATTTCCCAATTTTGATGTTGGATTGAGGAGGTTCTTGATGGGGATGGTGAAAAGTTGAAAGATTATTTATGATGGTAGATGATTATTATTCTATCTGTTCAAAATAGCATTGTCTTTGGCTTTGCTGCTAATGTAATTGGAATCTATAATATAGAAAGCGAATAGAATGCTGTACTTAACGGAGTAAATCATTTGATGGTTAAAGCATTAACAGACAAATAAAACACATGGAAAATAATATCTTAATGGATAATACCCCGCACCACACACCTTGTCAGCCGGATTCTATCATCCAAAATATTGCTTTAACACCCGGCAACATAAAAAGGTAATCCAAGGAGATGCTTCTTTTTTATTTGCAAAATCCCATCCCTTGTAATTCATAAAAACCGATGTTGGCTTATATCTTCCCTTTGTATCTTGTGAATCGATGATCCAAGCAATAAGTTCTTTTACAACCGGCTCATTTTTTAGAAAATCAAACCTTGTTAATACATCAGCCAAATACAAAGCATTATACCATACAAAAGGATATTTAAATGTCCAAAATTTCTTTGAGCGCCCAAAATAATACAAGGTCTTTCCATAATCCTTGTGAAATTTTATGGGTTGATAGGCAAATTCAGCATATTCTGACTCCTTAAGCCCTGGTACTTTTGAGAAAACCTCAAGGGCTTGCAGGCCTGCTATTGGACAACCTATTTGCAATTTCTTAAATTGGCTGTCAACAAAAAAATAATGACAAAACCACCCTTTTTTGCTCGTCCACCTATTTTTCAATTCTTCAATAGAATTATTTACCAAATCATTGTTAACTCCAAGTTCCAACAAAGCATAAGTAATGACAGGTGAATTACAGGGTGAAACATGCCAAGCTTCTGCTGCTAAACCCGGTTTTTCAAATTTTTCTCCTTTTTTTGGCCTTTTGGGTGCTTGCCCCCTTACCCCGAACATGTTCTCAATAATATGTTTGGATGCTTTGTCAACAGTTTCTTGAAGCCCAAGATCCGTGTGTTTTAGCCCAAACCCGGATAGAGCTTTTAATTTGAAATAAGTAATCTTCGCGTCATTATTTCTCGTTGCAGCAACGGGCAACCATTCCTTTGTTTCTTTCGCAAGAGCTATAATGTTTTTATCATTTACCAGTGCTGTTTTTGCTTCAATTACCGATGGCTCTGACTCTTTTAGTCCCAATAAATCGGTGCATGTTTTATATTGGGTCCAGGGATTACTTTGTAATAACCAGTCTAACGGGCTATCCTTTCGTTTTTTTGTCCAAGTACTCATGTTTATTTTACGTGTTAAGGCTTTTGCTTTTGTCTATTATTCATCCCGTTGTGCTGAAAGACTATTGGATTTATATTTTTTCCTGTAAACTAAGCCTGTTTTTATACCAACAATAATGATTACCAACCAATTGATTGTAATTGTAGCTACTTCAAACATATAACTCCTTTCAATACCAAATTTCAAATTGTAAAACACAAAAGCTATAATGGTTAAAAAGAATTGTAAAATAAGAATTATACGAATTATTTTTTCTGCACGGTTGTTTTTTGAGAAAGCAAAAGCAAGAAAAAACAAAGCTATTGACATGGCAATATATCCTAATTCTTCTAAAGCAATAAACAATCCGTGGTGGTTGTATTGCGTAATCAATGCAATCCCCTCTGTTTCTCCTTTCATGACGCTAATTGGCACTACTGAAAATTGCGTAAAATAGGCCATCAGTAAAACGGTAGATGCAATAAGGGTGAAGGAGATGCCAATTAACGTATAAAGTTTCTTCGCAGCATTGGCGATAAAATGATTTGTTACCATAAATATTACAAATGCAAATAATTGAAATATAGCCAAATACATCCAATAGTAATCTCTTGGAAAATATAAGAGAATATCAGGAAAAGGATACTCCATGCAATTTGCAGGACAATATGGCCCTGCTGGCGGTACTGCTATCATAGCAAATCCAAATGTTACGATTGTAAGAATTGCCAAAATAAAGGACGAATACATCCCGAATTTTAAACAATTGTTTTGTAAACTTTTGTTTTCCATTGATATTTGTTTTTAATTTTTGAGTTCAGGTTTTTTGAATAACTTGTAGTTTAGCCCCTTTTAATTCGAGTTATGAAATTTTTAGCTCTATTAAATGTATGCATTGAGTTTTCAGCGAACCCGGTAAAAAGCTCTCATTTGTAAACTCAGTCCAATTTTTCATGCATGTATACTTTAGCTTTCTTCATCTCTGTCTGATTTTACCGGGCCAAGTTCATGCCCAAATAATGATAATACCTGGTTTACTTTGTCCATTTGCAAGCTCTGTTTACCTTGTTCAAGGTCCCTCACAAATCTTAAACCCACACCGGCTTTAAACGAAATGTCTTCTTGGGTTAATCCAAGAAATTTTCTCTTTTTTTTCACAAATTCACTTAGTCTATTCATTTTGATATACCTTTTCGGGTATAAATATATAAAAAAATATTCAAAATATACCTTTTCGGGTATAAAATATTATTCAGAACGCATAATATACCCTTACGGGTATAACTCAATGGGTTGTGGAAGGAAGTATACCTGTTTGGGTATAAGATTAATTGGTATTGAATAGAATGTGTAATGGATGCTGCAATTGATGGAGAAACCCCAGAATTTCATTTTTAGGTTGTTGATTTTTCAACTATTCAACTGGGCAGGCACGGGTATGTTGATATTTTTTCATGAACTATGCTTATCGGCATTTGCAATGCCGATTCATATCTTTGCAAAATTTGCAATTTTCCAAACTTTAAATAATGGCAGCTTTGTTACGATTCATGCTTAACCTAGCATGTTTGGCTCAATAATTCGCTATGCAATCCTACATTAATTTTGCTTTTGCAAAGCAATGGCAATTGCAAATTGCCAAAAAGAAGAAAGCGCAATTGCAAATTGCGCTTAACTTAAGCTATTTTATTTTCTGATTAGCGGGGGGGGGGCAATGTACTTTCTTAATCAATTTCTAAACATGTCAGATCCTTAAAATCATCATTTTCTAGAAATTTCTCAATTATATCTTTGTTTTGCATCAATAATTTAACAATCTCTTTTGTAGTCAAATTACCCGATCGTATCCAAATAATTTTTGGAGGGTGTCCATTTATCACACTAATGTCATAAAAATCAGAATCAAAAGTAACTATCGAATAAGCATTCTTTCGAGCATATTCCCAAATATCGGGATCATCACAATCCATTAATCCACAATCTGAGACATGTTTGCAATTTGGCAATAAGTCAATCAGTTTTTTTGTAATCCGAAAAGAAATGTTTTGGTCAAAAAGTAATTTCATGATGCATGCTGTAATTTATGTTCTCTATCAGCTGCATATGCTAAACATGCTTTTATATCGTCAATAGTCAATTCAGGAAAATCATAAATAATCTCATCATAAGTCATTCCATTTGCTAACCATCCAAGTACATCAAATACAGTAATTCTTGTGTTTCTAACACAAGGTTTTCCAAATCTTTTATTTGGATTTCTTCTAATTATAGATTTATACTCAATCATCAATTCTCTTTTTTTTACAAATATAATCAATTTATAAATTTTCTCCTAAATTATTGGTTTACTGAGAACCTGTTAGTATGTTGCCAACCTAGCATATTTGGCCCCCGATTAGCGGTATGTTAATATTTTTTCATGAACTATGCTCATCGGCATTTGTAATGCCGATTCATATCTTTGGAAAATATGCAATTTTCCAAACTTTAAATAATGGCAGCTTTGTTACGATTCGTGCTTAACCTAGCATATTTGGCTCAATAATTCCCTATGCAATCCTACAGTATTTTTGCTTTTGCAAAGCAATGGCAACAAATTGCTAAAAAGAAGAAAACGCAATTGCAAATTGCGCTTAGCATAAGAAGCTACCAAATAGAAATCGTGGCGGATGCTGAGCTTAACGGAGTTTTTGTTTTTAAAATCTATATGCCAAATTTAAATTCATAGACAAAGATTTCATTATGTCATCTTCTGACGGGATAAAATAAGTGTGAATTGATCCCTCATATTCAAAATCTATCTTTATAAAAGTCATACTGTAATTTGTTCCCAATCCAAGTTGAAACTTATCAGTTATATTGAAATTACAATCCAATCCCATTGCAGAATATAATCCACCTTTATCTCCATTATATATTTCAACATCTGTTATTAACGTTGAATATCCCAAATCTAAATGAGGTATCAACGATGCAATCTTTTTATCAAGGTTTAATCCAACCTGTAAATAAGGTGTTAAACTAGAAATCGTATTTTTTTTGGAATAATAGTATCTAAACCATGATATATCAGACTTTGAGTAACTTAATCCACCTCCAATTAATAGATAATCTTTCGCATGGTTAAAATTCAGATCAAAACACATAGGTTTTTCCCATTTACCAACAATCCAATGATTAGTCAGGTTGATAGGGTAACCCGCACTTATCGAAAGCCTGTTTTTTTGTCCGAATATAGTAACACTCAAAAGTAATAGAATAACTGAAATAGAAATTGGTTTTCTCATTATCTTGATTTTTCCATATCAAACGTTATATCCTGATAATATTTTAAAATCTTAATTATAATTATCAATGAAATCATTAATCCTTATATCAAATATGTCAATTTGCACGAATCAAATGCAAGCCAACGTTCACGCATATACCCTATGGCGGCTTTCGGGCTGGCTCAATGTTCATCGGCAAAGAAGCCGGTGCGCCGCAGCGGCCTTTGCTTTTACTGCTTCACCCGCTATTGGGTATGATGCGGTGTTTGCAAAAGTGCCTTTTAATAATCTGCTATCAACGTCTCATACGGTATCTTTAGCTTCTCATGGAGCTTACGGATCATTTGTAATGTCAATTTGCGCCTCCTGCTAAAAATATCTGATACCCTGCTTTTGTACCCGATTATTTTTGCCAGGTCACTCTTTTTCATGCCCATTTGTTCCATCCGGAACTTAATGGCTTCAATCGGGTCTGGAGGACCTATAGGATAATGTTCATCTTCATACTTCTCTATCAATATGCTTAGGATCTCTGCTTCGTCCCCTTCTGGTGTGTCAACCGGGGCGTCAAATATTTCTTCAAGCCTTTCTAATGCTTGTTGGTAATCCTCTTCTGTTTTGATAACTTTTATATTCATTGTCGTTAAATTTTTTCCGCGTCAATTTTATCATAGTCGTTATGTGTGCCAATGAACCTAATGAAAACCCATTGTCTTAAGTAGTTGATATGTGCAACCAACCTGTATTTGTTTCCGCAAATATTGAAAACAACACGTCCTGCTTTTAAAATACTTGCTTTGGGGTACTCATTTTTAATATCTGCCGGGCTTATCCATTTAGCTTTGCTTGCTTCTTTGTACCATATTTTTAATTGTTCTTCCGAGTCTGCATGTTTTCCCCAAAACTCCCTAAGTACTTTTTTAGCTACTACTCTCATATTTTTCAATCAGTACAGTACAAAGATATAAAAAAGTTACCAACTTGGTAATGAAAAATGAGTTTTTTTTACCTGTGATTTTATGGCATTTTTGCAAACATCTTCATAAACACATTGTGTTTATAATTAGTTATTTGTTCCATAACACCATTGTATTTATATCTCCTATGATATTGGTTTATCAAATCCCATCCATCCCCGATTAGCGGTATGTTGATATTTTTTCGTAGAACTATGCTAACCGGCATTTGTAATGCCGATTAATATCTTTGGAAAATTTGCAATTTCCCAAACTTTAAATAAAGGCAGCTTTGTCGCGGTCATTTTAGCCTAATCCCTTCTCGTTGTATATTTTCAAATAATGGACTAATCGAATATTTTGTTTTCCAGTCATTTTTTGAGTAAATCAAAGGAGAAAAAATTTCACCTGTTTCTAATTCTAGTGTCATGTCAATTCTAATGTTACGTTTGGAGATTACTTCGCCGACTGCTGTCGGCTCTCAATGACGTCACTCCGAGGAGGCACAGCCTGTTCCGCTGTGAGCGGGAACGAAGGAGTCTGCTTACTATTTCATATATGACATGACACTAGTTTTTATAATTCGAGTTGTAGAGATTTTTGTTCTATTAAATGTATGTATTTAGTTTTCATTGGGCCTGGTAAAAAACTTTCATTTATAAACTGAGCCCATTTAGGAAGAAGCTTTTTGTATTTTTTAAATATATTTTCAATAACTTTTTGATCTATCCCCGCTCTTCCCATGGAAATTTCAAAATCTTTCCTGTTAATTTTTTTCTTTTTACCATTTAAGTTCAAAGCAAGGTCTTCATCGTCTCCTTCAACAACCAAACCAGATGCCACCAAATCATATCCAGGGCACAAATCATAGCTCAAATTCCTTTTTAACAATGAGAAATTCTTTAAGTGCATATCATTGTTCGCTGATAAAAAACTGAACAGGACCAATTCATAAAAATTTGTTACATCTAACCCAGGATTGGCTGTATACTTCCTGATTGCTTTCGCAATTTGTTCATAAGATCCTTTGTATTTGTGCTCGGTAAGTCTTTCTGTTATTTGGCACATATCTTCCATATGTAGCTTTTTACCTTTATACCGATCAGCTCTTTTAGTAATATAAGCCAGCTGCCCTGATTTTAGTCTTATCAAAGAATGTACTACAGTCTTAATTTTGCTTATTTCAGCCAGATGCATAGTTAAATCTTCTATTTCCGGCAGGTTGGGGTATAATTCGGTTTGAGGTTTTAATATATATTCTCCCCATAAGCCCACAATTGTAAAACGTCCAGGAGCGCCAGTTTCATTGCTCAATCCAAGTGAAAGTTTTGGCTGTACACCTGTTACCGTTTTTTTTTGTTTTATTACTTGTTCGGCTAATTGCAATATTTGACCTTCAGTGAAATCTGTTTCTGGAGGGGTAGGTTTCCCGAAAATTTTTTTACTGCAACTTGGATGATATCCTTTTACACCGGCAGGTGTATTTAAATCTGCCGGGTGTATTTTATTGTAACAGTATAAACATTTATTTTCCATGGCTTTAAATTGCTTCTATTGATACTGCGCCTATACAATCTTTACATGTTTTCAGCAAGATTTCCATCCTGTCCCGTGGGTCTAACTTCCAGTTTTTTTGGATTATATCAAGTAGCCATCCTTCTGGTATGAGACCATCAAAAAAAGGGAACATTACCTTACTTTCATATTCTTTATCTGTAAGCGGAAAAGTCAAGCTAATAGGTTCAGCGTCTTTTGTTTTTAGGTAGGATCGGTCATATTGAAAATGAAACCCGTTTTCATCTTCTGTTAGTGTTCCTGCCAATTTATCATGCATGTATACTTTAGCTTTCTTCATCTCTATCTGATTTTACCGGGCCAAGTTCATGCCCAAATAATGATAATACCTGGTTTACTTTGTCCATTTGCAAGCTCTGTTTACCTTGTTCAAGGTCCCTCACAAATCTTAAACCCACACCGGCTTTAAACGAAATGTCTTCTTGGGTTAATCCAAGAAATTTTCTCTTTTTTTTCACAAATTCACTTAGTCTATTCATTTTGATATACCTTTTCGGGTATAAATATATAAAAAAATATTCAAAATATACCTTTTCGGGTATAAAGTATTATTCAGAAACGCATAATATACCCTTACGGGTATAACCCAGTGGGTTGTGGAAGGAAGTATACCTGTTTGGGTATAAGATTAATTAGGTATTGAATAGAATGTGTAATGAATGCTGCAATTGATGGAGAAACCCCAGGATTTCATTTTTAGGTTGTTGATTTTTCAATTATTCAAATGGGCAGGCACGGGTATGTTGATATTTTTTCATGAACTATGCTCATTGGCATTTGTAATGCCGATTCACTAATCTACGTGCAATTGAAAAACGTACTTGACCTGGATTTAAAAACTCCCCCTCAATCTCAGAAGTTTTTATTACATCAAGTGTCAATGTATCAAGTAAAGCTTCTTTTAGTAATCTCCATTATTTGATTGGCAGTCCCTTTTTTTAAGGTTAGAAAAATCTTTCCAAATTTGTAATATGTTTTTGCTATAAAAATAGTTGTTTCTCCTTTGGGTTTAAAAATCCATTTAAGTTTTGTGCACATTATTGAAGCAGGAAAAGCAGGTTTAAATGCGATTTTTTTATTCTTTAATGCTTCTATACATTTCCCTTTGAGCCTGGTTTTGTGTCCTTCAACAATTTCTAATGAGTCAAATTTTGAATCTATTTCAAGTGGTTCGCCTTTTGTCCAGCAGAAAAAACGATGTTCTCCAGGATACCATTCTTTATAATTGTTTTCAAGATTGTAGAAAAAGTCCCAGATTTTGCCTGGGGTTGTTTTTATCTCAACTGAAGATTCAATTATGTATTTTTTAAATAATTCCATTATGGTTTGTTTTAATGCACGGTAACATCTCCATAAACACGTTGTGTTTATAATTAGTTATTTGTTCCATAACACCATTGTATTTATATCTCTTATGATATTGGTTTTTATTTATATCTGTATCTGGCTGTATTTTTATCTCCTATTTTCTCAATTAGACCATTCTCAACAGCAAATTTCAAATCGCGACTTGCTGTAGCTGATGATATTTCTCTAAAATTTTTTAAGTATTCCTTTCGAGTAAAATAGTCATTTTTCACGATGGATTTAAATAAATTAATCCTATCCATATTCGTTAAACTAATATTCTGAACACTCAATAATTCCTCAAGTGATTCAAGGATAATCTCAAGCATAAATTCAATGAATACCGTTGACTCTCCTGTATTGTCAGATTTCCCAAGTGATTCATAATACTGTTCTTGTCGCTCTTTGATTAAAGTTTCTATTGGCAAATATTCAAAAACAGGGTAAGAGTCCTTTAAAATCAGTGTTTGCCACAATCTCCCCATTCTTCCATTCCCATCAATAAAAGGATGAATAAATTCCATTTCATAATGAAATACGCAACTCTTTATTAAGATTAAATCATCATCATTTTTTAAATAGTCAAACAAATCGTTCATTAAAGATTTAAGCATTTCACTTGATGGAGCAATATGAGCCACTTCTGAACCTTTAACAATTCCAACCGATTTATTTCTAAGTCTACCTGCTGATTCAATAAGTCCGTTCATCAATATTTCGTGAGCTTCGCAGAACGAATTAAAGCTATATGGATTCAATTTGTCAAGAGAATCATATACAGCAATAGCATTTTTAACTTCCAAAATGTCTTTTTTATGTCCTATTACCCTTTTGTTTTCAATAATTGCCGTTATTTGTTCAATGGTCAAGGTATTCCCCTCAATTTCAAGGGTTGAATGAATTGTTTTAATCCTATTTTTCTTCCTTAATTCTGCCGGTGGTTTGTTCAAGTGTGCAGAGTTCACCTCACCAATTTTCTCTGAAATTGAAGCAACTAACTTTAAAATCTTTCCTGTTATTTTATATGGTGGTTTCATTTATTTAATTCTTGATAGTATCAAATGATAGTATCAAAGATAATAAAATTATTTCAATATGCAAATAACTATCTTGTTTTGCAGCGTGTGTAGCTGAACGTGTCCGACCCCTGTCAGAAGCTACCAAATAGAAAGCTTAGCCGATGCTGTTGGTTAACCTGGGGCGTCCGATGGGTTTTAACCCGTATTTGATGTTTTCCTTGCTTTGATGGAATACATATGAGGGCCCTTTTTTCCATATTTTTTTAAAACCCACTTCCCCGGCTCAATTTCAACCAAATTAGGAAAACAATTGTATACCTGGTAAGGATACTCGTTGAAGAATTCAATTTTCATCCCTTTTATATCTCCCAGCTCCTCCATTTCAATAGGATTCAATGTTGTTTTTCCCTTTTTGAATCCTTCAACATCGTAAAAACTTGATTCAGCGTGCAAAGCCGTTAACTCATTCCAGCTTTCCCTGTTATGTTTAAAATCATCTATTTGTTTTCCTGGGAGCTTTATTAAATCTGTCATGATTGCATCAATGTTTGTATTTTGATACAAAACTACATTGTTTTATTGATTCCAAGTGTTCTAGGGCATTTTTTCCTGCATTCGTAACACATCTTGATGGCAACTGTATTATTTATTATTGATTATTTTCTTGTACAGCTAAATTCTTGTAAGGAACTAACAGATACCGGATGCCGGATAAGGTTACTGCCAAGCTTCTGACCTTTGACCTCTGACTTCCGACTTCTGACTTCTGTATTCTTGCCATCCACTCATTCATCAATTCACTCTTCCAGTGACAGAGTAACAAAGTGACAGAGAAACAAAGTAACAGAGAAACCAATCACTCAATTGTTCTATCGTTCTATCATTCAATCATCCACTCATCCACTCATTCACCCATTCACTCTTCCAGTGACAGAGTAACAAAGTGACAGAGTAACAAAGTAACAGAGAAACCAATCACTCAATCGTTCTATCGTTCTATCGTTCTATCATTCAATCATTCAATCATCCACTCATCCACTCATCCACCAATTAACCAATCAACCAATTCCCCCATCCACCCATCACTCTCCCCATTTCCTCAGCTTCTCCGCCAGTTTGTTTTTGTTCACTGGTTTTTCCAGGTAGTCGTCCATACCCATTTCAATGAAACGCTCTGCATCGCCTTCCATGGCGTGGGCGCTTAGGCCGATGATAGGAGGCAGGTTCTTGTATTTTTTCTTGAGTTGTTTCATGGCTTCTATGCCGTCCATTTCGGGCATCATGATGTCCATGAGGATGATGTCGTATTTGCTTTTGGGGTATAGCTCCAGTACTTCTTTACCATTTTTAGCAATATCCAAAGTACATCCCAGGTTTTTGAGCATCATGGAGGCTACTTTATAATTGAGCTCTTTGTCTTCGGCAAGCAAGATATGTAAATGAAGGGTTTCATCGCACTGTATTGCAGTTTTCTTTTCTACAACTTCTTCTTCGGGCATGATCTCTGATTGAAAGGTGAACCAGAATTTACTTCCTTTATTTACTTCGCTCTCAAAATCGAGATCACCACCAAAAATCTTAACAAGTTTTTTTGTGATAGACAGCCCAAGTCCGGTGCCTTCGGTAGTCCTCGTAAAGCTATCATCTACCCTTACAAAAGGATCAAAAATCTTTTCCCTATCTTGTTGTTTAATTCCAATGCCTGTGTCCGAAATAATGATTTTCCCTGTGATCGTTTTCCCTTTCTTTTTCAATAACTGGAGTTCCAATTTTACTTCGCCTTTATTGGTGTATTTTACAGCATTAGAAATCAAATTATAAAGTATTTGCCTAAAATTTTGTTTATCCAGCAAAATGTTTCGTGGGAAGTTTTGTTCTATATGGCATTGCAAATTGATCTTTTTCCTAAAAGCCTGGGCTTTAAAAATATTGATGGTATTATCAATCAATTCAATAATATTTATATTTTCAAAGATATATTCTGCTAAGCCTTGTTCAATTTTTGTGAGGTTAAGAACATCATTGATAATATTTAGCAAGCTTTCGGAAGATTCTTTGATGGTTTCAACATAATTTTGTTGTTGATCTGTAAGGTTGGTATCGGCGAGGAATTCCGTCATGCCAATAATTCCGTTCATGGGTGTACGCATTTCATGGCTAATGTTAGCAAGGAATTTTTGTTTGAGCCTGGCGCTATTTTGTGCAACGATTACTTCATTCCTGAGCTCCTGTTCTTTCCTTCGCTCGGTTACATCCCTTACAATAACTTGAATTTTTACGGGTAAAACGCCTTTTTTGATGAGTTTTACCTTAGCTTGTCCATCACGTATTTCGCCATTCTTGTGTTTCCATTTAAAATCTGTCGTTTCATCATTTTTCCCATTAACGATGGAGAGGAACATTTTTTTATACGTTGAAAACTCTTGTTTAATAAGCGTTGGCGCCTTTAAGTAATTTTTACCGAGGAATGCATCTTTTGAATAACCTGTAATATCAGAGAAAGCTTGGTTAACGCTTAATATTTTGCCCGATAGGTTTAGCGTGGCAATTCCATCAGGTGACAATTCAACGATCTCTCGGTATTTTTTTTCGTTTTCTTTAAGCGCATCTTCGGCAAGCTTGCGGTCATGGATGTCTTGAACAAACACTAGGTCGGCATCTTTTCCTTTCCATTGGATTTTTGTGGCATTAAGCAAGAACCACCTTGTAGATCCATCTTTGGTTTTGATCCTGAAATCATACGCTTGGATATTTTCCCCTGCCAGCCGTCTTTTGTAATTTTCCAATACTTTTTTACGGTCTTCCTCGTAAACAGCAACCGAGAATTTCATATTCCTGATGTTCTCCATGGTGTACCCTGTAATTTTTTGCACGGCAGGATTTGCATAAACTACATAATCGCCTTGAAGCACAAAAATTCCTTCCATTACATTGTTTAGGACGGTTTTGTATTTTTCTTCGCTGTCTTTGAGTTTCTTTTCAGCTTTTTTCCTGTCAGTAATGTCTCTTGCTATGCCATAATAGAAGGTTTGGTTTCCTATTTTGTATTTTTTGCCGCTTATTTCAACAGCAATCAAAGTATTGTCTTTCTTTTTATGCTGGGTTTCAAAGATTCTTTGCTCATTAAAGGGGATTTTTTTCCAAAATTCTTTGAATTGTTTGCGTGTGAAATTTGGGTCAATATCATCTATGCCTAAGCTTAAAAGTTCTTGTTTTGACCTATTCAGCATTTTGCAAGCGCTGTCATTAATGTCAACAAATTTTCCTTCTTCATTCATCAAATAAATAGCATCTGAGGCTGTTTCTATCAATTGTTTATATTTTTGTTCACTTTCTTTAATGGCTTGTTCTGCCCGTTTTTGTGTTGTAATATCCCTAGCGATACCGCAAAGGCCTGTGATATTTCCATCAGCATCTTTTAGCGGCACTTTGATGGTGTGAAATGTGTGAATCTTTCCATCGACAGGTTTGGATGGGTATTCTTCTATAATCTTTCCTTCTAATACTTGCTTGTCAATTTCCAATATACTTTTCCCGGCTTTTCCTCCAAATAATTCCTCATCGGTTTTGTTTATAATATCTTTAGCCTTTTTATCAAAGAGTTTTTCCATTGCCGGATTAACCTTTACATATTCTAGATTTTTATTTTTGATGAATATTGAGTCCTCGGCCGTTTCAAAAATAGCCCTGAATTGTTCTTCCCGGATTTTAAGAGATTCTTCTGCTTTCTTGCGCCGTGTAATATCCTGGAATGAGCCAAAGAGTTTTACTACTTTGCCGTTTTTGTTTTTGCCTGCAAAGCCGGTAACATGCCCATGCCCAATTTCACCGTTGCTTCTTACAAAATCAAGGTCTAAGTTGTAAGGCGTGCCATTTTTTAAGGCTTCATCAACGGCTTTTTGTAGTTTTTTTAAGCTTCCTGGCGTATAAATTTGATGATGGCTCGCATAAGATACGCCACCTTCATTCGGGTCTGTTTTGAATATGCGGAACAATTTATCAGACCATCTAACTGTATCCGTGTCCACATCCCAGTCCCAACTGCCAACGTGGGCGAGTTTTTCTGTCCGTTTTAGTATAGCTTCGTTTTTCTTGAGTTTCTGTTCTGTGTCTTTTAATTGACTAATATCTCTAAAAATACCAAAAGAACCAATAAAGTTTCCTTTTTCATCATAGCGTGGCGTTGCAGTGACGATGATAGGTACTGTTTTACCGGAAATTTGTTTAATCTCCAGTTCATAGCTTGTTTTTTTGCCTTCTTTTCGCAATTGGGTTTGTTCTAATACTTTGTTATAAGCTTTGTTAGATAAAAAATCTTTTATATGCCTATTCACCAATTTACCTTTTTCTACGCCGAATATTTCCTCGGCTGCCGGGTTGGCAAATAAAAACACCTCTTCTTTATCCAAGTACCCTATACCTTCTCCTTGGTTTTCGAAAAGGTTGCGAAATTCTTCTTCTGCTTTCTTCCGCTCACTAACATCCCTAAAAATACCATAAACATGCTTTTTATTATTTATTTTAATGATAGAAGGGCTGATCTCCACCGGGATATATCGCCCGTCTTTATGCACTACATGAAAATTTTTGTAGATGGTTTGGCTGCCCCTTTTTAAGTCATCAACAAACGATTCTTTTGTTTGATTCAACTCTTCTTGGGGGTGCAATTGAGATTGATGGATGCCGATGATCTCTTTTCTTGGCCTGCCTAGCAGTTTTTCAGCGCTTTTATTGGCGTCAACAATCATCCCGGTTTCACCGTCTGCAATAAAAATAGCATCCTTTGCATCTTTGAAAATGATTTTGAATTTCTCCTGTTCTTCAGTGCGGCGAGTCAGCTCCTTTTTGAGCTTTTCATTTTCTTCCTTGAGTTGTTTTATGACATCATGTTCCATATATTGGATATTTGTGTGATAAAGATACGGTTTTTTGCAATTTATTATTTATTATTTATTATTTATTATTCTTTTTACAGCTATTTTCTTGCAAGGAGAATAAAAGATACCGGATTCCGGATGCCCTCGAATTTATTATTGATTAATTATTATTGATTATTTCTTGAACATCTAGCTTCCCAGAAGAAATTAAAAGATACCGGATGCCAGATGCCGGATAAGGTCCCTGCCAAGTTTCTGACCTCTGACTTCTGACTTCCGACTCCTGACTTCTGACTTCTGCCTATCCCCATTCACTCATTCACTCATCCAATCATTCAGTAACAAAGTAACAAAGTGACAAAGTAACAAAGTAACAAAGTGACAGAGTAACAGAGTGACAAAGTAACAAAGTGACAGAGTAACAGAGTGACAAAGTAACCAATCACTCTTTCACTCTTTCGCTCTTTCGCTCTTTCGTTCTTTCGTTCTTTCGTTTTTTCGTTCTTTCGTTTTTTCGTTCTTTCGTTCTTTCGTTCTTTCGTTCTTTCGTTCTTTCGTTCTATCATCCACTTATTCACCAGTTACCATATTCATATTATCAAAAAATCCCTGCTGTCATTGATTTTAAGCATACCATTTTGTTTGAGATTTTTCGAGTGTTAAATATTTGTTGTGAATTGCTTGAAAAGCCCTTCATATTTTGATAAATTTGTGAATAATATAAAAATAGGTTCTATTATGCAAACATTGGTTTTACGAAGTGATTCAGAATCGGATTTGAAATTGCTGATGCAATTGGCACAAAAGTTAGGTATAGAGGTAAAATTTTTAACTGAAGAGGAAAAGGAGGATTTAGGCATGCTCAATGCAATAAATGAAGGCAGGACAGGAGAATACATCCATACAAGCGATTTCTTAAAAAACTTAAGAGAATGAAAGTCCTTATCGATAAAAGTTTTGAAAAGGACGTTAAGAAAATCAAGGATAAAAAAGTACTTGAAAAAATAGCGAATACCATTGAATTTTGTCAAGGATGCACGGCGCTTGAAAATATTAAGAATTGCAAAAAGCTTAAAGGCGGAAAAAATGCCTATAGAATTAGGATCGGTGATTACAGGATAGGGTTTGTTTATGAAAACCAGGTTATAATATTTATCCGTTTTTTGCATAGAAGCACTATTTATGATTATTTCCCTAAAAAGAGCTAATTTATTATTGATTATTCTGTTATACAGCTAACTTCTTGCAAGGAACTAACAGATTCCGGATTCCGGATACCGGATGCCGGATGCCGGATGCCGGATAAGGTCCCTGCCAAGCTTCTTACTTCTGACTTCATACTTCTTAATTCTTACTTCTGACTTCTTGCCATCCACTCATTCAGTAACAAAGTAACCAATCATTCAATCGTTCTTTCGTTCTCTCGTTCAATCATCCACTCATCCACTCATTCACTCATTCACTCATTGACACATTCACTCATTCACCAATTCACCAATCCACTCATCCACCAATCCACCAATCCACCAATCCACCAATCCACCAATCCACCAATCCACCAATTCACCAATCCACCAATCCACTCATTCAGTAACAAAGTAACCAATCATTCAATCGTTCTTTCGTTCTCTCGTTCAATCATCCACTCATCCACTCATTCACTCATTGACTCATTCACTCATTCACCAATCCACCAATCCACCAATTCACCAATCCACCAATCCACCAATCCACCAATCAACCAACTGACCTTCCCCATTTCACCAACTTTGATATCAGCTTATCTTTATTTATGGGTTTTTCGATGTAATCGTCCATGCCTTTGGCTATGTATTTTTGTGCATCGCCTTCCATAGCATGTGCGCTTAGTCCTATAACCGGCGGCAATTCTTTATGCTTTTCTTTTAGCTTGTTCATGGCTGTTATACCATCCATTTCAGGCATCATAATATCCATGAGGATGATATCGAATTTATCTTTTTCAAATTTTTCTAACACTTCAACGCCATTTTTTGCTAATTCTACTTTGCATCCTTGGTTTTCAAGGAGCATAATGGCTACTTTTTGGTTGAGCAGTTTATCTTCGGCAAGTAAAATGTTTAGATTAAGTTTATGGCTTTTCTTTAGCTCATTTGCAGTGGAAGAAGGTTTGTTTTTCAGTACTTCAGCTTCAAAAGAAAAGCAGAAGGTTGTACCGTTGCCTTCTTTGCTTTCAAGGTCAATTTCCCCATCCATTAATTCTACGAGTTTTTTTGTAAGCGGGAGTCCCATGCCTGTTCCATCGGTAGTACGGGTGAGGCTATCATCTATCCGTACAAATGGTTCAAATATCTTTTCCCTGTCTTCCTTTTTGATGCCTATACCGGTATCCTTAACCGTAACCCTTCCTTTAATTTTATTTCCTTCCTTTTTTATGGTTGTTAACTTGATTTTTACATACCCTTTATCGGTGAATTTGATGGCATTGGACACCAAGTTATAAAGGATTTGCCTGGTATGTCTTTGATCGAGGAGTAAATACTCGGGGAAGTCTTTTTCTAAGGAATAGGAAAGAGCTATTTTTTTCTTCAATGCCTGGCTGTTGAAATCACTAACCGTGTTTTTTATCAATTCATAAATATTGGTGCTTTCTGCAATGATCTCGGCTTGTCCTTGGTCAATTTTGGAGTAGCTAAGCACGTCGTTAATTATGTGCAAAAGGCTCTGGGATGAGAATTTGATTGAGTTGATGAACTCTTGCTGTTTTTTGGACATTTTTGTTTCTGATACCAGGTCGGTCATGCCAATGATTCCATTAAGCGGAGTACGCATTTCATGGCTGATGTTGGCAAGGAATTTTTGTTTCATTTTTGCGCTGTTTTGCGCTACTTTTACTTTGTTGGACAGTTCTTCTGTCTTTTTCTGTTCGGTAATGTCAATAGCCAATTGGAAGCGTGCATCGCGGCCATCAGTCCATTTTATGGCGCGGTCTATCATGTAGTAATGTTTTTTGGTGACCGGGTTAAAGTGCTGCCAGAAACAAGGTTGGTTGCTATTGAAAATTTTAGCATTTGTGCAGAAAGAGCATGGCACTTGGTTGTTTTGTATGGCTTGATAGCATAATTTGCCAATAATATCTTCATTAAAGTTTTTTTTCAGCGCCTTATTAGCGAAAAGAATTTTATAGGTTTCTTTGTCGGAGATGTAAATGGGTTCTGGGATGCTGTCAAGAATGGACAACAATTGTTCTCTTTCGCGGTTGAGTTTTTCAATATTCCTGGCATTTACCAATGCAATGGCGGCATATTCGGCAAATGCCGTGGCAATCTTAACATCATTTTCATTGAAATCTTCATCTTTTTCTCCCACCCCTAATAAACCTATGGCTTCGCCACCAACGATAAGCGGGGCAAATAGCGCATTTTTTAATGGAATATGCCCTTCAGGCATGTATTTTTGGTGTTTGCTGTTCATGTAATTGTTATCGTAAACCGTTTTGCTTTTTTCATAAGCAACCTTTCTCAGACCTCTCACTGGCATTGGTAGTTTTGGGTCTACTGTACAATCCATGTTGCCTTCATCAATGTAAACGATCTCGTTATCATTTTTTTCTTCGTTTAAAATGGCAACATACCCGGCTTTAGCTCCTGTGAGTTTTTTAGCGGCGTTGAATATTTTTTGTGCGGCAATTTCAAATGTCTCGGATGTTAATATGGCATTAGCGCCTTCCAATAGGGAGGTAACCTCATTGTTACGCTGTTTAAGTTCTGTGTATTGCTCTTTGATGGTATCTTGCGAGCGTTTTAATTTAAGGTGGGTAAAGACCCTTTTTAGCAACTCTGTTGAGTTAAAGGGTTTGGTGATATAGTCTACAGCGCCCAATTCAAATCCTTTCACAATATCTTCTGATTGGTTCATAGCAGTGAGGAAGATAATGGGTATTTCTTCGGTAGCAGGATTGGCTTTTATTCTCCTGCATACTTCAAAACCATCCATACCTGGCATGGATATATCCAGGAGGATGAGGTCAACGGGTGTTTCATCCACGATTTCCAGGGCGTCTTCGCCGTTAAGGGCTGCAATAGAATTGAGGTCGTTATCAATTAATGTATTTCCCAGTACCTGGAGGTTTTGCGGGATATCGTCAACAATTAATACCGTGTAATCGTTTTTGTTTTCCATGTGAGTTGTAATTTATAATTTATTAGTTATTATTTTCTTTTACAGCTAACCTTTTGCAAGGAACAAACAGATACCGGATACCGGAGTTCTCAATTTATTATTGATTAATTATTATTGATTATTTTTTAGATAGTTGGCTTGGCAAGAGAAATCAACAGATACTTGATGCCGGATGAAGTCCCTGCCAAGCTTCTGACCTCTGACCTCTGACTTCTCCCATTCTATCATTCATTTATTAACATAGTAACAAAGTAACAAAGTAACAAAGTGACAGAGTGACAGAGTAACAAAGTGACAGAGTAACAGAGTAACAGAGTGACAAAGTAACCAATCACCCAATCACCCAATCACTCTTTCGCTCTTTCGCTCTTTCGCTCTTTCGTTCTTTCATCCACTCATTACCAATTAACCAATTAACAAAGTAACAAAG
>CAZJDA010000058.1:0-28412 GCA_964544705.1 uncultured Bacteroidales bacterium
GGATACAGAGATTTTATATGAAGATTTTGAAAAGTTTCGGATGCTTGTGATAAAAAGGAAAACATTTCATCAAAATGCAAGAATTTATTTGCAATCAGGTTTATGTTAAAAGGGCAGAATGATAGAATTTATTGTCTTGAATTTCATGACGGGAAAAGAAGGATTGTTTTAACAAGATTAGTAATTGAAAAAAAAACAGACCATATAAATAAGAAACTAAGAAATAGTATTGAACCATTGTGTTCAAGAAAATATAAATTTAAATAAGCATGGATTTTATTGAAGATTTAAATAAACTTAACAAGAAGTATTCAAAAAAGCTTAGAGGACTTGTATTACAAGACAGGTTTTTATCTGAAATAGACCGATTATTGGAAGAAAAGGGTATTTCTCAAAAAACAATTGCGAAGAAACTAAATGTTTCGGAGAGCTATGTTTCTCAATTATTTAACGGAAAAAAGCTGCTAAATTTAGAAAAAGTGGCTGAAATCCAGAATATACTTGAAATTGAATTTAAAATACAAGCAGTAAATTCTGCTGACATTGAATGTGATGATTATTATGTAGATTTTAATAGTTTTGAGGATAAAGATTTTCTCCCAAATGAAAAACCAGATACAAAAATTGTTAAAATGCCAATGCCAACTTATACTGATTTTGATTTAGAGAAAAGCCCTATTAATAATGACAATATCCAAAAAACAGCGTAATGATTGTTAAAGAATCTCCATTAGAAGTAATCGATTTTTTTGTTGTTCAATTCACTTTTAACTCAATTCCTGTAAAAGGAGACAACGACAGGAGTATTGAGAAAATGATTTATTCACATAAAATCCATATAGATTTTGGCAAAAAGAAAATGAATAAGGATTTTGATGCTTTTTTTTTAAAGGCGTGGTCAAATTTTGGTAAAAATATGTCCCCTGGGTACTCATTTTTTATCGAAACCGTTACATATTATAGAATAAGAAACGAAAGGAAACTTAGCAGAGATATTATCAAGAATTTAAGTACGTATTCTGTCCTGGCAGTGTCTTATTCTAACGTAAGAAGTGTTTTAAATAATATGTCAGCTAATTGTCCTTTCGGAAAATATATACTTCCATCTATCGACATTAATGATATAATTAATAAAAAGATGCAAATTATACAAGAAAGGGACAAATGAGTAGTTTAAATTAACTGTTTTTTTGTTTTTTTGCAGCACTACCAGGGCAAATATAACGCATTTTGCACTCCTTGCAGTCCTTTACATGGAAATAACCGTTGATCGCAATTACTGCCACAAATGAAATATATAAATAGATTGAATACTGGATATGCGGCAATCCAAAATATAGTAAAAATGGTATCGCGATAAGTGGGAGCAAAATTGAAATACCCCAAGTTAGAGCTGCTAATTTCCCACCGAATTTGTATTTTCCCGATCGTGCATTATAGAGCGCCGATGATAGTTTCCCCCAACCACAATGACAGTTCTTACCATAATAATAACAATGGGTACACAAATGCTTGCGTAAAACAAATGCCAACATAATAACCACAAAAAGGACATAAATAATAGAAACAAAAGGAATATGTGCATATTTCAACGGGTATAAAATAATGCTCCCCAAAACGATTTGAGAAAATATTAAGACATTCTCAAAAGTAATATATCCCTTTTTGTAATCTTCTTTCCCATTATAAAAATCTTCTTGTGATTGATGATCGTATTTATTGGTATCCATTGCCAGGTAATTTGGTTTGTTCAAAAATACTTAAAAATTCGATATCCTTTAGGGTTCTTAAACACAATTTTTTGTATTGTATATTATTCCTTAAATTTGTTACAAGCAAATTATAACAACCGTTTTTTTCAATGAAAAAAGGAAAAATTATTTTTTTCTTCCTGTTTTTACTCGTAGCATATGTTTTTGCCAATTGCAAAAAGAATGACGAGGCAAGTCCACCAAAGATTACAATAAGCGAACCGGGCGAGAACAATTCATACAATCAAAAAGATACGGTTCATTTCACCTTATCCGTTTCTAGTGGTATACCTGTAAACAGTTTTAAGATTAACCTGTTAGATGAGAATAAAAATAGCATTAAACAACTCATGTTTATCCAGCCCGGGCAATCAACATTTGCCATAGACACCTCTATTATACTTGAAGTTGAACAAGTTTCTTCGGGCATTCATTATTTTTTTGTCCAGGCTTGTAATCAAGACGATTGCTCTAATGCCTATATTAAAACCCTTATTCAAGAGGATTTAGAGGATTTTTATGCGTTGGCTTGCATGTATTATATCCATTCGCAAAAAATCGGCTTAAAGATACTGGATGGGAGTTTGAATGTAATTGGCGCCTATGAATATTACACCGACTACAGCGGATCGGATTTTTCCAACGGATGGAACAAGATCATTTTAAGTGGAAGGGTAAACCATGGCATCAAGTATATCAACCCTTTAAACGGAGATATTACCATGGAGATTGATGCTGTGAACAATGCACCCTTTCCTTATTACACGGATGTGGTGGTTAATGATAGCACGGTATTTGCCCCAATATATGAAAATAAAATTCATGGCTTTAGCAGAACAGGCTTACAAACTTATAATGCGGTTTTGCCGGTAAACAAATATGCCGAAAAGCTTTTTGTTACAAAAAATTATGTGTATTCACAACAACAAAACTATCAATACAACGAAAAGGCTCTAGGAGTCTTCTATTTATCAACAGCTTATATGAGAAAAGAAATCCAAACGAATAGTGATGTAGTTGGGATTTATGATTTGGGCGATGATAATGTTATTATTTTCAGGAATTTGGATCATAAAGCAGGAATTTGCTTTTTTCACCCTTCGATGAGCGGGTTTGATCTTTTTCACGAACTTAACAATAGCCAATGGAATGATGCTGCAAAGATCAATAAAAATGAATATTTGCTTGTAGACAATAAAAATATATTTCTCTATAAAACCGGGGAGTATGAATTACAATTTTTAAAATCCATACACGGAATAAAAAAAATCCAGTACGAAACCAAAAGCAAGAATATTTATGCTACAACAAAAGATTCCATTTTATCTTTGAATTACCCCGGTTTGATTGTAAAAAATTCCTTATACTTGCACGATAGTATTTTGGATATTCACTTATTGTATAAATAACTAGTGACGCGTCACATTTATTATTGAGAATCTATATTGTTGTAACTGAGCAAATTACCAAATAGTTGATACGTTATTTCATTGTTGACTTAACACTAGAACCTATGAAGAAAGAATTAATAAGAACAGGAGATGGTTCCCATACCATTTTCGTACCAGAACTTAACGAGCATTATCATTCAACACATGGCGCTATTCAAGAATCAAATCATGTGTTTATTAAAGAAGGTTATGAAAAAACTTCCCAAAAACTAAAAATCTTAAATATTCTTGAAGTTGGATTTGGTACAGGATTAAATGCTTTTCTAACTTTTTTGATCGTTAAAAACAAGGTAAAAAAAGTTAATTATATTGGCATTGAACCTTCACCAGTGGATGAAAGCATCTATAAAGAGCTTAATTATCCGCAAATAATCAGCCCGAGGAATGAAGAAGACTTTATTAGGATGCATGAAACCAACTGGAAGGTTCCGTTTTTTATTACGGATAATTTTATTTTAAACAAAATTCAATCCAAAATAGAGGAGATACAATTACAACCCAAGCGTTTTCACTTGGTTTATTTTGATGCTTTTGCCCCATCGGTGCAACCCGAACTTTGGGAAGAAGATGTATTTAAAAAGATTCATAAAGCCATGCAGCCTCAAGGTATTTTGGTGACTTATTCGTCTAAAGGCACGGTTCAAAGAGCATTAGAAAAAGCTGGGTTCCAAGTGGAGCTTATCCCCGGCCCCGAAGGGAAAAGGGAAATTACAAGAGCCATAAAAAGATGACATCTCAACCCATAAAAAAATTTAATATTAGGGTTTACGGGATACACATCCATAATAATAGGCTGCTTGTTACTGATGAGTTTAGGTTGAATATGCGAATGACAAAACTACCGGGAGGTGGATTGGAATTTGGGGAAGGCACAATTGATTGCCTTAAAAGGGAATGTATAGAAGAACTGGGACATGAAATACACAATGTTAAGCATTTCTATACTACCGATTTTTTCCAACCTACTACCCTTATTGGAGATGAAAAACACCAGTTAATATCAATTTATTATACTTTTGATATTCAAGAACCTTACAATTTTGAAACTACTGGTAAACGTTTTGATTTTGAGGATATAAACGGGGCACAGTCTTTTAGGTGGGTAGAATTACAAAAGCTCACCCCAAGAGAATTTACATTCCCTATTGATAAAAAAGTGGCAAGTTTTATTAAAGAAAGGTTCAATCAAGAGCATAATGGATAAAACAGTAAAAATATCAGCAGTATCTTACCTGAATACTATACCATTTATTTATGGCATTGAAAATTCAGGTTTTATTAAAAATATCGCTGTGGCAAAAGACATTCCATCAGTATGCGCAGATAAACTAATCCATAAGCAAGTTGATGTTGGGCTTGTTCCAATTGCATCTTTACCCTATGTAAACAATTATAAAATAATTTCTGACTATTGTATCAGCTCTTTTGGGCCTGTAAAAACGGTTTTACTTCTTGCTAACAAGCCTATTGAACAAGTAAAGAAGATTTATCTTGATTTTCATTCACGTACATCCATCAACTTAGCAAAAATACTCTCAGCCAAATATTGGAAGCTTGAAATGCGTTGGTTCCCTTTAGAAACAGATAATATGGAGGAAATAAAGGAATATGAAGCAGTGGTTTGTATAGGTGATAAGACTTTTTTGTTGGAAAAAGAATTTGAATATGTTTATGACCTGGCCGAAGAGTGGCGAAAATTTTCAGGGCTGCCGGCTGTGTTTGCATGTTGGGCTGCAAATAAAGAATTGCCGGGTTCTTTTATTCATGATTTTAACAAAGCCCTTAAATTTGGTGTAGAGCACATTGACAAGGCTGTAGAAACAAATCAAAATGAAATAATCAGCCCTCAACAATTAAAAAAATACCTGTCTGTAAATATTGACTACGAGCTTACTAATTCTAAGAAAGCAGCTATTAAAAAATACCTTGAGCTACTCAATGATATTCAATCGATAGAAACACTGTAATCTTTACCATCAACGGTGACTTTTGTGGTGTTGTCACAACTTCCCGAACCATAATCAATTGTTCTAGTGCTATAATCAGGATAGCTTAACTCGGAAAGGCCTTCTTTAATGTTACGGCAACCTAACTGGTAATTGAGCGGGATAACAATTTCAACTGAATAGTTTTGATTTCCTTGTGAACCGTCATTACCACTAACAAAACCGGTAATTTCATAAAGGTCATCTCCAATATCCGGGAAGCCCGAATCATTGCCGCTTATTATTTTTATTTTATAGTACGCATTCCATGAATGATTGCTACCATTTGCGGAAATTGCAAGGTTTGGGGTGTAAACTGAATCGGAAGGCGCTCCTTTACTTGTCCCGTTGCACTTAACAGTCATACTTCCCGAAAAGGACATTTGTTGAACACTGTATTTTTCGAAAAATAGGGTGATATGGGTTAAAGAATCATTATATTTTCCGTTAAAACCTGCTATTATCTTGCCTTTTCTGCTATAATCATTAGCGCCCTGGCAGTAAGAATCGCCATAATCAATAACAAGACTATCATCGTATGATATGGTATCACCTGAAAATACAGTTATTTCCGCACAATGGGTATGGATTTCCTTAATACCTTTATTTCCCGCGATCAGGCGCCAAGAGGAGTCTTTTACTATTTGTTGTAATTGTTTATAAGCATCCAAGACATAATTCTCTATCTTCACATGGTTTTCGGTTATTGAAAGGTTTGCCTGCGCTTCTTCCTCATCTTCTTTACATCCTAAGAATGAGGCGAGTATTATGATCGTTAATAAATAAATAAGTTTTTTTTTCATAGAAAGGGATTGAAAGTTCAGTACAAAAGTAAAAAATATGATTAAAAATGCTTACAAATCTTTAGCATTCCATTCATTAATGAATCTTTATAGGAAATTTTCCATACCTGTATGATAAATGTAAAAAACTGTAAACAACCTTATTACTTCAGTGATTATTTTAAATGAATATCCATTTTTGTACCTAATCGATAACTTGGTTTTATTGCCACTACAATCTTTGCATTAATTGACGCGTTAGTATGTTTTTCCACTCCTTAAAGGTACCTTTTATTATTTCTTCCCTGGCTTCGGTAAGCAACCACATATAAAAGCTTAGATTGTGAAGGCTGGCTATCATCCCCCCTAAAATTTCCCCACTAATAAATAAATGGCGCAAATAAGCTTTTGAATATTCCTTATCTACAAATGAAGCTCCATTTTCTTCGATAGGGGAGAAGTCGTTTTTCCATTTTTCATTTTTGATATTGATGATGCCATTTTTTGTAAACAGCATTCCGTTGCGTCCATTGCGAGTAGGCATAACACAATCAAACATATCTACTCCCAGGGCTATACACTCCAAGATGTTAGCTGGAGTTCCAACACCCATTAAATAGCGTGGCTTTCCGTGGGGTAGTATGCTACAAACCAATTCGGTAATGCTATACATTTCTTCTGCCGGTTCTCCAACTGATAGCCCGCCAATGGCATTGCCGGGCATATCAAAATTAGCAGCGTATTCCGCTGATTTAATTCTTAGGTCTTTATATACACTGCCTTGTACTATGGGAAATAAAGCTTGGCTATAGTCATATTCCGGCGATGTATTATTAAACCTGTTAACACACCGGCTAAGCCAGTTGTGAGTGAGCGCCATTGAATTTTTAGCATATTCATAAGAGCATGGATAAGGTGTACATTCATCAAAAGCCATGATAATGTCGGCGCCAATAATTCTTTCAATATCTATAACCGATTCGGGGGTAAACTGGTGTTTAGACCCATCAATATGAGAGCTAAAAGAAACGCCGTCATTGGTGATCTTTCGCTGTGCTGCAAGGGAGTATACTTGGTAACCACCGCTATCAGTAAGCATAGGCCTTTTCCACCCGGTAAATTTATGCAAGCCGCCTGCTTGGCGGATAATATCGAGGCCGGGCCTTAAATATAGGTGATAGGTATTCCCCAAGACAATTTGCGCGTTAACATCATCTTTCAAATCTTTTTGATGAACAGCTTTTACCGTTCCAACTGTTCCAACCGGCATAAATACCGGTGTTTCAGTCTTTCCATGATCAGTGGTTAAGATGCCATGGCGTGCGCTACTCTCTTTATCTTTACTTAGAACTTTAAAATCCATAAATTGTTTACAAATTTTCACAAAGATACACCTTAATTCTCTCCAAATAAAATAATTTTGCACGCTTAAATAGGAAAGCATGTACCAAGAACTTTTAAGTATTGATAGCATTTACACCGTTTTGTTTTATATTTTCTGTGTATTCTTTATATTGCAATTGTTTTATTACTGGTTTATTTTCGGGAAATTCGCGTTTTACAAGCAGGCTCCTTCATCAGTAAAACAAGAAAAACGCCCTTTATCGGTAATAATTGCGGCTAGGGACGAATACGAGAATTTAAAGAAAAACCTGCCATTGATTCTGGAGCAGGAATATGATGATTACGAGGTTGTTGTGGTTAATAACAGCTCTAATGACAATAGCGAGTATTTATTAAAAGAGCTTTCTTACAAATATAAGCACTTGAAAGCTGTAACCGTTTGTGAGAATTTGAATTTCTTCTCCGGGAAGAAGTTTCCTTTGGCCCTTGGCATAAAATCAGCCAAGTACAGTCATTTGATATTAACTGATGCTGACTGCCGGCCTAAAAGTAAATATTGGCTTCAATACATGCAGGGCAATTTTTCCTCAACAAAAAGTATTGTTTTAGGATATGGTGGGTATGAAGAAAAGAGCGGGTTTCTTAATAAGCTTATCCGCTATGATGCGCTTTTTATTGCTATCCAATATTTTTCTATGGCGCTCCTCAAGTTGCCATATATGGGTGTTGGAAGAAACCTCGCCTATAGGAAAGGGCTGTTCTATAAAGCCAATGGTTTTTCTTCACATTACCAAGTAGCTTCTGGCGATGATGACCTTTTTATCAATCAAATTGCAGATTGCAAGAACACGGCTATAGAAACCCGGCCAGGCAGCCACATTGTTTCTACTCCTAAAAGGAGTTTTGGCCAGTATTTCAGGCAAAAGAGAAGGCATTTTACTACGGGTATGTACTACAAATTGCATCATAAAATTTTGCTTGGATTGTTAAGTTTTAGCCGCTTCGGGTTTTATGCACTTTTAATATTATTGTTGGCAATAAATTTTTTTCCTTTAATCGTAATAGGAATATACATAATAAGACTAACTTCGCAGTTGGTTGTATTCAAAAAAAGCATGAATAAGTTGGAAGAAAAAAATTTATTATTAATTTCGCCATTATTAGATTTTATTTTTTTATTTATCAATACAATTATTATAATATCTAATATCGTTTTTAAAACGAATAAATGGAATTAGGCCCACATTTCACAGAGAAAGCAAGAAGAGATTACAAGCTTGTTCGCCTTGCTGTAGAGGAAGGCGACCAGAAGGCATATGCTGAATTGATGAAGCATTATCGCGATTCTATTTATTTTATGTTGTTAAAAATGACCAATAATCCCGATGATGCTGATGATCTTACCATAGAAGCATTTGGCAAAGCCTTTAAAAAACTGCACCAATACACGCCTAATTATGCCTTTAGCACCTGGTTATTTAAGATAGCGTCTAATAACTGCATCGACTTTATCAGGAAAAAAAAGAAACAGATTTTTTCTATTGATAAAAATTATGATGCGGAGGAAGGGACTGAGATGGCGCAGAGTCTTCCTTCCGAAGGGATGGACCCCGAAGAGTATATTATTAAAAAGCAAAAAATAAAAATGATGCGTGATGTGGTAGATAAATTAAAGCCACGTTATCGCCACTTAGTAGAATTGCGTTACTTCAAAGAATTTTCTTACGAAGAGATAGCAGAAACCCTTGACTTGCCATTAGGAACGGTTAAAGCACAATTGTTTCGTGCGAGGGAATTTCTTTTTAATATATTGAAAAACTCCCAGGAAAAGCTTTAACAAACCTTATTAGAACTTGCAATTGACTTCTACTTTTTCCTTAGCTTCATTATAACCTAAATCCAAGGCTTTTTTAAAACTTTCACAAGCTCTTTTGGTGTCATTGTTCCAGTCTATATAGGCTTGCCCCATGTTGTAATATATATATTTCAGGTCAATTTTATCCCTTACTTTGCTATTAGGGTCAGAAGCTTCTCTTATAATATGCCTGTAATCGAGAATCTCTCTTTGAAAATCTTTTCTTTTATGATAAGCATAAGCACGGCCTGTATAGAGGTGGATTAAGGAATTGTCGTACTTATAGGCTTCGTTAAAATCGTCAATGGCCAGCTTATAATACTTTCTTTTGTCGATTTGTATTTTTGCCCAGCCACGATTAATTAATATAGGGGCTTTTTCCTTTTTGAGTGCTCTTTTTTTGCTATAATCTTTTGTTTGGTCTAATATGTCATCTAAGGCCATTAAAGCTGCTGAATAATCAGTAATGGCAAGGGTATAATCCCTGTCTTTGTGTCTTTCTTTCTGATTTTCAAGCTTCATCCTGCAATAGCCTCTACGCTCAAAAGCTAAGTAATGCAGGTTATTATACCTTATTGCTTTGTTAAAACTTTCTATGGCGCTTTCAAAATTGTTGTTTTGCATTTTATCAACCCCTTCCTCGAAGAAGTCGTTTGACATAGCCGTGTCACGGATTTGCGCATGGCCTTTTACGCCAATAAAAACAACCATGATTAATAGAGACACGATACTTGAAAGCCGATTGTTGTTCATTTTCTTTATTATTGGTTCGTGTTTTAGTGATATTGGAATTATTATTTAATTAAAATTGCTATAACCAGGTAAATAAACCTCAAAAATAATACAATTCAATTAAGAAATAAAATTTTTTTATTCTTTACGTGAATAAACACTAAAAGGTTCTTGCAAAATTTATTTTATTCACAAGAACCATTCCATAAAAATTTGGATATTCATTTTAAAAAACGATCTTCTTAAACGCCCTGCTTTTATCAGACCTTAAATTGAACATATAAATGCCTTTATGGAAAATATCTTTGCTAATGGATACTTTTTGCATTTCTTGTTCCATGCTGATAGGCAAGGAATAGATTTTTTTCCCGGTAACGTCAAACACTTCCAATACAACGGGTTTTTCCTTGCAAGGATTGTTTATAATAGCTTCTACAATGCTCTTTTTATCGATTATTTGTAGCTCCAGGCCATTATTTTCCTTAAATTCAACAGCAATCATTTCAGAAAATGAATTTTTGCCATCATAATCGGTTTGTTGTAATTGGTAATAATTGGTGCCTTTTACGGGGCTATTATCAATAAAGCTGTATTCATTCATAGCGTTTGACGTGCCACTGCCCATAATTTTACCGATTGGGGCAAAATTTTTGGCATCAATTGAACGGTTCACGGTGAAAAAGTCGTTATTGAGTTCGCTGGCAGTTGTCCAATTGAGTATTACATGGTGTTGTTTTAATTCAGCTTTAAACTCTAAAAGCTCAATCGGTAAGGAGCCATTTCCAAACCCTATAAGAAAATCGCTAAAAGAAGTTAAATCACTTCGAACTGCTTTAACACCTGAAGCGCTCACAAATTCCTGGTCAGAATTATTATGATTTCCTTCTGATTGCCATCCTGATCCGTCATTTTTTAAAATTGCATGATAATCTGCCCCTGCACCTGCTGTTGAATGCCCACGTGAGATTAATGTTATATCATAATCTAAAGAAGTGGCCCCATCATCTTCGAAAGTCCAATAACCAGCATCCAGGGTTTGGTTTATGAGGGTCCCATTAACCGTTACATTATTGCTATAGCCAGGGTCAGTAGTAGAGAAATTCCCTGTAATAGAATTTCCACCAGTAAAAGTATTAAGAACGATAGTAGCTTCTTCATAATTTGAGGCTGTGCCAATAGGGAAGTCATATGTATTAACCGCCGACACATACCGAACAAGATTGCCATAAACGTATGCACCCGTTCCATGCCCTGAAATAGCATTCTCTGCTGTGCTTGTTACAGTAATTTTGTGTGCTTCGGTCTCCACAAGGCCATTGGTTAAAGTTAATGTGCCTGTACTGACATCGTTAGCTAAAATAAGGTTTCCACCAGGTTTATTGACAATTAAATCTTCAAATACTTCTGAATCGCCGGAAGTAATTGTCTGGTCAGATGAACCATCAAAAGTTACATCAACTCCGGTCTCAGAAAAACCGGCATTACCGTGGGTAGTCCAATTTCCGCCAACATTCAAATTATTACCATTGGCATCGAATGTGGCTCCATTTTCAATAACTACACTTCCGTTTATATCAAATGTTTCAGCTCCACCTGTTGGATACAATTCAAAAGCAGCAGTTCCCACCGTTAAACTGTTTATTGCCGCAGGAAATTTAGAAATGCCATCTTCAGCGCTTAGGTGCATATCACCGTCCACATTTGATCCATTTAGTTCCAAAGTTCCGGTTAGCGTAATGGTTCCGCCGCCACCTATTTCAATATCGTCGCCGGCTTCGAGGGTATTGCCATTGTCGGTTAAGTTACCTCCGGACAAATCAATTGCAATATCGTTGTTGGAAATCAGGTTAGAAGTGCCTCCGGTATTGGAAAGGGTGATGTTTCCGGCAGATTTGAATGATGTAATATCGTTAAAGTAGAAATCTGAACCATTGCCACGAATAACCTGATTATTGGTGCCATCTAACCATAAGTCGAGATTAGTCAAGGTATTCGTCATTGAACTGCTAGTTTCCATGGTAAGGTTACCTTCGATTAGCAATGTTTGCGAACCCGCAGAAGCGTTGAATGTAACATTGTCCAGTAATAAGTTTCCAACAATTTCCAAATCAGAATCAATGTCTTTAATTCCAGAACCTGATAACGTAAGGTTTGCATAATCGATAGTTGCATCATCCATAATACTCTGATTACCAGACCTATTATAATTTACGATTGAAGTTGTTCCGCTGGTTAAAGTTCCTGTAAATCCGGGTGATTCACAGGCAATATTTAGCGTATGGGCTGCGCCTGACAAATCAATTGTAGCTGTTCCACTTCCTTTTAGACTATTAGAAGCTGCACCATTTGCCGTTAATGTGATAGTTCTGGCTGTTGCTCCGGGTTTAAAAACGCCGTCGGTTCCGAGATCTAATTCACCGGAGATTGTTAAATCGCTACCCAGGGCTACACCGTCGGCAGTACTGTTTGATATCCACAAATCTACAAAAGACTCACCACCCGATGTAGATATAGTTTGCTGTGTAGTTCCGCTAAATGATAAAGTTACGCCTGTTTCGGTAAATCCACCTTCGCCGTAGCTAGTCCAATCGCCCTGAATATCGAGCAAGAAATCAGTATACAAAGGATCGAAAACAGCAGAACCTTCAATATTCATATCGCCCGTAAGGGTTAAGGATTCGATATTGGTTGAAAACGATTTGGTGCCTGAACCTTTTGGGGTAAAGTTTTCCAGTGTCAGGTCAGTTTCGGATGTCAGATCAACCGATTGTGCTCCTGTGGCAGCTAATTCTACTGTACCGTCCATAATGGCCGTATCGGCATCGATTGAAATATCGCCATATGCTGTTAATGTAGTGGCTGTACCGGTAAAGTTCAATTGCCCCTCTGAAATGGTCAAATCGCCATTTACTGTTAATGAAGCACCATCTTTACCATAAATAATATTGCGACTATCGATTGTCAGATTATTACATTCAGCAAGCGAATCGACATGCGCACTCAGGTAAACAGGATTCACCGCTTCGCTTGAAATAGTCACATCGGTTAAAACCGTTGGTACTTCGAGGTGCATCCAGTTGGAGCAATCACACCAGGCAGAATCTTTGTATCCTGCCCATTTGCCTTCATCAATAGTTCCGGCAGTAATTGAAAATGTTGCCCCATCAACCCTGTATTTAGGTAAACCATCATTAAAAGCTGTATTATCAGCATAATCAGTCCAGTTATCCGCATTATTGATACGCCCAATCCATTCAATTTTTGTGCAGGCATCTGTTGGGCCAGTGTATTTCACTTTATCCTGGTTGGTTGCTCCATAAACATCCGTAATAGAGCATTCTGCTTGTTCGTGTTTTGTAGAACCACTAGTGCTTGCATAATTAGGAGATTCTTCCCAACCGGTTGCCGTCCATCCATACAGGATATTGCCATCGTAAGTTGCATCATGACTGCCTGCTCCTGCTGTCCATGTTCCATTTTGCATAATCCATACTTGGTCATTTGCATTCATGTTAAAACTATAACTTCCATTCAGGGAAGCTAAATCCCAATTAGCATTATCATTGCTACCATTTATATAAATATCAAAGTCAGTTCCTAAAGTTGGAGTTGCTCCGCCATCCTGACCTACAAATGTAATTACTGTACCTGCCGGGATATTTGCTCCTGTTCTTGTGAATCGAAGCGTTCCTTCTGTATCACCCCACAAGCTTGCTGAAACTCTTTCATAGCCATTATCTGTAAAATCAATAGCTGTATTGGTTGAAATCGTTTTAAAAGCAACAAAACTGATTTCATCGCCACTGGGTTGGGCTGTATTCACCGCAACAATAGCCAAATCCCCATATTCAAGCACTGTTAGGCCTACAGGTGTAGCCGTAAACTCTACTCCACTGCTCCATTCCGTACCTTTTCTTGTAAATATCTTAAAATAATATTCCGTGTCATTGGTAAGGGAGGTAACAGTTTCTGTTTCTGCTGTTCCTTTGTAAACCACATATTCGTTGGTTCCTATGTCGGTTCCATCACCATAAATGGGATCTGCCGTATAACTTGATCCATCTCCGGAAGGTGTCGCTGAAATGGAAGCTTCACTGGCCACAACCAGGATCTCATCAAAGCAAGTGGCAGGGTTGGTCCAGTTCAAGACAACTTGTGAGTTTTCTTCCGAAGGTGTTCCTGCAACAACATTAGCTGGCCCCAATACAATTTCCAGGTCGGAACCGTTATCGGCACCCGTAATGTCAGGTACATCGGATACAACACGTATTCTGTACGCTGTACCTGAAGTTATTCCAGCCGGGATTGTACCGAAAATACTTTGCGAGCCCGTTTCATCGGAACTCACTGTCCCCAATGATATGGGAGAAGCAAAATTTCCGGTTTCATCGGAAAGTTGGGCGGTAAACGTACATGTACAGGAACCGAAACTACTTCCCGTGGCGTAAGTGAAATCAACGGTCACGTTATCGGTAGCTGATGATGTAACACAAAACGGAGAGCCTGCAATGGCGCTGGTATTGATATAATTGATTGTACCCTGACTGGTAGCATCGCCCGGCGTTAAATAAACCTCATCGCCTCCGGTGCAATTGTACTCAAAAGCCGCAAAATGATAGGTAGTGTTGGCACTTAGACTGGTCACTGTAACGGTTTCCAAATCGCCATTGTACACCACATATTCGTCGGTACCTACATCAGTACCGGAACCAAAGGAGGCATTGGCTGAATATGTGGTATTATCGGCAGGTTCAAAAGTGACCGCGCTTCCTTCGCGCGCTACAATGATCACATTTTCGCCGTCACCGCGTGCCCAGTTCACATCAAACTGCGTTCCGGCGATACCGGTGAATGCGTCGAATAGGGCTTGAGTTGTGGGTGCTGTGCAAGCTGAAGAAGTTCCGGTGATAGAGATATTATCAACGCGCCACAATTCTGCATCACCACCTCCGCTTCCGGTAGCTGTATATTTAAAAGCAACATACACCGAAGTTCCAATAATTGCTGACAAATCAATATCTCCTGAACCAGTAAAAGTTAAGTTTGATGCCTTTGTAAAACTTAATGAATTCCATGTTCCCTGAATTGAAGGATCACTACTACCATCATAATCAGTTGAATAATACAATTCTAAATCTGGCCCTGAGTAATCTTTAGCCGTTTCAAATGTCAAAACTTCATCAGAATAAGCATCTAAATTCAAACTTGGAGATATTAACCAATCTTCATCTGTTGTTCCTCCATAGCCATTCATTTCAATATAACCTGATCCACAAGTCCAGGCATCATCACCGGCAACATCATAGGCTGTCCAAGTCAAACTGCCACAATCCGTAAAATCCTCACTATTAATGCTCTCTATAATATCGAAAACATCGCTCGTTGTATTTAACAAACCATTTGTATTTGTGGTGGAAATGGTAACCCCTGAGCCTGCTGCTGAGAATAAAATATTATTAAACGTAGATACCCCGGAAGATGCCTGTACCGTTTTGGTAGCCGTTGCATCAAAAGTTCCTGAAGTGGTCAGCGATATTTCATTGCCAGCTCCATCATAATCCAGGTCGCGGTTACCATTGGCATCGGTTGCTTCTACTGTTGGGCTGGGGCTCATTACCGTGTTTATTGATACGTCTGTGGGTTGCTGCACAAAAGCGAGTTCAGTGACAACGACCTCGAATACATTTTTGTCATTATCCGATTGTATGGCTGTAAAAGCAGAAAACCCAGAACCGGAAGCATCTGCAGTTACGTTGCCTTGTGAAATTTGAAATCTGAATTTATCCTTATCTGCATTATTTGTTTCGTCTAATTTAGTGCCATTTATAGAAATGCGAAGCGAAAGCGTAATTTCATCATCATCTGGAACAGAAATAATTGGAGAGGCAGAAAACTGTAATTGGTTTTCAGTTATCGTTGCTGAGGCAACGCGTGTTGTGCCGTTAAACAAATCGGCACTTTGAATGGCATCAAACCAATCGGTCATGGTGTTACCAGCGTATGTGGTAAAAGTAATAGCATTAACAATAGTTTCCAGATCGTCGTCATCGTTAGTGTCCCCACCATCACGGATTGTAAACTTCCATACCTGCACCCCTTCATCGTGAGCCAAAGGGCCGGTTGTGTTTTCTATGGAAGAAACATAATCCGATTCAGAAGGGGAAACTGCAATGATACCGCTTTCGCTGTTGCCCTTGATATCAAAGGCGTCGCTGGTAACATCCCAATCGTTTGTAGAGGTTTGCTTGGCGGTGAGGGTGAACCCTGTCCCCACTTCCGTATGGGTTAATGAGCCAAAAGTAGCCAGTCCTGAAGCGGCGGCAACCGAAACAGTGGTACCAGTGAGCGTCCCTGTGGAAGAAACCTGTATGTTGGAAGTATAATCTGTATCCCTGTTGCCGTTTGCATCCGTAGCTTCAACTGTAACACTTGGACTCATGCTTGCACCGGCTTCGGTGTTGGTGGGTTGCTGGACGAAAGCCAGCTCCGTAGCAGTAACAGCCACTGTAAAATCATTGGAATTGAAGTCTCCGCCCGAAAAAGTGGAAGCAAAACCTGTACCCGATGCATCAGCAGAAAATCCGTGATCGTCGGCATCAATCATAAAGGAGAGCACATCACCATCAACAATATTGGAAGTATTGAGGTAAACGGCCATGGTAATATCATCATTGCCCCCGTCTGTAATGTCCAGGTTACTGGAAGCAATGGGTATGTCGATATAAGTATCTGTAATTGTTGGAGAGCCAATTGTAATAGGGCTACCATTCTCTAACGTAACGCCTTGTATGTGGTCTGTCCAATCTGCTGTATTTGTTGAATGCGGTTTTATGCGGATGTTGGTAACTTTTGTAGCCAATCCATCCGCTGAACCACCATCGGATATCCTGAATTTGAATACGTCTTCTGCTTCTCCTTGTGTATCGTCTAATGAAGAAATTGTTGTTGCAGAAGGTTGCGTAATGGAGGTTACATCTGCATCGGAATCGTTGGAGGAACCTGAATAGCTTGTCCAACAAAATTCATCAATTATTAAATGGCCTGCTTGATCATCATTTTCAATTCTTATATATATTGGATTAGAGTCATCATTAATATCATAGGAAAATTCGGTAAAAGTATTTCCACTAAAAGTCTGTGTAGTGATTTCAGTAAAATCAGTACCATTTGTGCTTTTTTGCAAAGAAAACGTGCCTCCACCAGAATTCAATTCTCTATAATAAAAGGTTACATTACCAACAGTATTCAAAGCAGGAGTTCTTAAAGATGCTCCCGGAGTGTCATCATTTAATCTTGCTGCATGTCCTGAACTACCATATGAATCATCTGAAGTTTCTTGAAAAACATCTGCTGTATACCAATCTCCTGATGATAGTGTTTGGGTACCTGTTGTATAAGAACTCGCAAGGCCGGTATTAAAATCTTCACAAGTTGGAGTCCCTCCCCCAGCATCTGTAGTCGCATTTCCCGTGGGAACCGTGCCATCCGTTTTAAAAGCAATGTTGGAGCCGCTGTTGGCATAAGGCCAGATTTTAAAATAATAAGTGGTGGATGCTGATAAACCGGTAAAAGAATGTGAGCCTTTAGAGCCGTGTGCTACTTTAACAAGGGCGCTGCCATCGGAGAGGCCGGTGTCTTCGGCGGGGTCAGTGCCATCAGATGGGGCGGTAAAAGTACCGGTTTCATTGGCTTTAATGAGATACCCGTCTGGCAAATTTGAACCAATTGCATCTGTCCAGGAAAGGTCTATTTGGCTGGAGCTTGCTGCTGATGCAGAAAAACCAGTTGGATGGTTGTCCGGCTCGGGGTCAACAGTAGGCGTGCCCCAGATGTCATCTACAAAGTCGGGGTTGTCGATAAATGGGTTCCGGTTGCCTTGTATGGAGTATATTTCATCGTTCCTGTTCAATTCTTTCTGGCTTACCGGGTCGTTGGTGTGCCATTCTATAAGCATGTTCAATGCCCATTCTTCAAACACGGAGCCATCGGAATCGGAGATGTCTCCATCGATCATGGGTGAGGTTGTCCAGTTGGAAATTCTATCAGCATACCTGGCAGCTAAATAGAAATAGGAACGGGCTAAATCGCCCTTGTATTCATCTATAGGTTCAAAGGCAGTAGCCCCTGGCGAACCGCTGTATGAATTGGAGCCTTTCTTACTTCCATTCTGATACGTATTAGTAGGAGAAGCTACTACTCCAAATTCCCAGCTACCTCTATCTCCATTTACTTTTCCATCAGTTGGGTATAAGTGAAACAAGTCAGTATAAACCGTGTCATCATCTCCTGAAGATCCTCCCCACCAACCTTGAGGGAATGAGTGTTCCCTATTATAACAGTCTCCTTCATTACTGTATATTCCGCATTGATCAGTTACAAAAATAAATTCATAAGGAGGATCCAAACACCCTCCTTTATCAGAATACATATCCCATACATTGCCATTAGGTTTAGGATCGGTATCCTGGAAATCAGTCCAAAGGTTGGTGTAAGTCCTTTCTTCATGGCCATTGATGATCTCGTGCAACTCCCATTTTAATGTTTGGCCTGTGCTTGTAGCGCTGCTATAGTAAGAGCCGGGTTTGTTGGTGGAAGAATTGGTTTCATTAACGCTTATATTTTCTGTTTCTGAACCATCTGTATGGGAAATATTCCCGGAAAACGTTCCTGTAGAAGAAGGGCTAAACCGGGCATAGATGGTTGTTTCAGCTACTGAACCGCTGGATTCGGTGAGGGTAAGCGACGAGCCATAACCGGAAGTGCAGCTTGTAGACACTTCGTAGCCAGTGGGAGGAGTGATGGTAATATCTCCTGCCAAACCGGAACCTTCTACTGTATAAGTCTGCACACGGGAGTTATTGCCCGCGTATACGTTCTCGAAATTGATGGAAGATTCTGATAGGGTGATGGAGCCGGAGGAGCCTCCTGAAGGCGCTGTTCCAAAACCGTCCATGCCACCTGCTCCTGAAGGATCGGTACTCACCGTTTCAAACCTTCCACTTGGGTCTGTCCAACCATCTGTATCACCAGAAGAAATTCCAGTTTTTAGCTGGATGTTTTGGTTAGCAGTTGATACACCGTTACCACTCCAAGAGCTTCCAGGATCACTGCCTGGGTTGCCAAATACATCTGTTTTTGTTCCACCTAACCATATTTCAAGAGCATCATCACCATTAAAAGTAAATGATTTCTCATGATCAGGGGATAGATCTGATGTTCCAATTACAATCACTTCGCCATCTGCTAAGGTACCACTTGTAAGTGTAAAGTCACTAGAGGGAGCTCCTCCATTTGTCCCTTTCTTAACATCAAGATTTGAGGAACTAAAATCAATAGTGCTTCCGGAAACATTCCACAATTCAATACCTTTAGGATTTGTTCCGCTATTTGTTTCTATATATTGGCTAATAATTATCTGTCCCCACCCCACATTCACAAAAAACAGGAATGCCAGTGTAAACAGGAAATATTGCAGGGTGTTTTGCTTTTGGGACTGCTTATTCAAGTATATCTTTACCATGATATGTTGTTTTTATGATTTAAAAATCGCTTTTGATATTGCTCCTAATTTACTGTTTTTTTTAATGCCAGTCAATAGGTATAAATACGAGGATTTACCTCCATTTATAGCAAAAACTATGTTTTGGGGCCTACCGGCTTTTTGTTCCGCGTTTATCCTCTTCATGACTTTTAAAATTTAATTATCATGCATGATTAATCCGGTAAAATCCGCCCAGGCTTCATAGTGTAAAACCTTACACCAGGCAATTATCCAACCCATTGAATTTTATCACAACTAAACACCTTGCTAAACATAGAATAATTTCGATTAAATTACCCTAAACCCTTTGTTGATAGGTGGTTTAACAATCCTACAAAATAACAAAAATAATGTTACCAGGATGTTAATCCTATTAGAAATTTTTCATTATTTTTCAACAGCTTGAAGAAAAAGTATATGTATTCAAGGATTATACAGGATATTTGTATGTTTGAGTGATTCAAGAAGGAAAAATCAGCTATGCTTACCTCCACAAAACTTCCGGAAAGCAAGTCCAGGGTAATATTACGTATATTTTTTCCTTTCTTCCCTGCACAATAAAAAGGCAAAAGGAATGCCTCCAAAGGCAACAAAGCCGGAAATCATAAAGGTGTTTTCCAAATTAATCCAATCGCTTAAAAAGCCTACCATCAATATGGTAAGCGATGAAAGGGCAAAATTGATGAACATGTAAATACTGTTGATAAATACCGGCCTGTCCGATTTAAGGTCATTTACCATAGACAGCAAAACCGGTGTGGAAGCCAAAAGAAACAGGCCAACCAGGATCAGTAACGGCAACAATACCCAAGAAACCTGGATAAAAACAAAAAGAACCATTAAAACAGGGGTAATAATGGTAACGCCGATCAGTAGTTTTCCACGTCCCAGCTTATCGGCAATAGGCCCGGCAAGCAAAGTGCCCCCTGCGCCGGCCAGTTGGAATATGGATAATGCCGCCCCGCTGAACCAAAGGCTTTCTCCTTTAAAATTCAAATACGTGGGAAGAAAAATGGTGATGGCGCCTTTCATCAGCGACCTAAAAAAAACAATGCCTGCAATCAAAAGGAATATTGTCCTGTAGCTCCTGAAGATTTTGCCAATACCTGTTCTCTTCGCGCTGCTTTTGATGTCTTGCGAAATGTTTACATTCCTAAACCGAACATAAAGTATCACAGAAACAATGATTCCAAAAGGGATAAGCCTATAGGTTCCTTCCAAGCCCCAAAGAGATACTGCCCCAAGAATAGCAATTGGCCCTAATGTCCTGGCCAATTCGCCGCCCACCATGTACATGCTCATGCCCAGCCCGGTTTTGTTGGCAGAAATTTTCTTCATCATCACCGGTGTAGGGACATGAAAAAGCGTGGAGCTAAAACCCATAACCAGCAATAAAATGAGTAGCACCGTATAATTTGGCGCTAAGCCCACCAAGCTCATGCACACGGAAGTAACAGCCGGGGCAATAATCAATAAATAGCGTACTTTCATTTTATCGGCAATAAAGCCAACCAATGGGTTTAATACCGAGGGCAAACGCTGGGCCACGGAAAGGAAGCTCGCCATAGAATAACTGATGCCAAGCTTGGTGATCAACAAAGGCAATAGCGGCGCCAAAAACGAAGAATAAATATCGTGCAGCAAATGAGCGATTGAAATGGTCAAGGCATTTGAAAATTGAAATTTTTCCGGCTTTTGCATGTTTTAAAGATGTTGAATGAATAACTGTATACAATTAAAACTTGGAAAAAGTGATGTTAGTGACGCGTCATATTATTGTTGACATAATGCTAGTCAAAACCGGGTAATGCTTTTTTGGCGTATTTGGGTTTCTTAGAAAATTTTTCAAGGTTGGTAAACGTGGATGTGGGGCCTAAAGTAAATATCTTGTTTTCTATCCAGTCCGGCAGGTCTGCGCCGGGGTCAAACTTGGTATAGTAGTGTACTTCAATGTTTCCGCTAGGTAAGGGTATAAAATGCCAGGATACATCAACGTATTGCATGCGTATGGCATCGGTTTTATCCATGTAACCCGTAACTCTTTTTGAAGTGGTTTTTACGCTGCCATCCTTTAACTTGGAAATATACATCTTCACTACCATATCTTGGTCTGGAGCCGGCCAAGGCAAATCTGAGTAAATATAGTAAATATAAGAAGTATCGTTAATGGTTTTTAATTTCTTTGAAATTTCTGCCCTGTACATCCAACCTTTGTAATTATTAGGGTCATAGAGTACTGCAGTTAACCCTCTTAAAGAGGTTTCCATGGTTTTGACGGCTTTGAGTTCATAGAGTTTTTCATTCCTGCGCAAATATATTTTTATGCCATCTTTGTCTTTGATCTTTTCATATCCACCCTGGGGAAGGCAAAATGTTGGGAGGGTTATCATTAGTATGCATATAAAAAAGGCGCTTCTCATAATTCTATCAACTGTATTATTTGGCAATTTATAACAAATATAGGCAAATGTAATAAAAGAGCGGAATAAATAAAAATTCACTCCTTCAACTTCAATTCCTCCCTGAATTTTTCTCCCAGGGATTTGACTTCGCCGGTTTTTTGCACGATCAATGAACGGTTTGCATTTTTCATTTTCCAGTAGACCAAGGTTTTATGGGTTGGAAAATCATTTTTTACATTGGCATACAATGCTTTTGGATTATTAAGGAATTTAACTTGAGAAAGGAAATATCCTTCATCCACAAGCCTGTTTACAATATTCCCAATGGTCTTTTTACCGGGTGAAACCACAACAAACTCCAAGTCTTGCTTTTCTGATTTTAGAATTTCTAAGTAAGTGATACGTTTTAACATTTGCCCCAAGATATCGGTTTTGTTTTCACCATAAATTTTATCATAAGGGCTTATATGGGCAAGATAGGAAAACCGCCCGGGGTAAGTGATGAGGATAACCGTGCAGCTTGTAACGCCATGGGTATAAAGCACCTCGTTAGAATCCGCACGTTGAAATTCGTCCATATCTACTTCTATTACATGCTTTGTGTTGGGAGCTTGTTGATAATAAGACGGCTGCTCATTGGCCAGGATTTCCTGGAATGTTTCATTCAAACATTTTCCGTGCTCCTTGTAATACCTTGTGATAACTTCGTCTTCATTAATTTTTGCTATGATGAGCCATTCGCTGCCAAAATATGAAAACACCTCGAAAGAGCTCATGGCCCTGTTGCCCATGTAATCAACAACTACTTTATGGCCTTTGGCTTCGTTGAATTTGCTTTGAATGTTTTCATGGGAAAGTTTTTGCTTTAAAATGGTGGAAGAAGCCTTAAAACGTGAATCCGTGAGCATAAAATGGCCTTTGTTTACCAGGAACACTTCGCCGGTGGCCCCCAATTGTTCATCAACAGCAAAAATATTATTGATTTTATTAATAGCAAATTGCAGCACAAACCAACCTTTTACGCCTTCGTTGTCCATCACCGGTTCAATAAAGAAAGCCGAGGGCTCGCCGGATATCTCGTAAAACTGGAAATCCACGAAAGAGCCGGTAGGGTCGCTTTTCATTTTCTTTGAAAGGGCAGTTTGCGCGAGTTGGGCAGAAAAAATATTCTTTTTGTAATCTTCTTGCTTGCGGATGGTGTAAAATATATCGCCCTGGCGGTCAATAAACAAGATGTCGTAAAAAAGCAAATACTCATTGATGTAGTGTTCTTTAATGGATTGCATGAGTTTTTGGGTCTTTTGCTCAATCCGTGGCGGGATATCCACTTTGTTGCTTAGGTAATAATATTCTCTCATGGTTTTGAAAAAGGAAAACATGGCCTTGTCATGCTTAATGGCGTTGGCTTTTTCCCGGGTAGTTTCCAGGTATTTTGCCAGTTGCATTTTTCTTCCTGCTATGACTGTATCAAGCATGGTGTATACATCCTTTACATGGAATTTTTCTGCGCAACCGGCCTTTTCTTTTTTTGATGAGCATTGTGTAAGGCAGCTAATAACAATAAATGCACCAACTATTGCTTTTATATTCATGGTTTAAAATTTATTATCCAGGCTTCTCTTATTATGTAAACTTCTATTTTTCCTTGTCATAAAGCCCAGTTTTTATATTTATTTCAATTCGATGGATAAACGAATAAAGCATTATTTCCCAAAACTAAACTAAAATAATCAATTATTGCATAATTCCTGTATTCTTTCTACAAAATGTTTCCAATCCCGTTTATTAGCGCCAAATTTACAAAAGTTAAATAATATTGCCTGTAATAAAACAATTTTTATACCTTTGGAGAGAATAATTTCCATGTATGCAATGTGGTTACGGAGCAATATTTTTTTTATAAAGACAATGTTTGTGTATATGTTTGGTGGCAATGCATAGAAAAATATTTGGTTCAATTTTATTTCAAAATGTGGAAATACTAAATTTAATGAATCGGTAAATAATGATTACTTCTGTTGGTCTTAAAAACTTTAGAATTAAATAATGGCTAATACATTTGAAATACTGTTTAATAGACTTGAAATAAATGACAAACAAGGCCTGTTTAAGTTTTCAAATATTGCAGACTGGGAACATTCATTCCCATATAGAGTGGTAAGGGCTTTAAAAAGTATAAAACCTTATGCTATATATGCTGTGAAAAATAATAATGAAGTCGGCAGTCATTTCGTTCCTATATATTTATTCATTGATAATTCGGAAGATACAGAACAAACACTTCCTAAGTTATGGAATTTTCAGACCCCTGTGGTAATCATTGATAATGGAAACCAGTGGTTGTGGTATAGTGGTGAATTTTTAACGGAAGATAAGAGCCTGAATGAATTAATTTCACCTGTTGATAAATCGCAAATAAAGGCAAATACAGAAATAAACCATTTTTCCTTCTGGAATATTCATTCTGGTAGTTTGTGGAAAAAATTCGAGCCTTATTTTACAGAAGAAATTAAGAAAAAAGATAAAAAGAAACTACAAACATACCTGCTGCAAAATATTGAAGAAGCCATAAAAATATTAACAACTAGCAATGATAAAATAGAACACAAAGATAACAGGCAAATAGCAAATAATTTGATAGGCAGGTTAATCTTTGTTCGTTATCTTATTGACAGGAATGTAAAGTTGAATTTTAAATATATAGACGACAACAATCAGCGCATTGATTTTGAAAACCTAATTCCACAGAAAGATAAATTGTATTCACTATTTGAGTTTCTGAAAAGCCCGGAAAAATTCAATGGTGATTTGTTTCCATTCCATAATAATAGTATTGAAGAAGAAAAAAAGTTAATTAAAGACAATCATTTAAAAATACTGCATGAATTATTTTTAGGTGAAAAAGTAGAAGAGGACAAAAAACAGTACAGCTTAACGAGTTTATTCAATATTTATGATTTTAATATTATACCAGTCGAATTAATTAGCAACATCTACGAGCGTTTTATCGGGAAGGAGCGGCAAAGAAAAGGAGGAGCTTTTTATACACCCCCGTTTTTGGTTGATTACGTACTCAAACATACAATTGAGCTGCATTTAGAGAAACACTCAACTTGTAAAGTTCTTGACCCCTCATGTGGTTCGGGCATATTTTTAGTGGAAACCCTTAGAAAAATTATAGAGAAAAATCTTAAAGAAGGTAACATCAATAAATTAATAGACTTAGAAAAGCAAGCAAAAACAGAAGAAATAAAATTAGATACACTTATTGAGGAAAACGATAAAAAATTAATAAAAATAGTTGAAGATAATATTTTTGGGATTGATAAAGACCCAAATGCAGTTACCATCGCAATTTTTTCAATATATATCACCATTTTAGACTACAAAGAACCACGTGAGATAGAAAAATTCAAATTACCAGAACTTATTGATAAAAACTTTTTTATAAAAAATTTCTTTGATGCCGAATTAGACAAAATATTTGAAAATATCCAATTGGATTTTATTCTTGGCAATCCTCCTTGGGGTAGTGTTAAAGATGAGCCTTTGCATAAAGATTTTGTTGATAAAAACAAGGGTAAAATAAGCAGGTATCAAATAGCCCAAAGCTTTACATTGAGGGTAGAAAGATTTGCATCAGAAAACACAAAATGCGCCTTGGTTTTACCAAGTCTTTTACTCTATAATAATACCCAAAGTGCAGTTTGTTTTAGAAAACACATAATTGATAACTATGAAATAAAAAGAGTTTTAGAGCTTTCATCAGTAAGAAAACTCGTTTTTGAGGGAGGTATTCAGCCGGCAAGTATAATTTTCTTCTCCATCAACAACAAAAAAGACCATTCAAAAAATATTGTCCATTATATATCATTAAAGCCAAACCTGTTTTTCAGCCTTTTTAAAATAATGGTAATTGAAAAGCTAGATTATAAAAAGATAAAACAAGAAGTTTTTCAAAATGATTTTGCATGGAAAGCATTTTTATATGGCAATATTCTGGATTATAAATTCCTTGAAAGAATATACGCAGAGGAGTATGTCAATTTAGAACAATTTGCAAAGAAAAATGATTTAGTGTTCGGGACTGGTTATGTTCTTTCAGAAAAAAATGCAAAACTTGATGCTGACGTTCTTTTGGAAAAACCATTGATGAATGAAAAAAAACTTTTACCGTTTTATACAGAAAAAAGAACACTAAAAAAGTTTATGGAAGTTTATCCTGATATTAAAAAAGTAGACCATACAGGATATCCTGATATATATTTAAATCCACATTTAATTATAAGACAAGGAATTAATAAAAGGGTAACAGCTTCCTTTCTTGATTATAATGCCGTATTTCCAAAAGCTTTATTTGGAATCCATTCAAAAAAAGATAAAAAAATCATAAATTTTCTAAGTAGTTATTTTTCATCCTCACTGACATCATATTTATTATTCAATATCGCACCACGTTGGGGAGTTGAAAGAGATGTTATAGATAAGAAAAATTTTGAGGCTTTACCAATTCCAGAAATAGAAACTGAGATTATTGAAACGATTAATAAAAAGTATAATGATTTAATAAAGAAAGTAAAAATAGAGCATGAAAAAGTCTATAATGAAATATTAAAAGAGCAACAAGGCTTCTTTTCTGACTATTCTAACGAACAGGATTTTTATGAAAAAGTTAGACAACTTACCACAACAAAATTAATCGAAAAAAATAGGTTTGAAGGTTATTTTGATGATATAATTTATAAATTGTTTGATGTTGACAACGAAGAACAATCATTAATTGACTATACATTAAATGTGTCAATTCCACTATTCAGGCAGAAAGAAAAAGTCAAAAAGGAAGAAAATCCATTTAGAAATGTAAGTAAATGTGAAATAGAAAATTACATTAAAGTATTTTTCGAAAAAGACCAATCTTTTTTGGATTGGGAAGGTATATTTATGACTGCTGAAGTATACTTTGATAAGAGAAACTATATCATAATAAATTTTAAATATTTAAAAGCAAAGCCTGTTAACAAAATATCTTACCCTAAGGATAACGAAAAACAAAGTAAATTTGTCTTTCTTTCTGATTTATTTGCTTTGCCTGAAAATATTAGCGAAAACCTATTCATGCAAAAAGACCTTAAGGGATTTGAAGAAACGTCATTTTATGTAATAAAACCGAATGAATTTAAGAACTGGCATCCAGCAGTTGCCTATTTAGACTATTATGAATTTAAAGACGCTTTTTTAAAAGCAGGTAAAGCCAATAAACTTAAAGCTGATTAGATGGATGCGTCAAAAAACATATATTCCGTAGAACATTTTGAATTTGAATTTCATAAAGTATCGAAATTGATTTTACATTCTTATAACGAAATTGTTAAAAATGAACAATTTGTATATACCAAAATAAAGAATAAATACTGGGTAGTGCTTGAAAATGGCAGAGAGAAGCCCGAGGAGTACATACGAAATGTTTTCCTGGATAAAAAATATATGCAAAACAAAAAATTGAAACGCAAATATGAAGTAAATGATTTAGAATTTAAAACGGAAGTAAGTGAAAATAGAGATAAAAAAACAATTGGTTCGCATGACATTCAGGTAATAGGACTCGCTCAAAAACTTTTTGGCGAAGCAGATGAAGACGTATATTTTTCGATTGAATGCAAACGACTTAATGAAGCTGGACAAAGCCCTGAAAAGTACGTAAATGAAGGGATTGTGCGATATACATCAAAAAAATATTCTGAAATAATGCCGCTTGCCGGCATGATAGCTTTCATTGAAGACAATACTTACAACTATCCCAATGAAAACAATGAGATACTAAAAAATCACAAATCAATTTCAACAACTCAATACCTGACATTAAAAAGCGCAAATATTCATAACTCTATACACTTGAAAGAAAGGAGCAATAAATCTATTTTACTATATCATTTTTTATTGAAATTCATAAATATAATCGAACGAATAGATAGATAAGTGCACAGGCGGCAATATATAGTAATATGAGCGATCTGCAATGCCTGTTCCGACATAGCAGAAACCCAGCGAGTATTCCCTGTTGAATAGTTTTCAAATTCAACAGGGTAAAAACGAAAACCTGGTGGTTGTATGCACTTAACAACGATTATAGAAGCCCGCTAATCCCAATCCATATCAACACCAAAGACATGCATTCCCATATCATGATTCTTGTTGTAGTAAGTCCACAATGTTTATACTAGCTAGTATAAGGGGTTTGTGTAGTAGCAAGTCCAAATTGCTTGTAGTAGGTACTCCATAATCTTTGCAGTAAGCAATAAATTGCAATTCATAATTATTGGCAATTGAAAATCCTCAATTTATCGCAAAAGAAAATTACTACTTATTAAGAAAAAAGAGATTTATGATAAATAATCATAATTATTTTGTAGTTTTGGATAGTGAGATATGGGAAGAAATTGATAAATATATAGAGCAAAAAATATATTTTATTGTTACATACAATGGGCATTCCCGGGCAAAAAACAGTTGTGCTATAATTAGGGATCAATCACAGTATGATCCGGGGGACTCTACTGTGATTATCCCTG
>CAZJDA010000059.1:0-27435 GCA_964544705.1 uncultured Bacteroidales bacterium
AATATACGGGATTCTGAGGGCTTTTCAAAATACTAACTTTCGGATGCTAGTGAAATTTTTCTTTTTAGCAATCAATAAATTATGCTAAGCGCTATTTTTAAAATCTTAGTAAAATAAATTATAGCAAATATTCTTTTAATACAAATTAAATAATGCTGCAAGTAAATAAATAAGCCATGAAATTTATGATTAAAAAAAGCTTTTTATATTTCTTTTTTGTTATCGTATCACTTTTTTTGTTACCATTTTCATGCGAAGAAGATGAAGAAGTTTCTCCCAATGATGTTCCAGGTACTACCACTTATTATGAAGAGGGGCTTGCCAGTTGGTATGGGCCGGGGTTCCAGGGAAATACTACGGCCAGCGGAGAAATATTTGACATGAACAAACTAACGGCTGCACACAAAACCCTTGATTTTGGAACCTATGTGGAAGTTACCAACAAAAAGAACAAGGAAACCATTGTAGTAAAAATTAATGACAGGGGGCCATTCGTGGAAGGAAGGATCATTGACTTAGCAAAAGCTGCTGCAGATTCGATCAATATGATTGAAGATGGTGTTGTTGAAGTGGGGATTAATGTTGTAGAGCCATGATGGTGCCGTTTTTAGCTATACATCGTAATAACCGAATCTTTTGAGTTGGTTTTCATTTTCGCGCCAGTTTTTGTTTACTTTAACAAAAAGCTCTAAGAATACTTTCTTACCTAAGAATTTTTCAATATCTACACGGGCTTCAGAGCCGGTCTTTTTTAATGCAGCACCCTTTTTCCCAATAATAATACCTTTTTGTGAATCTCTTATAACATAAATATATGCCCTAATATTCACAATATCCTCTTTTTCTTTGAAACTGTCAACTACAACCTCCACGCTGTAAGGCACTTCCTTTTTGTAATTGGTCAATATTTTCTCCCTGATGAGCTCGCTTATAAAAAAACGTTCCGGTTTATCCGATAATTCATCTTTGGGATAAAAAGGCGGTGATTCAGGCAAAAGTTCTAAGATGGTTCGAAAAATGGTTTCAACATTAAAATTGTTAGTAATTGAGGCAGGGATTATCATTGAAGGGGTAAGCAATTTTTTCCACCGGGATATTAAATCTTGGATTTTTGCTTGTTCACTTAGGTCTATTTTATTAATGACCAACACAAGGGGTGTCCCCGACTTTTTAATCCTTTCGAGTACATTGCTCATCCATGGTTTTTCTTTGGGCTCAGTGACATAAATAAAAACATCCGCGTCTAAAAGTGCGTTTTCAATGAATTTCATCATTCTTTCTTGCATCAGGTAGTGGGGTTCTTCAATTATTCCCGGCGTATCGGAAAAAACAGCTTGGTAATTTTCGTCATTCACTATACCAAGAATCCTGTGCCTTGTGGTTTGCACTTTTGAAGTAATAACCGAAAGTTTTTCTCCAACCAATGCGTTCATCAGGGAAGATTTCCCTACATTTGGATTACCAATTATATTGATATAACCTGCTTTGTGCATGTTTTATAAAGTTAAGCCCATAAAAGTATAATGGGAATTTTTTAGCGAAGATAATGATTTTTGCATAACCAGGGCAAGGTAATATTGTGGAATTACATCACCAACGCCGCGGCTCCCAAAATCCCTGCATCATTGGCCTCTAATCCCGAAGGCAATAGTTCTACTTTACCTTTGAAAATCGTGTAATTATAATGGTTGAAATGCTTTTGTAAGGGATTAAAAAGAAAATCGCCTGCTGAAGCTATGCCACCCAAAAGAAAAATCGCCTTTGGCGAAGTACATACAACGGCATCAGCCAGTTTGATAGCCAATATTTTGGCGGTTTCGTCAAAAGCTGCCAAGGCTATGGTATCTCCTTCTTTGGCTGCTTTGTAAATAGCCAGTGGAGTGAGCTCGTTGTAAGGGATATTGCGTAAAGCGGTTTGATCTTCCTTTTCTGCAAGTAACGAATACACGGTTTTAACAATGCCCCTGGCAGAGACATAGGTTTCAAGACAACCCTTTCTGCCACAGGTACATTCTCTTCCGCCTGGGTATACGATGGAATGTCCCAGTTCTCCTGCAAAACCATCATGGCCGTATAATATTTTTCCATCAACTACAAATCCACTTCCTAAGCCGGTTCCAAGGGTTATGACAATAAAATCGGAATAGCTTCTCCCCTTTCCAAATACCAATTCGCCTATGGCAGCAGCATTGGCATCATTTGTGATGCTGGTAGGAATCCCAAAAATGCTCTCTGCAATACCTTTTATATTTACTTTCCCTTTCCATCTCAAGTTAGGAGCATGTTCAATATGTCCTGTATAATGATTTCCATTGGGCGCTCCTATACCCACAGCTTCAATTTGGCCAAACGAAGTACTCTTTTCGATCATGTTTTTCATTGCTGCGAAAAGGCCTTCCAAATGCTCAAAAGCAGTTGTAGAAATGCTGCTTTTGGCCATGATGCTTCCATCTTCTTTAACGAGGCCGAATTTTGTATTTGTTCCACCTATATCAATTCCGAGAACCATTTTACCCATAATCTATTGCTTAATTTTTGAACCGTTAATACCATAAAAAGCGATGTAAAGATAACCAAAAACCGGAACAATAAAAGACATTTGAATGCTTGTTGCATCGGCAACCGCTCCTTGAATTGCCGGGAACACGGCCCCGCCGACTATTGCCATCACCAATAACGATGAAGCCTGGCTGGTGTATTTCCCAAGTCCTTTTATTGCTAAGGTAAATATGTTAGACCACATGATAGAATTGAACAAACCAATACCAACCACTGACCACATGGCAATATAACCGTTAGTAAACATGGTAACAAATAACAAACCAATGGCTATTAATGCGAACAAAAACAATGTTTTACCGGGCATTGACCTGCCAATAAAAAAACCGCTCATACTCACAACAAGAAATATTCCATAAGTTAATGCTATGGTTTCACCTTGCAATAAATAGATCACCAAAAATGCTATTAAGGGTATGGCAATCATCAAAGGGATCTTTTTTTGATTCGCCATATTGCTCAAAGACACAGAACCAATAAAACGGCCAATCATCAACCCAGCCCAATAGAATGAAACATATTTGCTGGCAATGCTTTCTGGCAAACCGGCAATATGTTCTTGCCCCAAATAACTGATCATAATACTGCCTATAGCCACTTCGCTTCCAACATAAGCAAAAATAGCAATTATGCCCAAGTTGAGATGCCTGAATTTGAGCGCACCTGCCCCTTTTGCCGGCTTGTAATCGCTGGTAAAGCACGGTAACTTGGCCATTTTGATAAGCACTGCCAATAAAATAAAAATCCCGGCAAGGAAAAGGTAAGGTATCTTAACGGCATCAGCGCCAGTGGCTTCAATACCACCAAAAAAGATAAAAATGAAGTATCCTCCTAAAAACGGGGATAAGGTTGTACCTATTGAATTGAATCCTTGTGCAAGGTTAAGCCTGCTTGAAGCCTGCTCTTCGGAACCAAGTATAGAAACGTATGGATTGGCGGCAATTTGTAAAACTGTAAACCCTAAGCCCAAGACAAATAAAGCTGCAAGAAAAAAACCATATGATACAAATTCGGCAGCCGGGTAAAAAAGTACACAGCCCAAAGCGCTAATGAATAATCCTGATATAATCCCGTTTTTATAACCAATCCTATTGATAGGATCGCCAAACCGTGCTGAAATAAAAAAATACACTACCGAACCTATGAAATAAGCTCCAAAAAAGGCCGTTTGCACCAACATGGATTGAAAATGGCTCAAAACAAAAACGCCTTTTAAATAAGGGATGAGTACATCGTTCATCACGGTGCCAAAGCCCCACATAAAGAATAGGCCTATTACCACTGCGAAAGAAAATCCGTAAGAATGTTTTTGGTTCATAAATGTAGTTTTTTTTATTCAACAATGATCTCATCAACAAAAATGAAAGCTTTCCCGTTATAAGGATAACCTTTGTGCCACGGAGGGCAGTATTGAAGATTTTTTGCCACAATTTTTACATACCTTGCCTTTTGATCAATTTTGGCTTCAAAATCCTTGATAATAGGCCCTTGATAATCTTGTGGTATGTCGTTTTCTATGACTGATGCTTTTTCAAAATCTTCCCCATTGTTTGAAACGTAGAATTCAGCTTCCACAGGCATAAATATCCAAGAATTTTGATCTTGAAGAAATCCAGCACTTACCGTATTGATTTGTTGAACCTCACCAAGATCCACAATGGCTTTAAAATCGTGGTATTGGTATCCTTGCCAATCGCCCAGCCTAAAATCTTTTCCACCCCTAATGCCGTCAATTAAGGCCTCGTTTCCGCCGGCTGTGTATTGTTTGCTTGGTTTGGTAAGTGTTTCTATGCTTACATTACTTGGTACTTTATAAAATGAAGAATGAATCAAGTGGCTTTTTGCCCCGTTTTTTTCAGCATAAGCATAAATTTTTGTGGTTTGGTTGATGGTGAAAGGCTTTACGAATTTGCGAAAATCCTCTTTATTGTTCAAAGAATAAAATATCTCCACATCTTTTTGAGGGTGTCCAATGATAACCGGGAACACCTCTTTAAAAGTCCTTTCATTTCCATTGAAAAATGGTACCATAGTAAAATTGGAATCTTTAATCGCAGAAACAGGCCTTTGTGATGGCTCTTGTGCCCATGTTTTATTGGGTTCATCGCCCATTATAAAAACCAATTCACCTCCGTTCACCAGGGTTTCATGCCGGATAAATGATTGGGTATGAGGCCTCCCGTTTAGTTTTACACTTTGAATATAGATATTATTTTCTGAGAGGTTTTTGGCCTTAACGGTGAATGTATTCCCGTTTTCCAGGTTGATAATTGCTTCTTCAAAAGCCGGAGTTCCAATGATGTAATGGTTACTTGCGGGCGTTACCGGGTAAAAACCCAATGCGCTAAAAACATACCATGATGACATTTGGCCGCAATCTTCATTGCCGCAGAGCCCATCGGGTTGGCAGGTGTATAGGTCATTCATGATCTTGTTAATAATTTCCTGGCTTTTCCAGGGTTTGCCAATAAAATTGTACAAATAGGCCATATGATGGCTGGGTTCGTTGCCATGTGCATATTGACCTATCAACCCGGTAATGTCCACCTGGTGGCGGCCTGTGGTTTTTGACTCCTCGATGAAAAGCCGGTCCAGTTTCTTTTCAAAATTTTCAATGCTTCCATGTAGGTTGATAAGCCCGCTAATATCTTGTGGAACATAAAAACTGTATTGCCATGAATTGGCTTCAGTAAAATGATTGTTCACTTCTTTAGGGTCAAAAGGTGTATACCATTGATTGTTGACTTTTGCCCTGGCAAAATGAGTTTTGGGATCAAAAATATTCTTATAATATTGTGCTCTTTTTAAATAGTTTTTATGATCTTTTGATTTTCCTAATTTTTCTGCCATTTGAGCTATGCACCAATCGTCATAAGCATATTCCAAGGTTTTTGACACCGATTCAGCTTCTTTATCTGCCGGTACAAATCCATATTTCCTATAAAAATCTATTCCCCAGTCGTCTTGTTCTGCACTTGCTTTCATGGCTTCAAAGGCTTTTTCAGCATCAAAATCATCAATCCCTTTAAGGAAGGCATCAGCAATAACCGGGATGGAATGATATCCAATCATACAATCCGTTTCATTGGCAGCCAATTCCCATACAGGTAATTCACCACCTTGTTCGTATTGTTTGATGAAAGTTTTGATAAAATCGTTGGTCTTTTCTTGCTGCAAGATGGTAAACAATGGATGGGTTGCTCTATAAGTGTCCCATAAAGAAAATACCGTATAATTGGTAAAATCATTTGACTGATGAATATCCAAGTCCCTGCCACGATAGTCGCCATTTACATCTTGATACAAGTTGGGATTGAGAAAACTATGATACAGTGCTGTATAAAAAATCTTCTTTTGTGACCTTGAACCGCCTTTAACGATGATTTTTTCAAGTTCCTTATTCCAAGCTTCTTTCGCATCCTTTCGCACTTGTTCAAAATTCCAACCCGGAATTTCTTCCTGTAGATTTTTCCTGGCGTTTTCCATGCTTACGGCAGATATTCCCACTTTTAATAGAATCGTATCCGTATCGTCGCCAAAATAAAAAGCTGCTTTTAAATTGTTACCCTTCATGCTCTTGGATAAAGATTTTATTGAATCATTCACCAAGATAAAATGGTTTGCAATAGGTTGTGAAAATTCTGCAGCAAAATATACATGTTGTTCTTTTGCCCAAGCTTTTGATATCCTGTAACCCTCAATTTTTTGATTGCTGATGATGTTGAGTTTCGAATCCATCACATGGTCTCTATGTTTCAGGTCTAAGAATATCTTGGGATTCTTGTTGTTTTTATAAATGTATTGATGAAAACCACATCTTTTGGTAACGGTGAGGCCAACCTGTTGTCCATTATTCAAATCTACGCTGTAAAATCCCGGTTCTGCATGTTCGTTTTCATGGGTGAATTTAGAAAAAACCCATTTGCCATTGGCCGGTATGTTTTTGAGGTTAATTTCATTATTGTAGGGCATAAAGAGGATATCGCAATAATCCGATACCCCTGTTCCGCTGAGATGCGTATGAGAAAACCCATATATTACGCTATCTGAATAATGATAACCTGAGCAGCCATCCCAACCTTTTAGGCGTGTATCCGGGCTAAGCTGCACCATCCCAAATGGCATAGAAGCGCCTGGATATGTGTGTCCGTGGCCGCCAGTGCCTATAAAAGGATCAACATATTCAACCGGGTCTTGTGCATGGATTGTTTGAGATAGAAATAACAATAATAATGAAATAATAGTAAAATGATGCATTGGTTTAGAATTTTAAAATCAAAAAGAACTACGTTCAATAATCCCTGTTTTCAGTACGATGCTTTTGCACTTTTCTTTTTTCCCGGTAAGGTTTTTTATAAGCAACTCAGCCGCATGCTCTCCAATCTCATCTAATGGCTGCGAAATAGCTGTGATGGGAGGATTGGAGAATTCAAACAATTCAATATCGTCAAAACTTACCAAGGCAATATCGTTGGGTATTTTGAGCCCATATTTTTTAAAGGCTTTTAAACAACATTTTGCTACATTGTTGTTAGATGCAATAATGGCAGTTTTCACCGGTTTGTTGTTAATGATATTTTGAACGATTCCATCAACATCTTTTTCAGGGTCGCTAAAATTCACTTTTTCAGTGAGCGCCTTTTTTTTGCCAATGGCTTTGAGGTAACCCTGTTCCCTCTCCCTGATGGTGCTCAAGAAATCAGGAGTAACGGAAAGATAAAAAATATCTTTATAGGCTTCTTTCATGAGCAATTTTGTGAGGCGATAGGTTCCGTCAAAATTATCAACCCCTACATAGTTGGCTTCATATCCATCAATTTTTCTATCGATTAAGACAAAGGGAAGCCCTCTTTCGCGCAAACCTTCAAAACTGTTTACCTCATTTTGGGTGGTGGCAATAATAAGCCCGTCAACCTGCTGGTTGAGCATGATATTAATTAGTTTGTTCTCGTTTTGGGCGCTTTCATCAGAGCTGGATATCACCAAATTATACCCTTCGGGCCTTAGCTTGTCTTCAATAATCCTTGCCAGTTTTGCATAAAAAGGGTTGGCGATATCTGCAACAATGAATCCAATACTCTGGGTTTTTCCAGTCCTAAGACTTCGTGCCACATTATTGGGTTTATAATTAAGCTCATTAATCTTATCCCATACCCGTTTTTGGGTTTTGCTGTTGATATGGTATTTATCAGCCTTGCCATTGATTACCATTGAGACCAAAGTCTTTGATACGCCCAGGCTTGTAGCAATATAATCCAGGGTGATTTTACCGTTTTTTGAGGCCATAAGAAAAATATTTTTGGCAAAGATAAGAAAAATTTTGCCTAAAACGATTTAGCCAATGAAAATAGTAATACAATATGATGGTAAATGAGGATTGTTTCAGCTTCCAGGTTAGGCTTTTTGCCAATTGAATGCCAGAAATTATTTATCACAATTTATTGATTTTTTTTTATTTGCTTTAACCCGGCACTTGGCAGAATTAAAAAACAGGTAGTTGACTATTTGCAATTTCTCAAAATGTATTTTTAACCCTTTCCACCTAACCAAAAAGTAATACTAAGTCCTGATTTTTCATTGTAGAACATCATGGTTGGGTATTTGTATTGATCTGATGTCCATAGGCGCCCGGTCCAAAATTCTGTGGCAAGGCTCTTCTCATCATAAGAAGTAAACTGGCCCAAACCGGCAGAATCCTTTCCATACATGGAGTATAGCTCGTTGGTTAACGTCTTTATTTTCTCAAAATCTTTTTCATCATATGAATCACACGTGAAAATGATGGTTTTATCGCCGGATTGTTCAAAAACTTTCACATCCAATTGATCAAAGATGTCGTATGCTTTTGGCTCCAGTTTTTTGTGATATGGAATAAAACGGTCTCCTGATTTGTTTTCATCTTCTTTTCCTTTCTTAAAATCATGGCCAGGAATTTCACTAAAATCAACCCCGAATATCTTGTTAAGGAATTGAAGGCCTGGCCCAAGGGGAGTATTGTTTATTTCTTGTGCGGGCATAAATATAGGATTTTGGATTCAACATTTTTAAGGTTATAGAAAAAGGGAAAGTACTATAATATTCACTTTCCCCTTTTTTAGAGATATTATTTTTCTATCCTGATTCTTGCATCAACGGCTACCACGTATTTTTCATTACCCAATAATGGGTTCAGGTCAAGTTCTTTGATTTCCGGGGCAGCATTTACCAGTGCAGAAAGCCTTGACACGATATCGGCAAATTTTTGTTCGTCAACGCCTTCTTGCCCACGGGTTCCTTTGATGATCCCATAGCTTTTTATGCTTCTTATCATTTGCAGCGCTTCCTCTTTGCTTATTGGTGCAAGACCTGCTGCAACATCTTTCAATACTTCAATAAAAATACCGCCCAGGCCACACATTACCATGTGCCCGAATTTATCCTCAAAATTTACTCCAGCAAACAATTCTGTTCCCGAGAGCATGGGTTGGAGAAGTATTCCTGTAGTATCTTTTATCTGCATCATCCGGTCAAATTCTTTTTCAACCTGTGCTTTATTTTTAACGTTTAATACAACGCCACCAACATCAGATTTATGCACCGGCCCTACAACTTTCATAACAACTGGGAAGCCGAGTTTTTCAGCAGCGCTAACAGCATTTTCCTTTATTGATTCAACGGCTTCTCCAGCCCTGGCAATACCGGTAGCATCCAGCAGCGCCTGGATGAATTCCGGTGAGATATATCCATCAGCAGAAGCATCAATAATAGAACGGATCTTATTGGTTTCAATTTCCGGGAGGGCAATGTTTTCGGGTTGTGGTTTGGGTGTATTGTAAATTCTTGCAATGGCTTTCCCTAAAGTAACTTCATCAGGAAAATTGATCCTTCCTTTGGATAAAAAATCTTTTACTTCTTCTTCAGCCGTCAGCACAGAAGGAAGTACCGGGTAAATCGGTTTTTTGGCTTCTTTCATTTTCTTATCAAGTACATCATATACTTCAAAAACCTTGAAAAGGCCGGGCGTGCCAAAAATAACAACCATACCGTCAATATTGTCAAAATATTTATCGGTATAATCAATGATGGTACCAAGTTGTTCTGCTGTTCCTGTAGCCAGAAAATCGATTGGGTTGGCAACGGAAGAACCCGGGAAAAGGTGGGTTAATAATTCCTCGGCTTTACCTCCCTCTATGTGTGGGATTTCCATTCCACCGTTGGATAGAGCATCGGTAAGCATCACAGCGGGGCCGCCGGCATGGGTGATAATAGCAATGTTTTTTCCTTCCAACTCTTTATGCATAAAAACCGAGGCTACGCTTATCAGGTCTTCTCTACCGTAGCACCTTACAATCCCGGCTTTCCTGAAAAGGGTTTCAACGGCGCTATCAGAACTTGCCAAAGCGCCTGTGTGTGATGATGCAGCGCGGCTACCCGCTTCCGAAGCTCCTGCTTTTACCGCAGCTATTTTGCACCCTTTCCTGATGAGTGATGAAGCATGCTTCAAAAGCATTTGAGGTTTGGAAATATTTTCGATATAGAGTAATTTTACTTTTGAGCTTTTTTCTGGGTCAAAAGTTTCGTCCATATACTTTAGCACCTCTTCTACGCCCATTTGCGCGCTGTTACCTACGGAGAAAACACTGGAAAATGTCAATCCTTTGGGTATGCCTGCTTCAAGAATGAAGCAAGCTGTAGCGCCCGAACCGGAGATAAAATCACATCCTTGTGGGTCGAGTTTTGGAATGGGGTAGGTAAATACGCTATGATGCTGCGGAGTGAGAACACCGGTGCAGTTAGGGCCAATGAGACAACCATCAACACTGTTGACAATATCCACTACTTGCTTTTCTGTTTCTTTGCCTTCTTCACTTTCTTCGCTAAATCCGGCCGATATAATAACGAATGCCTTGGTGTTTTTTTTCTTTGCTAATAATTCCACAGTTTGTGGTGTAAACTTAGCAGCTATGGCGATAATAGCCAAGTCGGCTCCAGGCAAATCGTTGAGGTCGGGGTAGCTTTTAACTCCTTGCACTTCTGTTTCTTTGGGATTGGCAACATACAGTTTGCCTTTGAAATCACCATCAATAAGGTTTTTGAGAATCTTGCCCCCGGGCTTGGCAGTATTATTAGAACCACCAACTACAACAATGCTTTTGGGATTGATTAATTGTTCATTGATCATAATTAAAGTGTTTTATATTTTTTGAATCTTTTATTTCCCGCTATTTTTTTTGCTAAAGTAAGAAAAAAATATGTTTTTTGTCCCAGAATCATGATGCCAATTCATAATAGCAATTATAAACTCCTTGCGTTGCGCCCCTGGAGAATTTTCATTATTTTTGCCTTATGTTTCTAAAATCTTTAAGTCTTGTAAATTTTAAAAATTATCCCGAAGCTACCCTCGATTTTGATGATAAGATCACTTGCTTTGTTGGGAATAATGGTGTTGGAAAAACCAACCTGCTGGATGCTATTTATTACCTCTCTTTTTGCAAGAGCTATTTTAATGTAATTGATTCGCAAAATATAAAGCATGGAAGCGATTTCTTCGTGATACAAGGAACCTATCAAAAAAATGATAAGCAAGACAGCATTTATTGCGGCGTTAAAAAGGAGCAAAGGAAAAAATTCAAATTGAATGGAAAAGAGTATTCAAAATTATCTGAGCATATTGGCCTTTTTCCCTTAGTGATCATTTCTCCGGCTGATTATAACCTTATAAGCTCAGGGAGTGAAGAGCGAAGGAAATATATTGACAGCGTTATTTCACAGTTTGACAAGGTATACCTTGACAATTTAATTAACTACAATAAAGCCCTTTCGCAAAGAAATTACTTGTTGAAGCAATTTGCTGATTCTTATACTTTTGATCATGCTTCATTGGAAATTTGGGACGAGAAGCTCTCCCTACTTGGCAAGAAAATATTTGAAAAAAGAAAGGAGTTTTTGAAGGATTTTTTACCTGTATTTAACCATTATTATAATTTTATTAGCGAAGGAAAAGAAGAAACCAAGATTGTTTACGAGAGCCGTTTGCACGAAAAAAGCCTTAGTGCCCTTTTAAAAGAAACCCTCGATAAAGACCGTGTATTGAAATATACCTCAACCGGTATCCATAAAGATGATTTAACATTTAAGATTGACAACTACCCAATAAAAAAATTCGGTTCGCAAGGCCAGCAAAAATCTTTTATCATTGCATTAAAACTGGCACAATTTGAATATACAAAAAAGATCAAAAATTTTAAGCCTATATTATTATTTGATGATATCTTTGACAAGTTGGATGATGAACGGGTGAAAAAACTGATGGAGTTGGTAAGCAATAATAGTTTTGGGCAAGTTTTTGTAACGGATGCTCATCCCGAAAGGATAGAAAAAGTGTTTGATTTAATTGACGGGAATTGCACCATTGTTGATATAGATAACGGAGAAATAGTAACAAAAAGAAAGCTAAAACCATAACCTGCAAATTATGCCTGGAAAAAATGAAAATACGCTAAAAGAGGCGATCAACGAAATGCTAAAAGCCTATCAACTGGAAGGTAAGTTGAAAGAAGTGAATATTTTAGCATCATGGGAGCGCATAATGGGGCCTATGATTGCCAAACACACACAGAATATATACATCAAGAATCAAAAATTGTTTATCCAGGTAGATTCACCGGCTTTAAAATCCGAACTTTCATTATCTAAACATAAAATTATAGAAGTCTTGAATAAAGAAGCTGGCAAAGAGCTTGTTACAGAAGTGATTTTTTTATAGACCATGAATATTTTAACCCTTTAACCATGAAAAAAATATTTGTATTGATTGTAGCTTTATTTTCTTTATCTTTTTTGGTAACTGCTGAAAATGGCAAAATAGAATTAAAACTATACCTTCGTGATGGGAGTGTCATCACAGGAACCTCCAAATCAGTAAAAGAAGTTCAACTTAAAACGGATTATGGAGCCCTTAGCATTCCCGTAAAGAATGTAAATACCATAGTTTTTGGAATATACGCAAACGAATCACAAAAGAAGAATATAGAAAATTTGCTTGGACAGTTAATTGCCGGTGAGGGAGAGCAACAAAAGGCGGCATACGACGAGTTGCTTGAGCAAAATGTAAATTCGCTCCCGGTAATCAGGGATTATATTTACAGTGAAGAATACGTGTACGATGAATCACGCGGGTTGTACAGCCCAGAAAGTGTTTATGACTATCTCAAAGCCAAGCATGGAGTGAACGAACCTTTTAATGAAAAAGATGTAATTAGCATGGATATGGCTTACGAGATGGGAGGATATTTCAATATCAAGGATATCAATATAGAAACGGAATATGGCAAACTTGTTATTCCAAAGATAGAAATAGAGAAGATCGAGGTGTTTTATGATGACCTGTCGGGCTCGGGCAAAATGTTCCAATTGCTTGCTTCTAAACATATTCAAGCCAATAATGACGGCGGTTGGCTAAATACCGGCATTAAAGTAAAAGCCGGGCAAAAAATCATTATTATGGCCTCGGGAGAAGTCATGTTAAAAAGTTTATCCAATAAAAGCTATACTCCTGACGGGCAAAAAGGCTCCAAGCACAGCTACAGCAGCAGTTATACATATCCCCAATACGGCAACTTGGTCTATAGAATTGGAGAATCTGGCCAGATGACAAGAGCGGGGAGCAAATACAAAGGAATTGCCAAACGCTCGGGAACTTTGTATTTGTCTATTTATGAAACGGTTTTTAATAAAAGCAATACAGGTACGTATACCGTTAGAGTAAACGTTAAATAATAAAACCAAGTAAAACCCCGTTAGAGAATGAAAAGATTAACTTGCACTACTTTTAAATGGCTTTTCTGGAGCTGGCTCATAATTATTTTTGTTTCTTCTTCTATACCATATCTTGGAGGTGGAGGCCTAAGCATAAGAATTCCTATAACAGAAATAGACATAGAACTTCGATCTGATTATTTCTTACATTCTTTTATGTATTTTGTGTTGGTCACTTTCTTTATTCTTTGGAAAAAACACTGGATAAAAAATCATTTCCTTGTTTCGTTAATCTCCATAATTGTGGTTTCGGTTGGAATTTCATTCCTTGCAGAGTACTCCCAATCCATCATACCAGGAAGAGCATATAATATTAACGACTTTTTATTCAATATCATTGGAATAGGAATAGGTATTGTTTTTTCAATTATCATAATTGAATCTCCAGGGGGTAAAAAAAGTAAATAAATGTATTACGATTGCCACATTCACATTCTACGGGCACTAGACGTCTTAAATAGATTTTTTTCACTGGGCCTTAAAATAATTGATTGACACTATTTACTCGCAGTGTGTCGGTTCCCATATCCTACCTCTTATTACACTTTTTTTTAACTTTTCCACTTTCTAACTTTTCACCTACCTCTATCCCAAAATCTTTCTTATTAACCCATTATATATTGCAACACCCGCCGGGATAATCTCATCCGGGAAGTCATAATCCGGGTTATGCAGTTGGGGCGTGTGTTTGCCAGAACCTAATCCGAAAAAAGCTCCGTTATAATGCATGAGGTAATGCCCAAAATCCTCCGACCATTTAAAAGGCTCTTCTTTGTATATGATCTCCAAGTTATTCTCCTTGGCTACCTTTTCCAGGGTACCTGCACATGCTTCATTATTGATGGTTGCCGGGAATTCTTCCACCCATTCGGTTTCCATCTTCAGGTTGAATGCTTTGGCATGTTTTGAAGCAATATCCAGGGCTTTTTGCTTGAGTATCTCCATGTCGTCGTTCCTGTAGGAGCGCAAAGTAGCCATCACTTCTCCGTAGCCGGGTGTTGTACCAAAAGCGATCTCGCCCAATCTTGAATGGATTACGGTAACAATAACCAAATCTTTAAACCGGTACTCTTTTGGCAAGTATGTAAGCTCTTTCATCATATTGGCCATGGCAATCACCGGGCTATTGCCGTTTTCCGGCTCCGCTGCATGGGCTGTTTTGCCTGTTAGCCTCACTATCAAGCCTGTTGAGGCAGCAGCAAAGGTTTTCTTGTTCAAAACAATACTTCTTTCCGGGTATCCCGGTAGGTTATGAAGCCCAAAAACATAATCGGGTTCCAGGTCTTTGAACTTCTTATCTTCCACTACCCAAGAAGCTCCTTGTCCAATTTCTTCAGCGGGTTGAAAGAGCAAAACGACTTTTCCTTTTTCAATAGGGGCTTTTTTAAGCATCGCTGCAATGCCCGCCACCATAGCCATATGCCCGTCATGGCCGCATTTATGCCCCACATTGTCGGTTATAGAGCGGTATTCAAAATCATTGATTTCGTGAATGGGCAATGCATCAAGGTCAGCCCTGAAAACTACCACAGGCCCTTTGCTTTTGCCTTGAAAAACAAAAGCTATACCTGTTTTGCCAACATTATGGATGGCCTCGTCAGGTTTGTATTGTGAAACAAAACTTTCTATCCGTGCCGGGGTTTGTATCTCTTTGCCAGACAACTCAGGATTTTTGTGTAATTCTTTCCTGAGGTTTTGTAATTTATCCAATAAATTCGCATCTATATTCATGTGTTTTGTTGTTTAGCAAGTGCAAAATGAACGATTATAAAACTAACAGCCGAGGCTGTGATACCAAAAATGTTGGGGTCGAGCCCGAAAGGCAAGGCAATATCTGCCGTTGTGAGAACCACCGTGGTAGAACCACCCAAAACCATAGCTATAATGGCAGCCAACGGTTGTGGTTTTTTAATGACAAAAGCAGCTATCACGGGCACAAAAAGCCCCGAGACCATGAAAGCGTATGAGTATAACATCAAGTCGAGCACGTTTTCCATGGAAGAGGCCAGAAGTATGGCCAGTGCACCAATGATCAAGGTAAGGATTTGCGAAATTCGCAGTACTTTTTTCTTCCCCGGGTCTTTAAAAAAGTATTTTCCAAAAATATCCGTGAGGAGGTTTCCCGAGGCAGCCATCAAGCAGCTATCTGCCGTAGACATGATAGCAGAAAAGTAAGCCGACATCATCAACCCCATCAGTCCTACCGGCAAAACAGTCCTGAGCAGCATGGGCAGCCCTTTTTCCCTGTCGAAGCCTCCGGCACTGTCAACGGGTAATGCATTATCAACACCAAGTTCGGCAAACATACCATTTTCAAAAGCTACCCTGGCAAAAAGGCCTAAAACAACGCCCATAAAAGCCATTACCGGCCACTCGAACAACCCAGCGATATACCAAGCACGTTTGGCTGTTTTTTCTTCGCGGCAAGCAAAAATACGTTGGTAGAGTGTCATCCCCACAAACCAAATGGGAATGATGGTAACCACCCATTTCACGATCTCTTGCCAAGTAACATTGTCCAGTTGCAGAAAATCCCTGGAAAGGACCTCATTAATAGCGTCCATCCCACCAATGGCATTGTATGAGATGGGAATACCAATAAAAATAAGCCCCGACATAAGTATGAGCCACTGTACGGTATCGGTATAGATAACGGCTTTAAGCCCGCCAAGTACAGTATAAACAACGGCAATAACTCCCATAATGATCAATGCAGACATCTCATTAAGGTCAACAAACGTAGCGGATGCCAATTTTGCACCTGCCAATATTTGTGAGCTTGTAAACCCCAGGTATCCTATGGCAGAAATAACCCCGGCAAAAATAGCTACATTGGGATTGTAATAATGTTTAAGGATTTGTGGGAAGGTGAAGAGTTTATTTTCTGTCCCGATCTTATGTACCCTTGGGATGAGTATCACTGCAGCCAACCACGCCCCTATAAGCCCGGTGAAGAGCATCCAAGAACCTGCCAGCCCCATGATAAAACCCAAACCACCGAGGCCAATGGAAAAGCCTCCTCCAACATCTGTAGCAACTACCGAAAGCCCGATATGAAGGCTCCCCATTTTCCTGCCTCCAACATAATAGTCGTCAGGGTCTTTATTTAAAACCAGGAAAAGAAAACCAATTCCCAGCATAATAATCATATACAAGATGAAAATTCCCAAGTCTATCCAATGCATATCAATTCACTTTTTATGGTCAATATTCTATACAAAAGCCCGGCAAGTTATCTATGAACTGCCAGGCTGATTTTAAACTCTGTTCACCTTTAGCCATGCAGCCTATACTACCACTTTTTCCACGAATTTGGAATTCATGAGCCTTGCTACACCGATATAGGTTGGCTTAAATGCCACTTTACTTCCCACCCTATACATTCTTTTGTTGGGTGTAATCAGGTTTGGCCCAATATCATAAACCGACATATCTGAAGTTGTTCCAATAAACTTGATCTTCCTGTTTTTGGGCTCAATTTCGTTCACATCCACATCCAAAACACCAAAATCAAGGATGGCTTTATAATTTTTAGGTGTTTCTTGGTTCAAGAAATCTTCTTTGCTTTGCTCTTCCGATTCTTCCGAGGTGTGTCCAACGCTGGCATCACTGATAACGCCATCAGGTTGGTCTTCTTTCTTTTCGAGTTCCAGTATAAAAGCATGATACTCGAAGGCATCAGTAGAAAGATTCCTGAATTTTTTGTTGTTATATGGAGATGTCCCCAAAAATACAGCTTCACCAATCCTGTGATGGTTAATGGCTTCGGCAATATTCTTTTTGCCGAGGTAGGGAAGTGTGATGGAACTTCCGCCGGATACTAAAGGAATCTTTTTGTTGAACTTGGCTACCAAGAGTTCTTTATACAAGTTGAGCTGTACCAATTTATCGTAAGAAGGCTCTACCCCAAACATACAACCCAGGTTACTACCAATACCAATCACTTCAATATTGGATAAAGTAAAAAGCTTCTCGTAAAAATCGCTCAGATTTTCGCGCATCACGCCTTCCCTGAGCTCGCCCAGCTCAAGCATGATAATAACTTTATGCATTTTGTTTTGTTTCTTGGCTTCCCTGTTAAGCGCCTTAATGGTACGCAAAGATGTATTGTGCGAAATATCGGCACAACTCACTACCTCTTCAGCATATTGCATGGGAGGAGGCTTGATATACATGGTTCGCACCTCCGGGTTAATTTCCTTAATCCTTTGCAAATTCGACAAACGCGAATCGCCAACGGAATGAATGTCTTTGATTATAGGATCGGCAAGGATGCGTTTGAGTGTATCCGTATGCCCTGAAAGCAATTTCATGATCAAAGTCCATTCGCCGCTACGGTTGCTTATGTAATCATGCAGCTTGTATATGTTACTAAGGATCTTTTCGGTTTTTATGATTAGATTCGCCATTATGATTTATTTTTGAATCGCATTTCTGCATATTTGTTCTCAAACCCTTCACGTTCGTATAAACGCTTAGCAGGATTGTCATATTCAACATGCAGCTTAATATCACCGTCAGATAGAGATTTGGCTTTATCAATGATCTGTTTTCCAATGCCCCTACCCCTGTAATTGCTATTAACGGCAATGTAAACCAAGATATATTCAGGGATATACTCTTCCATACCCGACTTGTTCATTACCAAGGCACCTATAAGTTTATCATCTTCAAAAGCACCCAGGAGAAAACCGCCTTTACCTTCGCTTTTAGACAATGCATAATCTATACATTTATTGATTGCTGATTTAGTGTCACCAAAACGATCAAGATGTTCATATAAAAAATCAACAAATTCTTCCCTACTCGAATACTTTTTTAAGTCTTCTTCATTATAAATTTCTACAATGTTTAGCATAATTTTGCGTTTTATAAGATTTGTACAATAAATTTTTTCTCAATACATTATATTAATCTACATATTTGTGTTTTTAATCTCAAAACAATAGTATTTAAAGATAGAATAAAGGTCTTACACAGGAATACATGGGTCAAAATATTAAAAAAAGGCACAATATATCGATTAATATAATTTTTTCTTCTTTGGTTAAAAAACTATTACAAATATACTAAAAACAAGCAAAATAGAAAACTTTATTGATGATAATTTGTTTTTTGTTTGAAAGGAGTGCTTGATCATGTTTCAAGAAATAGCCGTTTATGTTATTGTTTTTCTCGCCGTATTATGGGCGGGAATAAAGATTTATAAGTCTTTTAGGAAAAAGGGGAAGAGTCATTGCGCTTTTTGCGATATGTCGGATAATTGTGAATTAAAAAATATAAGTAAAAATTGCGAAAAAAAATAAATCTGCAACTGTTGAATTATTTTTTTACATTTTTTGAAATGGCATTTGTTTATTTCCCTCAAAAAATGTAATTTTACGGGATATGATTATTAAACCCTAAAACTATTAATGCCATGATAAACAATTTGAATCAATTATTTTCCCGTAGCGCACAAAAAATGCAAAAATCCGCTATAAGGGAAATATTAAAACTCACCCAGCAACCGGGTATTATTTCTTTTGCTGGAGGGTTGCCATCTCCAGATTCATTCCCAACAGCCGACTTAAAAAAAATTGTATGTGAATTATTAGACGAAGAAGGAGCATCAGCTCTGCAATATAGCACTACAGAAGGCGACCAGAAATTAAGGAAATTATTGGTTGAAAAATATAAAAAAGATGGTATAGATGTAAATGTTGATGACCTTATCATCACTACTGCATCCCAGCAAGGATTAGACTTAATCGGGAAGATCTTTATAAACCCGGGCGACAAGGTAATTTGCGGGCTTCCTTCCTACCTTGGAGGAATAAGCGCTTTTAATACATACGGCGCCGACTTGCTTGGGGTACCTTTTGATAAGCATGGAATGATCCCTTCAAAAATAGAACAAATTATCCAAGATTTGGCAGCACAAGAAATACGTCCTAAATTTATTTATATTATCCCTGATTTCCAAAACCCTGCTGGGTTGACCTATCCAAATTCCAGGAGAATAGAGATCCTTGATATTGCCAAAAAATATGACTTGTTAGTTATTGAAGACAGCCCATACAGGGAATTACGCTTTGAAGGAGAACCCCAAAAAATGCTTTATGATTTGGATGATTCTAATAGGGTAGTAACATTGGGAACCTTCTCCAAGATATTTGTCCCAGGCTTTAGGCTAGGATGGATGATGGGGCCGGAAGAAATTATTCAAAAAGTAGTTATTGCCAAGCAATCTGCTGATCTTTGCACTTCTGTTTTTGTACAAAAAATAGCCGCGAGATATATTGAAAAAGGCTATTTTGAAGCCAATCTTAAAAAGATCATTTCCAGCTACCACGAAAAGCGCGATTTGATGCTGGATAGCTTCAAGAAGTATATGCCCGAAGGTGTAACATGGACAGAGCCTGAAGGTGGGTTATTCTTATTCCTTTACCTTCCCGAAGGCATGGATGCCGAAAAGCTCTTCTATAAAGCCGTAGAAAAGAAAGTTGCCTTTGTTAAAGGCGATGTGTTCTATTGCAATGGCAAGGGAAAGAACACTATGCGCATCAACTTTTCTTATGCCAACAAAACAGACAACGTAGAAGGCGTGAAAAGACTTGCCGAGGTGATAAAAGAGGCAATGGGATCGTGACATGTTAAGCCAATGAGAGGAAGCCTGTTTTAAACAGGCTGTTTCCTTTTGCGCTGTAATTATTAAACACCCAGGTAAGCCAGGGTGTTAGCCTTATGACAGGACGTTTAAATAGGGATAAAAGCAATTAATGTTGTTTTTAAAAAACATGCAAATCATGAGTTTAGCACGACGATTCATCGTGGTGGATATTCCAAACCAGCGACCAATCGCAGCCTGCTTTTAGCAGGCTTTTATGTCTCAAACGGTTTTTGTTTAGCCGGTTATGTTTATTGATTATTTTGGGGGGTGGCTTACTTCCTGAATGTTGCTAACAGATGCAAGATGCCAGATGCCGGATACCGGATACCGGATGCCGGATGCCGGATGCCAGATGCCAGATACCGGATAAGGCAGCTGCCAAGTTTCTACCTTCTGAATACTGAATTCTGAATTCTATATTCTACCTGCAGCCCTTATTCACTCATTCACCAATTAAGCTTTCAATTCCAATATGGTGCGATTTGTGAATTTATTATTGATAAATGATTATTGACTATTTTGATTTAGATTACTTCCATAGATGTTGCTAACAGATACCGGATGCCAGATGCCGGATGCCGGATGCCGGATAAAGCAGCTGCCAAGTTTCTACCTTCTGAATACTGAATTCTGAATTCTATATTCTACCTGCAGCTCCCTCATTCAATCATTCACCAATTAAGCTTTCAATTCCAATATGGTGCGATTGTAAGTGTGATGCTTATCATAATGTGAATTATGTGACATGTCATTTCAATTCCAATATGGTGCGATTGTAAGGGCTGGAAGAGCAATTTTGGTAGATTCCGGTAGGCTCATTTCAATTCCAATATGGTGCGATTGTAAGTATATTCATCCATGACAATCAAATCAAAGGTTTCAGAATTTCAATTCCAATATGGTGCGATTGTAAGAAAAAGTTTTCTTTTTCATACCAAGAATGGTTTTTCTATTTCAATTCCAATATGGTGCGATTGTAAGCATATCATTGTACATCATAACACGGCTGGTAAGGCCATTTCAATTCCAATATGGTGCGATTGTAAGTCTCCAGATCATTTTTATGATGTGAAATACATTTCCGAATTTCAATTCCAATATGATGCGATTGTAAGCGGTTGTTTATTTTCTTGTACCTGAACCATCCCTGATTTCAATTCCAATATGGTGCGATTGTAAGATATAGACCGCATCGTTATCCGCAATTTTGCCTTGATTTCAATTCCAATATGGTGCGATTGTAAGGTAATTGATTTTACAACAGACAGGACAGGCTTCACACATTTCAATTCCAATATGGTGCGATTGTAAGGCATCATTTACAGCGGATGCAATCGACAAGTTGTGACATTTCAATTCCAATATGGTGCGATTGTAAGCATAAAAAACCAATTTAGCACACCTATTTATATTGCCATTTCAATTCCAATATGGTGCGATTGTAAGGCAAAGATGGTGCAGAACAAATTGAAGAGGGCACGTATATTTCAATTCCAATATGGTGCGATTGTAAGTTAGCAAGCTGGTCATAAGTAGTTACGCCAGTCTGCAATTTCAATTCCAATATGGTGCGATTGTAAGAAACTTATCAGGCTTCTTTCTTGTATCGCCACATATATTTCAATTCCAATATGGTGCGATTGTAAGAAAAATTAGAAGCGGAAATTTATGACCAAATCATAAATTTCAATTCCAATATGGTGCGATTGTAAGCTTTCAATTCTTTCCCGGTTTCATCTTTTACAAATATTTCAATTCCAATATGGTGCGATTGTAAGTTGCAGATGGTACATATAACCTTAATGAATTAACATATTTCAATTCCAATATGGTGCGATTGTAAGCAAACTTTTCGCTAAGCGGTTTAGCGAGTTTGTCAAATTTCAATTCCAATATGGTGCGATTGTAAGGAAGGGCTTAAAAAACTTGGCGGCCGCTTTAACCCGATTTCAATTCCAATATGGTGCGATTGTAAGACATAAAAGACCTCACAGACCAGGAATTACAATTACATTTCAATTCCAATATGGTGCGATTGTAAGCCCAGCACTGGTATTATGATAAAGTTTGCTCAAGGCATTTCAATTCCAATATGGTGCGATTGTAAGAGGGGACAAACAGCAGGTTTTTACGGGTGAAATATTATTTCAATTCCAATATGGTGCGATTGTAAGAAGAAAGTAGAATTGATTGAAAAATCAGTTGAAGAAATATTTCAATTCCAATATGGTGCGATTGTAAGATTAATCAGTTATGGCAGTAGTAAAACAAGGAATTCTATTTCAATTCCAATATGGTGCGATTGTAAGAAGCAATAGGCTTCAAATTGACGGTATGCCATTATCATTTCAATTCCAATATGGTGCGATTGTAAGGCTTTAAGCTCAATTAGCCACAATGGCGGAGAAAAAAAATTTCAATTCCAATATGGTGCGATTGTAAGTTCATACTTCTGTAAATCTCTTTTGAGTTGATTTTTGAATTTCAATTCCAATATGGTGCGATTGTAAGCAATGATTGCACTTAGCAAGGCAATTGTGCATAACGGATTTCAATTCCAATATGGTGCGATTGTAAGGATTAAATGCGCTACAATAGAAGCAAGATATGAATTATTTCAATTCCAATATGGTGCGATTGTAAGAAAGAAAAATATTTGAGTACAAAACCAAGTATCGCATTTCAATTCCAATATGGTGCGATTGTAAGCAAATTTTCATCTGATTTTTTGCTTCTTTTTTTTGCAATTTCAATTCCAATATGGTGCGATTGTAGGCCTTAATTTACCTCTAATACTGTTACCTGAAATGATATTTCAATTCCAATATGGTGCGATTGTAAGGTTTAGCGGGAAAATAGGAAACATCGTTGGCAGTTCAATTTCAATTCCAATATGGTGCGATTGTAAGACTGCAGCCTTCGCTATGTCAGTGGTGGCGCACTTACATTTCAATTCCAATATGGTGCGATTGTAAGCTTAACGGCATTTATAATTCAGTCACGCACGCACTCATTTCAATTCCAATATGGTGCGATTGTAAGCTGTAACAATTCGGGGATGTGTGCAGCCGGAGTTGTACATTTCAATTCCAATATGGTGCGATTGTAAGCTATATATTATACGGTAGATACGTTGGATAGGTTGTATTTCAATTCCAATATGGTGCGATTGTAAGTAGCCCGTATTTCTTCATTAACTTATCTTGAACATCTTATTTCAATTCCAATATGGTGCGATTGTAAGAAGAATTAGATTTCACTACTTTTTTTCATGATGTTTTATTTCAATTCCAATATGGTGCGATTGTAAGAATATCTAAATAATCGTTAAGCCTGCCGCTAGCTGCATTTCAATTCCAATATGGTGCGATTGTAAGACATCAATGATAATTATTATGATAGTGCTATTGCAGAATTTCAATTCCAATATGGTGCGATTGTAAGATTCACTGATATATTTGTCACTTGAATCTGAAATAATATTTCAATTCCAATATGGTGCGATTGTAAGTTTTGAAATTGTAATTAGTAACAGTGATGCAAATGATATTTCAATTCCAATATGGTGCGATTGTAAGGCCATAGCTTCGGCAATTCCAGAAAAGGTTTTTGAAATTTCAATTCCAATATGGTGCGATTGTAAGATTTATTTCGCATTAAAGTTGGGAGTTATTATAATAGATTTCAATTCCAATATGGTGCGATTGTAAGTTTGCCCTTATTATTTCTTGTTCTGTTTGTGTTAACATTTCAATTCCAATATGGTGCGATTGTAAGCATACGATCCCAAGTTATAACTGGAGCCAATCATTTAATTTCAATTCCAATATGGTGCGATTGTAAGTTTTGACGGGACTACATGGCAAGATACAGGCACCACCATTTCAATTCCAATATGGTGCGATTGTAAGTTATAACATACCTTACCAACCCGGTGGAAGAACAAGATTTCAATTCCAATATGGTGCGATTGTAAGAAAAATTACTTGGCCGGATGCATTGGTGACTTTATCTATTTCAATTCCAATATGGTGCGATTGTAAGAATGTTATATTCATTGATTAATAATTCAATGATAGAATTTCAATTCCAATATGGTGCGATTGTAAGTTGAGCTTTATAAATTAGAAATTGCAGAGCTTGACCAAATTTCAATTCCAATATGGTGCGATTGTAAGGCTTGCAACAATATTCAATGAAATTACTTCCAGTGTTATTTCAATTCCAATATGGTGCGATTGTAAGGTGAAAGGGGTTTGAATAAATAAAGAATCATTGAATTTCAATTCCAATATGGTGCGATTGTAAGCCGCTTTACATCGTTTTAAGCCAATCTACATTGAAAATGAATTTCAATTCCAATATGGTGCGATTGTAAGGTATCCGCTCATTTCTTCTTGTGCCATGTCTTCAGATTTCAATTCCAATATGGTGCGATTGTAAGTACCCTTTGCAATTCAATAAAGTATTCTCTTTCAGGATTTCAATTCCAATATGGTGCGATTGTAAGAACAGCTTAGTCATATCAGCGTTCTCATCATTAGAACATTTCAATTCCAATATGGTGCGATTGTAAGGTAGTTACAGAAGTAAATAACATGGATTTGCATGTATTTCAATTCCAATATGGTGCGATTGTAAGTTGTGCCCATTCTTTAGCCTCTTAAAGCAGTCTTCTAATTTCAATTCCAATATGGTGCGATTGTAAGAACACCAGGATTGAATATGAGGCAGGCGATGAGAAATTTCAATTCCAATATGGTGCGATTGTAAGTCTCTTAATTTGTGCATCCACTTATAATAATGGTCATTTCAATTCCAATATGGTGCGATTGTAAGTAAATGTACCGTCTTGTGTAGCCGTAACTTTAAGGATTTCAATTCCAATATGGTGCGATTGTAAGCATAATTCGCACTAAATCCCATAACTACTAATGGATTATTTCAATTCCAATATGGTGCGATTGTAAGAAAAATGTATACCGGGTTTATTTGCCGGGATATTAATTTCAATTCCAATATGGTGCGATTGTAAGTGAGTGTGCCACCTTCTCTATCTCGCTGCAAATCTCATTTCAATTCCAATATGGTGCGATTGTAAGCCAATATGGCGCAACTTGTTGTGCCATATTGGCAGGGCATTTCAATTCCAATATGGTGCGATTGTAAGTTTTTTTGAAATGTAACAAAGTCAAGACTTCCAATATTTCAATTCCAATATGGTGCGATTGTAAGCCGCATCAGACAAGGAAGTTACAAATAATTGTTTGAGTATTTCAATTCCAATATGGTGCGATTGTAAGAAAATCATTGTGCTTTTAAAGTGTTTATTAACATCCATTTCAATTCCAATATGGTGCGATTGTAAGAAATTTTTTAATACTCTTTTTGCTATTTCTATATTCTATTTCAATTCCAATATGGTGCGATTGTAAGATTTTTTTGAAATGTAACAAAGTCAAGACTTCCAGTATTTCAATTCCAATATGGTGCGATTGTAAGTCGGCAATGCAAGTCGTTGCGAATCAATAGGTTAATTTCAATTCCAATATGGTGCGATTGTAAGCATCAGACCAGGAAGTTACAAATAATTGTTTAAGTATTTCAATTCCAATATGGTGCGATTGTAAGTTTTTTATCTCTTTTTTTTGCGTGAAATGATGAGTACATTTCAATTCCAATATGGTGCGATTGTAAGAAACATATATTACATTTTTAACTCTTACATTGCCACATTTCAATTCCAATATGGTGCGATTGTAAGATTGTAATCTCATTAGCGGTTGCATCAACGCTGAAGGATTTCAATTCCAATATGGTGCGATTGTAAGTCACGCATACATCGCAGGCGCACAGCAAGCAGGCGCATTTCAATTCCAATATGGTGCGATTGTAAGTAAAGTCTGTTCGTTGTGAGGTTTGCGCGGCTGTTTTATTTCAATTCCAATATGGTGCGATTGTAAGAAAATCATTGTGCTTTTAAAGTGTTTATTAACATCCATTTCAATTCCAATATGGTGCGATTGTAAGAAATTTTTTAATACTCTTTTTGCTATTTCTATATTCTATTTCAATTCCAATATGGTGCGATTGTAAGATTTTTTTGAAATGTAACAAAGTCAAGACTTCCAGTATTTCAATTCCAATATGGTGCGATTGTAAGTCGGCAATGCAAGTCGTTGCGAATCAATAGGTTAATTTCAATTCCAATATGGTGCGATTGTAAGTCTCACCATCTTTTGGTTCTTTCATAATTACAAAAAATTTCAATTCCAATATGGTGCGATTGTAAGATTAAAACGATTTTACAACACGCTATATAATTAAATTTCAATTCCAATATGGTGCGATTGTAAGAAAAAACAATTTCTTAACAAGTTGCTCGAAAGTTGATTTCAATTCCAATATGGTGCGATTGTAAGTTATCTCGCTTTCGATAGAGGAATAATCCGGTTCCCCATTTCAATTCCAATATGGTGCGATTGTAAGTAATTAATATATTATTGAATACAGCAAAAATTAAAAAATTTCAATTCCAATATGGTGCGATTGTAAGTAAAAATATATTCTCATGGGTTTTCAGGCCTATACGGATTTCAATTCCAATATGGTGCGATTGTAAGCCCTGCAACTATCCCCCTTACTGAACCACCGGAGAAATTTCAATTCCAATATGGTGCGATTGTAAGCCACGGTTGATATTATCTTTTATATTGATTCTGCTATATTTCAATTCCAATATGGTGCGATTGTAAGTCAGCAATTTTTTTGATGCGCTTGCTGCGTTTTGCTATATTTCAATTCCAATATGGTGCGATTGTAAGATAAATGCAGGTGGTTAAAAGCGCTTACTTATATGGAATTTCAATTCCAATATGGTGCGATTGTAAGGGGCGGAGAGGTGAGATTGTGGGGTTCGGGCTGATTGATTTCAATTCCAATATGGTGCGATTGTAAGATATGGCACAACAAGTTGCGCCATATTGGCAGGTCATTTCAATTCCAATATGGTGCGATTGTAAGCACGATAGTCTATCATTGTATCTCCATTCAAACCTGAATTTCAATTCCAATATGGTGCGATTGTAAGTTGATTCTGCTATTGGCACAAGTATTACAATACCTGCATTTCAATTCCAATATGGTGCGATTGTAAGAAAATATGCCAAATTCCCTTACAGGATAATCATAGTTATTTCAATTCCAATATGGTGCGATTGTAAGCATCCTTTGCACAAAAGCCACTTTATCCATAACTGGGATTTCAATTCCAATATGGTGCGATTGTAAGTTTTGTAGATTAATTAAAACTTAAAACACACAAAACACAATTTCAATTCCAATATGGTGCGATTGTAAGCTGGTGCATTTTGGATGATCGTAATATTTGGAATGTTATTTCAATTCCAATATGGTGCGATTGTAAG
>CAZJDA010000060.1:0-27414 GCA_964544705.1 uncultured Bacteroidales bacterium
AAAAAAATTTGAAAAAAAATTTGGATTTTACCACAGTATCTTCAAGCGGTTGGTTCAGAAACGATGGAGCGATGGAGAGAAGGAACGAAAGTGTAAACTTAACTCAGGATTAAGTCATTATCTGTAAACTTTTTTTAGGACGAGAACGTTTATTAAAAGCACGTCATTACGAGACATACATGCAGGCCGGCCGAGGCCTGGTTGTATGGCGAAGTAATCTCCCGGCTGAAGGCAGTGCAGTGAACAAAGCCATTTAACTACTGCCGCTACAGGCCGTTGGGAGATTGCTTCACCCGGGCGCACTTTCCAAATCTTCGTTCGCAATGACGGTTGGCGTAGCTAACGGGAAGAAACCTCTTCAAGGGTTGGGTTAATAAATGAATTCCTGCTACATTTGATAAAAAAACCCTTGAAGGGTTGCCTCTATAAAAAGCCGTTTGCTAACCTTACTTTATAAACTTTCTAAACTTTCTACTTTAAAATCTTTACTTTATAAACCTTCTACTGCTATCATATATGTGTTTTAAAAAAAATCGATCCCGCTTTTTTGCGGGATTTAAACCATACCATCCGCTAAAAAAGCGGAATGGCATGGTAAAGTGACAAAAGTGTCAAAATATCTCTAAGTGTCAATTATCCTTAAGGCAACGAACAGAGTATCCGGTCGCCCGGTAGCTGCTTAGCATGCCGGCATAGCTGCCGCTGAAGCGCAAGTGCCGCGAGTAAGAAACATCTACGGTACATGACCAATAGTAGCCGTAGGAGCCAACAAGGCCGAGCGAACCATCGCTGCCGCTGCGGCGGCCTGCAACAGGCAACTTAAGCGGTGAGGCATAAGCACCTGCTGCATTATTGCTGCTCCAAGTGTCAAGCTCGGCTAGCCATTCTGCTTGTGTGGGAAGCCTGTAGCCGCTTGGGCAGGGGTTATTGATGCCGCTTGCACCCTGCCATAAATTATCGTTTTGTGTTGAACGCCAATCATAAGGGCTGCTGCCATTGGTAATAAAATCACTATGCCCGGGTGTGTCGCTGCTGCTTAGGGTAGAAGTGGTACTCGAAGTTCTTTTCTCGTGACCGTCATCCTCTCTGCCCCATTGATATAAATCGCCATAGGAATCAGAATCGGTGCTTGAGGTTGCTGCTTGAGAGGCGCCCAGGTTCCTGTCCATCCAAATTGTCCCGGTGGTGGGGTTGGTTACATCATTAAATTCAAACGGTGCATCTTCATATGTACCCATAGAAAGAGGGAACCATTTGTTATTTATGAATACTTGCAGTTGCTGATCAGTAGTATTGTATATGATCATTCCTTGGGGAACATCCTGATACAGGGCATCACGTTCGGTGTCGCTTAGTCGTGGCAAGATAACCCCTTTGCTGGTACTTTTTACATCGAGTATGGCGCGGCTGTCGGGCTCACTGCCATCATCGTTTATGCCTACGCTTTGGGCAAAGGTTGTTGTGGCCTGTGCAAAAACCAAGGCCAGTATGAGCGCTGCTGTGTGAAATCTTTTTGTTTTCATTGTTTGTTATTTTTATAGTTAGTAATTGTTTTAGTTATTTGAGTTTGTAATAGATAATTTGTAAGTTTGTAAGTTTGTAAGTTGTTGGTGTAGCCTGCTTTTCTGCTTACTTTTCGTTGTCTGCAAAACACTGATGTCGTTTCAATTTTTTCTCTTCCATCGCTCGCCCTATAATTCCCTAAAGGGAGTCCTCCGCACCTGCATGAACATCCGTGCTACGGGTATGTAAACATATTGTAGTACATTCAGTAAATTTGCTGAGAATAGTAGGATAACCTGTAGATTCTACTTCTCCATTTTGGTGTTGTTGAAATCGCAATTTTAATTTTTTGTGTAACCAGCATAATTCTTGCCATCTTCCAAGCTTTTCAGAATATATACGAAATAAAAATCCTTCATAATACAAAAATTTAAAATTATTCCACAGGGTCAATCCTTAAGGCAACGTACAGATCGTCCGAGCGCCCGGTAGTAGCTATCCATGCCGGCATTGTTACTGCCGAAGAACAAGTTCCGCGAGTAAGAACCATCTAGGGTACTTGACCAATAATGACCGAGGGTGCCGACAGCATATAGTGAACCATTGCTGTAGTTACGGTTGCCCGCAACTGGTAATTTAAGCGAAGATGCATACGCCCCGGCCGCAACATTGCTGCTCCAAGTTGCACGCTCGTCTTCCCATTCTGCCTCGGTTGGCAAACGGTAACCGTTTGGGCACGGATTATTTGTGCCGCTTGCGCCCTGCCATAAATTGTCGTTTTGTGGGGAACGCCAATCTCCTGAGCCTATTATAAAATCGCCATGCCCAGTTGCATCGCTGCTGCTTAGGGTAGAAGTGGTACTCGAAGTTCTTTTCTCGTGACCGTCATCCTCTCTGCCCCATTGATATAAATCGCCATAGGAATCAGAATCGGTGCTTGAGGTTGCTGCTTGAGAGGCGCCCAGGTTCCTGTCCATCCAAATTGTCCCGGTGGTGGGGTTGGTTACATCATTAAATTCAAACGGTGCATCTTCATATGTACCCATAGAAAGAGGGAACCATTTGTTATTTATGAATACTTGCAGTTGCTGATCAGTAGTATTGTATATGATCATTCCTTGGGGAACATCCTGATACAGGGCATCACGTTCGGTGTCGCTTAGTCGTGGCAAGATAACCCCTTTGCTGGTACTTTTTACATCGAGTATGGCGCGGTTGTCCGGCTCGCTGCCGTCTTCGTTAATACCCACGCTTTGGGCAAAGGTTGTTGCGGCATGTGCAAAAACTAAGGCCAGGATGAGCGCTGCTGTGTAAAATTTTTTTGTTTTCATAGTTTGTTATTTTCTAGTTAGTAATTGTTTTTCTTATTTGAGTTTGTAATAGATAGTTTGATAGTTTGTAAGTTTGTAAGTTGTTGGTGTAGCCTGCTTTTCTGCTTACTTTTCGTTGTCTGCAAAACACTGATGTTGTTTCAATTTTCCCCCTTCCATCGCTCGCCCTTTGATTCCCTGCTGTGCTTCGCTAAAGCTATACGACAGCGAAGAAGGGAGTCCGGCGTACCTGCCTGAACATCCGTACTAAGGGTAAGTAAACAAAACCATTTAACTACTGCCGCTACAGGCCGTTGGGAGATTGCTTCGCCCTGGCACACTTTCCAAATCTTCGTTCGCATTGACGGTTGGCGTAGCTAACGGGAAGAAACCTCTTCAAGGGTTGGGTTAATAAATGAATTCCTGCTACATTTAATAAGAAACCTCTTGAAGGGTGGCTCTCGCAGTTAGCAGTATACCCATAGTACGGACTCTAACATATCTCAGTACATTCAGCTATTTCTCTTTCTTCCCTCCTATTCCTTAATGCAGCGCACAGAAGAACCGTTTGCACGAGTGTAGCTGTACATACTGGCATAGTTACTGTAAAAGAATAAGTATTGCGCATTGGCAGCATCTACAGTGCTTGACCAATAGTATCCATAGGAATTCACATTGTCGAGTGAACCATCGATGTCGTCGCGGGTGCCTGCAACAGGCAACTTAAGGGCTGAAGCATAAGCCCCGTTAGCATTGTTATTGGCCCAGCTTTGCCGTTCTTCTTGCCATTCTGTTGATGTGGGCAGCCTGTAACCACCTGGACAAGGGTTATTTATGCCACTTACTCCTTGCCACAAATTATCATTTTGCGTGGAGCGCCAGTCAGATGTACTGATTATAAAATCACCATGCCCGGGTATGTCGCTACTGCTTAAGGTGGAGGTGGTAGCTGAATTCCTCAGTTGGTGACCATCGGTAGCACGACCCCATTGATATAAATCTCCATAAGCATCGGCATCCGTGCTTGAGGTGGCTACTTGTGATGCGCCCAGGTTCCTGTCTATCCATGTTTTACCGGTAACAGATATTACATCATTAAATTCCCAGGCAGTTTCTCCTGTTCCCAGGCTTAAAGGATACCAAACTTTGCCTATATATACCTGTAAGGCGCTGTCGGTTGTATTGAATATGATCATTCCGAAAGGTACGTCACTAGATAATGCAGCTCGCTCGCTATCAGATAGTCTTGGTAGCAACAGCCCTTTACTGGTGCTTTTTACATCGAGTATGGCTCGGCTGTCGGGCTCGCTGCCGTCATCGTTTATGCCCACGCTTTGGGCAATGGTTGTTGTGGCCTGTGCAAAAACTAAGGCCAAGATGATTGCTGCTGTGTGAAATCTTTTTGTTTTCATTGTTTGTTATTTTTATAGTTAGTAATTGTTTTAGTTATTTGAGTTTGTAATAGATAGTTTGTAATAGATAGTTTGTAAGTTTGTATGTTTGTATGTTGTTGGTGTAGCCAGTTTATCTGCTTACTTTTTATTGTTCGCAAAACACTGATGTCGTTTCAATTTTTAAAAAGTCGTTTGCTATCCTCACTTTATAAACTTTAAGAACTTTCTACTTTATAAACTCCTTACTATCTTCTCCGTATAAACCCTATTTTCAAAGAACATTTTTACTACATACACTCCCCTCGCTGCCGGGGCAGTGAAGCTGTTTAAACCCTCTGACAGGTTCATCTGCTTGGCAATAACCTGCTTGCCGGTTGCATCGTAAACATAGATTTGAGCCTGGCCGCTTAGGGTTGTCTGGATGTATACCTGGCCTTTTGCGTTAAAAATTTTGGTACTGCTCGTGATGTCTTCTACACCGGTGGTGTTCTGCGGGCCAAAGACAAGGCGGAAACGTGCCGCTGTATTCGTGGCTTCGGAACTAAAGGTATAGTCCGTGTTTTTACGGAGGTCTTGTAATTTCCCTGTTTCCAGGTCTTCTAAGTACACTTCTTCCACTTCCGTGAAATCGTTGATATTGCTCGCTGAAAATGTAAACTCGCCTGCTTGCTGGGTTTTGAAGCCCAATGGGATGGTTTTACTTTTGCCGTTATACCTGGGCAAACCGTTGATAGCCAGTTCGTGGTTATCCAAATAGGTGTACAATTGTGGGTAAGCAACATCATCTGTGAACATTTTTTCTGAATCGTAGTTATCAATGGTGTTTTCTGCGTTATCATAAAATCCTATAACGGTTTCATCGGTTTTATTTCCGTTGGAGACTTGCATGCGCAGTAGGTGGTTATCGCTGTTTTTCAATAATTCTAAGGTGTCATGGGTTCTGGCATCGTTTTCAACAATGAATGTCCCGGTTGTAGGGGCTGCTCCTTCTACTTTTACCCAAATGGCTTGCCCCGGGGCAATGAATTGTGAAGCGCCGTTTTGTGCCGTGCCGTCTCCAGTCCAGTTGTATGTGGCAAAATTGCCGTCAATGCGTGTCCAGATGGTGGTTGACAGGTTGGTTTTGGTGAGGCCGCTTGCCGGGTTATTTTCACTCCCCCAGTTGATATGGCTTGGGTAGGGGTTGCCTGTGAGGTTGTACCCGGCTTTGGTTGCACCTGGAGAGTGCGTCATATTATCTGCTGAACCATAAGTGTCGGTATTAAAATTGCCTGTATATTCAGCAGTAACAGGGCCGGCACTGTTATTGTAATAGGCGTAGCCTGTTAATGGATTCAATGGTGTTGATGCTGCTATTTCATTCCAGCCGCTGCTGCCCCCGTTATTCTCATCCCAGGAATAGAGGTAATAGGTGCTACCGTCAAACAGCAGGTCATTAGAGTTGGCTGATGCTGTTTGTGGTGAGACATACCACCAGCGTCCATTGGTAAGGTACTGCTCAACTGTGGCAGTGCCATTATTGGTGATATTGCCGTTGTCGATGATGGTTGCCGTGCCGCCGGCATCGGATTTGAGGGTGAAGTCGCCGTCAATGGTCAGGTCGCCCAAAAGGGTAAGCTTGTTGCCTGCCGGCAATTCAACCTGTGCGCCTGTTTCTATGTTCATGGCTTCAAAAGTATGCGCCGTATCGTAGGTTCCGCCAATGGTTTGCAGGCTTGAGCCGTTAAACCTTATGGCGTTTGAAGCATCGGGTGTAGCAAGGGCATTGGTGGTGGCCTTGTTCTCCCAGTTGCCCGTGAGCCACACCGTGCCGCCTAAATGCAATTGCCCGTCGTCCTGGTTTACATAATTGCCCTGCACCACCAGGTGGCTGTTATCTTTTAGGACAATATGGGCGCCGCTGTTTTTTAAATCCTGTGCTTGCATAAATTGCGCTGTACATGCAATGAGGATTGCAGAAAGTAAATGTTTCATGGTAATAATTTTTTATTTAAGTGAATAATCTTGTTTATCGCTATTAAGTATTGCCGGGTCAACAGGTTATGGCTTAGTTTTGAAGGTTGTTTATTAAGCCTTAGCAGGTTAATTACCATACTTCTACAGACCTTTTAGGGGTTTGTATAGCTGATTCATTGCTTTAATGGTTTTTATACCAGCAATAAATCCCGGATGTAAATGTATGGAAAAATAGAATACAATGCATAAATATATTGATAAAAAACTGTAATCAATTTCATGAATCAACCGAATGAATAATATTAGATACAAAAAATAACCACCAAAAAATTATATCTTTGTTGAATGCTAAAGTTAACTTATGATGGGCAAAAAAGCAATAATAATTGGCGCTGGAATTGCTGGTATCGCGTCAGCGCTGAGGTTGGCCGCAAAAGGCTACAAAGTTAAGGTATTTGAAAAAAACAGGGATCCAGGTGGAAAGATCAATGAAATCCGGCATCAAGGCTTCCGTTTTGATACAGGGCCCTCGCTTTTTACCATGCCCCAACTTGTTGATGAATTATTCCAACGGTTCAATGAAAAAGCCTCTGAACATTTCATTTATAAAAAATTAGACCTTACTTGCAAATATTTTTGGGATGACGGAACCCTTCTTAATGCCTATCAGGATATTGATCAATTTGCCGAAGAAGCGGAATTTAGACTGGGCGCTAAAGAACAACGCATTAAAGACTTTTTGGAAAAGAACAAAAAACTCTATGAACTTACCGAAGATATTTTCATCAACAATTCTTTTCATAAGCTGAGCAATTACAAAAAACCGTCGCATCGCAAAATGCTAATGCATTTGCACAAGCTCAATGCATTTTCTACCATGCATAATTACAACCAGCGCTGGTTTAAAAATGATAAGTTGGTGCAGCTTTTTGACCGCTACGCTACTTACAACGGCTCTAACCCATATAAAACGCCGGCAACCCTAAATATCATATCGCACTTGGAGCATAATGTGGGAGCTTTTTTCCCGGAAAAGGGGATTTATAGCATCGTATCTTCACTTGTTGACCTGGCTGAAAGGCATGGTGTGGAATTCAATTATAATTCATCGGTTGACGAAGTGATCCTGGAAAACAATACAGCCAAAGGCATTAAAGTTCATAATGAAAAAATATTCGCAGATGTAGTAATAAGCGACATAGATGTTGTAAATCTCTATTGGAAACTCCTCCCCAGGAGTAAAATCCCAAGATCACAGATAAAAAACGAACGTTCATCTTCGGCAATGATATTCTATTGGGGAATTGATAAGGAGTTTCCAGAACTTGAGCTGCATAATATATTGTTTTCTAACGATTACAAAGCAGAATTTGATGGCCTGTTCACGGAAAAAGCCGTTTATCAAGACCCTACGGTTTATATTTTTATAAGCTCCAAGAAGGGAACAGAAGATGCACCAAAAGGGAAAGAAAATTGGTTTGTGATGATCAATGCACCGGAAAACATCGGGCAAAATTGGGAAAAAATGGTTAATGAAAGCCGGGATGCAATTATTGAGAAAATCAACCGGACGCTTAAAACGGATATTAGAAAGCACATCCTTTTTGAAAAGCTGGCAACACCAGTAACCATTGAAAAAGATACCGCTTCTTTCGGTGGGTCGTTGTATGGTTTAAGCTCCAATGGCAAGTTTGCGGCATTTTTGAGGCATCCTAATTATTCCAAGGCCATTAAAAACTTTTATTTCACGGGCGGCAGCGTGCATCCCGGCGGTGGAATACCGCTTTGTTTGGCATCTGCAAAGATTATTGATAAGGAGATTCAATAAATTAGGAAATGTCTTTTTTGAGAACTTTTCCAGGGGGTGATTTGAAAGTTTGTAAAATTCACGAAAAATGCATTATTACGAGGCATTCTTACAGGGAGGGCTAGGCTGTATGTATGCCGAAGTAATCTCGCGGCTAAGCAAAGTACATCAAAACCAACACCTGCATATTTAAAAATAAATATAGACTTCATTTCAATTCATCCATAAATTCTTTAAATTTGTAGATAGAAGTGTCAACTCTTTCTAAATCATATAATAAAATATAACACGAAGCATCATGAAAACGCATCTTCTTTCCCTTATTTTATGCTTTTGCTTGTTCCTTACTTCAAGTTTTGCCCAAATCACCGAACCTATTTTGCGGCTTAATACTCCTATGCATTCTGCCAAAATACGGGTATTAAGCATGGATAAAAAAGGGCAATATGTTTTAACGGCCTCTGCTATTCCCGGTAAGTTGGTGATGTTTGTTGATGCTTGTCACTCGAGAGATGTGATGGGAGGAAGACGTGCAGCGCCCAATGTAAACTCGCTTGTTAACGAACTTTCTGATGTGGAAAGCGGTGCAGTAGTTTTTACTTCATCCACGGGCAAACAATTTTCATTGGAAAACGATTCCTGGCAAAATGGAGCATTCACAAAAGCGCTTATCGAAGGCATTAACGGTAAAGCCGACTTGTTCGGTAAAGGGAAAAACAGCATAAAAGCTTTGGATGCTTATATTGCCGAACGAGTAAAAGAGCTAACTTCCGGTAAACAATCCCCAACAGTGGTAATCCCACAATCAATGCCAGATTTCCCTATTGGTGTGAGAAGGTAATTCGCTAATTTGTTGATATTGAAACGTCTCCAAGTATGAATTGGATAAAGGTAGAGAATCCATCCAAATTTTGTAATTTTACAAAAAATCCTAAACTGTATAAACATGAAACATATTGCATTACTAACATTAATCATTGCCTTGATTATTACCCAATGTGGCGATGGTGACAAATCAAAACAACCAACGAAAATGAAAAACTCCGATATGGTGATTAGTGAAAAGGTTGTAACAGAAGTAACTCAAAGTTTATTGGAAAAATTCGGCAACCAACAAAAAGAACGTATAAAAAAAGGTGTGAAGCAAGCGGCCTCTTTCTGGAGAGAAAAAGATGGCTCTGCTGGTGACTTTAAAGCGTTTTGCGAAGAGAATTTCATTCAAGGTGAAAAAGAACTTAACATGGTATTGCAAAAGCTTTCACAAAAATTTGAATATTTAAAAGGATTCTTTCACCGTATTGATGTGAAATTACAAGAACCTCTGCACCTTGACATGGGAGAGATACATCCCATTGATATGATGTTTGGTGAATACAATGCTTCAGCCCATCTAAAAACAGATTTTTTCAATAATAAGATTGCGTTTTACGTTTTATTGAATTTCCCTTTTTATTCCTTACAAGAAAAATCAACATTGGGAAAAGATTGGTCTGAAAAGGAATGGGCTATGGCAAGGCTAGCTGATATTTACACGTCTCGTGTGCCCGCAGAGTTCGTCCAAAAAGCAAGCAAAATGGCCACAGCATCAGATACTTATATCTCCGAATACAATATTTACATGGGCAACCTGGTAGATGAAAATAAAGAAACCATGTTTCCTAAAGACATGAAGCTGATTTCACATTGGGGACTTCGGGATGAGTTGAAATCGAATTATGCTCAAAATAAATTAAAAAAGCAAAAAACCATTTACCATGTGATGCTGGATATTATTAACCAAGAAATCCCTGCCAAAGTTATCAATTCAAATGAGTATCATTGGGATCCAAAAAACAACAAGGTTTATAAAGATGGAAAAGAAGTTGAATTGGAAACAGAGCCCGATACACGTTATCAACATCTTTTAAATAATTTCCAAGCACGCATGGAGCAAGACCTGTTTAATCCTTATTATGACACTTACATAAAGCGTGCATTCGATAAAAACATGGAAATGTCGCAAGAGGAAGTAGAAAAACTTTTTACGGGTTTTGTTTCGTCCAACCAGGTAAAAAAAGTAGCACAATTGATCCGTAAAAGGCTAGGTAGAAACCTTGAGCCTTTTGATATCTGGTATGATGGGTTTAAGGCACGCAGTTCGATTAATGAAGAAGACTTGGACAAGATCACTAAAGAGAAATATCCTACAGCCCAAGCATTCCAAAGCGACCTCCCGGTTATATTGCAAAAACTTGGATGGAGTAAAAATGAAGCTGGCAGAATAGCCGCTAAAATTTCTGTTGACCCGTCAAGAGGTGCAGGACATGCATGGGGAGCAGAAATGAAATCTGATGTATCACACCTCAGGACAAGGGTTTCTGGTAAAGGAATGAACTACAAAGGATATAACATTGCCATTCACGAATTTGGCCATAACGTAGAACAAACCATTACTTTACACGATGTTGACCAATATATGCTTCATGGCGTTCCTAATACCGCTTTTACAGAGGCTATAGCTTTTCTCTTTCAAAAAAGGGATTTGGAACTCCTTGGGATCACAGAAAATAATAAAGATAAAGAGCATTTAATGGCTTTGGATAACTTCTGGAGTTGCTACGAGATCATGGGTGTTTCGTTGGTAGACATGGAAGTATGGAAATGGCTTTATGAGAATCCAAATTCAAATGCAGCGCAACTAAAAGAAGCAGTGGTAAGAATTGCCAAAGAAGTTTGGAACAAATATTACGCTGAGGCTTTTGGTGTAAAAGATTCACCCATCCTTGCCATTTATTCGCATATGATTGATGCGCCTTTATACCTTTCTGCATACCCAATAGGGCATTTGATCGATTTCCAAATTGAACAAAACATAACCGGTAAGAATTTTGCTGATGAAGTATCCAGGATGCTTAAACAAGGCCGTTTAACCCCTCAAATATGGATGCAAGGAGCTGTTGGAAACAACCTTTCTGTTCAGCCAACTTTAGATGCTACCGCCGAGGCTATTGAATATTTTCAATAGGCCATTGAACAAAAAATTATAAATCAAAATAGGGTGTCCAAAAAATGACGGGGTGAGTGATTTTCATGGGATACTGAAAAGTTAAAAATCAGTACATCTGTTTATTAACAAACTCATCCCGTCACTAAATTGTCGTTTTCGAGACTTTTTGAGCAGCCTGCATTTTTTTATTGTATTTTATTAATTTTTGAAAAATAAATTATACATTTGAACACGATTAATTAATACCGATATTCTTTCAAAGATATAATTTCAGTTCATTTCAATCCTGTAATTATTTTGAACGATAATCGGCATAATACAAAGCAAGCATTCAAATTCTACTTCATATCTTTGAATGCAACTTGGTATAAAAATAAAAGATAAACCGTCATGGAAATTAAAGGAACTGCTGTAAAATCTATACAGGAATTTGTAAAAAACAAATACCCGGACAAATACAATGATTGGTTAGAATCATTGCCTTTAAAATCCAAGGAAATTATGTCAGGGCATATTTATGCTACCCAATGGTATCCACTTAAACAAGGAGCCATTGAACCGACTAAAGCCATAGGAAAAATGTTTTATAACGGAGATAATGCTAAGGCTGCATGGGAAAGCGGCAAACATAGCGCTGAACAGGGCCTAAAAGGGGTTTATAAAATTTTTGTTATGGTAGCTAATCCTGGCTTTATTATAAAGAGAGCAAGCAGGGTGTTTAAATCTTATTATAACCCCTGCGATATCGTGGTTGCTAATAGTCATAACAAAGGTGTAGAGGTACATATTACCAAATTTCCAGAGCCAGACCCTATAGTAGAAAACAGGATTGCCGGTTGGATAGAGATGGCTTTTGTGATAACAGGTTGCAAAAACGTTAGGTCAAAGATAACACAATCCATGTCTAAAAGAGCAGAATACACGGCTATAGAAACCACCTGGGATTAAAATAACAAAGCCTTACCAGTCTTTAACACACCTGATGCTAAAAGCAGACCCGGGGTCATCATTAAATCGATAAATACCGGCGCTGCTTGTTCCCAAGCCTCTTCCCCAAGAAGTGAGGCTATAAAGCATAGATGATGTCCAATAAAAAGAGCTTATTCCTTTGCCCGTGTACACACCGCCAAAATTCCTGCTACCCGCAGCTATAGCCGTAAAACCAGTTTTGTTTGTTGCTCCTTTATTCGGCTCATTCCAATGTTTTGTGCCTTTTTCCTTGAGTTTTCCTCCTTCTTCACCAGTAGACCAGCCTTGCCTGTTAAGATTACGTTTCTTCACTCCCAATGTTCTTTCCAGTTTTTTCCATTCATTATCACTTGGCAAATGCCATCCTTTTGGACAGGCTCCTATAATTCCACTTGGCACTTCATCGCTTTCAGCGGCGCCATTCATGGCAGCATCCCATGTATAAAGCCTCCCGTATTCGCCGGCATTAGCTTCGTCATCATTGTAAACAAAAACATTTTCTATTTTCGCTCCGTCTGCGTAATGTGTTGATGCAAGGTTCTCTGCCATCCAGCATTGTTTACCGATTTGGACCACTTTATAGGTTCTCCCGTTAAAATCCTTTAAGTCACTAGGGCATCTGTTCTTGGTTGTTCCTTGAAATATTGAACAACCATTTAATAATAATAAATAGGAAATTAATAATATTGGTATTTTTTTCATAGCATATAAGTTTAATGAATGTAAATTTTTTGTTAAATCTCTGTTAAATATAGTTAAAATTTTTCTAAAAGCAAAATTATTAGGCGTTTTGTTTTGATTTTATTTGTTTTTTCATGCTAAAAAGTAAATTGTTTGTATATTTCGCTTTTATATTTTGAATTCATTTTTCAATGATATGATCAAACAAATACGGAAGTATTTTCCCCCTAAAGAAATAAAGAAATTCCTGGTTTATTTTTTTACTATTGGAGCTTTTGGTTTATTGTTTCCCTTAACAAGAGAAATTTTTGCTTACATGATCCCGTATACTTTGTTGTTTAGCTTTTTGTTGCTTCTTTTTTTTCATGAACCTATACAATTCAAAGCAGGGATTGTCTTTTTTATTATTGCTTTAACAGGATATTTTGTTGAAGTAATAGGCGTTAATTCAGGGATTATTTTTGGGAATTATTATTATGAATATGCTTTAGGTTTAAAAATACTTAACACACCTTTGATTATTGGAATAAATTGGGTGATGTTGATTTATTGTGTAAACATATTCACTCAAAATTTAGCTATACATTTCACGCTTAAGGCTTTAATAGGAGCTGGTATGATGTTGATATACGACATAATCCTTGAACCTGTTGCAATAAAGCTTCATATGTGGCAATGGGAAAATAATACCATACCTTTGCAGAACTATCTTGCATGGTTTTTGATTTCTTTTGTTTTTTTATTGCTGATTGAAATAACCAATATCAAATCACAAAATCCAATTGCTAAAAGAATGTTGATCGTGCAATTGGGATTTTTTCTCTTTTTAAACGTGTTTTTCAGGATAACTTAAAATAATGATACAAGCTCAGCACCAAAGGTTTTATGTAAATTTTTTTAAATGGTATACAAAGTTTATCATCCATAAAGATTTTAAAAACGTATCCATTTATGGCGATTATAAGAACCAACATTTGCCTTTATTGGTGATATCCAATCATTTTAGCTGGTGGGACGGCTTTTTTATTTACTATCTCAACAGTAAACATTTTCATAAAAAATACCATGTAATGATGCTGGAAGAACAACTGCAAGGCCGGCTTTTTTTAAACAAAGCCGGTGCTTATTCCATCCAAAAGAATTCACGTTCATCAATTGAAAGCATACATTATACGGCTAAGCTTCTAGAAAATCCGGGAAATATGGTATTATTATTTCCGCAAGGCGAAATTCAATCAAAATATTGGTACCCGGTTGTTTTCGAAAAAGGATGGTTCAAAATTCTTGAAAAGATTAGAAATCCCATACAGGTGGTTTTTGTTGCAACACTAATAGATTATTTTTCAAACCGAAAGCCCCTATTAAATATTTATATACATGAATATCCTCACAGGAAAGATTTTTCTTTTAACCATCTTTATAATACTTTTAACGAACATTTAATAAATAGCATTCAAAAGCAAAAGGAAATATGATTTACCTGGCATGGTTCATTTTAGGTTTTTTAGGACTTAGGTTCTTTATTGCTTTTCTTAATCTTATTTGCTTCCAATGGTTACAAGAGAGAAAATGCATTTGTAGGCCAAAAGTTTCTATACTTATTCCTGCCAGGAACGAAGAAAGCAATATTGGTCAGCTTTTGAGTAGCATAGTGAATCATGATTACAAAAATTTGGAAATATTTGTTTATGATGATGAGTCTACTGATAAAACCGCTTCAATCGTTAAAGAATTTGAAGCAAAAAAAGAAAAAGTTCATTATATAAAAGGAACTCCACTTCCAAAAGGTTGGCTGGGAAAAAATTTCGCATGCCATAATCTCGCAAAACATGCACAAGGTGACTACTTATTATTTTTAGACGCTGATGTTATGATCCATAAAGGGCTTCTTAAAAATTCCATAGCCCATATGCAAAGGAAGAAGTTGGATCTTTTTTCAATCTTTCCCAAACAACTTATGAAAACTTTTGGAGAATGGATTACTGTTCCTACAATGAATTGGATATTGGTTACTTTATTGCCTTTATGCCTTACCAGGCTTAGCAAAAGGCCTTCTCTTTCGGCGGCCAATGGCCAGTTTATGATGTTTAAAGCTGCGGTTTATCATCAAAATAAATTTCATGAAAAGCTTAAAAAACATGAAGTTGAAGATATTGCCATATTCAGGTTGATGAAAAAAATGCGTTATCGCTGCCATACACTGCTAAGCAACGGGCAAGTTAAATGCAGGATGTATAGAGGTTTTAATGATGCTTTAAAAGGTTTTGCTAAAAATATCTTAGCATTTTTTGGCGGAAGCTCAATAATTGCAATGTTTTTCGGAATCATAACCACCTTCGGGTTTATTCCTGTATTGGTTTATCTTGAGAAGGAACACCTTGTTTTATATTTCGTAGGTGTTTTCCTAATTTGGCTGATAACCTCGTTTATTAGCAGGCAAAATATTTTGTTTAACATTTCATGCATCCCAATTAAACAAATAGCTTTTTTTATTGTTATAACAAATGCGATTATTTCCAAGAAAAGAAAAAGACGAATGTGGAAAGGCCGCAAAATTGATGTTTAACTTTAAAAAAAACTGCTATGAAAAAAATATCTATTGCACTAATTGTATTATTTGCTTTTCTAACTGCACAGGCAAATGAAGTTTATAAGAATAATTTGTATACCGCTTATACCAAGAGTAATATGAAGTTGTGGGAAAGCACTATTACACTGATGGAATATGAATATAAGCAAAATGGAAATATTGATTTGCTTTATAAACTCACCAACGCAAAGTATGGATTTATAGCGTATAATATTGGAAACGAAAATGTTGATAAAGCTGGACAACATCTTTGGAAGGCAATAAAACATGCTGAAAAATTGATTGAAAGTGGAAAATACCAATCGGAAGCATACGCATTGCAAGGTGCATTTTATGCATTTAAAATTGGGCTAAAGCCAATAACTGGCGTTATATGGGGGCCAAAAAGCTTAAGAAGTATAAACAAAGCTATGGAATTGGATGCATCGAATCCCAGAGCTTGGCTCGAAAAAGCCAATTCATTGTATTATATGCCGGAAGCTTTTGGTGGCTCAAAAGAAAATGCGATCCTGCATTATGAAAAGGCCGTAAATATTTATGAGCAGCAAGGAAAAACCTCTAATAATTGGATGTACTTAAACACCTTAACAACGCTTGCTCAAAGTTATGAAAATGTTGGTAAACATAAGAAAGCCAAGGAAATATACAAAAAAATTTTAAGCATAGAACCCCGTTTTGATTGGGTAAAAAATGAATTGTATCCTAATTTACTCGCAAAAATTAATGATTGATATGGGATTCACTACGAGGTAACTAGTTGATTGAGCAGAATGTTCTTGTTTTGAAAATATTTTTAATGGAGTAAGAATTGAAAACGTGCAAAGCTTTTGAAGTATATACAGATGGAAGTTATCATCCACAAAAAAATGTGGGTGCTTGGGCTTCCAAAACTATAGGAGATTCTGAGAAGTTGATTTCCGGGATTAAAAATGGAACCTCCCAGCATGAAATGGAGTTACTGGCTGTAATCAATAGTCTTGAGTATCTTAACAAGTTTTACGACTACCCGGTGCACATAAAAATATACACTGACAGTGAATATGTATTGAAATTATTATCAAGGAAAAAAAGTTTACAATCCAAGAATTTTCTGACAAAAGCGGGAAAACCTATTAGGAATAGAGAAATCATCAAAAAGTTTTATGAAATGGAGGAAAGTTTTCAAGATATTACTATAATAAAAGTAGCCAGCCATCAAAAACAAGGAGTTTCAAGAATATCGGATCATAATAGGATGGTAGATAAGTTAAGCAGGAAAATTCTGCGTAAAGAAATTTTGAAAAAGGATTAATACCGGTAATTTATTAAAGCAAGAAAAAAGCATAAAAAAATTCAAAGAATAGAACTCATATGCTTTTTTCTTGTAAAAAAATTTACGCGACTATTTGTAGTTGATATTTGTAAAAATACCGTTATTCACCTCAATTGTGTCAACACCAGAGCCGGCATTATAATTAGCGCACTTAAAATTAAAACTTCCTGTAATTCTTGTACTGCTTGTTTCGGTAATTTCAATTTGGCCGTTATATCCCAGATACGTGTTAGATACGGTTACATTATCGTAATCTTGGTTTAATGTAGCAGCATTTAAACTAACCTCACCTGTATCCATGGGATTGTAACTAATAGAATAGGTGCCTGTAGAACTGCCATCAAGTTTTAGAATGATTGCTTTTTTGTTTCCACCTATTAAACCAACACCTGTTACCGTGATCTTTTCATTATTGTTTTTACCTAAAGGTGCGTCAGCTTTCCAATCTTCTCCGTCAATTGTTGCCGTCATCTTTCCAATAATTTTTTCTTCAACCTTGTCTTTGGTTTCTTCGCAAGCAGTAAAAATAAACATTGATAATGTTGCAAAAACCAGGATTGTTTGTTTAAATTTTGTATTCATATCGATTAATTTTAAATTTCTTTTGATAAACGAAGATAACAATTTTTCACCAGATAGAAAAAATCGAGGCAAAATTAATGAATAAAACGTATTATTTACATATACCAGTAAAATATATTTTTGTATTCCTTGTTTTTTAGAATAAAAATCATTAATATTGAATGATAAAAATAAGGGAATGGAACTTGACATTAAATTTATTGAAAGCGTCCTGTCTAACGAGGTTATTTCGCATGGTTTTCCATTGATTTACAAAGGGGAAATGAACCATAACATTACCAAACTTTTTACTTCTATGGCAGAAATGAAAATCTCTAACAGTGAAAAAGACAAGAATTTAAGAATGAAAGTATTTCATGTTATGGTAGAATGCTTACAAAATATATCTAAGCATTCTGATGATTATGATGATAAGGAAACAAAAATTGGTAATGGCCTTTTTGTTGTGGGAGAAAAACCTTCCTCATACTATGTAATTACCGGTAATATTATTAAAAATAGCAGGGTAGAGCCATTAAAAAAACATATGGAAAAATTAAACCAAATGGAAAAAGAAGAGCTGAATGTCTTGCATAAAAAACAAATGCGGGAAGGTATTTTAACTGAAAGAGGCGGAGCTGGCTTAGGTTTAATAGATATTGTGAGAAAAACAGGCGAAAAACTACGATACGACTTTACGAATGTAGATAAAGAATTTAATTATTTTTTGCTTAAAGTTGAAATACCGGCTTAATCTTTTTTCATAATAATGTCAAAAGGGATCTTTACCCATTTCGAGATTTCATGCCCCAGTTCTTCCATATCAATATCACCTTCTTTATAATACCATTTTACACTAATATTTTCTTTTTCGCAAATCTTTTGGAGCATAAAAAGGATCTCATATAGCATTTTTTGTGAAGAGCTATTGATATATTTGAAGTAGAACTCACAATGTACTTTTTTGCTAAAAGCTTCTTTGTTCTTGTCTATGTTATTAACGATTAACTTGTGGTATTCAAGAATGTTCTGCAGGTGTGAATTCCCTGAAATGCTTATAAAAGAATTGTAAGGGTCAATGAATACATTGGGTTTAATGTCCGTTCCTTCCAGCCTGAGTATACTCATAATTAAGGATTTTTTGAAGTGCATAAAATTAAAAAAAATATTATTAACTTTAGTAAAAAACGTACATTTTATTATTGTAAACAAATTTAAATCCCGAAATATACCTTTTGTAGCGAAATGTAAATTTTTATAAGCTTCAAACCTTTTGTTTGTATATTTGTTTTTGATTGATGAAAATGGCAATTGGGTTGCGAGTGTTTCTCCAAAAACAAAGCCGAACAATGAGAAGATTATTGCATGGATAGAGACCGGTGAATATGAATAGTTTTTAAAATCCCCAATTGATACCGGCTTGGATGGTGGTGGTATTTCCATGGAACATACTGGGTGTATACATTTCCAGGTAATCATTGCTGGTTAACCCATCAGCATCATATCCTTTTATATCCTGCATTATATACCCTAAAAAGAAGTGAGAATTATTAGAGAATTCATATTCCGCATGAAAGGAAAAAGTTGCATTATCCCACACTTTATCCTTTATAAAATCATGCTCATCAGTCTTAAAAGGTTTTCCAATGATATATTCATATTCATTACCATGAACTGCATATGTATAATTGGCTTTTAGCCGGAACAGGGCAAAAGGTTTTATCGCAATTTCACAAAAATGTTCTTTAGCGTTGTCTTTTAAATAACTTCCAAGAGTATATTGATTCGTTGCGTAAGTTAATACAGGTACCCGGTGTTTATAAGTGATTGGGTTGCTTTTTGTGAATTCGTAGGTTAATGAAATATTTCTTACAGGCCAATTGGAAAGCTTTGCCCCTGATTTCCAGCTATGAAAATTATGCCTGTTTGGATCTCCAACGCGTTCTTTTGAAAATTCATCAACAAAAATACTCCCATATAAATGCAAGTTGTTTATTACCCGTAAACTTAGGTTGGCAAACATTTGCGAGTTTTGATTTTCAATATTGGCATTGATGGTATGATCAATTGATTTATAAAACATGAAAGGGACAAGGTATGCAGCTTGTATAGGAATATCTCCATAAATTATAGAGTTCCCTAATGATAAATTAAACCCTTTGAAAGGAATAAATGTAACAAAGTTTGCTGCCATATATTTTGGCCTGTAAATTTTTCTTTTTGCGCCTTGAGATGTGTTATAAGACCTGGTACTATCAATTACTTCAGAAACTAACCATCCATGAAAATAATTGAAATTCACCCATTTAGCAGGGTGTAAATGCAATTTTACCATGCCAAAAGAAGGATAATTGCCTGAATTGATAATACTACCATGATAGTTATCTCCCCACTCCAAATGGTCTTTTATAAGGGAAGTTTCTCCCCACTTCCAACCATATACCAATCCGCCTCTCATCTCGCTATAATCGCCTCCACCTAATTTATTGGATTTGTAAACACCGGCTTCATCATGGGTAATATAACCGGGCCTGCTTAGTATCTTGTTCATATGATTATCCCTGAGGCTTGCATAAAACCCTAAATGTTTATCAATATTTCCATAAAACCTCGCACCTCCCCATGTTCTTGTAAAATCGTCATTTTCGTTAGAAAGATGGTCAATTCCCCATACAGGGCGAAACCCGAATTTAAATTCTTTGTCTTTATAAAAAACGCCAAAGGGATTAATATCTGTTGCAAAAGCAGTGTCTTTTTTAGAAATATCCCATTTGGATTTACCTTTTATAGGACTTTTTTCAATAGAATCCATCAATCCATAATCTCTTATGTAAAATTCCAATTCCTTTTTTTGTCTTTTATTTAAAATATGTTTCTTCTCTTCAATCTTTAAAAGCTTTTGATAGATAAGCGCCCTAGTGTATGGTTTTATGGTGGTGTTTAATGCAATTATGCCATTATTGGCCATCTCATCTAAAAAATCGTAAATCCCCTTGTTCGAGATGTGTTCATAAGTGTATTGTGAATAAGAAGGCATAGAGAAAAAGACAATAAATGTAATGATGCAAATCTTAATTTTTTTGTTAATCAATCCTCGTGTCATAATAAAAATATTTCATTGAAGTGAGGGTAAAATTAAGGAATTTGTTTAGAACGGCATCATTTATACAAAATAAAAAGCCACCTCAATTGTTGAAGAGATGGCTTCATTGTAAATTATCCAGGCATAACCTGTTCTACTTTATTTTTGGATCATGACTTTATAAATTTGGTTAACATCCTTAGAATTGATGTGCAGAAAATAGGCGCCCGCTGGTTTGTCCTCTATAGAGATCAAGGTAGAATTCTTTGCCCATATGCCCCAATTGCTTTTTTGATAAACTACCTCTCCTATTGTGTTATAAATATTGATATTAACATCTGCTTCCAATTTTGAGTTGAGTTCAAGCACAAAAGCTCCTTTATTTGGATTGGGATATATTTTCACATCAATACTATTTTCTTTTGCAGGGATGGCAAGGTTCTCAATAACCTCTACTTCTAGTTCCTCAGAGTATTCGCCAATATGACAAATATTCATTCCTCTTACCGAAACATAAGCATTACCGATAAAATCATCGGCCCAATTAACCAGCCCAATATTACCCATCCCGGAAATAAAGCCGGCTTCATCAGGAGTAAGAGTCCATTGATACGATGTTGCATTGGGAAGATCTGCTACTGTATAAGTTGAATTCAAAGAATCGTCATCAATATAAAGTGGCCCTTCTGGCAAGCTTGGTATGCCAACTTCTTCCATAACCTCAACTGTGGTGGAAGCTGTAACGGAATTTGTTCCATCATTGGCCTCAAGGGTATAAGTAGTTGTTTCGTTGGGCGTAACAGGGATTTCGGGTTGATCGGATGAAAAACCTGCTGGGTCAGAAGTCCAAGAGTACGTGTAAGTTCCACTACCGCCGTTTACATTGGCGTAAATCGTACTTGTATCTGATTCGCATATTTGTTGTGGATTGGCATAAGGCTCTGCGCATAATACCGCGTTACCATCAACAAGTAAGCTCACGGGTATTGAAACCATTGGCAATTCAGTATCATTACTTGAAATTTCCAAATTGGCTTCATAAAGCCCTGGTGTTAGGTTATGTGCATCAAATTGCACTTGATGCGTATTCGTGTTACCAGCATTAACAGTACCGCCATAAGAATCCAGTGCCAGCCAACCCAGCACATTTACAGTATAATCCTCCACTTCGCCATAAGAAGTTGCCCCACAAGGACTGCCACAATCGTCGCCGGAATATTTAATTCTCACACGCATCACGGTTTGGCCAGGTATGGCATCTTGCGGAACATCAATATCATAAGTTCCTTGTCCTCCATTATCTGCTTCACAAACTACATTTTCGCCAGGGTCTTCAAAATCTCCGTCTTGGTTCCAATCAATCCACACACCCAAGTCGTCTGAATCCCACATATTGCCATTTTCAACTGTGATGGGATATGTAAGCCCTGTGTTAACAATGGTTGATAAATTTGTGAAATCTTCATAATTGTTACAAGTAGAACTATTATCTATATCGCCAAATACGACCCTGCTTATGTATTCATCACAACCACCACTGGCATCACAATAATCTTTAGTGCCATATTTTTTTGAAGTAATAATGGTATTAATATCGTACTCAAGCTGCAACTGGCCTTGATTTCCAATAAATAATTGCTTGGTACTTGCATGTTCTGGCATTAAAGTATCTTGAATACTACCTGGAGTAACTGATATTGAAGGACTACCCCATTGAACCGCTTTAGCAGCAGCCATTGATTCGCCGTCGTCATGCATAGCCGATACCTTGTAAGTATAATTGCCATAGGTTGGTAAAAAGTTGGTAAAAGTGGTGTCTGAAGTAGTACCTATTTCAGTAGTATCCCGGTAAACGATAAAATACTCCAGTGCTTTTTCTTCTGAATATTCCCAGGAGAGGTCTGCTTGTCCAGTAGATTCATTAAGCGCTACTTCAAGGTTTGAAGGGCGTGGCCTGTTATTGGTAACAAAAGGAGAGGCGTAGCTCATGGCAATACCATCCCTGTTATCAGTCCATACAGGGTAAACTTTACTTCCCCTGGCAGCAATTCCCAGGTAGTCGCCCATATATCCGCCTGCAAGTCCTGCAATAGCGTTAGGTGTGAAAGAAACGTCACTTACTTTGAAATCTTCCCATGTATCGCCGCCATCGTAAGAATTGGCTGCCCATGTTTCGCAATTACTGCTACTAACATTTCTATCATCATAAAACACAACACTCAATGTGCCTGTTTCGGGGTCGCAAGTTACCCAAGGGAAATAGGCAACTTTCCCATCATCAGCCGGGCCTTGATTCACCCTGGTAGGCGTAGACCAAGTTGTTCCTTCATCTTCAGATTTGATCATGTAAACACTCACATTAGAACCGGTATTTGTACCCGGAACTCCAATGTTTGACCATACGATATAAATATTCCCATTGTATTCTCCTCCGCTGATGTCAACTGCCATAACCGGGAAAGAGTTGACCCTGTGGTTTTTTGTAAACGCGCTATATTCTCTTATTCCTTTAATATTGGTTAGTATCCTGGTCGCAGGATCAAAAGTTTGCCCGCCATCGGTAGATTTAGCCATGCCAAAAGCTGTTTCAGCAGAAGGCCAGGAATCGTAAATAGCCCAAACAGCATATACATTTCCATTGGGCCCGGTTTGTAAGTTTACTCCTTGGTTATGGCTGCCGGCGCTCACGGCTGAACTTATATTCATATGTGAAGAATAGGTTAATCCACCATCATCTGAATAAACCAATTCAATATCGCTATCATTAGTGTTACCAAAAGCTGTCCAAGCGTTATACACATTTCCTTGGTAAGGGCTGGTTGGGCTATTGTCAATCCATAGATGGTTTTTATCAAGAATATTATAGCCACCGGGAGGAGTACCAGCTTGCACACTTGTCCATGTGAGACCGCCATCTGTAGAGTATGAAACTCCTTGCCCTCCATTACTATGGATAAATCCAACGTACATGCGGCCATCTAAGCTTATAGCAGAAGTTGGATCACCGGAATTGGCTCCACCAGCGCCTTCTAATTGACCTCCCCATGTGAAGGAAGCATCATCAGAATAAAAATAATTGGCGCCATACAAAGAACCTACAGAGCTTCCACTCCATGAAGTGGAATTGTTAGAATTCATCACAAAGTCGGGATTGCTGGGGTCAATAAAAACAGAATTTTCACTTTGTGTGCTCGATTCAGATGTTACGGGCACATCAGGTGAATCTTCAGTAACCACAGAAAAGGCTTTGATCTTACTTGAAGTAAACTTGCCTTTAGGGATGTCTACTTTTGGATTGTATGGGATGACACCCTCGGCAGCTTTTTGTTTCCAATAACGTAAATTATCAATACGTGTATCAATAATCCCGTTTTTCCCGTTTTTTGTTTTTGTTGGGAATACTTGCTTATTCTGTGAAAATACTTGAGCACAAATTACAAGCAAGCTAACAATTGCAGTAAATTTTACGTTGTTCATAATAGTTTAATTCTAAGTTAACTAATAGGTGAATTTGTTGTATAATTTGTAAAGATAGTTAAATTTTTTAAGCAATAAAGTATTCAATTTTGAATTGACTATAATAAAAACAGAAAGGAGATTTTTACCATAAAGGATTCTATGAACAACATACAATTAGCAGGTTAGTGGCGGGGTGCATGATTCCCAAATGTTTTCATCATTCCTCGCTTTTATTTTGCTGTGAACCATATTCTTCATATATTTACGCTTTATTAAACTAACGTGAAACAATACGTAAACCACATCAAAAATTTAAGTTATGGAAACAATAAAAAGGATTGCATTGGCTTTGCTAATGTGTTTTTCGGCGCATGTCTTTTCACAAGGCTTGCCCCAAACATTCGACTTACGAAATTACAACGGGGATGATTATGTTACATCAGTAAAAAATCAAATTGACGGCACTTGTTGGGCCCACGGTGCCATGTCCTCCATAGAAGGCAACTTAATGATGAACGGCTATTGGGATTCTGCCGGTTTAGCAGGAGAACCCAACCTTGCCGAATACCACTTGGACTGGTGGAATGGCTTTAACCAACATTTTAACCAAGACCTCGACCCACCCACAGGTAATGGACTTACCGTGCATATGGGCGGTGACTACAGGGTAACTTCTGCGTACCTTTCCAGGAGTGATGGCGCCATTAAAGACACTACCGAAGGTTATTGGCATTCAAACATACCTGGCAGGGTTAGCCCTTCTTACGATTATTTCTATGTGAGAGACATAGAATGGTATTCTGCCGGTACTAACCTCCAAAATATCGACTTGATCAAGCAAAAAATCATGGATTATGGCGTGATGGGAACCTGTATGTGCTATAGCTCCAGCTATATCAACTATGATTATGAACACTACCAGCCACCATCAAGTACTGATGACCCTAACCACGCTATAGCTATTATAGGATGGGACGACAATCTCGTTACGGACGCACCTCAGCCCGGGGCATGGCTTTGTAAAAATAGTTGGGGCAGTTACTGGGGCAATGATGGTTATTTCTGGATATCCTATTACGACAAGCATGCCGGCCAGCACCCGGAAATGGGAGCTGTATCGCACCAAAATACCGTTCCCAAATTTTTTGATACGGTTTATTATCATGACTATCATGGCTGGAGAGACACAAAAACCGATTGTGATGAAATCTTCAATGCCTTTCAAGTACCAGAAACCGAATCATTGGAAATCCTTTCGGTAAGCTTTTTTACCGCTGCAGACAGTATAAATTATGAAGTAAAAATCTATGACGATTTTAACAATGGAACACTGGAAAATGAATTGACCTCACTGTCAGGATACATTGAATACCATGGTTATCATACTATTGACCTTACAAATTCATTAAATATTCCTTCAGGAGACGATTTTTACATGTACCTTTATTTATCCAACGGTGGACAACCTTTTGACAGGACTTCAGATGTGCCTGTACTACTTGGCGGAGGAACCAAAACCATTGTTGAATCCACTTCAAACCCGGGACAGAGCTATTTTTACGATGATTCCAGTTCAACATGGGAAGATTTCTATTACTATGGCGATGATTTATGGGAAAACACAGGTAATTTTTGCATCAAAGCGCTTGTTAACAAACAAGAAGGCACCCCAACCTCTTTCGATTTAAGGGATTATAACGGGACTAATTATGTTACTTCCGTTAAAAGCCAAATAGACGGCACTTGCTGGGCACATGGTGTGATGGCTGCTATTGAAGGTAATTTAATGATGACAGGAAATTGGGAAAATGCCGGGCTAACTGGCGAGCCCAACCTGGCAGAGTATCACCTGGATTGGTGGAATGGTTTTAACCAGCATTTTAATGAAGACCTTGACCCTCCAACTGGAAACGGGCTTACCGTTCATATGGGCGGCGATTACAGGGTTACATCCGCTTACCTTTCACGTGCTGAAGGCGCTATTAAAGATACTACTGAAGGCTACTGGCATTCAAGCATACCTCCAAGGAAAGATCAATCATACAAGTACTTCTTTGTAAAGGACATTGAGTGGTACAGCGCAGGTAGCGACCTTGAGAACATCAATTTGATCAAGCAAAAAATAATGAATGAAGGGGTTATGGGCACTTGTATGTGCTACGATAATCAATTTATTAATAGCGAATACGAACATTATCAACCTGCAACTAGCACTCAAGATCCTAACCATGCTATTGCTATTGTGGGCTGGGATGATAGCAGGGAAACAGATGCACCGGAGCCAGGGGCCTGGTTGTGTAAAAATAGCTGGGGAGATAATTGGGGCAATGATGGTTATTTTTGGATTTCTTACTATGACAAACATGCAGGCCAACACCCAGAAATGGGAGCCGTTTCAATGCAAAATACCGTAGAAAAATATTTTGATGAAGTATATTACCATGATTACCACGGCTGGAGAGATACAAAAACGGATTGTGATGAAGTATTCAATGCCTTCACTGCCAATGATACATTAGAAATTATAGCGTTAAATTTTTATACGGCTGCAAACAATGTTGATTATGAACTAATCGTTTATGACGATTATACCAATGGTTCACTACAGAATGAACTGGCTACGGTTAGCGGAACTTTACAATATACCGGTTTACACACGGTTGATCTACCGGAAGCATTGATCTTTAATGAAGGAGAAGATTTTTACCTTTACCTGTATCTTTCGGATGGTGGACAACCTTTTGACAGGACATCCGATGTGCCTGTGCTACTGGGTGGCGGGCCTAAAACCATAGTGGAATCCTCTGCCGAAGAAGGGCAGAGCTTCTTCTACAACGGTTCTGAATGGGAAGATTTCTACTTCTCTGGTGATGACCTATGGGAAAATACAGGAAACTTTTGTGTGAAAGCTATGGTGAATGTGCTGGAAGAATCTTATGGTATAAACGAACTGGATGGAGATTATAATAACCTGATCATTTCACCCAACCCGGTTAAAAATATTGCTACCTTTAATTTTGAATTAAAAGGAAATACAGATGTAGAAATCTCTATTTACAACAACAACGGCCAATTGATTCATTCTAACATTCATGAAAGCATGAGTACAGGCAAGCATTCAATTGATGTGGGCATGGAAAATAGCGAAACAGGAATGTATTTTTACCAAGTAAGGACGAACAATCAAGTTGTTTCTGGAAAAATCATTAAATTGTAATAACTGTTTTCTCACAGGGAAAGGCGGGATAAATTATCCCGCCTTTTTTTTGGAATTCAAGCCATATATCAGAAGGGAACTGTTTAAAAACAGGCAAAATGAGGCCTTCTTATAAGCATTAATTAAATTTTTGTTCCGCTTAACTAAACATACAGACACTGACCCTATTTTCAAAAATTTTGGATAGTAAGGACACTGAAAAAATTATTTATGCAAACACTTAGTTATTCCTACAAAATATTTAAAAAATATGGGGCTAAAATTTTTTGCCAGATTTGTAAAGACAATTAAGATATAAATTTTTCATCCCAATTTCATAATAATTGCTTAATCAGCAGGTGGATATATTCATGAAAAATAAGTAACTCAAGTTTCGGAGAAACTTCTACTTTAAATCTAACAAATTAATAATCAATAAAAAAAAGTAAGAAAAAATGTAGCACTTCTTGTGTCAATTTATTAAATTTGAAAGAGTTACTAATTCCAAAACTATCAAGAAATGCTACATATCAAAGGTACAAAATTTTATGAATTTAACCCACATTGCGTATAAAGACCTCAAAAAATAAAAATTTCTGTTGATAAGC
>CAZJDA010000061.1:0-26878 GCA_964544705.1 uncultured Bacteroidales bacterium
GGTGTTAAATTAGCTCCAATGGCATTAAAAGCCTTTGGTTTTGAGCACATTATTTCTATACCAGAACAAGATGAAGTGGATGGCAATTTCCCAACCGTGCATTCACCTAATCCTGAGGAACCTGCTGCTTTAGACTTAGCCCTTAGAAAAGCCAAAGAACAAGATGCTGATATTCTTATGGGTACTGATCCGGATGCTGATAGGGTTGGCATTGCCGTTAAAGACCTCGATGGAGAGTTTACCCTGCTTAATGGAAATCAAACAGCAGCACTTATTATTAATTACATGCTAAAAAAATGGTACGAACTGGGCAAACTTGACGGGAAGCAGTACATTTGTAAAACCATTGTTACTGCCGAATTGCTTAGAGATATAGCCGATAAATACCAAGTTGATTGCTATGATGTGCTTACCGGATTCAAATACATTGCTGACCTTATTAAACAAAACGAAGGAAAAAAGACCTTTATTGGAGGCGGTGAAGAAAGTTATGGATACCTTATGGGGGAATTTGTAAGAGATAAGGATGCTATTATGTCTTGTTGTATGATAGCAGAAACTGCCGCATGGGCCAAAGAACAAGGCAAAACCATGTACGAGTTGCTCATTGATATTTACCTTGAATACGGGTTGTACAAAGAAAGCTTGAAATCTGTTGTAAAGAAAGGAAAAGAAGGGGAGGAAGCGATAAAGCAAATGATGTCTGATTTCAGGAATAAACCTATAGATGAAATTAATGGTTCAAAAGTGGTTTTATTTAAGGACTATCATGCTCAAAAGTGTAAAAATTTGAAAACAGGAGAAGAATCACATATTGATCTTCCTAAATCTAATGTATTGCAGTTCTTTACAGAAGATGGCAGCAAAATTACTATTCGGCCATCAGGTACTGAACCCAAAATAAAGTTCTATTTTGCGGTAAATGAAAAACTGGAGACAAAGGAAGACTTTGAAAGCGTTGATCAACAACTTAATAAAAGAATTGAAAATATTAAGCTTTCTTTAGGAATTTGATCCAATACAAATATTATCAACAACAATTAAATTTATTAATCATTAAATAATTAGATATGAAAAAAGTAATCATTATTTTAATGGTTTTCTTTGCTTCAACAATAATAACTAAAGCACAGGAAACAACAGGCGATATCGTTAAGTCATTTTATGAAACGATGAAAAACAAAAGCGTTTATGAAGCTATGGACAATGTTCTTTTATTAAATGGAGGCGAGTTGATTAAAGAGAGAAAGAAAGAAAATTTAAAACTTAGGCTTCATAATATGTCCCAAACATCAGGAAAACTTCATGGTTACGAAGTAATGGAAGTGGAAACTATTGCTGATTGCCTACTCAATTATAAAACGGTAGCTAAATACGAAGAAAACCCGGTTTTTATAACTTTCAAGTTTTATAAACCCGCCGAGCAATGGTTGTTATTAGATTTTAACTTATCTTCGGGATCAGGAGGCCCGAACGTAAATCGTAAAATCCAAAGATTGAAGCATTAAAAAACCGAGTATTTCCAGGTTTTTGTATGTAAAATAAAAGAAGGGTTGCCGTTTTGGCAACCCTTCTAATTTATATAGAAGAACTATTAAATTATTATTCAATAATAATTCTTTTGTTTATAACCTCATTATCTGATTTGAGCCTTAGGAAGTAAATTCCTGCTGGTTGTTCAGATAAGTTTAAAGCAGCATTATTTGTAAATGTATTTGAATATACAATTTGACCAGTTATATTAACAATAGAGATTTCGTAAGTACCTTTTATGTCAATATTGAATAGGCCTGTAGATGGATTAGGGTAAACGTTCAACTCAGCAGATGTAAGTTCGTTAATTCCTTCATCATCCTCTGTGAATTCAGCTTGCAAGTCAATATCCATGTCAAGGTCAGCATAATATACTGTGTCAGAAGTAATCGTAGTTGAGGAGCCATTCAAGTACCAGTCGTTGGTTATGTAATTGTCTGCTGGATTAGCATAGAACCAAACTGTGTCTCCTTCGGTAACCATGTCACCAGAGCTAATAGGTGTTCCACTAACTGCAGCAGTAACCTCACCCTCACCATCATAAACTCCAAAAGTCACTTCATAACTTGTAGGAGGTGCGCCACCCATGTCGCCGGCAAGAATTTCTGTGTCCGCAGTGCTTTCATAAGCATAATCGTGAATAGTAACAGCCGCGCCAGATGCGTCCATAGAAACACGTGCCCAGCCATAGTTATAAGTAGCACCACCATCTAAAGTGAAACGAAGTCCTAGGAATTTTTCTGATTGTCCAAGGAATGGGCCTGCTCCAATTGATCCGAAAAATCCAAGTGACATGGTACTGTTTGCGCTGCTAGAATTAAAAGTAGCGCCACTATTAATAGGATCATCAGTAGATAATGCTTGGGCAAATGTATAGGTTCCCCAACCTGATGCAGGTGGATACTGTGTTGAGATAAATCCAGCGCCGCCCTGTGGCAAAATACGTACTGTTGACCAGCCAGCATAATATGAACCTTGTGTAAGAATAAAGTCAGTTGTTCCGTCATTATTCAGGTCAAGGTTATAAGACGCTCCTACAACTGTTTCGTCGGGGTCAACATCAGTATATACAATTTGTGCATTAGCTGTTTGCCCAACAGCCATAATAGCTCCTGCTGCAGATGAGTAAGCAAGGAGCTTCTTACTTAATTGGTTTTGTAATTCTTTTTTCATAAACTTTCTTTTTTGAGATTAAACTATATTGTGACAAATATATACAAAATTAATAATTGTACAAACAAATAAGCAAAATTTCTTACATTCAAATTTTTGAACGATAAAGTTTTTTATCCACTTTTTCCGCCATTTTTTCTTCATCTACCTTGTCATTACCAATAAATTCAGCTACCTTGGTTGCCGTTTCCAGTGGCTTTTCAATAGCATCTGTATAATTAACAACAAGAATGCTTACATTTTTATTGTTTTCTGCCCATCTTTGTACTTGTCCTAAATTTTTCTGGTAAATACTTTCTAATGTATAGGGATAGTTTTTTGCCGTTTTTTTATTTTGCCTTTCCAGCATCTTGGTTTGAGACTGTATTATCTCTTTAATATCCCTTAGCATGAACACAATTTTATAATTATATTTGGCCGGTAAGTGGAATAATTGTTGGGAAATCACTTTAACAACTTTATTCCTCACGTTCTTCAGCCATTTTTTATCTCTTGCAAGCCTCATAACCGCTTCATGTTCGTAATAGCCTTTCGGATTGCTCTCGTCTGCTTCTCTTACATTGTCAACATAAGGCTCAATACCACCATTTACAAGCATTTGCATCATCATTGACGTGCCAGAGCGTGGTAAACCCGAAACAATATAGATTGGATCAGACATTTCCACGTTTTTATAAAACGATGCATCTAAAGGACGGTAGTTTTTGGGTGCATCCAGTTGATCCTCCAGCTTTGCTACCTCGGAATAATCGCTTGATTTAATGCTTTCAATAATTTGCTGATGAAGTTTTGCTTTGACAGGTTGGCTCAATTTTTCGTTATAGAGCTTTATAAGCCAATTTCTTGCTTTTCCAATATTGGGGTTCATGGCAAGAGTAACTTCAAAAGCTTCTGCTGACCGTTCAAAGTAACCTGCTTCATATAAAGCTTCTCCTAAATGATAATGTGCAATAGGGTTGTGGTAAAGTAGACCGATGGCGTTCAGCAATTGATCAATAGCCTCGAAATATTCTCCTTCTCGCAATAATGCTAATCCAAGTCCATGATAGCCTATAGCCAAATCACTATCAATTTCCAAAGCCTTTTTAAAAGCATTTTTCGCATCAGTCCATCTGCCAATTTTTGTATAAGTATTACCCATTTTTATATAAAGGCTCTTGGTTGGGTTGCTGGTTTTTTCAATTTTCTGGAATAATCCTAATGCTTCATCTGTTTTATTTTCTTTAATAAAGATGTTGGCCTCAAGTATATCCATAGTAGATAAATCCATCCGTATCTGGGCTTTATCTTTTAATATTTCATAGCGTTCTTTTGTATAGTCTTCTTCTTTTTTCTCTTCTTTCTTTTCCTCTAATTCTTTAATTTTGGAATGATCATTGAGTTCTTCAGTTTTATCTTTCCTGAACTTTTCTATTAAAAGCTTGCTTTCTTTTAATAAGTTGATTTCGTTGTAGCAAGTTGCTAATTTTATTGAAAACCTAGCTTCATCAGGATATGAAGAAACCAATTCTTCAAGGAGGGGGGTCGCTTGTTCAAAACGGTCAGACCCCATATATACCCGGGCCAAGTTATACTTGGTTTCTTTCTGAACGGTTTCTTGTGACTTTTGAATATTATCTTCCGGTTTTTCAATGTATCCCAGTTCAACGAGTTGGTCAATTTCGGCTTGCACTTCAAAAGGTTCCACTTTCATATCATCAGGGAACATCCCACATTCTCCTTCTACATTTTCCCAACTGTCTATGGATTTTATTTCTGGCGGTTGCTTGAAAATCTGCATCAAAGGTTTGCCATCCATGTCTTTTGCTATCGGAAGATCTAAAGCGGTGAGAATAGTAGGAGTTATGTCGAGCAAAGTTGCACCATAAATACGTTCATCTTCTTTAATATTAGGTCCTGCGGCAACAATAATCCCATAAGAACGATGTTGTTGGGCTGGCCCCGCGGGTTCTTTAGATATTATTTTCGGTCTTAGATGATCTGAATGAAAACCATGGTCAGAGACCAGGATAACCGTTGCATCAGGCCCGGCTAATTGCAATTGCCTTTCAAGCATCATATCATGAAATTTATATGCGCCCTTTACAACATCTTTATATATTTCAAAAACTTCCTGTTTAACATTGGGCATTTTTGGTGGGTGAAAATCCATGAACCCGTGGCAAAAATGGTCTATTCCATCAAAATATACACCCATAAAATCCCATTCTTCTTCTTCCATGATTTTTGTTGCAGCAGCTTGCACTGTAGATGTTTCTGCCAAGACTTTTGCCAGGCCTTCAATACGTTTATCCTCTTCCTGGTCAACTTCTCCTCCTCTTGGCACAAAAGGCAAAATATGTGCTGCAGTGAGTTCAGATGGGTGTATTCTCAGTTCTTTAAATTCACTGCTTTTTTCTTTCGGATGTACTGTTCCGGGGCTCATTTTCCAATCATCCCCTGTTTCTTTGGTAGCTTTTTGAAATTGGTTAGAAACAACAACACCATTAACATGTTCTGCTGGATGGCTTGGCCACCAACCTGCCAAACTCGTTTTATACCCTTCTTGGGTTAAGATATTCCAAATGGCTTTTACTTTTCTCGACAAAGAAGATACAGGCCTTATTTTACCTGTTGCCGGATCAGTTTCAATAAAGCCCAATACACCATGCTTATCCGCGTTCTTGCCTGTTGCTATACTCGTCCAAAGCATGGGTGAAAAAGGCGGGTCTATGGTTGCAAGGTTGCCCATTACTCCCCTGTTGATCAATCTTTCCAGTGTAGGCATTTCACCTTCTTCTATTAATTTATCTATTATTTTCCAGTCTGCTGCGTCCCAGCCAATCAATAATACTTTCTTTTTCATGCGTTTTAAAATTTATTGACAATGCCACAATTTGGTATGTCCTTTAATTATTGGCTTTATGTATCTCAATAATTATCACAGGCATTGCCTGTTCATTTTTGTTCTTTCTTTGATGATTTTGCTTGCTTTGCTTGCCTCCAAGCTATAATGCCTCTATGGCCAACTGCTAATAAACCCAGGGATCCCTCCTCGGGTATTTCAACAATTTTTCCATCATGGGTTTTCATGGTAATTTTTTGATTGCTTTGTTTTTTTTTAAAATCCATGTTCCTGCTTTATTATAATTCTTTGCAAAAGTATAAAATTATCGCGATTTAGAATAATTTTAAATAACACATGTATCAATAAGCTTAAAAATCGTTGTGTGTTTTTTGCAAATGTATTACTATCAATACAAATTCATTCTCAACCCTATTCCATTTCCATTTAAGCACAAATTAAGTTTTATTTTCTTTTGTCTGAAACTTGTTTCTTCGATTAAACCATTGTTATAAATTGAAACGGCTTCTTTGGCATTTTTCTTATAGCCATTAGCCAAGGGGATTGATAACAACACACAACCAACTCCTGCTGCAGCAATGCCCCAATTAGGATCGCCACCACCTATAGCTGTTCCTATAGGCCAACCAATCATGAATCCACCGGCATATGAAAATATATACATGCCAGGAAGATTTGCATTAGCTTGGTTCATTTTAGCATAAGCATCAGGGTTGGTTCTCATTATCCCTGTAAGCTTTGAATTACTGAGTTGTTTTCCATTTTGTGAAAAAATTGCTCCCCTTAAATGCTTTATTTCAGTAGTATCGTTTACTTGGGCAAATATGCCACAAGAAATGAATACAAATGTTAGGGTGATCAAAAATGCTTTTTTCATAGGTTTAATTTTTTAGAGTTATACAGTTATACAAATACTTTTTCTTTGACCTTTTTCACGCGTTTCAATTTCAACAAATTCATCGGGTTGCTTTCCAAACCTCTTATTCCTTTATGAGTGAACCTAAGCACTTGGTCATAATATAAAGGCACAACAGCAGCTTTTTCCATTACCAAGCTATCCATTTTCCTGTACAATACCAACCTTACTGAATCATTGACCTCTTCGCTCGCCTTGCGGTATAAACTATCGAATGATTTTGAATGAAAATGAGTGTAGTTAGGCCCTTCCGGTGCATAATTTTTACTGTAAAATAAAGAAAGATAATTTTCAGCATCAGGATAATCTGCTATCCACGACCCCCTGAAAAACACTACTTTTGACTGTGCCATATTCTCTCTTAAAGTTGCAGCAGGCATCACGTTTATCTCAACAGGAATTCCTATGTTAGATAGCTGGTGTTGAATATACTTGCATATGTCCAAGTAATCTTTATTGGTGCTCAATTCAATTGGGCTTAATCCCTTCCCATTCGGAAACCCGGCTTCTTTTATTAGTTTTTCCGCTTTTACCGGTGAATACTCATATCCAAAATTTGCGGTAGTATCGTAGCCCGGCAGGCCTTTTGGGATAAAACCATTTAGAGCCGGTGTACCAATATTATTTCTTAAGTAGGCCATCATTTTAACCCTGTTAAAACCGTAATTTATAGCTTGCCTGATCTTTTTGTGGCGTATTGGGCTATTTTTATGCAAATCAAGCGAATCATCCATTAAAAAACCAAGGTATTCCGTATTGAGGTAGGGTTGAGTATAAAGTTTAAAACGATCTTTATATTTGGGATTTAAGGTTCCTTTATGGGTTAATAATTCATCTTTGTAACTGGCATGTATACCGGAAAGAAGGTCGAGGTTGCCTTTCACAAATTCAAGGAAAGCCGATTGCCTGTCTATAATAAAACTTATGGCTACAGCATCAAGATAAGGCAGTCGTTTTCCATCTTCAAATTCAAAATAATTCTTATTTTTTAGCAAAACAAGTTTTTCACCTTCTTTCCACATCTTAAAATGAAAAGGACCGGTTCCAATTGGATTTTTTCTAAAATCTTTTCCATAATGCTCAACAATTTCAGAAGGCACAACAGAACAGTATTGCATGCTCAATAAACCCAGGAATGGAGGGAGTGGGTTATTTAACTTTATTACGAAAGATGAATCATTTTCGGCAATAAAAGCATATTCCTTGTTGATTTTTGCTACATTATTGAATACCCATTTTCCTGGAGAAGCAGTTTTGGGGCTTGTAACGCGTTTAAAACTATAAACAAAATCCTTTGCAACAACTTTTCTTCCTTTACCACTAGGAAACAATTGATGATCATGAAAATAAATGCTATCCTTAAGTATAAACCTATATGTCTTACCCCTGTCTAATATTTCCCATCTTTTTGCGATACAAGGTCTTACATTCAGGTTGTTATCCAATTGAACCAACCCGTTATATATTTGGTTACAAGCCCATATTTTCGCTTTATCCTTGGCAAAAGCAGGATCAAGTGAAGTTATTCCTACCGGTTCATTATAACGGAAAACGGTTTTGCCTTCATGTTTTTGTTTATTCCTGCTACATGAAAAAGTAAAAACTATAAGTATAACCGGTATAATTTTATTCAAGCGAAAATATATTAAAGCGAGTTTCATGAGTGCTTCTAGTGCTTAACGTCAAAAACTTTATAATTTTTCATTTCCCCGTCTTCAATTTTCACGTTATCAACATTTGCTATGGGTGGGCCTTGCCTACACCATGCAATAAAATCTCCCAACCTATCTTCATTTCCTTCTGCTTCAATATAAACCGATCCATCAGGCATATTTTTTACATATCCTTTTATTCCAAGTTGTTTTGCTTTGTCTCTTGTTGAACCTCTAAACCAAACTCCTTGTACTCTTCCGGTTATGGTTAAGTTGTAATGCTTCATAATTTTTCTTTTTCGGGTTTTTGTTCTATTCTGCAATTATATAAAAATAAGATTAATGAAAGATAACAAGACGTGTTAAATTCCAATAATGAATGTTAAATTCTGATCTTTCAATTTTTTAGCGTTGAAGGAAAATATTCCTTAATATTTGCTGTATCCCTGTCTTTTAGATGTGTCCTGGTTTCTTTAATGAACCTGTTAAAGAGCTTTTTCTTTTCTTCACTTAGTTTGTAAGTAGTATCATCATTTTCGAAGCGATAAACAGGTAATGTCCTATATTTGTATGGTTTATAGCTCCTGTATACCCAAAATGGCAGAAAAGTTACATGATTGATAGCCATACTGTCATTATAAAAATGCTTCTCAATGGAAAAGCCGGCAAGGATGCCGCCATCCGTATAATGTCTTTGTTGGTTAGAGATCAAATTGCCCAATGACCATATAACCAGTCCTCTTTTCTTTTTACCTTGATAATTGAATTCTTTGATTTCGATGGGTTGAACCACGTGAGGGTGGGAGCCAATAATTACATCTGTTCCATGTTTAAAAAGAAAATCAGCAATATTTTCTTGAAATTGTCCCGGTTCGCGCACATATTCATTACCCCAATGTATAGCAACCATGATAACATCTACGGAGTCTTCTTTTGCCTTGTCCAGGTCTTTATGAATTTGAGCTGTATCTATCATATTCACGATGCAAGGAGAAGGCACATTTAGGCCATTGGTGCCATAAGTACAATTAAGAATGGCGAAACGAACGCTGTCTTTTTCCCAAATATAAGGATACGTAGAATCTCTTTGGGCTTTGTTCTTGAATGTTCCTGTGTGTGCGATTCCATAACGGTCAAAAACGTCAATGGTTTTTATTATACCACTTTTGCCCCTGTCAACAGAATGGTTATTAGCGTTAACAAAAAAATTAAAGCCTGCTTTTTTCAGGCCATAAGCCATAGTGTCAGGAGCTGAAAACTGTGGATAACCTTTATAAGGTTCGCCTCCGCATGTGGTTTCATAATTCACTATGTTTAGGTCAAAAGAATCCAATATGGGTTTTAGATGTTGAAAAACCGGGAAAAAATCGTATGTTTTAGAATTTTTATCATAAGCGCTTGTTATCTGGGGCAAATGAGCCATAGCATCGCCTGCTGTCATGATTTTTATTGTTTTTATGCTATCAATAGGAGGATTTAAAGAATCATTAAACTCAAATGAACTGTAAGTCCCGGGTATTTTGGCACCAGGAAGAATGCATAAAAGAATTGCCATCAGTATAAGATAAGCCAAGAATAGTCTTTTCTTCATAGATTTGAATATTTTGTTCATTATTAACTAATTATGAATTATAGCAGTAGAATTGCGAAGGTAAAAATAAAAAAAACTGGGCGGATAGAAATAAACATGGTAAAATATTTTGATTATAAGTAAATTAATTTTGTAATTCATATAAATTTCCTAATTTTGCAGCCCAATTTCAGAACGTTATACATTTATTGTTAAACCCGGTTCGTGAAACCATAACCTTAAACGAATTACATGACAGATAATCAATCAAAAGAAAACTTAGAAGAAAAAGACGTTTCCACTGATGAAACAACGCAAGCGGAAAACGCTGCTGAAGAAACAAAAGGTGAAACAGCAGAACAAACAAAAGAGGAAGAGCAAGAAAAAAGCGAAGTAACCCAGGAAGAAATCGAAGCTAAAAAGCACGAAACCATCCTTGACCCAACAGAAGAAAAAAAAGAGGAAGCTTTTGACTGGGAAACCCTCGAAGCTGAAGAAGACCCTTACTCACAAGAAGAACGCGAAAAACTTGTTAAAATGTATGATGATACATTTAGCTCTATCGCTGAGCATGAAGTTATTGATGGAACGGTTGTTTCCGTCTCCAAGCGCGAAATTGTTGTGAATATTGGGTATAAATCTGAAGGTGTGATACCTCGTTCGGAAGTACGCTACAACCCAGATATTAAACCGGGTGATGACATCGAGGTTTATGTTGAAAGCCAAGAAGATAAAAATGGCCAATTACTGCTTTCACACAAAAAAGCACGTATTCTTAGGTCTTGGGAAAGAGTTAACAATGCTTTCGACAAAGATGAAGTCATTAACGGGTATATCAAATGCAGGACTAAAGGAGGACTCATTGTTGACGTATTTGGTATTGAAGCTTTCTTGCCAGGTTCTCAAATCGATGTGAAGCCGATTCGCGATTATGATATTTTTGTTGGTAAAACCATGGAGTTCAAGGTTGTTAAGATCAATCATGAATACAAGAATGTTGTTGTTTCGCATAAGGCGCTTATCGAGGAAGAACTTGAACAACAAAAGGCAGAGATTATTTCTAAGCTTGAGAAAGGGCAGATCCTTGAAGGTACAGTTAAAAACATCACATCATACGGTGTATTTATCGACCTTGGCGGTGTTGACGGCCTTATACATATTACAGACCTTTCATGGGGAAGGATCAACCACCCAGAAGAAATAGTTGAACTTGACCAAAAAATCAACGTTGTTATCCTCGACTTTGACGATGACAAGAAACGTATTGCCCTTGGCCTTAAACAACTTACTCCTCATCCATGGGATTCGCTTGACCCGAACCTCAAAGTGGGTGATAAAGTTAAAGGTAAAGTTGTGGTTATTGCTGATTATGGTGCTTTTATTGAAATTGCGCCTGGCGTAGAAGGTTTGATACACGTTTCGGAAATGTCTTGGTCGCAACACTTGCGTACTGCACAAGACTTCCTTAAAGTTGGCGACGAAGTAGAAGCCGTTATCCTTACCCTTGACAGGGAAGAAAGGAAAATGTCGTTGGGCATGAAGCAACTTATCCCCGATCCATGGACAAAAATCGAAGAAAAATATCCTATTAAATCCAAGCATAAAGCCACTGTTAGAAATTTCACCAATTTTGGTATTTTTGTAGAGCTTGAAGAAGGTGTTGATGGGCTTATCCATATCTCAGACCTCTCTTGGTCTAAAAAGATCAAGCACCCTGCAGAATTTACGCAAATAGGTGAAGAAATTGAAGTGGTAGTGCTTGATATTGATAAGGAAAACCGTAGGCTTAGCCTTGGTCACAAGCAAATTGAAGAAAACCCTTGGGATGTTTTCGAATCCATATTCACCGTTAATTCTATCCATAAAGGAACCATCGTTAATACCGGTGACAAAGGAGCTATCGTGACTTTACCTTATGGTGTGGAAGGTTTTGCACCAAACCGCCACTTGGTAAAGAAAGACAACTCCACGGTTAAGATGGACGAACAAGCTGATTTTAAGGTGATAGAGTTTTCTAAGGAAGCCAAGAAAATTATTGTTTCTCACTCTAGGGTATGGGAAGATGAAGAAAGGGCTAAGAAAGACAAAGAAAGTGCAGATAAAAGAGCCCAAGATAACAAGTCTAGGAAACAAGCTAAGAAGCTCAAGGATAATTTAGAAAAAACAACCCTTGGAGATATAGAAGCTTTGGCTAACCTCAGGAGCGAGATGGATGAAACAGGTACTACAAAAAAGCAAGCTGCACCAGCAGCTAAAGAAGAACCTGTGAAGAAAGAAGAAGAACCTGTGGAAAAGGAGGAAGCTCCAAAAGAGGAAATTCAAAATAAAGAAAAAGAAGAACATAAGGAAGAACCAAAGGAAGAACCTAAAGCGGAAGCTAAGAAAGCGGAAGTTCCGGAACAAGAGCAACCAAAAGCTGAAAGCAAGGAAGAAGAAGGTGAAAAGGAAGAAGAAGAAAAAAAAGAAGAGAAGAATGATGAAAAGAAAGAAGAAAAGAAAGAAGAATAGTATGGTCTTCCAAGCAAACGTTTAAACCCGTTTGCACATGTGATAAGGATTGGATCCATTGGTTCATTCTTAGAAATACAAAAAAAATCCCGGGACTTTATTCCGGGATTTTTTATTACTTTGCTTTTAAAAAACTTTATTATTGGTTTGGAAAATAAACTCCACATATTGGGAAGTAGCTCGGCAATACCTACAAAAAGCAGGTTTACATCTGCACAAGCGTTGTTGTTCAATCAAAAACTCTTCCTTATCGACTGCGGAGAAGGAGCCCAGGTAAGGCTCAGGCAGCTTAAATTGAGGATGCAAAAGATCAATCATATATTTATTAGTCATTTACATGGAGATCATTACCTAGGCCTCATGGGGCTCATCTCTTCCCTTAATTTATTAGGAAGAGAACATGAATTGCATATTTATACCTTCCCTGCATTAAAAGAGATCATCGAAAAACAAGTATCCATTACCGGTATGCATCTTGCTTTTGCCCTGCATTTCCATAATTTGATTCATGATAAAAAGAGGCTCATTTTTGAAGATAATCAACAATGGGTTTATTCATTTCCCCTCAATCACAGGATCGAGACATGTGGTTTTTTATTCAAAGAAAAACAAGCTTTGCCCAATATAAGGAAAGATTTTGTAGCAAAAGAGGAAATTCCTATCGAGATGTTCAATAAAATAAAGCAAGGTTCGGACTTTGTTAATAAAGACGGTAAATTATACAAGCACGAGGATATAACAACACCTCCGCCTCCTCCCAGTTCTTTTGCTTACTGTTCAGATACTGCTTACGATGAAGAAATAATACAATATATTGAGGGCACGGAACTATTATTTCATGAAAGCACATTTACCGAAGAAATGAAGCAAACAGCAAAAGAGAAAATGCATTCTACAGCTTTCCAGGCAGCTACAATAGCTAAAAAAGCCAAAGTTAGCCAGCTTGTTATTGGCCACTTTTCTGCCAGGTACAAAGAACTGGATGCTTTTTTATACGAGGCAAAAAAAGTTTTTCCAAATACCACCCTTGCAAACGACCTGGAAATTATCACGTTTTGACATCATGCCCTTGTATTGATAAGAGATTTTTTTTCCCTGGTAGAATATTTTTGTAATTTTACCAAAAAATATAAACGAATGAAGAATATTCTTATCGTAGATAGCGGTTCAACATCTGCCGATTGGGCACAAATTGACGGTATTCGCGCACCCAAAACAGTAAAAACACCAGGAATCAACCCCTATTTTCATAGCGAAAAGGAGATTCGAGACATAATCCAGTTAGAGGTATTACCTTTCATCAATCACGAACTTGTTGAGAATGTATATTTTTATGGAGCAGGGTTAATGTCTGCCCAGAATGTAGAAATAATTGAAAATATGTTAGGAGAAGTATTTGGGCTCTCAAGTATGGAAGTTGAGAGTGATATACTTGGAGCAGCGAGATCGCTTTTTGGAGATAGAAAAGGTATAGCTTGTATTCTTGGTACCGGCTCAAATTCTTGTCTTTACGATGGTGATAAAATTGAAAATAATATCTTTTCTGGTGGGTATATTTTAGGAGATGAAGGTGGTGGTGCGCATTTGGGAAAAATTATACTAAGGCATTATGTAAGAAAAGAATTGCCCAAAGAACTTCACGAGAAATTCGAATCAAAATACCGTGAAAGGCGCGATGAAATTATATACAGGATAAACCGTGAACAACGTCCCAATAAATTCATGGCATCCTTTGCCGAGTTTATTAACGAGAACCAAGAGCACGAATTTATACGAAACATTGTAAAATACTGTTTTGGCGAATTTTTCAACAACCATATATGCAAATACACAGATTATAAACATTTGCCGGTACGGTTTACCGGGTCAGTATCTTTTCACTTCAAAGATATTCTACACGAAGTATCAGAAGCAAAAGGGCTTAAAATATCAAAAATTGAACAAGAGCCTATAGAAGGGCTTATCAAATTCCATAAAGAAAGGGCTGGGTAGGATTAAAATTTGCATGTTGGTTTTGGCAATACCTTTTCCAGGGATGAGTTAACCATATTTACCAATCTTCATCAATGTATCCCTGTCTTTTATTTTGATTGCCTTGCCGTCTGATTCTATTAAAGACTTCAACCTGAACTCGTTTAAAAGCTTGTTCATGCTTTCCAGTGACATCCCCGATAAATCAGCAATGTCCCTACGTGTAATATATTCATAAATGTTTTCTTTGCTGAATTTCTCTTCTGCTAAATAGAGCAGGGTTTCTGCAAGCCTCCCGTTCATCTGCTTAATAGCTATGCTCGAGATTTTATGATATAGGTATTGATAATCATTGATCAGCCAACCGTTAATATGGCGGCAAAAGTTGTGATTGCTATCAGCAATATTGTTCAAAGCCTCGTTCCTTATTACACAGACAATGCTGTTTTTTACGGCCTGGGCAGAAAAACCGTAATATTGGCCAGGGTCAACTGTAGGCAGCCCAATGTAATTGCCCGGTTCCACGAGTTTTAAAATCAAATCTTTACCATTGGCATTTTCTATATATAATTTAATGATACCCTCTTTTACAAAATAAACATCAGAGGTGAACACCCCTTGCTTCACAATATTCTCTCCTTGCCTGAAAATGACTTCTGTTTTGTTCTGGTTAAGGTTCACCTTTTCTTCCACGCTTAGATTGAGAGCATGTATATCATTAAATAAACAGTTCTCACAATTCAAATAATCACAACGAAGATCCATATTAATAGTTAAAAATGTTCAATACATTGATGGTGACATGAATAACAAAGGTATTCATTTTATTCGATAATAAAAAAATCCATGTCTATTTCCTAAGTAAAAATACTTAGTGATTTAATCATAATCCTCACTTTTCATTGCTATACTGGAATTTAATAATAGTTGCTGTATAGGACTTTTAAAGATATTGAAAACTATAAGTGTAAAAATACACATAATATTACGTATAAATACAGCACGAATTGATACATAATAAGCAGATCAATTACCGGCTATTGGGTAAATATACTACTTAAAATGGCAGTTTATTGTAATAAATTTGGTGTTTAATGTAAAATTTAAAAATTATTGTTATGAACTGGAAAAATTTCAAAATCTCAACAAAACTCATCACTGTTATGCTGTCAATTGGTATAGTATCAATAGCTGTAATTGGATTATTTTCTTTTAATCAATCAAGCAATGCACTTAAAACGAGCGCCGAGTCGCAATTAAAAGCTGTGCGAGATATAAAGAAAAACCAAATAAATAGTTTCTTTGAAGAGCGGATTGCAGATATTAAAGTATATTCTTTTAATACCGCCGTTCAAATGGCAGCTCAACGTTTTATATCAGCCTTTGACACCAGTGGAATGCAAAGCGATATCTATCAAAAATGGGAAAGGGCACATGGGCCTAAATTGGAAACCTATGTAAATGAATATGGGTATTATGACATGTTTTTTGTTTCAAATGATGGTGATGTTGCCTTTACTGTAGCAAAAGAAGCAGACCTTGGTAAAAATCTTGTTACAGGGGCGCTATCTAATTCACCTTTAGCAGAAGCTTTTAATAAAGGAAAGAATGAGTATGCATTAACCGATTTTGCTTGGTATGATATATCTAATGAGCCAGCATCATTTGTTTCCGGGCCTATCAAGGATAATGAAGGTAAACAAATAGGCGTATTGATTTATCAAATTTCACTAGAAGCAATTAACAGTATTATGCAAGAACGCAGCGGAATGGGAGAAACCGGCGAAACATACCTTGTTGGTCCCGACAAAAGAATGCGCTCTGATTCTTATTTAGACCCGGAAGGACATTCAGTAGAAGCATCTTTTGCAGGTACTGTTGAAAAAAATGGTGTTAATACGGTAGGAGTGCAGGAAGCATTAGCCGGTAATACCGATACAAAAATTATTATAGATTATAATGGTAATCCTGTGCTATCTTCTTATACTCCTGTGAAGTTTGGGGGTGTTACTTGGGCATTGATGGCCGAAATTGATGAAGCAGAAATTATGCAGCCGGTTAATAATCTTGCCAATGTGGTACTTATGATAAGCGGTATTATGATTGTTGTTATCATCATTATTGCCATTTTAATTGCACGGTCTTTTGCCAACCCTATCAACAAAGCAGTAGCTTTTGCTCAAAAAGTAGCTGATGGAGACCTTACGACGACTGTTGATGTAAAACAAAAAGATGAGATAGGAGTTTTGGCGGATACGCTGCGGAATATGGTGGCCAAACTAAGAGAAATAACTGAGAACATTATGACAGGTTCCGATTCTATAGCCTCAGCCAGCGAGGAAATGAGTTCTACATCACAGGAAATGTCTCAAGGAGCTAATGAGCAGGCTTCTTCTGCCGAAGAGGTTTCATCTTCAATGGAAGAAATGGCTTCTAATATTGATCAGAATACTGACAATGCCAATCAAACCGAAAAATTAGCCTTGAAAGCGGCTGATGACATCAAAGAAGGTTCATCATCGGTTAATAGAACCGTAGAATCTATGAAACAAATAGCCGATAAAATTAAGATCATTGGAGAGATTGCAAGGCAAACCAATATTTTGGCGCTTAACGCAGCAGTAGAAGCCGCCAGGGCAGGTGAACATGGAAAAGGTTTTGCCGTAGTAGCTGCTGAAGTAAGGAAGCTTGCAGAAAGGAGCCAGGTATCAGCCAATGAAATTGATGAGCTATCAAAAGGTAGCGTTGATATTGCCGAAAAATCAGGCAAACTTCTTGAAGAAATTGCACCTAACATAGACAAAACAGCCAAGCTCGTACAAGAGGTAAGCTCTGCCAGTAACGAACAAAAGTCCGGCGCCGACCAAGTAAATAACGCCATACAACAATTGAACCAAGTCACGCAACAAAATGCGGCTTCTGCCGAGGAAATGGCTTCAAGCTCAGAAGAGTTATCAGGCCAGGCCGAACAACTGAGGGAGTTGATCTCATTCTTTAATATTGGAAAGGAAAGCAGGAAATTTGAAGCAAAAGGACGAAAAAGGGCAGAGAATCAATCGAAAAATCGTTTTGAACAACAGCAAGAACAGCCGAAGCAGAAGCCTGTTAAGCCACAAGAAAAAAATGCCGGAAATGCTAGAAATGCTGGAAATGGGCAAGGACAAGGATTTAACTTGGATATGGGAAAAAAAGACAAAAAGGATGATGAATTTGAAAGTTTCTAAAACAAAAAAGGAACCTGTAATGAAAAATATGTATAGATATGCTTTAATCGTTGTTTTCATGATAATTACATTTAGCACGCAAGCACAAGATTCAGCAAAAATCGAAGTGTCTGCCGGGGCCGATCTTGTAAGCAGGTATGTATGGAGAGGTATTGACTTTGGTAATGCCCCGGCTATTCAACCTACGCTGGAAGCAAAGTATAAAAAACTCACCATCGGAGCTTGGGGAAGTCAAAGTATTAGCTCAAACACCGGGGGGATGGAAACTGATATTTACCTGGCATACAATTTTGACTTTGGGCTTTCTTTAGGAATTTCTGATTATTATTTTCCTGTAGAAAAATTAATGATCATTAAAGATTTGCCGGATACATCCCAATTGATCATTGAGCCGCAAAGAGCAGGGAATTATTTTGATTTTGAAAATTCGCATTTCCCGGAGGCCAATGTCAATTACGAAATTGGCCGCTTTAGGTTTTCTGCCAACTATATGTTCTACAATGCCGCAGATGACTTATATGGAGAAATAGGTTATAAGCATAAAAATTTCGAGGTTTTTGCCGGTGCCGGCAATGAAATGTATACCACCGATGGTAATTTTAATATTTGTAACTTGGGTATTACAGCAGAAAAGAATATAAAAATTAGCCAACACTATAAATTGCCTGTTTCTGGTTCATTCATCATAAACCCTGAATTAGAACAAGTACACATGGTTTTCTGTATTAGTTTGTAGCAGAGTGGTTTCCTTAGTTTACAAAAGCACGGTTGGTTGCCGTGCTTTTTTTTCCTTTGTAAACTATACTAAAAACTAATTAATCTTGTTTATTATCATTTGTATAGTAACCTTTATTAATCGTAACCATTACTTCATTACGCCTGCCTATAACTTGAAATGGCGGGTTATATCCAAGAAATTGAAAGTCTCCGCAATGCTCAATTCCTTTTTCGTCTAAAATGCTTTTTAAATTTTCAATTTTCCTTTGTATTCGTTTATCATTGGCATAACCTCCAAATTTTAAAGACGCAGTAGTAACTTCTCCTGAGCGGATTAATTGAATGTTTCCTGATTTAGGTTGAGGAAGATCTTCCATAGCATATTGTGAAGGCATTACAAAGCTCATGGTTGTAGTATCACCAAGTTCCATCCTTACGGGAGCTGTCATTTTTATTTTCATCTCCTCGTTATTCCCTCCAAATATGTAATTGGCTAAGGTCTTAAAACCACGTGTGGATACATCATCATAGCTACCACTTAATTTAACAGATGCCAATATAGCTGCTGGATATTTTCTTACTTCAAATTTACCGTCTTTTTGTATCACTGCGTATTTCTGCTGTTCTGTTTTTCCTATTGAGATCGCCATAACGATTTGTACAATGAAAAGAAGCAATACGATTGTTAAAATTATTGTTAGAAGTTTCATAAGCATTATATTTTTGTTTTGAGTAGAACAACGAAACTAAAGATTTGTTTAATGAATATGGTTAAATATTAAACATTCAATCATATTCTTCTTTAATGTTCCTGGTATTGTTCTTGGCTAATAAGTATTTACAAAAGAAGGATAAATAATTGTTCGGTTTCCAAATTTCGTTTTGCAACATAAACCAGTAACCGCAAGGTGGTTGCTGGTTTTCAGATATATTGCCTTAACAAGAAACCAACAATATTATAAGAGTTGCATATAAAACAACACAACATTTCCATAAAAAACCGGGAAACGCATCCAAACATCGCCGGTTCAGTCATTCATCAATAATCCACACCACAATTCCCGCCGATGCAGACCACATGCAAGAAAACAATCTGACAGATCTGCGGAGATACTCTTTGTTCTATATATTTCTACTATTAGAATACCATGCACTATATCAGCATAAAAACCCAGGATTGATTGCAATTCCACAACCTCTTAAAACCATGAAGTTAAATCGATTGTAAAATGTTAAAACCTCTTTAGTATGTGATTTTTTACGCAATCTTAGGTGGACGCCTTATGTGGTTTGAAAATATTAAACCATATGAAGGTATAGTATACCAATGATAATACTTTCAGTACCTTATGATCTTGAATAATCTGCTAACTACCGTTTCAAACAATCCTCGCTTAATTGTTCCAACTTTCCTCAATATTATACTTTTTTCGGCAGTAAACAACCTGTTTGGCCTAATATTGCTTGGTTTATTTAGTGATCCTGTTTCAAAATCCGAATTACTTAATGCAATAGAATACTGATCCCTGGTATTCTGGCTTGTAACTTGGCAAAGTATTATATCTTCACCTTCTAAGTCTGCCAGTACCATTGCTGGCCTTTTCTTAGTACTGGACAGGTCAGAATATGGAAATGGAAGTACAACAATGTCGCCTTTTATAAATCTTTCCATGCCTCATCTTCTTCAGGTGATAGCCAATCTTTGGCTAATACATTTTCGCTGGCAATATGGGTTACTATCTTATCATTTCCCTGTTTTTGTTTGGCCTCTTTTTGCAAATATTTCCCAAGCTTTAGCTTTTCTTCATAAGGTAATTGTTTCACTATCTCAATAATTTGCTCAAAATCCAAGTGCAAGTTTATATTTAAATTTGTTGTTCCCATATTCTCTTTTTTTCAATGAATTTATCCATATCGAATAACAAATAATCTACGAACAAGAACTCATATGTGGCATATTTCCAGGATGCAAATATAAAAAATTCAAGTTGTTTCATCAAATTGTATTTTAAACTTTGTCCTGGGACTTGCTAGTAAGATCCTCAGCTACTTGTTTTTTATGTATATGAATAGTTAAATTAACTTAGCTCGAAAAAAACTTATGTTCAAGAACAACCCTTTATCTTATATCCTAACCCAAGAAGGGCGTATAGTTGAGGAAGAAGGTAAGTTCAATAAAATTATCTTTTGCTCCTAAAATACTTTTGGCAAGGATTACTGGTAGAGTTGTTGAGGAAGGTAATTATGCAATGGGCGCGGGTTTTTCTCTTAATGGAAATTTTAAACTGCATAACAAAAATGACATAACTGAGTTAGGAGGGAATTCAAAAGATTTTGAAATGGCTGCTCAATATAATAGTATTTTTGGTGGAGGTTTTTCTGTAGGTGATAAAAGTTTTGGAGCGGTGCTAGGTATTGGAGTAGCCGCTTTCCAAGCTTCAATTGGAACGGAGAGCTTTGTTTTTGCAACAAATTTTAATGATCTTGGAGCTTTGGAAAACACTTTTATTGATGCCAATGACTATGCTAAGAAAGTTAATGGATCAGTAATGTATAACTGGGAAAAAGCTGGAGAATCTTCTCTAGCTCTAATGGTTAAAGTTACTTCAGCTAATGGAGAAGAAAAACCCTTTGGTGCAGCTATAGTGTTAGCTAAAATTAATAAAGGAGAAGAAATAATATACGAGTATAAAGATGAATTGCACATGGTAAAAAACTGGGCAAATAAATTTGCAAAAGATACTTTACATGTATATAGGTTTGATTGGTCAAGTTCAACAGATTATTTTAGTTTTGAGCAATATCCTTTAAATAATGTGGATATTTTACATGTGCATCACTTGGATATTACAGAAAATGATATGGTATTGGTTTGGAATTCTTCCCTTGATGATATTACAACCCGCATTGGATTTATAAAAGACAATTTTTATATTTTTCACCTGTATCCTTATAGGGATAGAAAACTGAGGGATGCGAGAATCTTATACGTGCAGGATAAAGCAAAATTACAACACATTTTTCAAAATTGGGCTTTTTATAACCCCAACGAAAAAAGTAAAATTGATAACGAAAAAGAATGGGTCTATTTTTATGATGAAAAATGGGCAATAACAATAGGGGAGTCATACTTCAAATAGCATAATTATGAAATAAACAGGTAATTTTTAATGCCATTAATTCAATAGCGAAAAAGCATATACCGCATGGTTATCATGTAATAGGAAATAAATTTTTAATTACAGGTCGTTGAATATCTTAAAAGAAATAAAAATCATGAAAAATCGTAAATTTATTATCTACTTGGTTTTATTTATTGTTGCCTTAACAAGCATTACAATAGTTTTTTATGATCCTATTGGTATTGCAGCAGAAAAACAGTATAAAAGTCCGGCATTGAACGCATTAATGATTCCTGTTTTTGCATTAATTGCCATGAGGTTCATATCCTATAGGGGGAAAATATGGAATTATGTTTTTGCTATTGCTTTCGCTCTTGCATTTTCCGGTGGACTTGGAATAATTATCAAAACTTATTTTGCATTAAATACTATGAGCTATTTAGGGCTTTTGTCAGTAAATTCTTCTTTAATGTTCCTGGTATTGTTCTTGGCTAACAAATATTTACAAAAGAAGGATAAATAATTGTGCGGTTTCTAAATTTCGTTTTGCAACATAAACCAGTAACCATTTGGAGGTTAATGGTTTGCAGATATTGCCATAACAAGAAACCAACAATATTATAAGAGTTGCATATAATACAACACAACATTTCCATAAAAAACCGGGAACCGCACCCAAACAACCGCAGGCTCATTCATTCATCAATAACCCACACCACGATTCCACAGATCGGCGTAGTTTGCTTTATTTCACCTGTTGCTAAAAACATGGAACCTTCCAGGTTTTTTAATAAGTCAGCTACTACCCCATCCTTCAAACGTTATAGTTATAAAACTAGATGCAAAAAATTTAGGAATGGCCGGAGTAAACAACCCATAAATGATAATTTGATAGAGCAAAATAATGACCTAAAATGAAGTTAATAATTTCTTTTATATTTCACGAAAGATGAAATCTTCGCCAAGATGAGTATTTAACTGGGATTCATTTTGCCAAACCCATAAATAAAAATCCTGTATCAAAAAATAGGAAATGGATATTGCTTCATTATTGAATCTTTGGTAATAATTTTGCAATTCATTTCTAATGCTTGGCAAATAATAATCCTATCAAAAGGGTCTTTATGAATACTTGGTAGTTTTGCAAGCTGATTCATAGTCTTTTCATTTATAGGTAAAGACTCAACTTCATGTTCAATTCTTTTTAAAATTAAATATTCAGCTACATTATCTGGCAGTTTAATTTTTCCTAATTTTTGCTTTATAATACATTCCCAAATCGATGCAACACTTAAAAAGATGCTATTATTAAGGTTTGAGATTATATCCTTGCTTTTTGCTTCTAGATTTTTATCCCCTGTAATATACCAAAGGAAAACATGTGTATCAATAATATATTCCATGCAACTATTGATTGAAATATTTTAAGTATTCTGGAGGTAATGGTTTGTTAAAGTCTCCTGGGACATCGAAATCATTTTTTGCTAATGCATAGGGGCGCCTTTTTTTATCATTGGTTTTAGTATGCTTTGCAAGCAAGAATTCATAAAAATCAATGATCTCATGTTTGGCATGTTCAGGCAATTTATTCAGATCAAGTGTTTCCATTTTGCTTTCATTTTATACAAATTTAAAAAAAATATCTTTGATGGATGAATAATAAAGGCTACATTTTTTAAAAATAATCTAATGTCAATTGGCTATCAAAAAATAGAACATGACAAGCTATACTTTTTATTATTTCAACTCGTAAACTGGGTTGATAGGAGCGATAGCATTACAATAGGTAAAACAGTCGGTTTCGGATATTAACTTGATGTATTTTTCATGGATAACTTATTTTTAATTGTATTAAATTACACAGGATAAAGTTACAAGTTTCTCTTATATTTGAACGGAGGTGCAATTTTCGCCGAGCTGTTGTAAAGCCAGGGGATAACAGGATATCTGGGGAACTTCTCATGCACCCTACTTATGAACAAACCGTTACCACTGAATATGATTTTGTTGGCAAAGCATTGAAAGACCAAACGGTTTTCACCTTTTTGAAAAACAACCAAAGCACTACCATCAACAAACGATACGAGTATGACCATGCAGGTAGGCCTACCAAGGTTTATCACCAAGTAAACAGTCAAGAAGAAGTACTTATGGCAGAAAACCATTATAACGAACTTGGAGAAATGATAGAAAAAAACTTACATTCCGAGGATAATGGCGAAAATTTTCTTCAATCTGTTGATTATGATTATAATATTCGTGGTTGGCTTACCCGCGTTAATGAGCCCAGCCTTTCGCAAAGCAATGATAACGACCTCTTTGGCATGGAATTGCGATACAACAACACTGTTGGGCTATCTTCACTGGGCGGCGATGCCCTTTATAACGGCAATATCTCGGCCATGCTTTGGGAAAGTGACAAAAACCCTGGGCAAAGAGTATATACCTATCATTATGACAATGTAAACAGGCTGCTCCAAGCCGATTATGCCGAGAAAGAAGGTTCAGCTTGGCTCCAAAACAACCATTACCGCGTTTTTGACCTGGGTTATGATGCCAACGGTAATATCTTAAGCCTAAAACGAAATGGAATGATACCGGGAGAAGGCGATTATGGTGAAACTAGGTCAGGCTATGGCCTGGTTGATGATTTAAATTATTTTTATAACGGTAACCGTTTAATAAACTTAGGCGAAGACTCTGACAAGGAACTGGGCCTTAAGAAAAAAACCATCGGCCCTGCCCCAACCAATGATTATCTTTACGATGCCAATGGCAACATGAACACGGACAACAACAAGGAAATGCAGCTCACGTATAATCATTTAAACTTACCCCAAACCATTACATTTGCCGGTGGAGCGCTTGATTACTATTACACTGCCGCGGGAGATAAAATTGTAAAAGGCATTGGCAACCAATACACTTATTACATGAATGGTTTTGTTTACGATTCCCATCCAGGCAACCATGAGCTTCAATACATCCTCACCGACGAGGGGCGTATAACAAAAACCGCTGAAGGTTACCAATACGAGTATTTTTTAAAGGACCACCTGGGCAATACCCGTGTAAGTTTCAAGGCGGCAGGTAACCAAGCCGAGCTCCTCCAGGAAGACCATTACTATCCTTTTGGATTGGAATTGGGCGGGCTAATACCGAGAGGTTAGCATGTAACAGAAAATAAATTTTCTTAACATGCTAATCCTTCGGCATTATACTAATGCTATTTTTATAATATCGGTTTAGTATAAGTTTTGCCAGCGGGCAAAAAAATAATTACCTTTACAACGGCAAAGAAAAACAAGAGGAATTTGGGCTGGATTGGTATGATTATGGGGCAAGGATGTACGACGCAGCTTTAGGTAGGTTCCATACAATTGACCCGGTAGCTGAAAATTTTGATTTACAGACTCCATATGCTTACGCTGCTAATAACCCCGTTTTATTGGTAGATTATAATGGAGAAGGGCCAATAGTTAATTTTATAAAATTATCTTTTGCTCCTAAAATACTTTAGGCAAGGATTACTGGTAGAGTTGTTAAGGAAGGCTTTACTGGCACAATAGCAGCCGGAACCGGTGCATTTGGAGGTGTCGGTGGTACCGTATCCAGGAGTTTGTTATTTGACAATAAAGGTAATTTTGGAATTAAATATAGTAGTGGGATGTTTTATGATGCTGCTTCTGTTTTTGGTGGTCCATCGAATAAAGGCGTTGAGGAAGGTAATTATGCAATGGGCGCGGGTTTTTCTCTTAATGGAAATTTTAAACTGCATAACAAAAATGACATAACTGAGTTAGGAGGGAATTCAAAAGATTTTGAAATGGCTGCTCAATATAATAGTATTTTTGGTGGAGGTTTTTCTGTAGGTGATAAAAGTTTTGGAGCGGTGCTAGGTATTGGAGTAGCCGCTTTCCAAGCTTCAATTGGAACGGAGAGCTTTGTTTTTGCAACAAATTTTAATGATCTTGGAGCTTTGGAAAACACTTTTATTGATGCCAATGACTATGCTAAGAAAGTTAATGGATCAGTAATGTATAACTGGGAAAAAGCTGGGGAATCTTCTCTAGCTCTAATGGTTAAAGTTACTTCAGCTAATGGAGAAGAAAAATCCTTTGGTGCAGCTATAGTGTTAGCTAAAGAAAAAGGTAAGTCACTTATTCATTCCCAAACTGCGGTTAGTAAAGATGCAAATAACGAAAAGAATAGGCTTGATGATCCTGGACAAGTATATTAATTTAAACTATAAAAATACCTGGTTATGAAACGATTACAATCAACAGTGCATAAAATTCAATTGTTTTTGCTATATTCCAGCATAGTAATTTTTATTCAATCATGCGATACCTATAGCACTGAAGGCCTAATTAATAAAGGAGAAGAAATAATAAACGAGTATAAAGATGAATTGAACATGGTAAAAAACTGGGTAAATAAATTTGCAAAAGATACTTTACATGTATATAGGTTTGATTGGTCAAGTTCAACAGATTATTTTAGTTTTGAGCAATATCCTTTAAATAATGTGGATATTTTACATGTGCATCACTTGGATATTACAGAAAATGATATGGTATTGGTTTGGAATTCTTCCCTTGATGATATTACAACCCGCATTGGATTTATAAAAGACAATTTTTATATTTTTCACCTGTATCCTTATAGGGATAGAAAACTGAGGGATGCAAGAATCTTATACGTGCAAGATAAAGCAAAATTACAACACATTTTTCAAAATTGGACTTTTTATAACTCCAACGAAAAAAGTAAAATTGATAAAGAAAAAGAATGGGTTTATTTTTATGATGAAAATTGGGCAATAACAATAGGGGATTCATACTTCAAATAGTATAATTATGAAATAAACAGGTAGTTTTTAATGCCATTATTTCAATAGCGAAAAAGCATATACCGCATGGTTATCATGTAATAGAAAATAGATTTTTAATAACAGGTCGTTGAATATTTTAAAAGAAATAAAAATCATGAAAAATCGTAAATCAATTATCTACTTGGTTTTATTTATTGTTGCATTAACAAGCATTACTATAGTTTTTTATGATCCTATTGGTATTGAAGCAGAAAAACAGTATAAAAGTCCGGCATTGAACGCATTAATGATTCCTGTTTTTGCATTAATTGCCATGAGGTTCATATCCTATAGGGGGAAAATATGGAATTATGTTTTTGCTATTGCTTTCGCTCTTGCATTTTCCGGTGGACTTGGAATAATTATCAAAACTTATTTTGCATTAAATACTATGAGCTATTTAGGGCTTTTGTCAGTAAATTCTTCTTTAATGTTCCTGGTATTGTTCTTGGCTAACAAATATTTACAAAAGAAGGATAAATAATTGTGCGGTTTCTAAATTTCGTTTTGCAACATAAACCAGTAACCATTTGGAGGTTAATGGTTTGCAGATATTGCCATAACAAGAAACCAACAATATTATAAGAGTTGCATATAATACAACACAACATTTTTGCAAAAACCGGGAAACGCACCCAAACAACCGCTGGCTCATTCATACATCAATAACCCACACCACGATTCCCGCCGATGCAAGCTACCTACAAGAAAACAAGTCGCCAGATCGACGGAAGGTATTTTTCATTCTTTCAATTTCTACCAAAATTCCATCTA
>CAZJDA010000062.1:0-26064 GCA_964544705.1 uncultured Bacteroidales bacterium
TGTCTCGTCCTAGAACCAGCAAGCTACACCATTTCTTTCAAACTTTACAAACTTTATAAACTTTCAAACTCATCACAGTAAAAAGTTCTTAAAGTTCATAAAGTATAAAGTTAAAGAAAAAGCAAGTTATACCACCACTTTCAAACTTTACAAACTTCAATCCACCTGCTTGCCATTCCCGCCGATGTAAACTACCTGCAATAAAAACACATTTGCAACTCGGCGGGAGTTTGTCTTTTTTGTTATATTTCTACCAAAATTTCGCCCTTAACAGGGCTTTTGGTCTGTCTGAAATTTTTAACATGCGTATTACCGCTCCAAGCGGTAATACGGGTAACCAGGATTGGCGCATGAAGAAGCCGGCAAGGGTGTCGCTTGGAGCGTAGCCCTTGTTAATGCAAATTCCCCGGCATAACTTCAACGCCCAAAGCCCCGCCAGGGGCGGCATCTTGGTAGCCCAGGGCGCCAGCCCTGGGTATAAGTTCCACAATATGCCCACCGCCGATCTGCGATTGTTTATTTATTGTAAAACGTTAGCATCGGCGGAACATGCAGCCCGTAACAGTAAAAAGTTCATAAAGTTTATAAAGTATAAAGTTAAAGAAAAAGCAGGCTACACCATTTCTTTCAAACTTTACAAACTTTCCAACTTTCAAACTCATCACAGTAAAAAGTTCTTAAAGTATAAAGTTAAAGAAAAAGCAAGTTATACCACCACTTTCAAACTTTACAAACTTCAATCCACCTGCTTGCCGTTCCCGCCGATGTAAACTACCCGCAATAAAAACACATTTGCAACTCGGCGGGAGTTTGTCTTTCTACATATGTTTCTACCAAAATTTCGCCCTTAACAGGGCTTTTGGCTTGCCTGGGATTTTTAACATCCGTATTGCGGCTCTAATATTCAGAAGGTTCAGATTCATTCCAAATCAAGGGATGTATTTCCCCTCTAATTGGTAATACCGGTAAGCTCAAATTAAGATTTCAGGCATACTACAACGCCCAAAGCCCCGCCAGGGTCGATATTTTGGTAGCCCAGGGCGTCAGGGTAAAAGTTCCATGAGATGCACACCGCCGAACTGTGATTGTTTATTTGTTGTAAACCGTTAGCATCGGCGGAACATTCAGCCCGTAACAGTAAAAAGTTCATAAAGTTTATAAAGTATAAAGTTGAAAAAAAGCAAGCTATGCCAACACTTTATTAAAAGTCACCCGGTGAATATCAAGCCAATGCAATAAAAATTTCACATGTGAGGAGCGGTTTATTAGCAATTCACCGGGTGAGTATGGTGAACACATGTTGCTAACTGAATACAATTCCCGCCTATGCAAATTGTGTACAACAAAATTACAACACCAGGTCGGCGGGGTGTATTTTCTTTTTATCTATTCCCCGGGCTGCGCCCAGGGCTTTGTTGTTGCGCCCTTACAGGGCTTTTCTCTATTGCCTATATTGATAGGAAAAAAATGCAGCGCAATCAAAAATTATCGATGAAGGAAAGAAAATCCCAAAAAGCCTGTAAGGCTTTGACATCAAAGCCCAGGGCGGCACCCTGGGCAAGAAAAACAGGCAAGCCCAAAAGCCTGTAAGGCTTTAAGAAAATTTCACAGGTGGTGCGCCGGAATCCCTTCTTCGCTGTCGCATAGCTTTAGCAAAGCATAGCAGGGAAAAAAGGGTGAGCGGTGGAAGGAAACAAATAGCAGGTTGTCCCGTCCTAGAACCAGCAAGCTACACCATTTCTTTCAAACTTTTCAAACTTTATAAACTTTCAAACTCAACAACCCGTTTGCTATCGATTCATCGGGCGACTATGCTCGTATTGATATTGACATCAATACATAAACCCAAATAACCATAAAGGAATTCTGTTTGCATAACCGGTTTCAATATCATCCAGGGCAAAATAGGCACTGTCAATACCCTTTAATTGCTTGGCTGTTTTGTTTTTGCCACCAATCTCTATCACGAATTCATTATTTACCAAAAAATCGCCTTTTGCCGGGAAGGTAAGTTGACTCGATTCGCTGAACTGGTTCATGAAGAAGGTTTCTCTTAAAGTGCCTTTGGAAGGTTCCGCTATATTAAAGCACTGCAATAAATTTGTATTCTCAAGATACAGTTTATCAGGTTTTCTCAGCAATTGTTTCCCATGCGCTTCTTTAGCCAGTATATTGACCAACCCGGCTTTTTCAAGATAATTGATATATTTTAGCAATGTTCTGTGGTCGGTTATATATAGCTCGCTCTTCAAATTACTTAAATTTGGGACAAATGGAACAGAACTGGCGATTACAGCAAGCAGTTTTTTCATCTTAACAGTGGATTCAAATGATATATCAGTTATAGCTGGGATATCCAGTTCAAGTACTACGGAAATAATACTTTTCAGCCTTTCAAAATAATGCGTAGGAGCTTCTTTGTAAAATGGATAATATCCTGTTTCTATATAATCCCTGTAATGTTTTATCGGCCTGACCTTATTTGCTATATCCAATGTAATTTCACAGTGGTTGGATAGGATTTCTTCAAGGGTTAGCTGGGGAAAATTCAATATGCTGCCAAAAATAAGATATTCCCGAAAAGACATTCCTTGAAGGGTGTAAGATACTTTTCTCCGGCTTAGGTCACCTTGTCCTTTATAAATATTAAGTATTGAAGACCCTGTATAAGTTACATGTAATTCGGGGTATTTGTCGTAAATGTTTTTGATTTCGGTAGACCAGTCAAAACCTTTATGCTTTGATGGATATTTGTGGACTTCATCAATAAACAAATGCTTACCTCCTGTTTTATAAAACTCTTCAGCAGTCTCTATAATAGATTTTGAATAAAAATATGGGTCATCAAGGCTTATATACAATGTTGAATTCTTTTGCTCCATCTCCAGTATTTTTGCCCTTTGTAGCATTAATGTTGTTTTCCCAACGCCTCTTGCTCCTTTTACCTCAATTAAACGTGACTTCCACTCTATCCTTGAAAGCAAATACCTTTTAAATTTTGTATCAACATGTCTTATAAGCTTGCTGCTCGATTCATACAATTCCATTTTCTGTTGTTTTTATTTGTAAATATACAAAAAAATGTAATCGATTACAACTAATATAAAATTTTATTGTAATCTAATACTAAATAATGTGTATTATTATTGTATTGTGATACTAAAATTTCAGTGAATGGCTAAGTTAGCCATCAATAAAGTACCTGATTTCAGGTGATTTTACTGGCTGTGCGCTGGAATCCCTTCAAGGAACCAAAGGGTGAGCGGTGGAAGGAAACAAATAGCAGGTTGTCCCGTCCTAGAACCAGCAAGCTACATCATTTCTTTCAAACTTTACAAACTTTATAAACTTTCAAACTCATCACAGTAAAAAGTTCTTAAAGTTCATAAAGTTTATAAAGTAAAAAGTTAAAGAAAAAGCAGGCTACACCAACACTTTCAAACTTTACAAACTTTACAAACTTTCAAACTCAACAACCCGTTTGCTAAAAGAAACAAGTCCACTTTTTAAGGAGTAAAAGCATGTGGGATCCAAATCTTTTTGAAGGAGAGTGAAATTTGCCTAAATTTGCAATTCAATATTTCAACAATAATGACTTATGATATCATATACTGATGCACAAGATATAGTTCTTAATTCCAAGTTTGCATATTCTACGGAAAAAGTAATGCTCAACCAGTCTTTGAACCGGGTGTTGGCTAAAGATGTATTATCTGATGTTGATATGCCGCCGTTCAATAAATCGGCCATGGATGGATTTGCTTGCAGGAAAGGAGACTTGTTCAATGAATTGAAGATTATTGAAACAATAAAAGCGGGCGATGAACCGAAAAACACAATCAACAAAAACGAATGTTCCCGCATTATGACAGGGGCAAGTGTTCCTGAAGGCGCTGATTGCGTTATTATGGTTGAACAAACAGAAATGGTTGGTGATGACCATATAAGGTTCACTGCCGACAAAACTGCCGACAACATTGCCTTGGAAGGGGAAGACCTTAAGAAAGGCGAGGCTGCATTAAAAAAAGGTACGTTAATTAAGCCGCAGCACATTGCCGTTTTAGCTTCGGTTGGTTGTATAATGCCCGAAGTGTTTATAAAACCTAAAGTAGCTGTGCTTACCACAGGCGATGAAATTGTTGAACCTCACCATAACCCGGGTGGAAAAAAAATCCGTAACAGCAATGGTTCACAGCTAATAGCGCAACTGAAAGAACTTGGGATTGATGCCACTTATTTTGGGATTATAGAAGATACGCCGGAAGGAACAAAAAAGGCAATTCATATAGCCTTGCAAAACAACAACATAGTATTGCTAACAGGCGGCGTTTCAATGGGCGATTATGACTTTGTACCAGGCGCTTTGGAAGAAAATGGCGTAGATATTCTTTTTAGTGAAGTGGCCATTAAGCCCGGCAAACCAACTGTGTTTGGAAGAAAAGAGAATACCTTCGTGTTCGGGTTGCCAGGGAATCCTGTTTCGTCTTTCGTGATCTTTGAGCTTTTTGTTAAACCATTCATCTATCGATACATGGGATACCAATACCAACCCAGGGATGTTGTTATGCCAATGGGTATTGATTATTCCAGGAAGAAAACCGTCCGTACATTCTGGATGCCGGTTTTTATCAATGAAAATAATGAAGCAATGCCCGTTGAGTATCACGGTTCTGCGCATATTCATTCTATGTGTTATGCAGACGGCCTTGCCTATATAGAAACCGGGAAAAAAGAAATAAGAAAAGGAGGGCCTGTTCATGTTCGATTGTTATAACAGGGAAATCAATTACCTAAGGATATCAGTAACAGACCGGTGCAATTTGCGCTGCTTTTATTGCATGCCTCCCGAAGGTATCAAATTGCTCAGTCATAAAGATATTTTAACTTATGATGAAATCGTAGATATAGTTAAATATGCTGTTAGCATTGGTATAACAAAAATAAGGCTGACAGGCGGCGAGCCTTTAGTAAGAAAAGGAATTGTAAACCTGGTAGAAATGATAGCCAAAGTTAAGGGCATTAAAGATTTTGCTATGACCACCAATGCAATCCTCCTTGATGAATACGCTAAACCATTGGCAGATGCCGGGTTAAACAGGGTGAATATCAGCCTTGATGCAATTGACCCAAGTGAATACCAAAGGATAACACGGTCTGGAGATGTGAACAAAGTGTTTGAAGGGATTGATGCTGCCATACAAGCAGGTTTAACACCAGCAAAACTAAATTGCGTGATAAAAAAATCCAGGGATGAAAAAAATGCCCGTGATGTATCTAAATATGCTAAAGAAAAAGGCCTGGAATTGCGCTATATCCACCAAATGGATCTTGAACATGGAGAGTTTTCCGTTGTTGAAGGCGGAAGAGGTGGAGATTGCAAACGCTGCAACCGTATCAGGTTAACTTCCAATGGGAATGTTATGCCATGCCTTTTTAGTGATATTGCCTATAATGTAAGAGAATTAGGAATTGAAGAAGCATTTATTCAAGCCATAAAAAACAAACCGAAAAGTGGCACTACCAGCTTAAAAAATCAATTTTATAACGTGGGAGGCTAAAAATGACCAAAAAATTATCGCATGTTGATGAAAAAGGCAAAGCCAACATGGTGGATGTTGGCAATAAGCCATTGCAAACAAGAACAGCTAAGGCAGAAGGTTTTATCCGCTTACAAACAGAAACCATCAAGCAAATCCAGCAGAACACCATGAAAAAAGGTGATGTGCTCACGGTAGCCAAAATTGCCGGTATACAAGGAGGGAAGCAAACATCCTCCTTGATCCCGTTATGCCATCCATTGCAGATCAGCAAAATTGATGTGGAAACTACCATCACAAAGGAAGGAGTCCAGGTTACTTCTTATGCCAAATGCACAGGCCAGACAGGGATAGAAATGGAAGCATTAACAGCGGTTCATATCACCCTGCTTGCCATTTACGATATGTGCAAAGCCATTGATAAAACTATGGTTATGGAAAACATCCACTTAGTTGAAAAATCAAAGAAATAATAGACCAATGAATAAAGAAATTAAGATACATATAACATCAGTTAATATCTCAGAAAAAAAAGGTGTAATCAAGAAACCTGTACCTTATATTGAGTTGTACGAAAACGGTATTAAGAATGATGCGCACTCTGGCAAATGGCACAGGCAGGTGAGTCTACTGGCAGAAGAAAGCGTACATAAATTTGAGAAACTCGCCAACAGGAAGATCAATTTTGGCGAATTTGCTGAAAATATTACCACCAAGGGGCTTGAGCTTTACAAAACATTGCCTTTAGATCGGTTTGTTTCAGAAGAAATTGAGTTGGAAGTAACGCAAATAGGGAAAAAATGCCATGGTGATAGCTGCGCTATTTACCGTGAAGTTGGCAATTGCGTGATGCCCAAGGAAGGTATTTTTGCCAGGGTAATTAAGGGCGGCAAAATGAAACCCGGGGATGAACTCACATACATACCTAAAGTCCTTAAATTTAAAGTAATAACATTAAGTGACCGTGCAAGCCAGGGAGAGTATGAAGATAAAAGCGGGCCAAGAATTATCCAATTAGTGGACGAGCATTACAAAAAAAGCCACAGGGAAACAAGCATTTCTTATGATTTGATACCTGATGATCCTGGAAAACTTAAAAGTTTGATTCAAGATTCTATCGATAATGATTTTGATGTTATTATTACTACGGGTGGTACCGGTGTTGGTGTGCAAGATATAACACCCGATGTGGTAAAGCCATTCATTGAAAAAGAGATTCCAGGCATTATGGAAAACATAAGGGTAAAATACGGTAGCCAAAAACCCAATGCACTCCTGAGCCGTGGAGTGGCAGGTGTGAATCGAAAAACACAATTGTATACCTTGCCTGGAAGTGTTAAAGCAGTGAACGAATACATGCACGAGATTTTTAAAACATTAGACCACCTTATTCTTATGCAACATGGGATTGATGCACATTAGCATCGTTAAAGCTGAAACAAGAAACCAATATAAAATTATGATAGCATCAATAGAAATAAGCATGTATCCTTTAAACAAGGAGTACGAAAAACATATCATAGATTTTATCAAGCAAATAGAAAACAATCCGGCGCTTGAAATGAAAGTAAATGGAATGAGCACCCAAGTTTTCGGTGATTATCATGAACTCATGAAAACCATCACCAAGGAGGTTTATGAAGCATTTACCAAGGCCGGGGATACGGTGTTTGTGATGAAGATACTCAACGCCGAGGCCAAGGCAGCAAAAATCGATTAAGTTATGTTAGAAGTGCTTCAGATCGCTACCCAATGGATTGCTGTGAATTACATAGAAATTATTGGCTCTCTTTTGGGTATTGCCTATGTTTTACTGGCCAATAAACAAAATATCTGGTGCTGGCCGGTAGGATTTGTTAATGTGGCCATGTATATCTATATTTTCCTGGCTGCCGGTTTGTATGGCGATTCCGTGTTGCAGTTTTTCTACCTTGTGATGAGCGTTTATGGATGGTATCAGTGGAAATTCGGGGGTAAGGGAGATCAAGAACTCAAAATATCGAGGATGGGGTCAAAAACTGGTGTTGCTTTATTTGTTTTAGCAATAATTTCAACGCTATTATTTGGTTTTATTCTTGAGAACTTCACCGATTCTGTTATTCCTTATTGGGATGGGCTTACTACAGCACTTGGTGTGTTGGCTACATGGATGACTGCCAAGAAAATTCTTGAAAATTGGATTGTTTGGGTGGGGACTAATTTGGTCTGCGTGGGTGTCTATCTATACAAGGAACTATATCCCACAACAATATTTTATTTTATCCTTATGGCTATTGCTGCTTACGCTTACTTTAATTGGTTAAAGGATTACAAGAAACAGGAGAAAGAACATGTATAAAATCGCAATAACTGGCCCTGAATCTACAGGGAAATCTACACTTTCAGAATTATTGGCCAATTATTTCAATACCCAATGGGTTCCCGAGTATTCACGTGATTACTTAGCCGGTTTGGATAGGCCTTATAACAAGGATGATATTCTTAAAATTGCTCAAGGACAAGTAGAAAGAGAAAAGGAATTATCATTAAAAGCCAATAAATACCTTTTTTGTGATACAGAGTTGATTAACATGAAAATATGGAGTACTTACAAGTATAATTCTTGCCCAAACTGGATATTGGAGTCCATAAAAACCCATGTGTATGATCTCTACTTGCTGTGTTATATTGATATTCCATGGGAGGATGACCCTTTTAGAGAAAACCCTGGGGAACGAGAATTTTTCTTTAATTGGTTTAAAGAAGAGTTGGAAGGTTACGGGTTTCCATATAAGGTGATTAAAGGCAATGTTTTCCAGAGAACTGAAGATGCAATAAAAAATATTCATAGTTTTTTCGATTAGTGAAGTGAATTTAAGTTGATTATTTTTTTATATATCTAAATTATTGATTATTTAATCTTATTTTTTTTAGTGTATTGGTTTTTATCTTTTATATTTGTGTTCGGAAATATTGAATTAAGTTGACCCTTTTTTAATGAGCATTGTGAGGAATATTTTTTTTAAAATAGTATTAGGCATTGTATTCGTTATTGTTGCAATATTGTTGGCTATCTATTTTAAACCAGATGCCAATATATATTATGTTGTTGATAATCCAATCTCCTTATCTATACTGTTTTTTCTATGGATAATTATATCATTGGGCTTTAAGAAATATCACCTTGGAAGTCAAAATGATGATAGGAGTATTACCTTGCAAATAGCGAAAATTAATATCATCATAGCAGGAGTGGCTATGTTGGTTTTATATGCGTTTAGGCTTCTTTCATTATCACGCTTTGTGTTATTTGGTACATTGCTTTTTGGAAGCACACTCGAATGGTTGTTTTTTATTGCATATAAACAAGTTACTCATTCAAAAAAAATCCATAGTGATGAACTTTTTAACAAAGAAGAGGCCAGGAAACTTGCTTATGACGAAGTAGAAGTTGCAGAGCATGAAACTGTTACAGCTTACAAAAAGCCAAGTACTCCAGCCCAAACAAAAGTTTCTTCGAAAATAGCTGATTATATTATTGAAGAATCTAGTGAAGGAGTTTATAATTTCATTAGCAAATATATTAACTTTAGTAGAAATAGTTTTAGTATCCTTGCTACTACAACACGGTTTAATGTGCTTAAGTATCCAGATAATCATTTTAATTACTTGGTAAACCTACACAGGATAAATGATATACGTTTTATTAACAAATTTTTTGAAGCAGTTAATACAAAGATCAACAAAAATGGTGTTTTTATTGGGTGCGTGGAAACCAAGAATATGAGGAAAAGGCGCATATTAAAAAAATATCCAATAGTTCTTAATATCATTTATTATTTTTTTGATTATATAATTAAGCGGGTTTTTCCTAAATTTCAATTAACCAAAAAGATATATTTTTTTCTTACCCGTGGTCAAAACAGGGTTCTTTCCAAAGCTGAAACGCTTGGAAGATTATATTCGTGTGGTTTTGAGGTTTTAGAGACAAAAATAAACAAGCATTTGATGTATTTTGCAGTCCGCAAAATTGGTGAACCGGTCTATGATCCCAATCCAACGTATGGGCCTCTTATTAAGCTTAGGAGGGTGGGGAAGAATGGAAAGCATTTTTATGTTTTTAAAATGCGTACTATGCACCCTTACTCGGAATATCTCCAAGATTATATATACAAAAGGTTTAACCTCAAAGAAGGTGGAAAATTTAACCATGATTTCAGGATTACCACGGCAGGGAGATTTATGCGCAAATTTTGGCTTGATGAATTGCCTATGCTTATCAATTTTTTTAAAGGAGATATGAAAATTGTTGGCGTTAGGCCATTGAGTGAACACTATTTTAGCCTTTATTCAAAAGAAATGCAAGAAAAAAGAATGAAGCATAAACCGGGCCTTATTCCTCCATTCTATGTTGATTTGCCTAAAACACTTGAAGAAATCCAAGAATCTGAAATGAAATATTTAAATGCAAATGAGAAACATCCTTTTAGAACTGACGTTAGATACTTCTTTAAAGCCATATTCAATATTATATTTAAAAGAAAACGCAGTAGTTAAACGTGAACATGATGAAAATACTATTAAAACATTTATTATTTCTTGTAGCGCTTTTTTTTAATATATCATTGCTTTCTATACAAGCACAATCTGTCTACGAACATCCAAGCAATGAGAATATATACTTCTTATTGGATGAATTGGCAAATCAAAATATCATCGATTTGAACTCTACTATAAAACCATATTCAAGGCGTTTTATTGCTGAATCACTTCATTTGGCTTTATCTAAAAAGGATTTGTTGAATAAAAGGCAATTCCATGAAATTGAGTTTTACCTCAAAGATTACAATAAAGAAATTAAACAGGACAAAGATTTCAATAAACGATTTGACCTTTTCTATTATAAAGACAGCAACTTTACTTTTTCTGTTAACCCCATACTGGGTGCCAGGTACTATTCATCAGGGGGAAACTCGGTGTATAAACGCTGGAACGGGGCAAAAGCCTTTGCTTATTTAGGAAAAAACTTTGGTTTTTACGCCAATTTAAGGGATAATTATGAAAGCGAACCCCTTGCTACCAATACTTTTCTTAATAAGCAAACAGGGGCCACCTTCAAAGAAAGCGAAATTGAAGAAGGGCTTAAAAATGATGTTGAATACAGCCAGATGCGCGGAGGCATAACGTATAATTGGAAATGGGGGACGATTGGCCTTGTGAAAGACCATTTTATCTGGGGAGATAATTATAATGGATCCAATATTTTTTCCGGGAAAGCGCCTTCTTTTGCGCATATCAAGCTAAATGTAAAACCCGTTGAGTGGTTCGAGTTTAACTATGTTCATGGATGGCTTGTTTCACAAGTTGTGGACTCCAATCGCTCCTTTATGAGCCATAGTACCTATAGAAAAGTTTATTATGATAAATATATGGCTGCTAATTTTTTAACTTTTACTCCCTGGCAAGCTGTTTCTTTTTCTGTTGGCAATTCTATCATCTATAGCGACGACCAAGTTCACCCGGCATATTTTATCCCTGTACTTTTTTATAAATCCGTAGACCAAATGCATAATGGTGGAGATCATACCGCCGGGCAAAATTCGCAGATGTTTGGCAATATTAGTTTCAGGAAAATAAAATACCTGCATTTGTATACTTCTGTTTTTGTAGACGAAATCAACATTGGGAATATGTGGGATAAAGAAAAACACACCAATTGGTTTAGCTTGAAAGGAGGCGCCAGGTTATCCAACCTTATTCCAAACACCACCTTAACCGCAGAATATACCCGAACCAATCCTATTTATAAAAACTATATAAAGACTACAACTTACGAATCCAACTCATATTACCTTGGGCACTATTTAAGGCAAAATGCCGAAGAGATTTTTTTTGGCATCAGGGTTAAACCTTATAAAAGGTTGCATTTAGATGTTTCATTCTCTAAAGCAAAAAAAGGAAAAGAATATACTTACGAAAATGTTGAACAAATTGCCGGTTTGTCTTTTATGGATACTGTGATGTGGGAAAAACAAGCGATTTCTGCATCCGCAACCTATGAATTAATTAACGATGGACATATTTTTTTCCGGGTTCTTTCTTCACAAACAGAAGGCAATGTGGAACAATATTCCCCGCCATTTTTTCATGGGGATAAAAACACCGTCATCTTTGGAGTGAATTATGGTTTTTAATGGTTTTTCGTTTATTTTCCCATTTGTAAATGGCAAATAATATGGCTATCACAAATATCAAACCGGTCAAAGCTATAGAAACATTACTGCCTTCTGTTCCTACTTTATCAATATCCATTTCGATCAATCCTTTGTTTAATAGGTAAAATGCTATCACGGCAAAGGCATTATTAACAAAATGGGCGGCAATAGGAATCCATAAACTTCCCGACCAAGCAAAAAGATAGCCGAAGATCACCCCTAATAACATCCTGGGTAAAAATCCATAAAATTGAAAATGAATGAAGCTGAATAGAAAACCAGTTACAAATACCGCAATATGAATGTTTTTCGACCAGTCATGAAACAACCTTTGCAATACACCCCTGAATAAAAATTCTTCTCCAATGGCCGGGATAATGGCAATAATAAAGATATTGATCAGCAATCCTCCAATGGTTTCTACTTCGAGGAACTTCTCTACCAATACTTTAGCATTCTCTTCAGTGGTTTTCATCCATTCTTCTATAGATTTCATTGATTCAGGCAATTGTAAACCCGAGTTGAGTTCTGCCAACCAATTAATAAACGGCATTCCCAAAAACGTTAAGGCTATTGTGAGAACAAGGGTAAAGCCGGATATGTTAACATTGATCTTCAGATATTGGGATATTTTCTTATTAACCAAGAAAGCAAAGATAAGGGAGGGCACAATGAAAAATCCCAATTGACTTACCAGTTGCAGGTATTTGCTAAAATTTATCATCTCCACTGTTGAAGGATTGGAGACCATGGAAAGCTTGTCAAATATGTCCCCGCCAAAGATTGGCACTGCGATTAACAACCCCACAAGAAATACGAAAATGATAGATGAAAAAACCAATAGCAATAAAACAATGATCTTTATTCCTGTTGGGCTCTTTTCTAATAAAGGCCTCTTCTCCATTCTTAATGTTTTTATATTTTTGCAAAATTGCAGCGAATTTATGGAATATAAACTAAATAGACTAAAAAAATCAATTGGTTACAATAAAAAACATACAAATAGGCGATTTCCCAGTATTACTTGCCCCACTTGAAGACATCACAGACCTTCCTTTTAGGATTATTTGTAAAGAACATGGGGCTGATGTGGTTTATACCGAATTTATTTCTTCTGAGGGTTTGATAAGGGATGCATGGAAAAGCACAAAAAAGCTTGTTGTTAAAGAAAAGGAACGGCCTGTTGGTATCCAGATTTTTGGGCATGATATGAATTCTATGGTTAAAGCTGCCGAAATTGCTGAAAAAGCCAACCCCGATCTTATTGACCTAAATTATGGATGCCCTGTAAAAAAAGTAGCCAAAAAAGGAGCCGGCGCTGCAATGCTTGCCGATCTCCCCAAAATGGAGTCCATAACCCGTGCAGTAGTAAAAGCTACAAAATTGCCGGTTACAGCAAAAACTCGGTTAGGAATTGACGAAAATTCCAAAAATATTGTAGAGGCTGCAGAAAGATTACAAGACGCCGGTATTGCCGCATTAACCATTCATGGGCGCACCAAGGCACAACTATACTCCGGCAAAGCAGACTGGTCTCTTATCGGTGAAGTGATGAATAACCCCAGGATGGAAATCCCTATTATTGGCAACGGTGATATAAAAACGCCTCAAGATGCAGAAGAAAAGAAAAACCGCTATGGAGTGCACGGAATAATGATCGGCAGGGGAGCTATTGGAAATCCTTGGATATTTAACGAGGTGAAACATTACTTGGCTACCGGGAACTTTCTCCCTCCACCTGCAATAGAAGAAAGGGTAGCGGTTTGTAAACGGCACATACTGTCTTCTATTGAATGGAAAGGAGAAAAAAGAACGCTTTTTGAAATGAGAAAACATTATGGACACTATTTTAAATCCATCCCCAACTTTAAGCCATATCGTATAAAACTTGTTACTACCACAAGCTTTGACGAGTTGTTTTCTATTTTAGACCAAATTAAAAATAATTTCCCTTCATAAAACTCTATTAGTGAATCACTTTACAAAATTCTTTGTAAAAATACACTACCTTGTATTGCATAGTAGTATATTTTTTTATATATTTGCAGAAATGATTGAAATATGAATATAGAAAAGACAAAAGCACAGATGCGGAAGGGTGTACTTGAGCTTTGTATATTGTCTATACTGGCAAAAGGAGATGCCTATTCGTCAGATATATTAGAGAGGCTAAAAAAAGCCAAGTTGCTTGTTGTGGAAGGAACGCTATATCCACTTCTCACGCGGCTCAAAAACGAAGGATACCTTCAATACAGGTGGGAAGAGTCAAAGTACGGGCCGCCACGGAAATACTATGAACTCACTCCCATAGGAGAAAAAATTCTTACGGAACTCAAAAATGAATGGAAGGAATTGGTGATTTCTATTAACCAAATTATAGAAAACTAAAAATATAAATACAAATGAAAAAGACTCATACTGTAAACATTAGCGGGATTATCTTTCATATAGATGAAGATGCGTATGAAAAATTAAATGCTTATTTAAGTCGTGTTAAAAGACATTTTGAAGGTTCGGAAGGCAAAGACGAGATTATTAGTGATATTGAATCGCGTATTGCCGAAATATTTAAAGAAAGAACTTCTGACAGGAAAGAAGTTGTTACCATAGAAGACGTGGATGAAGCGATCAAGGTTATGGGCGAGCCAAAACAATTTGATGACGAGGAAAAAAGCCATGAAACTTCCGAAGAAACGGAAACGGGTTCTTTTTATGATGGCACAAGGCCAAAACGTTTATACCGCGATCCTGATCACCGCGTCTTAGGTGGAGTTTGCGCGGGTATAGGAGCTTATTTTAATATCGATCCCGTATGGATAAGAATCCTCTTCATCATATTGCTATTCACCGGTTTTGGAATCCTCCTTTATATCCTCCTTTGGGTGGTTATTCCAATGGCAAAAACTACCGCTGAAAAGCTCGAGATGAAAGGGGAAAAAGTAAACATCTCCAATATTGAAAAGTCGATCAACGAAGAGATTGATCACCTTAAATCCAAGATCAATGACCTAAGAAAAGAAGCCAAACAAACTTTTGGTAAAAAAAAAAGTAACGACGAGATAGACCGTCTTGGCAACTTTTTTGAACAACTGATCAAGCTTACCTTAAGGGTAATCATTGTATTTGTTGGCTTTGTCCTGGTTATCGTTGGGCTGGCATTGCTAACCGCTTTCCTGGTAATGCTTTTTGCTGATGGTAGCTATTATTTTCCTCCGCATATTGGATTAACCTCATTTTCTATCATAGAGTTTCTCCAAATATTTACACAAACCGCTACTGATAGTTGGATCCTTTTATTGTCTGTATTGCTCTTGGTTGGCATTCCTGTATTAGGGATAATATTCGGAGGATTTAAAATGTTATTCGGTATAAAAGGAAGAAACCGGGCTGTTAGCGGTTTTATGTCATTCTTATGGATAAGTTCGTTTATCGCCATCATTGTTATTGGCGTTAGAACATGGAATAATTTTTCATACAAGGATGAAGCTACCGAAACCAAGTCTATAATGCCTGGTAGCTCCAGGACATATTATGTACAGCTTAATGAAAACAGGCAAAGCCTGCATCATCATGATAAAATACATTTTGATGATGTGCAAATCGTTATGAAAGATCATAAAGTATTGGCAGCTAACCTACAACCTGGGTTAGAATTATACACCTCCAATAGCGACTCCATAAAAGTGGAAATCATCAAAAAAGTAAGGTATGGGGATAGAATTGATAAAAACAAAAGACTCAATGCAATCAATTATTCATATAAAATTACTGACAGCCTTTTGATATTAGACCGGTTTTTTTCAATCAATGAATTGCAAAACTGGGGTTTCCAGGAAATGGAAATAAATCTGTACATACCAAAAGGCCTTAAAGTTGTTTATGATAAAGAACTGGATAAAATTAGCCCGGATAATGACATTAAAATGGATTGATATCCTCGTATTTGAAAATTGTTAACATGGACTTTTACCACCATGCTCCTTTTTCCTGGTACAATTCAATAAAATACGCTATTGACCGATTGTACGTTTTTTCTGCATCAGCAGGAAAATAACACGCGGGCAATTCGCCCATTTGCCTGTGGTAATGAAGGCAATCACAGCATAAACCTTTTCGTGAACAAGGATAAGTGCAATTGCATTTGTTCTTGTTTTGTTCTTGTTTACATTCCATACGCTATAATTTTTTTGTACAAAAATAATATAAATCCTTTTCATCAAAAATTCCAAAAAGATAAAAGCAAACCATTTTTCCTTATCTTTGTTTATAGGAAAAAATAATATTATGGCCGGAATAACCACTGAACAAAAACAAGAGATTTTAAATGATTATAAAATTGCTAACCAAAGCAGGCAAGTAAGCATTATTGGCAGGAGAGAAGTATTAACAGGAAAAGCGAAATTCGGGATATTTGGCGATGGAAAAGAGATCCCTCAACTGGCAATGGCAAAGGTTTTTAAAGAAGGCGATTGGCGATCAGGATATTACAGGGATCAAACCTTTATGATGGCAACAGGGCTGCTAACTTTGGAAGAATTTTTTGCCCAACTCTACGGTGATGCCAACCTAAGTGCCAATCCTGCCAATGGTGGCAGAATGATGAACAACCATTTTGCTACCAGGTACCTGGACGATAATGGCAATTGGCTAAGTCAAACCGGAACAAAGAATTCTTCAGCAGATATTTCTCCCACTGCCGGGCAAATGCCACGTTTGCTTGGACTAGCATATGCATCAAAACTATACAGGAGCAATCCCGGGCTTAAGCAGTTTAAAGATTTCTCTATCAACGGAAATGAAGTTGCTTTTGGTACGATTGGAGATTCCAGCACATCAGAAGGCATTTTCTGGGAATCAATGAATGCTGCCGGCGTGCTACAAATACCTTTTGCTATTTCCATTTGGGATGATGGCTGGGGCATTTCCGTACCGAAAAAGTACCAAACTACAAAACAAAGCATTTCCGAAGCGTTAAAGGGTTTTGAAACCGATAAAAACAATCCTGGCTTCCGCATTTTCAAAGCCAATGGATGGGATTATGAGAATCTTATTAAAAGTTACAAAGAAGGGATAAACCTTTGCAGGGAAAAGCACATCCCTGTTTTATTCCATATTACAGGTATCACCCAACCACAAGGACATTCCACATCAGGTTCCCACGAACGCTATAAAACCAAAGAACAATTGCAATGGGAGCAAGGCCACGACGGAATTAAAAAGATGAGGGAGTGGATCATCAAGAGCAAAATAACCACTGCTGAAGAACTTGATGCCATAGAAAAAGATGCTGCCAAAAGGGCTAAAGAAGCAAGAAAAAAAGCCTTGAGCAACTTCCAAAAACCCATGAAAGAAAAACGCAAAGAATTCATCAAACTTGTTGAATCCAAAACTTGTGCATGCCCTAAAGATTCAAAAATTAAAGCTTTTGCTGAAGAATTGAATAAAATTGCAGACCCCATTTATAAAGACATTATTTCCAATGGGAAAAAGATATTGAGATTATATTGCAATAGCTGTGAATCCAATAAACCTTTAAAGAAACACTTGAAAAAATGGCTTCGCAACGAGATCAACCGCAACCAGGAGAATTATAGTTCCCACTTATATAGCCAATCCAAGCACAGCCCTTTAAAAATTAAGGAAGTAAAACCTTTATATGGCAAGGAGGCAAAATGGGTGAATGGAAGAGAAATATTAAGAGACAATTTTGACTATATTTTCGAGAATTACCCCAAAGTTATTGCTTTTGGAGAGGATGTGGGAAAAATAGGAGGAGTTAATCAAACCTATGAAGGATTACAGGAAAAATACGGGGAACTTAGGGTCACAGACACCGGCATAAGAGAAGCAACCATCATCGGCCAAGCTTTGGGCCTTGCTATGAGAGGGTTGAGGCCTATTGCAGAAATTCAATATTTTGATTATTTGCTTTTTGGTTTGCAAGTTATGAGCGACGACATCGCTACCCTGCATTACAGGACCAAAGGCGGGCAAAAAGCGCCGGTAATCATTAGCACACGGGGGCACAGGCTGGAAGGTATATGGCACTCCGGTTCACCACTCAGCATGGTAATTAATTCCATCAGGGGAATTAATGTTTTAGTGCCCAGGAATATGACTCAAGCTGCTGGTTTCTACAATGCTATGCTCTCATCAGACGAGCCGGCGCTTATCATTGAACCTCTCAACGCATACAGGCTCAAGGAAAAAATGCCTGGAAACATCGGCGAATTCAAGGTTAAGCCCGGAAAACCCGAAGTATTGCAAGAAGGAACAGATGTTACCATTGTTACCTATGGTTCATGCGTTAGAATAGCCCAAGACGCGGTAAAACAATTAGAAGAATTTGACATTTCTTGCGAGCTTATTGATGTTCAATCCTTGATCCCTTTTGATTTGGATCAAACCATCTTGGAATCATTAAAAAAGACCACTAAGATCTTATTTTTTGATGAAGACGTTCCGGGAGGCGCTACCGCATATATGCTACAAAAGGTCATTGAGGAACAGCAAGGTTTTTATTACTTGGATTCACAACCAAGTACGCTTACCGCTAAAGAACACAGGGCAGCCTATGGTACGGATGGGGATTATTTCTCTAATCCAAACGCGGAAGATGTTTTTGAAAGTGTTTACGAGATCATGAGAGAGTACGATCCGGGGAAGTACCCAGGAATATATTAGAATCTTAACCATTTATCTATAGTAAAATTTTTTTTGCACAAAAAAACACAATCTCCGTAGAACAAAGTCCGTATTTTTTTTTATATTTGAAATGGACAAATTTTAAATGCAGATTTATGAACAAGTATATTGTATTCTTTTTTTCGTTTTTTGTTGTCTTTTCAACTTCTTGCCAAGGTAAACAAGCAAAAGTAGGAAGCTTTGTTTTGAAAAACGATAAAATTCCGGCATCTGAAATTATCGATAATATTAACAAAGGCAACAATATATACCTGGTAAATACTACCATAACCGGGGAGCTTGATTTTACAACTATTGAAAACAGCTACCATATTTCAAATACAAAGAAAATAGCAGAACTAAATACTTCCATAACTTTTGTTAATTGCATTTTTCAAGATAAGGTTGTTGCCCATACTGCCGGGCCAAAACAAAGTGTTTTCACTAAGTTTTTGAAGAACGCTTCCTTTATAAGTTGCAAATTCCAAGAAGAAGTTACTTTTAGAGAAACAATTTTTCAATGCCCTGTTAATTTTAGCGGGAGTGAATTTTATAAAGACGCATTCTTTGAAGGAAGTTCTTATTATTATAAACTTAATTATTTCTCTGAATGTAAATTTATGAGGAAAACTCGTTTCCAGGCCGCTTATTTTTTTGGAGATGCTAACTTCCTAAGAGCTGAATTTGTAGAAACAACAAGCTTTCAGCAAGCTCTGTTCCAGGGAGATGCCCAATTCAGCTCTTGCAAATTTCAAGCATATTCCGATTTTGGCAAGATAAAGGCTAAGAATGACATCTTTTTTAGTTATGCCGTATTTTCGGGAAAAGCCATTTTCTCCAATGGTGTATTTTATGAAAGGACAGAATTTACCGGCTCGCAATTCAATAGTAAAACTGATTTTAGAAATACTGTTTTTAAAGGGAAAAGCTCTTTTAATGAAGCAGCTTTTAATAATGAAGTTCTTTTTGAAAATGCCCAATTTGTATTTTCAAAACCCAGTACAAAAAATTTGAAAAAATCTTCAACAACCCGTTTTGACTTTAAAAATGCTACCTTCAACAACCGGGAATTAGAAACGATTTTTTTTACTAATTAAATTTTTGGATCATGAAACAGTTATTTTATTGGAAACCATTAGCTATCATAATGGTATTTGCATTTATTATTGTTTCCTTGAATTCTTGTGATGAAGAAACACAAGACATTGTTGAGGATATATTTGAATTCTCTACCGGGTTAACAAATCTTGAGGATACTGCATCTATAGAGAATGATATTTATTTAGGGGGTGGTACCAACGAAACCCCTATAAGTACGAGTTTGCTCGATAAGTTCCCTCCTATTGGCAACCAAGGTAGTTATGGTACTTGTGTAGCATGGTCTGTTGGGTATAATCTCAGGACTTTCCTTTATAAAGTTGATAATCCTGATGCAAACCTTAATTCTACGGCCAACCAGGTAAGCGCTAAAGACCTTTTCTGGTCTATACCGGATGGTAGTAAAGGAGGCAGTTGCGGGGGAACGGGTTTTGAAGCCGCTTTTGATGTAATGCTCGATAGGGGAGTAGCTACTTTATCTGATGTTCCTTATAGCGAATTAGGTGATTGTTCTTATAGCCAGATATCTGGAACCAATGCAGGGGATTACAAAATTTCCAGTTACAGGCAAGTTGCCGTTGAACTTGATGTATTAAAATCATACCTTGCCGGGGGTAGAGCCATATCTATTGGTGCAAAACTTGGCGATAATTTCATGTCGTGGAATAGCGATGCAGTCCTTGATTACGACACGTATAACGAACCCAATATGCAACACGCATACCACGCAATGGCACTTAGCGGATATGATGATAACAAAGGCGCCAATGGGGCATTTAGAGTGGTGAACTCTTGGGGGCCTGGCTGGGGCGATAATGGTTATGTTTGGGTTGATTACGATTTCTTCCTGGGCAATACTGGTGAATTCTGTTTTGCAGCTTTTGTAGCCGATACAGAAAATTCCGACCCCGATGAAGACGATGACAACGACCCCGATGTAAATACTACGGGAATGGATGTGATGGCTTGGGAACTGGAAGATTTCGATGACCCGGATGATCCTGACCCAAGAGTGAGAGATATTATCTATAACGTATTCAATATTGGAGATGAAGGAATCCCATCTTCTAAAAACTGGAATATTTTATACATGTATTACAATGCTTATGATGCCAATGATTATGGAATACTTCTTTATGATTATTACACTACTGAGTGTGGAAGTTATGGAGAAGATGGTAGCTTAAGCGATTATCCAAGTGTCCATCAACCAGGAATTTCTGGTAATTGGTGGAATAATATTGACGTGCCTGCTGATGTTAGCGTAGCCCAAGCTTTATATGGTAGTGATGATTCAAGGTTTGCATGGGGGTATACCATGCCCGAAGATGTTACCGGTGAATATTACCTTGTTCTATACGCAGATGGATATGACGTGATAAGTGAGCCGGATGAGACAAACAATTACTTTTTCTTTACCGATGCAAATGGCGACCCATTACAGATCGAAAACGGGGTTATTACTAATGCACCCACAAAATCGGGCAGTGGAGGTAAGATTAGGCCTGCAAAAGGTGACGAAGCTCCTGCAGCAACAGCTGTAAGCAGCAACAACAAGAACACTTACACACCTGGTGAGATAAGGAAGCTTATACAATACCAAAAAGAAACGGGTGGTATAGAAAGAAAAATTCAAAAATACCTTGAAAACCAGGAAGGCACGAGGGCTGTAAAAGCTCCTTACAAGCCTTGATGTAAGTTTTTCTAAAAAATATTAAACAAAACTATTGCATAAGTAGTTTTAATTATAGTATATTTGTAAATTTAGATTATAATATATCATTTTTCATGGATGATATGACAATTCTTCTTTCGGGGATTGATAACAAGGTTAGAATGCTTGTTAATCAATTGGAAAAAGCATTGAAAGACAAGAATCAACTCTTGGAAGAAAATGAAAAGCTCAAACAAGAGGTAAAGTCAAGGGAAAATGATATTAAAGAATTTGAAAAACAAAACAAATTGCTTAAAATAGCAAAATCAATTGAGTCATTAGAGGGAAAAAAAGAGGTTAAACAAAAAATTAATGAATTGGTGCGGGAGATAGACAATTGCATTGCACTTTTAAATAGGTAATAAATTGTACTGAATTATACTATTAATGAATGAATTATCAATAACACTTAGGATTGCAGACAGGCCATATAAGATGAAGATTGATAGCAAGGAAGAAGAGAACTTGCGAAAAGCAGCTAAGTTGATCAACGATAAAATGAAAGCATATGCCACTACATATTCATATAAAGACAAACAGGACCTATTGGCAATGGTTTCATTGGAATATGCTGCAAAGTTTCTTGATTTGGAGAGCTTACATCATATAAAGAATAAGAAAACTATAGAAAGTCTTAAGAACATTGACGAGAAACTTAAACATTCATTAAATAAAGATTGATCTTTGAAATAAAAAACTAAACGTCTACCCGCATTAGTTCAAAGCAGTTTGGAAACTCAACACTATTCTTATATAGAGCTGAGCTCTATGATGCAAAAGCAGGCCCCAGTAATTTTCCACACCGGAAGCAGGGGAAGCTTGAGCATCAAAGGCGGCTCTAAAAATATTTTAATAGGGGTTTCTCAAACCCATTTGAATTTAATGCGGGTTTTTTGTTTTTTTACTTAATAAATTAATATATATAACACAAAATTCTATTTATAATGGAAACAACACAGATCATACCTTTAGTCATTACAGCGGTAGTGTCCCTGTTTATTGGAGGATTTTCAGTGAGTACTTTTTTAAGGAAATCTGTGATGAAAAAAAGCCAACAATACCTTAAAGAAACAAAGGCCGAAGCTGAAATGTATAAAAAGGACAAGATATTGCAAGCTAAGGAGAAGTTCTTGCAATTGAAGTCTGAACATGAAAAGGTAATACAAGAACGCAATAATGCTATATCTGCTAGCGAAAACAAGTTAAAGCAAAAAGAAACCAACCTGGTACAGAAACAGGAAGAGCTAAAAAGAAGGCAAATTGAGGTGAATACCATTAGAGAAAACCTTAATAATCAATTGGAATTATTGAATAGAAAACAACTGGAAATCGACAAAGGACTTAAAAAGCAAGTTGAACAATTGGAAGAGCTATCAGGAATGTCAGAGGCAGAAGCTAAAGAACAACTCTTAGAAACCCTTAAATCGGAAGTTAAGTCTGAAGCACTTACCATGACAAAAGATATTATTGATGAGGCCAAACTAACGGCCAATCTTGAAGCAAAGAAAATTGTTGTAGAATCTATCCAACGTACCGCTTCCGAACATGCTATTGAAAATTCCGTTTCTGTATTCAATATTGAAAATGACGAGATGAAAGGCAGGATTATTGGCCGCGAAGGGCGTAACATCAGGGCGCTTGAAGCTGCTACGGGTGTTGAAATCGTGGTTGATGATACTCCAGAAGCTATTATTTTGTCAGCTTTTGACCCCGTAAGAAGGGAAATTGCCCGGTTATCTCTTCATAAGCTTGTTTCTGATGGAAGAATTCACCCGGCCAGGATTGAGGAAGTGGTGGCCAAAACAAAAAAACAGATCGAACAAGAGATCATTGAGATTGGTAAACGTACCACGATTGATTTGGGTATCCATAATATGCATCATGAATTGGTCAGGTTAATTGGAAAGATGAAATACCGTTCATCATACGGGCAAAATTTGCTCCAACACTCGAAAGAAGTTGCAAACCTTTGCGCTACAATGGCTGCCGAATTAGGATTGAATCCAAAGCTGGCCAAGCGTGCAGGTTTATTGCACGATATTGGTAAAGTTCCTGATAACGAACCAGAAATTCCACATGCTGTTTTCGGTATGAAGCTGGCACAGAAATACAAGGAAAAACCGGAGGTTTGCAATGCCATTGGTGCACACCATGATGAAGTGGAGATGGAAAGCCTTATTTCTCCTGTAGTACAGGTTTGTGATGCCATTTCAGGTGCAAGGCCTGGAGCAAGAAGAGAAGTTGTGGAATCATACATCAAAAGACTTAATGACCTTGAAGAACTGGCATTATCATACCCTGGTGTAGTAAAAACATATGCTATACAAGCAGGAAGGGAGTTGAGGGTTATCGTTGGCAGTGACCAAATGACTGACAAAGACACGGAGGAGTTGTCATTTAACCTGTCAAGGAAAATTCAAGACGAGATGACCTACCCCGGGCAAATAAAAATAACCGTTATAAGGGAATCCAGGTCGGTTGCTTATGCAAAATAATTAAAAATGCTTATCAATAAATAAACGCAGCAGGTTTCTATCTGCTGCGTTTTTATTTTCCAGAAAGTGTTTATTATCAAACTCACCCCTGCACTAAATGTATCTAAAAATACAACACGAATAACACTGATGCGACAGATTTTTATTGATCTGTGTAAATCTGTTAAATCTGTGTCATCTGTGTTTGAACATTTGTTGAAATAAATAGTGTTGAAATATCAGTAATTCAAAGGAATAAGGAAAAGCTAAATTTCTATATCAATTTATTTACAAGTAGGATTTTTTCCATTTCCATTTGGAGCTTTTTTGCCTGCTCGTGGGCAGCAAGCATAAAATCCTCGCCTTTTCCTGCATAAATAATTCCCCTGGAGGAATTTACAAGTAACCCACACTCCTTGTTAAGTCCATGTTTTGCAACTTCCTCGAGGCTTCCACCTTGTGCGCCAACACCTGGAACCAGCAAAAAGTGGTCGGGGATCAATTTCCTTATATGCTCAAAATACCTTGGTTTTGTGGCTCCCACCACATACATCATGTTATTGGATGTACCCCATTGTTTTGATTTGTTTATAACTTCTTCATAAAGTGAATGCGCTGGCTGGTTGTGTTCTATTATTTCTTTCACCTGGAAATCCGATGAACCTTTGTTGGAAGTAAGCGCCAAGAGGATTACCCACTCATTAAACTCAAGAAAAGGTTTTACCGAATCTTCTCCCATGTATGGGGCAACTGTGATGGCGTCAAAATTCATTTGTTCAAAAAAAGCGCGGGCATACATAGTAGAGGTGTTACCTATATCACCTCGTTTAGCATCAGCTATGAGGAATATGTTTTGTTGTTTTTGCCTAATATAATGTATCGTTTTTTCAAGGCTTTTCCAACCGTTTGTTCCCAAACACTCGTAAAATGCCAGGTTGGGCTTATAAGCAACAGTAAACTCAATGGTATGGTCTATAATCCTTTTATTGAATTCAAAAACCGGGTCGTCATATTTTAATAAATAGCTTGGGATTTTTTTTATATCAGGATCCAGCCCTATACATAGAAATGATCTTTTGGTTTTAATGAGTTCAAAAAGTTCCTGTCTATCCATATTCCTATGTTAAAGCGCTTATTTTTCTTCTTCAATGGCTTCTTTCAACTTCTCTGCGTTCTCTGCTGTCTGCAATTGGTCTATGATCTCTTGAATATTCCCGTTAATGATGGTTTGTAGGTTGTATAGTGTAAGGTTAATCCTATGGTCTGTTACCCTTCCTTGTGGCCAATTGTATGTCCTGATCTTGGCTGAGCGGTCGCCTGTAGATACCATAGTTTTCCGCTTTGAAGCAACGTCATCAAGGTATTTTTGGTATTCCATCTCATATATCCTCGACCTAAGCACTTTCATGGCTTTATCAAGGTTTTTTAACTGGGATTTTTCGTCCTGGCATGTAACAACAATCCCGGTAGGAATATGGGTTAGGCGGATTGCCGAGTAAGTAGTATTTACAGATTGTCCGCCAGGGCCTGATGAACAAAAAGTATCTTTCCTAATATCGTTTTGTTTTACTTCCACGTCAAATTCATCTGCTTCGGGTAATACTACTACAGAAGCTGCAGAAGTATGAACCCTTCCTTGCGATTCAGTCTTTGGGACTCTTTGTACCCTGTGCACCCCAGATTCATATTTCAAAGTGCCATAAACGTTATCGCCAATAACATTAAAGATTATTTCTTTATATCCACCAACTGTTCCTTCTGTGAAATCAATCAATTCAATTTTCCATTTCTTTTGCTCGCAATAGTGGGTGTACATCCTGTAAAGGTCGCCGGCAAAAATACTGGCTTCGTCACCGCCGGTTCCGGCACGTATTTCCATAACAGCATTTTTGTTATCTTGGGGGTCTTTAGGGATAAGAAGCACCCTGATATCTTCTTCAAGCTTTTCTTTCTTTTTTTGTAATGTTTCAAACTCTTCCTTAGCCATTTCCTTCATTTCAGGGTCGCTTTCCCCATTGAGCATTTCCTTGGCAGTATCAATATTATCGAGTACATTTTTATAGTCTTTATAAGCTTTAACAATGGGTTGCAAGTCTTTGTAATCCTTGTTAAGCTTAACATAACGCTTCATATCCGCTATAATCTCCGGGTCAACAATAAGTTGCTCTATCTCTTTGTAGCGTGCATTGATCTCTTCCAATTTATTCAATAATGACGACATAAATTCTCCTTCGTATTAATCAGTTTGCAAAAGTACAAAAAAATTAGCTGATACCGGGTTGAGTTTAATGGTATAATTTTATTTATCTAGTGCTTGCCCGAAAAGTCCAATTTCTGCGTTACGCCCTTTCTGAAAACAGTCA
>CAZJDA010000063.1:0-16336 GCA_964544705.1 uncultured Bacteroidales bacterium
GAGACCCTTTGGGAAGTTTGATGCACTTTTATCCCTTTTTCATTCAACAATCTTACCAGGTCACCTTCAACCAAGGATTCTAAAAGTTTGCCCCATTGGGTTGTGAACAAGTTGCTAAGCTCCTTGATTCTTTTGTCTGTTTCCTGGAATTTCTTATCCAGTCTATCATCTCTTTCTTTAATTATTTTATCAGTTTCCTGGAACTTCTTGCTTGTTTCCTGGAACATCAACCAAACTTTATCAAAGTTTAACGGCTGGCTGTAGTGCTCAGTAGGCTCGTTTACCTCGTTTTTGTTATTTTTCTTCTTTTTTGACATTGGTATATAAATTCTTATTGCAAAGATATAAAATTTCAGGAGATTTTTTAATGATTTGGTGTGTTGAATTTGAAAGAAAATCTATAGTACGAATTTCAATTAACTGCATACAATTGGTATTCGTTTTCCCGGAATGTGGTGAATTTTCTACAAAGTGGCTGCAAGAAAAGCCCAACTTCTGCGTTATGCTTGTCTGAAAAATCCTCATTTACAACAGTAAATTCCGGTATTTTCAGACTTCGCAAGCCTTGAATTTGGACTTTTCTTATTAGCCATTTTGGTTTTCTTGCAAGCGTTAGATAAATTGGCCAACTTTTTAGCTCAATCATGGTTTTACTATCAACATTTCTATTTGGCATAGATTTTATACCCATTGTAATTATAAATACATCAAAACATGTAAATTATGCCAATACATAATAAACAAGTAGCCGATACTTTATTAGAATATGCCAACTACCTGGAGCTAAACGATGAAAACCCTCACCGTGTAAGAGCTTATAGAAATGGCGCCAGGACTTTGATGGAGCAATCCGAAAAACTTACCCATTGGATAAAAAAAGATAAAGACCTTTCCAAATTGCCCGGTATTGGAAGCAGCTTGGCAGAAAAAATTGAAGAGATCATAAAAACCGGGAAACTTAAAGAACTGGAACAAATAAAAAAAGACATCGATATAGATGTTGAAAACTTAAAACAAATAGAACAACTAGGCACGGAGCGTATTAAAACCTTATATAATGAATTGGGAATTAAAGATATCGATTCATTGAAAAAGGCTCTAAAAAACAATAAATTGCAAGAATTGGAAGGTTTTGGCAAAAAAATGGAAGATAAGATAAAAGAGGAATTGAAATCTTTTAGCAAAAAAGAAGATAAGCGCTACAAATGGCCTGATGCCGAAGAAGTTATTATGCCATTTTTTAAATACTTGCAAGATTTTAAAGATGTGGAAAAGCTTGATATTGCAGGAAGTTTCAGGAGAAGAAAAGAAACCGTGGGCGATATTGATATTCTTGCAGTTACGTCAAAGAGAAAAGAGCTTGTAGATTATTTCACGAATTTTGAAGATGTGGATAAAGTGCTGAGCAAAGGAAAAAAAAGAAGTTCCGTAGTTATGAATACCGGGCTTCAAGTTGATTTGCGCATGATAGAAAAAGAAAAACATGGCGCAGCATTAATGTATTTTACGGGTTCAAAAGAATTCAGCGTAGAATTGAGAAAAATAGCTATTGAAAAAAATTTGAAACTCAACGAGTATGGGGTTTATAAAGAAGATAAACTCTTGGCTGCCAAAACAGAAAAAGCTGTATTGGATAAACTCGGGCTTCATTATATTGCTCCTGAACTAAGAGAAAATAGGGGAGAAATAGAGTTGGCGCAAAAAAAAGAGAACCAATTGCCCCACCTTATTAAAGAGGAAGACCTGGAAGGCGATCTACAATGCCACTCAAAATGGTCTGATGGCAAGAATACGATAAAGGAAATGGCTGAAAAAGCTATTGGCAAAGGCTATTCTTACCTTGCTATTACAGATCACTCTAAAAAAGTATCTATGGCCAATGGCCTGGATGAAAAAAGACTGCGTGAGCAAATGGAAGAAATTGATAAGCTTAACGAAGATGCTTTTAAGAATAAAAACTTCCGACTCTTAAAAGCCTGCGAAGTGGATATTCTTGAAGATGGCAGCCTGGATCTGCCGGATAGCGTAATAAAAGAACTTGATATCGTATTGTGCGCAGTGCATTACAACCGTAAATTACCTGCGAAAAAGCAAACAGGAAGGATCATAAGAGCCATGGACAATAAATATTGCAACATTATTGTGCATCCAACCGGTCGCCTCATCAATGAAAGAGAACCTTATGATATAAACATCGAAAAAATAATGGATGCAGCCATCGAAAGAAATTGCTTCTTAGAGATAAACTCAGACCCTGACCGCCTTGATCTTAACGACATCAATGCTAAAATGGCAAAAGACAAAGGACTAAAGTTGAGCATTTCAACCGATTCGCACTCAACAAGTGGGTTGGACCATATAAATTATGGTATTGGACAAGCGCGGCGCGGTTGGATAGAAAAAGAAGATGTGATCAATACGCGGCCTTGGAACCAACTGAAAAAACTTCTCAAAAGATAGCAGGTAACCTACCTGATTATTTTTAAGAAACATTATCAAAAATCTCAAAACACGAGGATATAAAGCATTATGCCACAAAAGAATCCATATATAAAACCTTCATTCCCAAAATTCAAGGATGTGGGAAAACTTGAAAAAGAAGAAGCCAAAGAAGAGATAAAACTGCTGGCAGAAGCTGTTGAGTATCATAAAAAAAAATATTATGTTGAGAACAAGCCGGTGATCTCTGACAAATCTTTTGACAAGTTATTTGAACGATTAAAAACCTTGGAAAATAAGTTTCCATCATTAAAACCTGCTTCAAGCCCTACCGAAAGAGTTGGCGCCCCACCGGAGAGTGAACTGAAAAAAATAGAGCACAAGGCTCCTATGCTTAGCCTCAATTCTTCTGATGAAAAAGAAAATGTAGAGGATTTTGTTACGAAAATAACCTCCAGGCATAAAGAGTCCAATACTTTTGTAATAGAACCCAAGTTTGACGGTTTGTCTGTTGAAGTAGTTTATGAAAATGGGATGTTGAAATATGCCGCAACACGAGGTGACGGACAAACTGGGGAAGATATTACCAAAAATGTGAAAAAAATCTACACCTTGCCACTAAAATTAGAAGGCAAAAATTCCTCTCTCGATATTGCTGTTAGAGGTGAAATACTCCTGGAAAAAGACGGGTTTACAAAGATAAATAAAAAAAGAACGGAAGAAGGCAAGGATACTTTTGCCAATGCACGAAACGCCGCTTCCGGCATGATAAGGCAACTAGATCCTAAAAAAGTGCCGGGTGAATACTTTATCATCTATTTTTATGATGTTATTGAATCTGGCGATAACCTGGATATTGGTAATCAAAAAACACTGTATAAGAAATTTGAAACATTTGGTTTTAAAATAAGCCCTTATATTGAATACTGCAATACTTTTGAAGAGATAGAAGAACTATTTAAGAACTACAGCCTGCAAAGAGAACAAATGGATTTTGATATTGACGGCGTAGTGATTAAACTGAATCATTTTAAACACCGCCAAGAGGAAGGCACAAGGCAACGTGCTCCAAAATGGGCTTATGCATGGAAGTTTCAACCCAAACAAGAGATCACAACATTAAAAGATATTGTAGTACAAGTAGGAAGAACCGGTATACTCACACCTGTGGCTATGTTGGATTCGGTTGAAGTTGACGGCGTTACCGTGAGCAAGGCAAGCCTTCATAACCAAGATGAGATCAAGAGAAAAAAACTCCAAATTGGCGACATTGTTAAAGTACAACGCGCCGGTGACGTAATACCTGAAATTGCGGAAAGAATAGAAAAGGGAAAGCACAGGAAAGCTTTCAGCATGCCATCAAAATGCCCTGTTTGTGGTACCAAGGTAGTAAAAAGCGGGGCCTATATCATCTGCCCAGCAGGCTTGTCTTGCCAGGCACAGCTTAAAGGTAGCATACAACATTTTGCATCAAGAGAAGCTATGAATATTGAACATTTGGGTGAGAAAAATATTGAACAACTTGTGGAAAAAAACATGGTTAACACCTTACCCGACCTCTATACACTGGATAAAAAAAACCTGCGATCATTGGAAGGTTTTTCTGAAAAAAAAGCTTCCAACCTCTATAATGCTATTCATAACTCCAAAAAAACCACGCAAACTCGCTTTATTTACGCATTGGGTATTCCCCATGTTGGAAAACACATGGCACGTGTTTTGTCTTATCATTTTAAAAGTATAGAAGGCCTTTTTAAAGTAAAAAAATCCCAATTACTGCAAATTGATGAAATAGGGCCAGAGATCGCCAAAAGTACTGAAAACTTTTTTGGTAATAAAAAAAATATCAAACTTGTAAAAAAACTTCTTGATCAAGGTATACAAGTTGAAAACAAAAGCGCTACAAGCGAAAGCCGGCCATTAAAAGGAAAAACTTTCGTGGTAACCGGTGAATTAGAGCAATACAACAGGGACGAGGTAAAGGAGGTAATTGAAAAATTGGGAGGAAAAGCCACATCAAGTGTTAGTGGAAACACGGACTATTTGGTTGTGGGGAAAGATCCCGGCAGCAAGCTTAACGATGCAAAGAAAGAAGAAGATATTAAGATTATCAATGAAAAGGAATTTTTAAAAATGACCCAACACTAAAACTTAAAGATATGAAAAAGCGAATTATAAAAATTAAGGATATAGAAAATGTAACCCACGATACGTTAAAGTTTACCATGGAAAAACCTTTGGGAATTGAATACAAACCCGGCCAGGCTACTGAATTGGCTATAAATAAAAAAGATTGGAAAGATGAAGGACGCCCTTTTACTTTTACTTCCTTACCTCATCAACAAAATATTGAATTTGTTATTAAAACCTATCCTTCGCATGAAGGAGTTACAAATAAACTTCTTGACCTGGAAAAAGGCGATGAATTGCTCATTGATGAAGTATTTGGTGCTATAACTTACCAAGGCGAAGGTGTTTTTATTGCCGGGGGTGCAGGTGTAACGCCTTTTATTGCCATATTCAGGGATTTAAAAGAAAAAGGTAAAATAGGAAATAATATATTGATCTTTGGAAATAAAACTTCCAAAGATATTATCCTTAAAGATGAATTTGAAAACATGCTTGGAGATAATTTCATTAATATTTTGTCGGTAGAGCAAAATAAAAAATACGATTATGGCCTTATCACCCAAGATTATCTAAAAAAGAAGATCAATAATTTTAATCAATATTTTTATATATGCGGCCCAATGCCAATGCTTGAAAAATTGGAAGAATCCTTATTGGCATTAGGGGCTGATAAAAATAAAATTGTTAAAGAAGATTTATAACAAATTTTTAACCAAAAAATAGGAGGAAATTATGTACCTTAGTAGAACTACAAGTCCAAGAGACCCAATTTTTATGAATGATTTTATGGAAAAGACCTGGTTGGATTTTCCTATGAATAAAAAACCGGGAGAGAACAAAACCATTCCTGCCATTAATATCATCGAAACAGAAGATAAGTTCAGGATAGAAATTGCAGCGCCCGGCATGAGCAAAAAGGATTTTGATATTAATATAGAAAACGATAGGTTAACGGTTTCTTCAAACTTAGAAAGAGAAGAAAAAGAAGGAGAGAAATACGCCAGGAGAGAATTCAATTATGCATCATTTAAAAAGGAATTCAATTTGCCCAATGAGTTTATTGATAAGAATAAGGTCAAAGCCACTTACGAAGATGGCGTTTTACACATTCTTTTACCCAAAAAGGAAGAATCCAAACCTAAACCCTCAAGAAACATTGAAATAAAATAATAAAACAGGAAACAGTATTATGGTAACAAAAAAAAGAATGATAGCCCATCAACTTAAAAATAGGGGAATAAGAAATCCTAAAGTACTAAGGGCAATGGAGGATGTAGATAGGGCACTTTTTGTACCCCGGGAGATGAAATCGTATGCTTACGAAGATAGCCCCTTGCCTATAGGAGGCGAACAAACTATCAGCCAGCCTTATATTGTGGCGCAAATGGCCGAACTTTTGGATTTGAACGAAGACGATGTTATTTTGGAGGTTGGAGCCGGGTGTGGTTATAATGCTGCAATTTTGTCGAGAATGGTTTCTTTTGTTTATAGTATCGAGATCATTAAATGGCTGGCAGAGCAAGCCAAAAAGAATATTACCAAAACAGGTATCAAAAACATTAATATTCGTTATGGCGATGGTTATAAAGGATGGCCGGAGAAAGCACCTTTTGACAAGATTATTCTCACTGCTGCCACACCCAAAATTCCTGAGCCGCTGAAACTACAACTAAAAGTAGGCGGTAAAATGATAGCCCCGTTGGGAGGTTACGATATGCAAAAACTTAGGCTTTTAGAAAAAGTTGATGAAAAAAAATTTGTTCAAAATGACTCCATTTGGGTACGTTTTGTGCCTATGACAGGAAAGGTGCAAGATTAACCTGTTTATAATCCACTTTTATTCAGGAAAGAATGGAATAATATTAAAAAAAGAGGGTGTTCAGAAAGTGAAGGGGTGAGTGATTTTCATAGAATCCAAAAAAAATTTAAAATCAGTAAATCAGTTTGTTAGCGAACCCACCCCTTCACTAAATAGTCGTTTTAGAGAATTTTTAGACATTCTTTTTTTTCTCTGCCTCAACAATATTCTTGATTCCCTTGGCTATGGCATCAGGATTGAAAGAAATACTGTTGATTCCTTTTTGTACAAGGAATTTAGCAAATTCGGGAAAGTCGCTAGGCGCTTGCCCACATAAGCCGATTTTTGTTTTCTTATTCCTGGCTGAAACTATCGCATTGGAGATCATTGTTTTAACCGCTTTGTTCTCTTCATCAAACAACCGGCTTACGAGATCTGAATCCCTGTCAATACCTAGTGTTAATTGTGTAAGGTCATTAGAACCTATAGAAAACCCGTCAAAAATTTCGGCAAAATCATCTGCTTGTACCACATTGCTTGGTATTTCAGTCATAACATAAATTTCCAAGCCGTTTTTCCCGCGTTCCAAGCCATTCTCTGCCATTACTTCTTGTACTTTTTTACCTTCATCAACGGTTCTACAAAAAGGGATCATCAACTTTACGTTATCCAATCCCATTTCTTCTCTTACAACACGCATAGCATCGCATTCCAATGCAAATCCTTCGCGGTATTTTTCATGGTAATACCTGGAAGCGCCCCTGAATCCAAGCATAGGATTCTCTTCTTCCGGTTCAAAATATTTACCACCTATCAACTCGGCATATTCATTGGATTTAAAATCACTCATCCTCACAATTACATCTTTAGGGTAAAAGGCTGCTGCTATGGTTCCTACGGCCATGGATAGTTTGTCAATAAAATAATCTTTTTTGTCCTGGTATTGAAAAGCAAGGTTTTTAATCTCTTCTTTTACTTCATCATCTTCCAATTCATCAAATTTAACCAATGCCATAGGGTGAATTTTAATAGCGCTGTTAATGGCAAACTCTAAGCGCAGCAGCCCAACGCCATCATTGGGGAACATAGCGTTTTGAAAAGCGGTGCCGGGGTTGGCCAAAATAAGCATAACTTCAGTCTCGGGGTTTCCGATCTTTTCCATATCTATCTCTTCTTCTTCCCAATCCAATTTTCCTTCATAGATTCTTCCTTCGGTTCCTTTGGCACTGGAAACGGTAACTTCTTGCCCGTCAGAAATGGTTCCTGTGGCATTCCCGGTTCCCACAACAGCAACGGCTCCCAATTCACGGGCTACAATGGCAGCGTGGCTTGTACGGCCACCGCTGTTGGTAATAATAGCCGAAACTTTTTTCATGATAGGGTCCCAATCAGGGTTGGTGATCTCTGTTACCAAGACATCACCACGTTCTATTTTATCCGCTTCACCAGGCGAGTTGAGAATTTTGGCTTTGCCCGAAGCAATTTTATCTCCAATACCAATCCCTGTTAAAATAGGTTTCTTATCTTCACTTTCGAGGTTGTAAGTTTTTAATACTTTTTGTTCTTCTTTTGATGAGTGAACGGTTTCAGGCCTTGCCTGCACAATATACAACTTGCCGGAGTTGCCGTCTTTAGCCCATTCAATATCCATAGGTTTGTTATAATGCTCCTCGATGGCAATACTCCATTTTCCCAGTTCAATGAGCTCTTCATCATTAAGAACATATTGTTTGCGCAATTCCTCGGGCGTATCTTCATTAATGATGGTGTCTTCGCTGTTTTTATCTTCATTATACACCATTCTTTTGGCTTTATTGCCAAGCTTTTTTGACAAAATAGCCTTTTTGCCTTTTTTTAGTGCTTCTTTAAAAAGGTAAAATTCGTCTGTTCTTACCGTACCTTGTACCACGTTCTCGCCAAGTCCCCAGGAGCCGTTAACAAGTATCACGTTCCTGAAGCCGCTTTCCGGGTCAAGGGTAAAAATTACACCGGCAGAAGATTTGTCGGCTCTTACCATTTTTTGAACCCCAACAGAAAGAGCCACTTTCATATGTTCAAAATTGTTTTCTTCCCTGTACTTAATAGCCCTGTCGGTAAACAAAGAAGCAATACATTTTTTCCAAGCATTGAGCAGCTCTTTTTCGCTTTTGATGTTCATATAGGATTCATGCTGCCCGGCAAAGCTGGCCTCGGGCAAGTCCTCGGCAGTAGCGCTGCTCCTCACGGCAACACTTTCCAGGTCTTCTTCACGTTGCTTAAGTTCTTTGTAAGCATTTTTTATCTCATCTTTGATTTTGCCGGGGATACCTGCTTCTAAAATCATTTCCCGGATCTTTTTGCCCGTTTGTTCCAGGTTTTTTAACTTGTCTGAATCCAATTTATCCAGCGCTTTTTTGATATCATCAAGCAAGTTGTTTTCTTTGATGAAATCCCGATAGGCTTCAGCAGATGTTGCAAAACCATTCGGCACACGGATACCTTTAGAACCTAACTGGACAAACATTTCGCCTAAGGATGCATTTTTCCCGCCAACTTCACCGGTTTTGGTATTGTCTAGTTCTTCAAATTGATATATATATGCCATGGTTATTGCCTCCTGTATTTTCCCATATATTCGGCTTTTTCAATAACATGTTTTTCGATAGAATTGTAAAAATCTTCTTGTTTTTTAGCGCTTTCAGGTGGGAGTTTCTTATTTAATGCAAAAACCCTGATATAGTACCTGTGCTCTTCACCTCCAGGTGGACAAGGCCCGGCATAACCATACTTCCCAAAATCATTGATACCATGTATTGCCCCATTATTGACGTTTTTTTCTATGGGGATGTTGCCCTCCAGCTTGTTTTCGCCGGCAGGGATATTATACATAATCCAATGAGTGAAAGTACCACCCGGTGCATCTGGGTCTTCCATGATCATTGCAAGGGTAACAGCTCCTTTAGGAATCTCGTCAAAAAAAATTACAGGGGATATGTTATCCCCATCACAAGTATATTTTACCGGTATGTTTTTACCATTCTCAAATGCGGTTGTTCTTATATTAAGTGCCATAATGCTTTAGTTTTTAGGTTTTACAATAAAATTGTATGATATTTTGATTGTTGATTATTCCTCGAAATATTCCGTGTAATTGGCCATTAATTTAAGATAGCTCTTGGCTGTTTGAAGATGTTGCTTTTGGTTTTCTTTATCCTCTCCCGCTTTAATTAAAGCAACTTTACCCCTTACATTGGCCCTGTAGCTTTTATAATAATTGAAAAGGATTTTGCTTTCTTCATCTTCATCCAAACCAAAAGCTTCTAAGTATGAATGATAAAAGTGCTTGCTGAGGCCTTCCTTACCAAAAAATCCCAAGTCAACACATAAAAATGCAATATCATTTAGGATGTCTATTTGGCGTAACTCGTCGTTAAACTCAATACAATCAAATATTACCGGGTCGTCGTAAAGAAAAATATTCCTTGAATTCAGGTCGCCATGACAATCTTTAATAAACCCGGTTATGGTTCTTTCATTCATAAAATTTCTTTTCCTGAATAAGTAATCACCAGAGGCTTTGATGTTTCTTTCTATTTTTTGTTTGAATTCCTTTCCAAACTTTTCCTCTATAAAATCAATTTGCGACTGGATATCATTGTATTGCTCCTGGAACCCCGTAACATTAAAAACATTTTTAATAATTTTAGCCTCCTTATGAAAAGTAGCCATTTGCTGTGCCAATTTTTCAACATGGGTTTCATTCACTTTATCTTTTTCCAGGAGCTTGTCCATCTCCTTGTCATTATCCATCCGTTTCATTTTTACGGCATAATCAATAATTGTATCATTATTCTCGCCATTTTCAATCTCCTTTTTATAAATAGGGATTACATCCAGGTACATTTGTGGGGCCAATCGTTTATTAAGCTCCAGCTCTTTATTACAATAATGTTTCCTGTTTTCGAGCGTTGAAAAATCAAGAAAAGAGAATTTTACCGGCTTTTTGATCTTAAAAGCGTAATGATCGGTTAATATTACCCAAGAAATATGGGTTTCTTTGAGCTGTATATCTTCACAGCTATCAGGCAATTTGCAATTAGTTATGATGGATTGAATATCATTGGTATTCATAATGAGATTGTTTTAATGTTAAAATAATTCATTGCTTTATTTACCATTTGTTCAGCATCATACCTATCTGACCAGATGGTAAGGTGAGGTTCGTAAAAAGGTTCGTATTCCGTTTTTATTTGTTTGTATACCTTATAATCGGCTTCACTAAATCCTTCGCGGCTTTCAAGCCTTTTCATGATGGTATTTTCTGAGGCTTTCATTTCTATGTAGAAAATATTGGCATTGTGCTTTTCAGCTTTATGAATAAACTTATTTCTTATGGAACTTTTGTAAAAGGTTGCATCAATAATCACGTTTTTATCGTTTTTTATGCATTCTTCCATTCTTGCAGCCATTTCATCATATACGAGTTTTTTTGATTCCTCGTCGTATTGCCCTTGTTTATCCAAATCCTTACGTATTTTATCCGTATTGAGGTGGGTTGCATTTAATCTTTTGACTAATCTCTTAGCGAAATATGTTTTACCTGACCCAGGTAATCCAAAAATCATTACTACCATAATATGCGTATTTTTCATAATAAATGCACCATAGATTGTTCCAATCGTAATATAAATTGATTATGAATTGAAAATCTTTATTGATGGGTGGTTTGGATATATGAGAACAAAGGAGGGATTATTATATTGAGGGAAATTATCCACACCCTAAGTATTGCATTCTACACTAAAAGATGTTTATAATAAATAAAAGCGCCCTCCCATAATCTAAGTTATGCTTTCACTTGCAGGCTTTTGGTAACCACAACCAATAAATGGCATTGTTTTTCGCATATTTTGAGAAAGTTATTGAATTATAAACCAAAAAAATTGAATATTATGGACTATTTGGAGATTATTTTTGCGGTTTTAGCTGCCGTTGTTACAGGAGTACTGTTTTTCTATTTATTTAAAACAACAGGGCCATGGGGAAAATTTTGGTCTTTTATGTTGATATTAATACTGGTAGGACTTGTAGCTGCCGCATGGTCGCCTGAAGTGGGGCCTCAATATTATGGAGTTTCATGGCTACCCACGCTATTTATCATTTTCTTTTTTGCCATTTTCTTAGCTGCCGCAACCCCTCCAAGAAGTGAAACAGACCTTGAGCCGGGACAACTTCCTGAAGAACCAACGGAAAAAGCTGCAGTAGCAGTATTTGGAGTGTTTTTCTGGTTCTTTATCGTTATGCTAATTGTAGCTGCCATAGTAGGATTTGCATATTATTATTAAATCAATAAATTATTCATAAAAAAACAAACCTATGTTTACAATACTCGATTTCACAAAGGAAGATATCATCGCTTTTGAAGTAAAAGACAAAGTAGAAAAAAAAGATTATGAAAAGCTTATTCCGCTCTTAGAAAAAACAGAAAAGGAATATGGCAAGATCAAGCTCTACATAGAAATTACAAAAGATTTAGAAGGTATTGAAGCTACTGCACTATGGAAAGACGTGAAAACGTATTTCCAACATATAGGGAATATTAAAAAAGTAGCCGTATTAGGCCATGATGGCGCAATAAAAGCTATTACTAAAATGGCCAATCCTTTTGCTTCTGCTAAAATAGAATATTTTCCCATTCAAGAAGCTGTAAATGCGAAAGAATGGTTGCAAAACAACAATAATTGAACAGGAAAATTAACTTCGTTGAGGGGTTTTAAGCGCCTTGGGCATTAAATTTTCTTTAAAAGGTGGAAACCTTGCAGCAAGACTCAATTTTTGCACTCTTAACAGAGAAAGAAAAGTAATTGACAGGCGCGCATGAAGAATATGAACAGAAAAAAGAGCCAATTGGTTATAAAAATATGGGGCGTAAACATCACCATAAGCTAAAACTTTGTATTTTGTAAAAAATCACCCATCATGAACAAAAAATATAAACCTTGTCCTGGTGTACCATATCCCTTGGGAGCAATTTATAATGGAAACGGGGTAAATTTTGCACTGTTTTCTGAAAATGCTTCCGGTGTAGAATTATGTCTTTTTGATGATAACAACAACGAAGAAAGGATAAAAGTAATAGAACGCACACACAATAGCTGGCATATCTTTATCCCGGGGATTAAACCCGGGCAACGATACGGCTACAGAGTACATGGAGATTATAACCCAGAAGAAGGCTTTCGGTTCAATCCTAATAAACTTCTTGTTGACCCTTATGCGACGGCTATTGATGGTTGCATAAATTGGAATGACACACTTTATGGCTATGATATGCATAGCGAAGATGAAGACCTGTCATTCAGTGAAAGCAATAGCGCCGATTATATTCCTAAAGCAGTTGTTACAGACAGGAACTTTGATTGGCAAGGCGATGAACTATTGAATATCCCTATGCATAAAACCATCATCTATGAATTGCACGTTAAAGGGTTTTCACACTTGTCCAAGCACATTCCAAAAGAATTAAGAGGGACTTATGCCGGTATAGCACATCCTAATTCCATAAAATACTTTCAATCTTTGGGTATTAATGCACTGGAGCTTATGCCAATTCATCATTTTGTTGCTGACAGGATACTTGTTGATCAAGGGCTTACCAACTATTGGGGATATAATACACTGGGATTTTTCGCCCCTCATTCACCGTATTCATCCTCTGGAAGCAAAGGCAGCCAGGTTAATGAATTCAAAAAGATGGTAAAAGCGCTGCACAAAGCCGGTATTGAAGTTATCCTTGATGTGGTTTATAATCATACTGCCGAAGGTAATAGGTTGGGGCCTACACTAAGTTTTAGAGGTATTGACAATACATCTTACTACAGGTTAGAACCTGGCGACAAGCGATATTATACGGATTATACAGGTACTGGAAATACCATTAATTCTACTCATCCTGCAATTTTACGATTGATCATGGATAGCCTCCGCTACTGGGTTACTGAAATACACGTGGATGGCTTCCGTTTTGACCTTGCCCCAGCGCTTGCCCGCGATTTTGACGACATGAACAAACGCTCATCTTTCTTTGATATATTGCATCAAGACCCTATACTCTCACAAGTTAAACTTATTGCTGAACCATGGGACTTGGGTGAAAACGGCTTTCAAGTGGGCAACTTCCCCTCAGGTTGGATGGAATGGAATGCCAAGTATAGAGATTGTATGAAAAAATTTTGGCGGGGCGATGAAGAGATGCTTCCTGAATTTGCCAACAGGCTCACCGGAAGCTCTGACCTCTATTTTGATAATTGGCGCACGCCGGTAGCCAGTATCAATTACATAGCTTCGCATGATGGCTTCACATTAAAAGACTTAGTATCGTACAATAAAAAACATAACGATGCCAATGGCGAAAACAACCAAGATGGGGAGAATAATAATTTTTCGTGGAATCATGGCGTGGAAGGGCCGACTAATAATAAAAAAATCAAACATTTACGCGAAAAACAAATAAGAAACTTCCTGGTTACCTTATTTTTATCACAAGGAGTACCAATGCTGCGCGCCGGCGATGAACTTGGGAAGTCACAAAAAGGAAATAACAATCCCTATTGCCAAGACAGTGAAATTTCATGGATCAACTGGAATGAGAAAGATGAAAACCTGTTGGAATTTACTACCAAGCTAATACATTTCAGGAAAAAGCACCCCGTTTTTTGTCGCCGCAAATGGTTTAAATACCAACCCATAAAAAGAAAAGGCGTGTATGATATTGAATGGTTTCATCATACAGGCGAGCCGATGAGTGACGAGCAATGGGAATCAGCAAAAGCAAAATCACTGGGTGTATTTTTATCTGGCGATGGAATCCGGTCTCAATCAGAGAATGGAGAAAAAATTAAGGATGATAACTTTTATATGATATTCAATTCAAATAATAAGAAGATCCCTTTTACCTTGCCAGGAGAAAATTGGGGTAAATCCTGGAATATTGTTTTTGATACAACAAGCCATTGTTTTTTCCCTTGGGGAAATGATAAAACAATCAGTCCTAGTGATACAATACAAGTAGTGGCCAGGTCAGCCATCTTACTCATCAACAAAAAAAAGAAAATGACATGAGCGCTATCCATATTAACAACAGGACATTGGGAGTTTATTTAACATCCACGAATGCTGCTGAAGCTAGGGTTTGGGCGCCGCTGGCTGAGAAAATAGAAATTGATATCAACAACCGCCATAAGGTACCATTGTTGCCCGAAGATCATGGCTATTGGTCTCAAAATAATCTACCCTTGAAAAAAGGAGATAACTATGCTTTTATTATAAACGAAAAAAACAAGTTTCCTGATCCAGTATCTTTATCTCAACCTAATGGCGTTCATGAAAATTCTGAAGTTATTGACCTCAACGAATTTGAATGGAGCGACCATACATGGAAAGGGATTGACACAAGAGACTTGGTTATATACGAGTTGCATACCGGCGCTTTCAGTAAAGAGGGAAATTTTAAGGGCATTATCAATAAACTCCCGTACCTTAAAGATTTAGGAATAACAGCCATAGAGATCATGCCGGTAACAGCTTTTCCCGGTGAAAGAAATTGGGGATATGACGGCGTATATCCTTTTGCTGTTCACAAAGATTATGGCGGCGCCAGTGGGTTGCAAGAATTGGTAAATGCATGTCATAAAACAGGACTTGCCGTAATTTTAGACGTAGTATGCAATCACCAAGGCCCGGAAGGAAATTACTTGATGCAATTTGCACCCTATTTTACAAGCAAATACAAAACGCCCTGGGGTGATGCTGTTAATTTTGACGATGCTTGGAGCGATGGCGTTAGAAGATTTTACATTGAAAACATTTTGATGTGGTTCCGCGATTTTCATATCGACGGTATAAGGTTGGACGCCGTGCATGCCATCATGGATTTCAGCCCTAAGCACATCACTAGGGAGATAAAGGAACATGTTGATAAGCTTAACAGGAATTCCGGCAACAACCATTTTATCATTGCAGAGTGCGACCTGAATGATGTGCGTTTTATTGAACCTTACGCAAAAGGCGGTTGCAATATAAATGCCCAATGGAGCGATGAGTTCCATCATGCCTTGCATGCTTATGTAACCGGTGAAAAAATCGGCTATTACAAAGATTTTGGAGACTTAAGCCAGTTGGTAAAAGCGTTTAACCATGCTTATGTTTATGACGGCGTATATTCACGCTATCGCAAAAAAACTTTTGGCACGTCAACCAAAGGTTTTGCAGCGGAAAGATTTGTTGTGTTTTCTCAAAATCATGACCAAGTTGGAAATAGGATGCTTGGTGAAAGACTTTCAAGTCTTGTAGATTTTGAAATGCTTAAACTTATTGCAGGCGCAGTATTTTTTAGCCCATATAGGCCCTTGATATTCATGGGAGAAGAATACGGGGAAAAAAGCCCGTTCCAATATTTTATCAGTCATAATGACAAAGAGCTTGTTAAATTGGTGAGAGAAGGAAGAAAAGAGGAATTCAAGGATTTTATGCAAGGCAAGGAACCACCAGACCCACAGGACATAAATACTTTTGAAAACTCCAAGTTAAAATGGGGATTCCATGAAAATGAAACACAAAAAAAGCTCCTGGACTATTACAAAGAATTGATCCGGGTTAAAAAAGAACACCCACTTTTAAGAAGGCCTGCCAGGGAATATGTAAATGCAACCTTAATTGATAGTAAAGGCGTAATGATGGTAAAACATGAACAAGAAAACAATAGCCTTTTAGCCCTATTGAATTTTAGCAACCATTCATTCCTTGTTAATATAGAAGACTATACAAAACATGAAATGAGCCTTTTATTAAACTCGGCTTCCATTAAATGGAGCGGGCCTGTAAAGGATGATGAGGATTTATTTTCATATGATGGTAATTGTGAGATTCCTGCCAAATCGATTATTGTGCTTAATCATCCGCTTGAAGGGTTTTCGCCAATAACTTAATAAC
>CAZJDA010000063.1:16436-25716 GCA_964544705.1 uncultured Bacteroidales bacterium
AAGGGTTTTCGCCAATAACTTAATAACCCAATAACCCAATAACTCTTTTTACTTTCTACTCTACAAACTCCCTATCAGGCCGTCATACCACCATCTATAGGATTGATTGTTCCTGTTATGAATTTGCTTTCATCGCTTCCAAGAAAGAGCACGAGGTCAGCAATTTCTTCATTTTTAGCATATCTCCCCAGTGGGATCATGTTCTCGAAATTTTTCTTGGCTTCTTCTGCTTCACCCGGTGCAAAGCCCGATTCTAATGAACGCATCATCCTGTTATCTACAGGAGATGGGTTAACGGAATTTACCCTAAGCTTATACGGGGCGCCTTCCAAGGCAGCTGAACGCATCATCCCTATTAATGCATGTTTGCTCGTTACATAAGGCAATACATTAGCTGTTCCCATCATACCCGCTACCGAGGAAGTAATGATGATACTTCCGCCTTCTTCATTTTTCTTCATCAAAGGAAACATGTACCTTAAACCAAGGTAAACGCCTTTTACATTAACATCTATAATCTTATTGAATTCTTCTACCGGGTAATCTTCAAGTGGGGCAACTTTACCTTCAATACCCGCGTTGTTGAAGAAAACATCTACACTACCAAACAATTTTTCGGCCTTATCAACATATTTTTTCACATCTTCTTCTTTGGTAACATCGGCTACTTGGTAATATACATCGGCTTTACCAATGGTATTAACATGTTCTTTTAAGTCTTCTTCGTTAATATCTACTAAAAGTACTTTAGCGCCTTCTTCGGCAAACTTTTTTGCTGTTATGGAACCAATTCCACCGGCTCCTCCTGTAATGACTACAGTTTTATTACTTAGGTTTTTCATCTATATTACCTCCTATTTATTTATAATTCATAGATCCATAACTGTTCTACGAGTTTTATTGGCTATCTTCGAATAAAAATTCTACTTGCATTGCAATTAATAGGCGCACCCGTAGGACAGATGGTAGTGATTCATTTTTGATAATAAAGCGTGATTGAGATAAACAACCACGCTTTAATGAATAGTTCCAGTAAGAACAGTTAGTTTTTATTCATTTTCTATTTCTAGGTTGTTTACAATGGCTTCGGCGCCACCTTCAAAGGCATTGTCTACCGCAGCTTGTCTTTCGCCGCGTGTGTCTACTTCACCTGTTAATGTAACTACACCGTTATCAACGGTTATATTAACTTCATCACGGTTAACAAAAGGCGACCACCAAAGTTCACTTTCAATATTGCTTTTTATTTCCCAATCGGTTAATGGCGAAGTATAAGCAAATGATGTATATGTTGATGGATAATAGCTATTCCAATCGTAATATTCATAGTAATAATAATCATCATCATAAGCAAAATCATCATCCACATCAATTTTGTTATTGATATTCACCACACCAGAAACAGTAGATGCAACATCCTCTGCATGATATTTCTCAAAGAAATTATCTACAGTACCATATAAGGATACATCTCCATTATTAGCATTAATGGTTATTTCATATCTTTCAACATATGGGTCAACAATTAGTGCGTCAGCTACATCCTCTTCAAGTACTTCATCTTCGGGGATGTAAGATGGCCTTATGTTAATGTAATTTTTCACCATTTTTACGCCAACAACGTTTTCGGCTGTATTTTTTGCAGCTCTTTTGGCTTTTAGGTTATCTACTGTGCCTGAAAGCGTAACAATACCATTATCAACTTTCACATCGGGGTTGAAGAAACTTACGCGTGGATCATAGATATAAGCATCTTTAATAGCTTCCTTTATCTCATCATCCGATTTATCAACATATTTGTCTTTGCGTAGATTTTCTTTTCTTGCCCAGTAAGAAACTTCAAGATTTTCTGTGTCAACAGATTGAACCCCGGAAACCCAAGCCAAGAATTCTGCTTGCCTCTTTTCGGTAGCGCTACCAACTTCGCCGCTCAGTTTAACGTTTCCATCATTAACTTTTACATCAACAAGCATATTGTCTATACGGATATCGTTTTCCATAGCAGCTTCAATATCTTGTTTAATTTCATAGTCGCTACGCCCAGGTTCATAATCAAAAGTAATCTCGTTATTAACATCTTTTACTCCTTTCACACCTTTAGCAACATGAGCAGCAAGTTCTATTTCTTGCCATGATTCCACTTCACCTGTTAGTGTCACAATACCATCATTAACGCTCACGTTTACTTGGTAAGATTCTGTAGCCGGGTCTTGCAACAAGGCGTTAGAAATATCTGTTTCGAGCCTTGCATCATTAATCTCCGGTGTATTAAGTTCTATGTTATTTACAACACCTCTAACACCTTTTACCGCTAAGGCAACTTTTTCTGCCCTTTCTTTGGCTAAGATGTTATTGGTTGTACCTGATAAAATGACGATGCCATCATTGGTTTCCACATCTATAAGATATGATGGCACATCACTTTGCAGCAATAGCTCTGCTGAAATGGTGTTGCTAATTTCCTGGTCGTCAATGTTTTCATCAGCAAATCCGGTTAATGAAAAAGCAGTAACCAGGATAAAGCTTAAAAAGAATTTTTGAAAAGTTTGTAAATTGGTTTTCATTGTTTTTCCTCCTATTTAATTAATAAATGTTTGGTTTTTAATTTTAATTGTTGGTTATATTAAAAGCCCAACAACAATTGCAGCAATGAGGGCTACTAATAATATCCAAAAGAACACACCTACTACAGCGGCAGCTTTATTTGTTTCTTGTATTTCTTCACTAGTTTTCCTAATATCCGGCGAGGGTGTAGTTGGTGGCGTAGCTGCTGCAAGCAGCAGTGCAAAAAGTAGCCCTATAAATATAAGCGGGACTATGGATACTTCGTGCCAGTATGGGCCTACTGGCGCTAACCACAGTCCGCCTGCCCACACAGCTAAAAAAAGTATTAAGAAAAATGTCCATAAACTACTCCATGGGCCGCGATTTTTGAATACATAAGAAAAAATCAACGAAAAAAACAGCGCTATTACGATAGCGATAATTACGGTAAAAAGTGTCATAGTTTTTTTATTTTTTTGTTTACCCCAGGAACATTTAAAAGATAATGCCAAAATATATTGCTATGTTATAACCCTTTATAAAGGCTTACTTTGGAATGAATATAAGCTAAGATACTGTTTAGGGAGAATGTGAAAAAGGGTGCACATAATGTGAAAAAAGGACAACATTTATGATTGGTAAGATCATTAGAAAAAAACAGGTTATTAGGTTAACACTCTTATAATGAAACTAATATACTATATGAATTTTGTTTGGCAAGGTTTTTCCCTATAAGAATATACATTAGAAATATTAACCAAAAAAAAAGGGAATTATGTCAATAGTTAAAGTAATTGAAGTAATTGGAATTTCAGAAAAAGGTTTTGCCGAAGCTACACAAAATGCTGTAGAAGAAGCGGCAAAAACCGTTAAAAACATTAAATCCATTTATGTTAAAGAAATGAATGCGAATGTTGAAAACCAAAAAATCACAACTTTTGCAGTGAATGCAAAAATTTCATTTAAAGTTGGTGATTAATAGAAAAATGTGAAAAACTTGGTGAATTGTGATGTAAATGTCACTATTTATGTCATCATGGCTTTGTTTTCATATTGAATTTTTTGGAGTAAAGTTTCTTAAGTTTCAATTTCCCCCGGCAGGTTCATTCTTGTTGGGGGATTTTTTATTCCAAACCTACCGGCAAGATATAGAAGCCCGGAGTTTGGCAGAGGCCTTAACCGGTAACATGTACCTGGCATCAGTTGGTTTCATCTGTGAATGTGGTTGAGTGGGGAATTGGTTGAGTGGTTGATTGGTTGATTGATTGGTTGAGTGGTTGAGTGGTTGAGTGGTGGATAGAAACTTGGGGAGGTGGAGGTTAGGAAATAGGATACAGAAGTTTTGCAGAGGCTTCATCCGGTACCAGGCATCCGGTATCTATGTTTTTTTTTCTAATAAATTTACTATTCAAAAAAAACAATCAATAAAAAACCACAATGTATGATTGATTTTTGTAGAAGCTATTCTACATATCTCTACACAAATCTACATGTTTTTTCGTTTGTTTTTTATTATGCCCATTTTATTTTAAAATCATTACCAATAAACAATACCAGGATGTTTGCGTGCATGATATTATGCCCTTAGTTCATTAATTTAACAATAATAATTTTTCGTGGTATATCAATTGCCAATAATAATAATAGAATTGATAAAATGGAAATTGTTAACCAGGCAATGCTTGGGATAATTATTGAAACACTAACGAAGCATGATAAAAGTTTGTACCAAGCAGAAACATCACCAAAAATTTTAAACGTATGAAAAAAATTATTGTTAATACAGATTTCAACATAGATGAGAAAAAGGTATTGGAATACGCTTTTAATTTAGCGAAAGACCTTGACCATTCTATTATTATATACAAAATGATTAATGCTGAATTTTCGCCCCCTGAATTGCATTCACAAGGGATGGCCGTACCCCAAGATTTTCAGAGTATTGTAGAAGATAAGAAAAGAAGGGTAGCAGAACACTTTGATGATTGGGTGAAAGAAATTAAAAGAAAAATACCTTTTAACAACAAGGTAGAACTCATGATAAAGGAAAGTACCGATGCCTTTCATTTATCGGAAGAAGCCAACAAACCCGATGTATCGCATGTGGTCATATGCGGCACGAAAAAAAACAATTTGTTTACAAGGCTTACCAATGAAAATTATATCAATATCATTAAAACAACCTTAAAACCTGTGTGGATCATCCCACCAGGTTACGATTATAAAAGCATTAACAAGTTGGTTTATGCTACCGAATATAATAAGGAAGACCTGCAAACCATAAAAAAATTGGTTCATATGTTGTCTCCTATAACCCCAAGGATTATAGCAGTAAATGTTACCGATGACCTGGGTTTTAAAACAAAAATAGAAGAAGACGGCTATAAGAAAATGGTTGATGAAAGGATTGGTTACCAAGGATTTGAAACCTATAGAGTAAAAGGAGATGATGTAATAGAAAGCGTACAAGATTTTGCTGCTAAAACACAAGCTGATGTTATTGTCCTTTTAAAAGAGAACAAAGATTTCTTTGAGAAAATCTTTTCCAAGAGCATCACCAAAGAAATGATTTATAAAGCAGGTATTCCATTAATGGTCTTTAGTGAATAAAAAGAGAAAGGAAAATTATGCGTAAAAAAAGAAATAAAATATTAATCCCGCTTGAATTTATTGCTGATTGTAAAAGTCATCTTACTTACGGTGTAGAATTGGGCAAAGCCCTAAATATGGATATTTTGCTTATTCATACCTTAGATGTGTACCAAGAGGATGTGTATTTCTATAACGAGATACAACCCAGCATCTTACCTCCAAAAATAAAGGAAAGAAAGGAAGCGAGCGAAAAAGCAATTAAATCCATTATTAGCGAGGTAGAAAAAGAATACAAAGAATTGCCGCAAATTGACTATACCATAGAGATTGGCTTTTTCTCCGATCAATTGGTGAAAGCTGTTAACGAGAGAGATGTGGGGATTGTTTTGCTTATCAATAATGAAGAAAACGATTTTATTGATAAGATCCTCGGAAATATGAACCAAGTGATTGCAGAAGAGGTTGATGTTCCTGTGCTTATTGTACCGGAAACCCTTAAATTTAAACCTTATAAAAAAATCCTTTATGCAACGGACTACACACGCGAGGATATTGATTTACTAGGAAAACTAGTGAAGCTTTTCCACTCTTTTAACCCATTAATAACGGCTTTACATATTATCGATGATATGGATTTTGAAGAAAGGATTAAGCAAATGGGTTTTATGGAAGAAATAAAAGAAAGAGTACATTATGAAAACATAGAAATATTGAGATACCCTGGCAAAGATGTGCCGGAAACGCTCAGTAAATATGCTGACCAAAACAACAACGACCTTATTGTGATGTTAAAAGAAAACAGGTCTTTTTGGGAAAAGCTTATGAAAAGCAGCGAAAGCAAAAAGATGATCAACAAAGCCCAAAGGCCATTATTAATATTTCACGAACCTGGAAAATAATAACACTATGATAAATAATACATTTTTTTCTATCAACGATTTTAAAAGATTATCAGCAACCCATTCACTCCGTTGCGTATCTATTTATGTTCCAACACACAGGGGCACGGATGAAGACAATACTGCAAAGAAAGATAAAATACAGTTTAAAAACCTTTTACAAGAAATAAAAAAAGAATTGGTAAAAGATTTTAAATTTACTGAAAAAGATGCCAAACAATATTTGGAGGCAGCAGAAAAACTCCTTGAAGATAGTGAATTCTGGAGGTATTTATCTGACGGGCTTGTTGTATTTATTCACGAAAAAGGGATGGAATATTTCCAAGTACCGGTATATTTTGATAACTTTTACCATATTTCTGACCATTTTTATCTTAAGCCGCTTATCCCGATTTTTAATGGCGATGGTAAATTTTTCCTCTTAAACCTTAGCCTTAATAATGCTTCACTATACGAAGGAACAAGGCATACGATAACAGGAATAGACGTTGCCGATTTGGTTCCCGGCTCATTTAAAGACACCTATTTTGAAGAAGACCGGGAGAGTGAATTGCAATTTCGCTCAGGACAAAGCGATAATAGGAAAAGCGGCGCTTTTCACGGCCATAACCCAAAAGATGATAAACTGGATGATGTGCTCAATTATTTTAGGAGAATTGATAAAGGATTGGGTGAAGTATTGAATGGCGAAAAAGCTCCACTTGTAGTGGCTTGTGTTGAAGAACATTTCCCGGAATACGAAAAGGCCAATAGTTATAATAATCTTTATCCAGAATTTATTAAAGGCAACCCGGAACATGCAGATATCTTTCTCCAGCACGAAAAAGCATGGCTGCTATTAGAAAACTATTTCAACAAAGAAAGGATAGAGAGGAAATCCAAATTCCTTGAATTGCTTCCTATAAAAAAAGCTACTTATGAACTGGAAGAAGTAATCCCGGCGGCTATAAATAAAAGAGTAGATACCCTTTTTGTTAGGAACATGGAAAATATTTGGGGCATTTATGATGATGAAGATGATAGTATTCTTATTCATGAAGAGAAACAACCTGGAAGCACATGCCTATTAGACCTAGCTGCCAAATCCACCATCGAAAATAATGGAACGGTTTACTTGGCAGACAATGAAGACATGCCTTTGGAAAACACATATGCAAACGCAATTTTAAGATTTTAGGAGGTTTTTTATGAGCAGCAATAAAAATTTATATGAATCATTGATGGCGCCTGTTAAAAGGAACATATTAAAAGTATTGCTCGAAGAAGATAATTTATTTTATGGCGATATTGTTAAAAGAAGCGCTATGGAACAGAATACTGTTTTGCGTAATTTGATTGAACTTAAACAAGACAGTATTCTTATTAAAAATGAAAACCCTTCTACGTTTGCTATAAACCCATCATATAGAAAGGAGATAAAAAAAATGTTTAAAGAAAAAACATACAACAAACCAAAATTTAAACTTATGGAAAAAATAAAGAATTTATTCATTATGACAATACTTGTGGCTATTGTTTCGCTGATGTCATACACGGCCAGTGGCCAAGGCAAGGATGTAGACAAAGGCGTTATCGTATTTGATAATGAACATATTTCCAAGACCGAGGCTGTGAAACCCGAAAAAATGAAGACTTTTGGCCTCACCGATGATATTTATGGGAGAATATACTTACAAAAACCCTTAGCTGATTATTACAATGAACTTGGATATGAATACGATTACGACCATGAAAAGTATGCATATAATTATGGCATCAGGATAAAAGTAAACGGGCTAATCATGGTTCAATACATAGACGAACTAATTCCTAAGGATTTATTCTATGAAAAACTAACCTTTGATTTTGCTTTGTCGCCTTCCGGCGAATTGGAAAGAAATTTTGCCGTAGTACAAGAAGATTGGGTAGAGATTATTAAAAGGCTTGAAGAAGGCTCTCATGAAGTAAAAATTGAGCTTTTGCCATATCACAAAGACAATATTGACGGCTATGTTGAAGTCATTGCCTCAGGCAAATTTAAAATAAATGTTGATAAGGACAAGATGAGCGAGTTCCTTGCAAAGAATTTTGTCGGGTTGCCTATGCCTACCATGAGCAATGAAGAAATAGAGCAAAAAATTGAAAATGCAACCACACATATTTATTTTGGCATGAAACCCATAGATGCCATTATTGTTGATAAAGATGCTGAATGGGATTATATGGTAGACGAACATGGTTTTATCTCGGCAAGGACTATTGTTGCCGCTGTTGTTTTACAGGATAAGTCAGCGAATTGTTACGTAAAAACTGGGCTTTATAAACAACAGCACTTGGGCAACGGCAAATTCGGCAAAGTGTTTTTCTCAAGAAAGATGGACGGATTCTACGATTACCAACTCTCTTGTGATGAAGTACATAAAGAAAGAAGTAAATAACTAACCACAAAAATAAGGAGAAATAAATTATGGGTTTTGAATTAAAAAAATTACCATATGCTAAAGATGCATTAGAACCATTTTTGAGCAAAGAAACATTGGAATACCACTATGGCAAACACCATCAAGGATATGTTAACAAACTCAATGCCGCCGTAAAAGGTACTGATTTTGAACAAGCTTCACTTGAAGATATCATTAAAAAAGCAGGTGGTGGTATTTTTAATAACGGCGCACAGGTTTGGAATCATACATTCTATTGGGAAAGCCTTACGCCAGGAAAAGTAGGTAAGCCTGCCGGAAGATTTTTAGAAGCCGTTACCAGGGATATTGGCAATATAAATGATTTTAAAGAGAAATTTGCCCAAGCAGCAGCAACACTTTTTGGCTCCGGCTGGGTATGGCTTGCAGAAAATGCCGATAAGAAACTGGAGATTATACAAGGGCAAAATGCATACAACCCCATTAGGGATGGAAAAATTCCAATACTCACTATTGATGTTTGGGAGCATGCTTTTTATATCGATTACCGTAATGCAAAAGCAAAATACATCGATAACTTCTGGGATTACGTTAATTGGGATGCCCTAAACAAAAGGCTTGAATACCATGATGTAACGGGGAAAATTAAGGAAGATTAAGTAGAATCAATATCCTAACCCTAACCCTTCAAGGGTTTTGTTATCAAACTTAGCAGGAATTTTATTTATTAACCGAACCCTTGAAGATACTGTGGTAAAATCCAAATTTTTTTTCAATTTTTTTTATTTTTTTCAATGCTCCGGGGGTTCTTATCATGCGAATGCTTGATAGCATGGAGCCTATTAT
>CAZJDA010000064.1:0-24405 GCA_964544705.1 uncultured Bacteroidales bacterium
TAGTTCAAATATTGTCAACCAAGAAGGATTTAAACCCAAAGCTTTTTGAGTTAGAAAGTAAAAAGTTCATAAAGTATAAAGTTAATTTCTACCAAAATTTCGCCCTTAACAGGGCTTTTTTTCTGTCTGAAATTTTTAACAATCTATATTACCGCTCGGAGCCGTAATACTGGCAAACAATATTTGCGCATGGAAAAGCCGGCATGGATTTCGCTTAGAGCGAAGCCCTTGCTAATGCACATTCCTGTCATAATTGCAATACCCAAAGCCCAGCCAGGGGCGATATTTTGGTAGCCAATCCTTCAAGGGTTTTCTTATCAAATTTAGCAGGAATTTATTTATTAACCCAACCCTTAAGAGGGGTTTCTACGTAGTACGGATGTGCTTGCGGCGAGTCAACAAATGGTTTTGTTGGTTTTTTGTGGCGCTAATGCCTAATAAGTCACCCGGTGAATATCAAGCCAATGCAATAAAAATTTTTCATGTGAGGAGCGGTTTATTAGCAATTCACCGGGTGCCTTTTATAGATAGCAGGCTACACCAACACTTTCAAACTCATCACAGTGAAAAGTCCTTAAAGTTTCATAAGGTATAAATCGCAGCTATGTAGAAAATTCACCACATTCCGGGAAAGTTTATCACATAAAAATTCATTACCCGATAAAAATTATTTTTTGCCTGGTAACCTGGAAATTTCGCCTTTATTGAATCACCATAATTGCACCATCAATAAATGGCTTTTGGCATATATTTCGGGTAAATTAAATAGCATTAAATAGATGTATAAATGAATATTAAACAGGCTATGCAGGTGGACGGGAAAAAACAACAAAGTCTTAAATTAACCACGATGTGCCGGCTAACTGAACGCAAAAGATTAAAACTATACCAGGTATAAGCATAGTCACAAAACTTAATTATATGAAAAACAATGATATACTAGAAATCTTAAAAAAAGAGAGTATTCCCGATTCAGTTGAAGAAATCTGTTATGAAGAAACTCCTTTTTCATGGATCATTTACGGAGATCATAAGGCTTTTAAAATTAAAAAACCCGTGGAATTTCCATTTCTTGATTTTTCAACCAAAGAAAACAGGAAACAACTATGTGAAAAAGAATTGAATTTGAATGCTGAGTTAAATCCCGGCATTTACGAAGATGTAATCCCGGTAATAAAAATGAATCACCAGAAACGTCTTGACAAAGGGGAAGGAGAAACCGCTGATTATGCCATTGTTATGAAAAAACTTGACAATGAAAAACGCATGGATCATCTTATCCAAGACAATGAACTGGATGAAGGCCAATTAAAAGAATTGGCAAGGAAGCTTGCTGCTTTTCATATCAATGCAAAAGTGAATAAGGATGCTTTTGATAGTACACTGTTTCAAGAAGAGTTTAAGGCTATTGAAATACACAAGGAAGAAATACAACATAAATTTGGTGTGGATACAAGAAAAATGGTTGAGAATTGTATTGAAAAATCCATAGAATTCTTGAACGCTAATATGTATTACTTGCAGCAAAGAACAATGAAAGGTTTTAAAAGAGATATACATGGAGACTTGGCCTTTCGAAATATATTTTTCGAGGATAAACCCATCATTATTGGCCGGGTGGAATTTGACGATACAAAACGGCACATTGATCTTCTCAACGACATAGCTTCTATTTTGGTAGATTTTGATTTTTATAAAGAAAACACTTTAAAAGATGTATTTTTTGATACTTATATGAAAGAAGCGCTTTTAGAATCTACTACCGATAGTGAAGCATTATTGGCTTATTACAAGCTATACAGGGCAAATAAGCGCATACAAAAAATATTTTTTGCAGCCCGTAACATGGAAGACCTTGCCGAAGTTGACAGGCTGATGAGCAAAGTAGAACGCTATCTTCAATTAATGAAAATTTATGTTAACGATTTGTGAAAACGAGTGACGCGTCACATTTATTATTGAGAATCTATATTGTTGTCTTTGAGCTAATTGTCAAATATTTAATGCGTCGTTTCATGATTTACTTAACACGAGTTTAGCGTGATAAACTTGACAGGATATAACTTTATTTTGTAAATTTGTTATTTAAAATGAATATAAATACGAACCAAAAATCTATATATAAATGGAAAGATTAATCATTGTTTCTAACCGGCTTCCTGTAAAAATCCATAAAGAGGAAGGAAAAATTAACATACAACCCAGCGTAGGTGGATTAGCTACGGGAATGAAATCCGTGTATAAAAAATACGACAGCACTTGGTTTGGTTGGGCAGGCATAGATGAAAAAACGCTAAAAAGCAACGAGAAAAAAGAAATAGAAAAAGCCTTAGAAAAGGAAAAATGCTACCCGGTTTATATAAATGAAGAAGATGTAAACCTTTATTATTCAGGCTTTAGCAATAAAACCATTTGGCCGTTGTTCCACTATTTCATGCAATATACGGATTATAATTACGATTATTGGGAAGCCTATATAAGGGTTAATAGGCTTTTTGCCAGTCATATCATTAAAGACCTAAAAAAAGGAGATAAGATCTGGATCCACGATTATCATTTATTGCTCTTGCCAAAACTTATTAAAGAAGAGTTTCCCGATGTTACCATTGGGTTCTTTCTTCATATACCTTTTCCTTCGTATGAATTATTCAGGGTATTGCCGTGGAGAAAAGAATTATTGGAAGGAATGCTTGGCGCTGACCTGCTCGGCTTTCACACCTACGATTATGAAAGGCACTTTTTGAGTACTGTTAGGCGTTTGTTTGGATACGACACGTATTTTAACCAAGTTTTTCTTGAGAACAGGGTTATCAAGACCGATGCTTTCCCTATGGGAATTGATTACGAAAAGTTCCATAGCGCTGCAATAGAAAACAGGCAAAAGGCTTTAAAAGAAAAATCGGAGCTTAACCAGGAATTGGAGAAATATCTTTTGCTTTCGCCAGAAACAAAACTTATGCTGTCTATTGACAGGCTTGATTATTCAAAAGGAATTCCCAAAAGATTGGAAGCGTATGAATATTTCTTGGATAATTATCCCGAGTACAGGGGCAAAGTAACCTTGGTGATGTTATCTGTTCCATCCAGGAGCAACGTAGAACATTATCAATTATTAAAAAGCGAAGTGGATGAACTGGTAGGCAGGATCAACGGGAAATTCTCCATGGTAAACTGGACACCCATTTGGTACTTCTACCGCTCAATGCCTTTTGAAAACCTTATAGAATTATATACTTCATCGGAGATTGCATTTATTACACCCGTTAGAGACGGGATGAACCTTGTTGCCAAAGAATACATTGCTTCGAGAATTGATAAAACCGGTGTATTGATATTAAGCGAAATGGCAGGCGCTTATAAAGAGCTTAGCGAAGCGCTTATTATCAATCCAAACAATAAAATGGAAATAGCCGAAGCCATACAAACTGCCATAGAAATGCCTAAAGAAGAACAGCAGTCAAGGATCGAGGTTATGCAAGACAGGATTATGCGCTATAGCGTTAAGAGATGGGCTTCTGATTTTATTGAAGAATTATCAGGCATTGAAAAACTGCAACAAGAACACTTGGCTAAAAAACTCACTGCACAAGACAAGGAAGAAATTGTTGAATCTTATAAGAAAGCAAAAAAGAAAATTATTTTTCTTAATTATGATGGAGCTCTCATAAGTTATGAAAAAAAGCCGGAAAATGCAAGGCCTGATCCTAAACTGCAAGAAACACTAGAAAAACTCTCGGGAGACAATACCCACATTGTTTTAATTACTGGAAGAGATAAAGAAACCTTAGACAAGTGGTTTAAAGATAAAGATTATACATTGATAAGCGAGCATGGTATTTGGATCAAAGAACCCGGTAAAAAATGGGAAATATTGGAAGACGAGAATTTTAGCAATGAATGGAAGGAAATGGTGAAGCCGGTTATTGAGTTTTATGTAGACCGTACACCCGGAACCTTTTATGAAGAAAAAGAATTCTCAATTTCTTGGCACTATCGAAATGCCGACCCAGACCTGGGAAATATACGTGCTTTAGAATTGAAAGAAGAAATTGGCAATATGATTGCCAACTTGAACCTGGAGATTATTGAAGGGCATAAGGTTATTGATGTTAAAAATATTGGGTTTAATACAGGAAAGACTGCCAAAAAGCTTATCTCTAGCGATAATTACGATTTTATTCTCGCTCTCGGAAGCAATAACACGGTTGAAGAAACCTTCAATTATTTGCCAGAATCAGCTATAACAATCAAGGTAGGCTATAAAAATACACTTGCTAATTACAACATTGACTCATACAGTCAAGCAAGGAAGTTACTGGAAGGATTAATATAAGAAAAACATCCTCTAAAAATTACAACATCTATCTTGCATATTGCATAGAGGATAGATGTTGTATTCTTGTTATGTGAAGGAATTAAAATCCTTATCAAAAAATATTACCATGAGTTTTTTAAATAGAAATACTGGACTTTATACTGATCATTATGAACTCACTATGGCACAAGGGTATTTTTTTACTGGCCGCCAAAATGTTTCATCCTGTTTTGATTATTTTTCAAGGAAAAATCCTTTCAAGGGTGGCTATACCGTTTTTGCAGGTTTAAATGATCTATTAAAAGCCCTGGAAGAATTCCGTTTTGATGAACAAGCATGTTCATATCTATGGAAGATAGGGTTTGATGAAAAATTTGTTAAATACCTCTCCAATTTTCGCTTTAAAGGAAATGTTTATTCTGTTAAAGAAGGAGAAGTGGTATTTCCTGATGAGCCTGTATTAAGAATTGAAGGAAACGTAATAGAGACCCAGGTTGTAGAAACGATGGTTCTGAATATCTTGAATTTTGAATCATTAATAGCAACAAAAGCCTCCCGGATGCGGGAAGTTGCCGGTAATAAGCTCTTAATTGATTTTGGACTGCGTCGTTCACAAGGCCTTGGCGGTATTCATGCCAGCAGCGCAGCTATTATTGGCGGATTTGACAAAACATCCAACCTTTACTCTGCTAAGCAATACAACTTAGTATCTTCAGGTACTATGGCACATTCATGGGTGCAAACCTATGGCAATGAACTGGAAGCATTTCGCAAGTTTGCCGAGTATTATCCCAATACTTCCATACTTTTGGTTGATACTTATGATACCTTGAAAAGTGGTGTGCCCAACGCGATTAAAGTAGCCAAAGAATTGGAAGAAAAAGGATATCAACTCCAGGGCATTAGGCTGGACAGCGGCGACCTTGCATATCTTAGCAAACAAGCAAGAAAAATGCTTGACAAAGAAGGTTTGGAATATGTGAAAATAGCCGCTTCTAACCAGTTGGATGAGCATATTATCCATAGCCTTCTTGCACAAGGCGCACCTATTGATGTTTTTGGCGTTGGAACAGCATTGGTAACAGGTAAAGACGACCCCGCCCTTGATGGCGTTTATAAAATTGGGATGTTTGATGATCAACCTACCATGAAAGTTACGGAGAATATCACAAAAAACAGTTTACCTGGTATTAAAAACATTTACAGGTATTTTGACAAGCAAGGTTGTTTTTATGCTGATGCCATTTGTTTGAATAACGAAAACCAACCTCAGCATATTTTTCACCCGCATTATCCTGGTAAAAACACCGGTTTGAAAGAATATACCGCAGAAAACATCATTCATCCTGTTATGAAAGAAGGAAAAACAGTAGGAAAATTTCTTTCGCCTGATGGAAAAATAGCTGAATATGCCAAAAAAAGACTCAAACAACTCCCCAAAGAGCATAAGAGGTTTGTAAATCCACATATTTATAAAGTTGGAATAAGCAAAAAGTTGTTGGATTTACGAGATAGCTTGATGAAGGATTATAAGATAAATTATGCATAGCAGGATTAACAACAGAGTACTGCGTTAAAAACACGGCAAAAGATGCGGTAAAAAATGGCTATCTTACTTATGTTGTAAAAGATGCTATTGCTCCTGTAGAAAGGGAAGAAGGGGATGAAAAGAAAGCCCTTGAAGCAATGGAAAAATACGGCACCGAGGTCATAGATTCGCACCAGGTAATTATATAATCACCTAAAAAAACACCCGATGCGGGGGAACACCGGGTGCGGGGGTAGCTGAGGGATTGAGGGCATAATAGAATTATGGAAGGGTTAATCTTGCTGTTCCTGGTTTTTGCTTTTTAGGTTGTCAATCTTCTTCTCTAATTGTTGTATATTGGTATTCATTTCTTCTCTCATCTTTTCTAACGATTCCTTTGACTTCCCTGACAGCGTATCGTATTTTTCCTTTAAATTAGCTTTGGATTCCTTGTATTTATCACTAATTTTTTGAGAAGTGCTCTTAGTCTCCTTGTCCATTTTATTAAATGAATTTTGGAAATTATCCCGCAAATTTTGAAAATGCTCTTTTATCTCGTTGTATTCTTTAATACTATCGTGAGTCAGGTTTGTTGAAGCCTTTGATATCTTTAGATCAAGGTCTTTTAGTTGTTTTTCTATTTTATCCATAATATCTCCTTTCTTGTTATAATCAAGTTTAATTTTTTGCCCAGTCCAGGTTCCCGTTTGCTATTTGATCTCTATAAAAGATGCCGGGTCGTTTACTTGGAAGGCAAATGTTTCAGTAAAAAATAATTCAATATTTTCGTTATCGTAGTTTTCGAAGCCAATGGCTGTATCCTGGCCAATGGTAAGTTTAAGGTCTTCTGCATTAAGCGGAGCAATAAAACTGTTTTCCGTGCTCCTGTTTTCAATGATCTTTCCTTCCAGTAAATCCATGAGCATTTTACTCATAGGATAACCTCTAACAATGCTGTTAATTTCTTTCCATTTTGCCGGTGTTAATACGAGTACATAAGGCCCTTCAACAAAAGCGTTTTTCAACCTGTCAATTGCCTCGGCAATAACACCGGGTATATCGGATGCATCGCCAGGATATTGCAGGGCTTCGTGGTCTGAATTCCCACTTAAACCTTTAATATTGGTTTCCGAGAACCCATTAAATACAGCATTATCCTCGAAATAAGCGATCTTTTTTGCTGCTTCTTCCATGCTACTGAAATCAACATCTTCTAATCCCCTGGTAATGTTATCCAGTTCAAACTTGTTCAAAGTAAAAGGATACCTAATTTCTACCAATGGTTGAACATTAAAAACTCCATAATGTTTGTTTTTGCCTTCTTTTTGTGGTATGTGGATCGTGCCATCCGAAACGGCTGCATAATCCCAACCTTTAGGGCCTTCTACATTAACAAATTTCCTGGCCGTAAAAGCCATTTTCAGCATTTTTTTGGCTTCTTCATTAATTTCATTCCATGCTTCTTCCGAAATTGGTGCAAGTGATTGTTTTAAAATATCCATATATTTTTGTCTCCTTGTTTTTTTAAATAAATTTATAATTTTCCGATCCCTAATCCCTTGTTATCGGAATAACCCGATTCTTCTCCTTTTTCATCCTGTTCTTCCAGCTCGGTAATATCGCCCGATTTAAAAAGATAGGTTTTGAGCATATTGTCCCACTCCGGCATATTTCTTCTAAGCCACTCAATAGTCATGCAAGCGTGCTCAATTTCTTCATCCCTGTTATGAGCCATTATATCTCCCAGGTTTTTATCATCGGTTGCATCTACTCTTTGATGATACCAATCTATGGCTTCAATCTCTTCTTTTAAACTGTTCAAAGCCCTTGAAAAATCAAGTGTTTGCTTACTAAGTTTATCTATTGGTTCATGATAGTTCGACATTTATCCTCCTTTTTATGTTTTAAGTTTATATATTGTAAAAAATAATGCCATATTGTTTTTACCCGGTTGTTGTTTTCGTTTTACCAAGTAAACCATTATGAAGCAGTGTGATATTCAATGATAGAAGCAAAACTTTGTTTGTAGAATGTTTTACACAATTTTTGCAATAATGAGGAATTTTTTACCTGTTGATTCTTCAATCTATCATAGAGTAACAAGAATTTATAAAATGGCGGTAAATTTGTTCAAAGATATTGTAAAATGATATTATGCCATTAATAAAAACTTCAAAAGCAGCAAATATTACCATTATTATTGCTTTTGCAATAACTTTTATGTATGTAGCCCAAGCCATACTCATTCCTTTGCTTATTGCATTGATATTGGCCATGTTGATCTATCCTATTGTTGACCTTTTTGAACAATGGAAAATACCCCGGATTATATCCATTATCATTGCTTTTATTATCGTTATAGCTATTATTACAGGAATATTTGCATTTTTTTCCACCCAATTTGTTGGTTTGTTTGAGAATATCCAGGTGTTTGAACAGAATATAAAAGAATTGATCAATAGGCTCAATAACTTTTTTAGTGAAAATCTCAGTAGTTTAGGCATTAACTTAAAAGATATCTATAAAAGTGAAAAAAAGAATATTTTGGAAACTTCAACAACTATTATTGGGTCAGTAATAAGTTCCTCAAGTTCATTTTTTGCCTATATTGGTTTGGTATTCATTTACACATTTTTGTTTTTGCTATACCGCACTTCTTTTAAGCAGTTTGTTTTAAGTTTTTATTCCGGTGAAAACAGAAAAGAAACAGAAACGGTTATAGACCAGGTTCAAAAAATTGCTCAAAAATATTTTTTCGGCCTATTCCTGATCATTCTTATCGTAGGCACTTTAAATGGTATAGGCTTATGGCTGATAGGTATTGATTACCCGTTTTTATTTGGTTATTTTGCTGCGTTATTAACAATTATCCCTTATATTGGCACAACGATAGGCGGCACATTGCCCTTTCTATATGCGCTCATCTTTCATGAGAGTATCTGGATGCCCATTGGTGTTGTAATATTGTACACAGGCATTCAAAACCTGGAAGGCAATTTACTTACCCCTAAAATTGTTGGCAACCAAGTAAGCCTTAACCCGTTTTTTGCCCTGTTGGCTTTGATCATTGGCGGATTTATGTGGGGAATAGCCGGTATGATCCTCTTTATTCCTTTAACGGCGGTTTTTAAAGTGATATGTGAACATAACGAGTCGCTTAGGCCTTTTGCTTACTTGCTCAGTAGTAATATTTACAAAAGAAAGCGTTAAATAGGATGGTTCAAAAAAATTCTACATATTGCGGCGGAAAATGTGCATGCATTTCCACAAAACCAACAAAATAAAATAAATACTTCACAAGGAATAAGGCAGACTATCCCAGTAAAAAAAGGGCTATAGTTATTTTAGATTTTATTGGCATTTTTATTGATTTCTTCATCAAGAAATATTGAATTTTAACTATAAAAAAAGGAGGAAAACTATGAGGCCTATGATAAAGGATTTGCGTAATCTACATGATTTCATTCACCAAATTGAGGGAGAAGATGATAATGGAAACACTCCTGCTACGCAACAATTCAGCACCCCGGCAGTAAACGTTAATGAAGATAAGAAAAGTTACGAAATAGAGGTTGCAGCGCCGGGAATGAACAAAGACGATTTCAACATAAAAGTAGACAATGATATGTTGAGTATATCTTCTGAAAAGAAATCTGAAAAAGAAGAAAAAGGCAATGACAAAAAAGTGGTAAGAAAAGAATTTATGTACGCTTCTTTTGCCCGTTCTTTTCGGTTGCCAGATAATGTTGACCACGATAACATAAACGCCAAGTATAAAGATGGTGTACTAAAAATAGATGTCCCCAAAAAAGAAGAAGAAAAAAGCGATAACAACCGAAAAATTGAGATTTCATAACAAACCGGTTAATCAATCTTAGGCTATTTTGATTAGGTTGCCCTGGTAGGTGTTGGCTTGCCGGGGTTTTTTTGTGGAGGTGGTTGATGGGTTGATGGGTTGATTTGTTAATTTGTTAATGTGTTAATGTGTGGATGATGGAACGATGGAACGATTGAATGATAGAACGATAGAGCGATTGAATGAGTGGATGAATGTGTTGATTGGTTGATGGGTTGATTTGTTAATTTGTGAATTTGTGAATTTGTTAATGTGTTAATTTGTTAATTTGTTAATGTGTTAATGTGTGGATGATGGAACGATGGAACGATGGAACGATGGAATGATAGAACGATGGAGCGATTGAACGAAAACGAAAACCCCTTGAAGCGGTTAGGCATCGCATTTAAAATAATTCCTGCTAAGTTTAACAAAACCCTTCAAGCGGTTGGTTTAAGGAGTGATGGAGTGAATTGGTTAATTGGTTAATTTGTTAATTTGTTAATTTGCGAATGTGTTAATTTGTGAATGATGGAACGATGGAGCGATTGAACGAATGAGGGAATGTGTTGATTTGGTAATGTGCTAATGGTTACCCTGTTACCCTGTTACTTTGTTACCCTGTTACTTTGTTAATAAAAGTATGGTTAAAATACAGAATTCAGAAGGTTGAAACTTGGCAGAGACTTCATCAGGCATCAGGCATCAGGCATCCGGTATCTGTTAATTTCTTGTAATAAGTTGGCTATCCAAAAAATTGTCATTTCAATAGCAGGGAGATCGCTTCGTCATACTTCCTCGCGATGGAGCGATTGAATGAGTGGATGAAGGGGGTGATGGGTTAATTGGTTAATTTGTTAATTTGTTAATGTGTGGATGATAGAATGATAGAACGATGGAATGAGTGGATGAAGGGGTTGATGGGTTGATGGGTTGATTTGGTGGCCAGTGTGGGAATTCTGAATTCTGAAGCTAGAACTATTCTAGCGGCCTTATCCGGTATCAGGCATCCGGTATCCGGCATCTATTGGTATCTCCTGTTAAGTTGGCTATCCAAAAAATAATCAATAATAAATAATCAATAATAAATTCACAGTTCTATCTGGTACAACTTCAGCTTGTTATACAATGTTTTGCGGTCGATATTGAGGAGCAGGGCTGCTTTTGTTTTGTTGTTTTTTGTTTGTTCTAAGGCTTTTAGAATAGCAGATTTCTCTGCTTCATGGGCAGCGCCTTTTAGCTCAGAGTTGGGAATAAAAGTGTCTTTAATCTCTGAAGCAGTGCGGAAATTTCTTATTTCATCAGGGAGGCTTTGGGGTAATATCGTGCTATTATCAGACAATAATACTGCACGGTTTACCACGTTTTTTAATTCCCTTAAATTACCATACCACGGGTAGCGTGTTAATACCTCCATAGCTTCTGCACTAAAACCGGGAATCGTTTTATTTAGCCTTTTATTCGCTTGTTCTAAAAAATAATTGGCATAAATGGGAATATCATCCGTTCGTTGCCTTAGTGGCGGAATAGTTAGCTTGAACTCGTTAAGCCTATGGTAAAGGTCTTCCCTGAATTTTTTTTCTTTTACCGCTTCAAAAAGGTCTTCGTTAGAAGCTACCAGGAGCCTTACATCTACTTTTATGACTTTATTGTCGCCGATTTTGTAGATAATCCTTTCTTGGATAGCCCTGAGCAGTTTCATTTGTATCTCGTGTGGCAGGTTAGCAATCTCGTCAAGAAAAATGGTTCCCTTATTGGCTTGTGAGAAAAGCCCGGTTTTATCTTTTACAGCGCCGGTAAAAGCGCCTTTAACGTGGCCAAACAACTCGCTTCCTGCAAGCTCCTTGGGTAAGGCCCCGCAATCCACAGCAACAAAAGGCTTGTCTTTTCTCTTGCTTTTGTTATGGATCCTGCGTGCAAGATATTCTTTGCCCGAACCTGTTTCTCCTTCAATAATAACACTCATATCGGTTGGAGCCACAATATCAACCAGCTCCATTATATGCCTAAACTCCCTGTTTTTTCCTTCAACAAAATCGCTAAGGCTAACATGCTGGTTGCGTACTTTTTTATCTTTTTCACTAAGAGCTGTTTTAATGGTATCAAGAATCTCATCATGATGAATAGGCTTGGTTACATAGTCATAAGCTCCTGATTTTATAAGCTTAACCGCCATCCTAATGTCAGCATAAGCTGTTATAATAATTACAATAATATCTTTGTTAATGGATTTGATGGTTTGTAGCATTTCCATTCCATCCACTTCGGGGAGACGGTAATCGCACAAAACAAGCTCTGGGGTGTTCTTTTTTAGGTATTCCATGGCTGTTTTCCGGTTGTAAACAGCCGTAGCATTATAACCGTTATTGTTTAAAATATTCTCTAACAGGTTACAAATATATGTATCATCATCAATAATTAGGACTTTTTTCATTGTTTAGGATTTTGTTTATAAAAGTACAAAATTATAAAATAAATTTTTTACTTTTTCTTACCTTTTATGATTTTATTTCCGATTTAAGGTTGCTAATCAATTTTGAAGTGTATGAGGCCAAGGTTTCGATGTTCTTGGGTATCTCTTTATAATTCGGCTCTTTAATAGCATAATATTCTATCTTTTTCAATAATTCAACACCCTTATTGGCGCCAATATGTTGGAAAGATGGTTTCATTTTATGAGCAGCTTCCCCAATCTTTTGCCATTGCTTATTTTTATATAATTTTTCAATATTGGCCATCCCTTCTTTGGTATTGTGAATAAAAGTATGTATCATTTGATTAAAAAATTCCTTGTTTCCCTTAGTTGCATTGTTGAGTTCTGTGAGGTCATAAAGGTCATGGTTCTCATTAGCGTTGGTGTTGGATTCGGGTTTTGTGCTATTTATTTCCTTACATGGTTCTATTCCAAGATTCTTGATGATGGCAGTAAAAACCTCTTTTTCTTTAAAAGGTTTAATAATATAATCGTTCATTCCAATATTCAAATACTCCTTTATTTCTTTTTTTAATGCATTGGCTGTAACGGCAAGAATAGGCAACTGTTCTGGTGGTATATTCATTTCTTCCCTAATTTTTATCGTAGCGTTAATGCCATTCATTTCTAGCATCTGAATGTCCATAAAAACCAGGTCGTATTCTTTGTTCTTGATTTTGCGTATTGCTTCTTTTCCATTCCTGGCAATATCAATAGGTAATTTCCAGTAGTTAAAGATAATTTGCATGAGCAAAAGGTTGTTTTCATCGTCATCCACAACCAAGAACTTTTTGTCCTTGATAAGGGCCGGTTCAATCTCTATATCTTTATATAATTTCTCAGCAGTTTTGCCTGTAAGTTTTTTAAGCGGCAGTGTAAGCGTAAGAATAGTTCCTTTTCCCTTATAGCTTTTTAGAGCAATATCTCCACCTTGCATTTCCGCAAGTTTTTTACTAATGGCAAGACCTAACCCACTTCCACCATATTTTTTTAGAATATTCCTGTTGGCTTGTTCAAACTTTTTAAACAACTCTTTTTGTTGTTTTTCCGAGATGCCTATCCCGGTGTCAATAATATCAGTTTTTACGATAATCTCCTTTTTGTTTTCTTCTTTAATACTTGCAACAATTTTTACATACCCTTTTTCAGTAAACTTAATAGCATTATTGGCAATATTGAGAAAAATCTGCCTAATGTGCAGTTCATCACCTATCAAGGTTCTTTCTAAAGCTGGTTCGATAGAGTAATCATACACTATACCTTTTTTATCAGCGGCAATGTGTGTAATTTCATATACTTCTTTAATAATCTTATTAAAATTGACCGGTTCTTCCGATAACTTAATTTTTCCTGATTCAATTTGCGTGATGGTGAGGGTTTCATTAACAATTTTTTGCAAGTGAAGGGAAGAACTGTGAATGGTGTCAATATATGCTTGTTGGCGGCTAGTGAGTTTTGTTTTATAAAGTTGTTCGGAGAATCCCAAGATAGCGTTTAAAGGTGTACGGATTTCGTGGCTCATATTGCCCAAGAATTCAGTTTTGGCATTGTTGGCTGTTTCTGCCGACTTCTTGGCTTTTAGCAACCTGTTTTCTGTCCGCTTATCTTCGGTGATATTTTGAAAAATGACCATCATTTTATAATCATCATCCCTATGGGAATAAAGAGATAATAATTGTATATTGTAATGGCTATTGTCTATTTGATATTCTGATGATACTCTAACAACGTTTTTAAGTACAGATTTGTATAGCTTCTTAATGAAATCTACAAGCCTATCGTCCATTATATTTTCCATTTTTTTGCCAATAAGCTCATGTTTAAAATGAAGTTGTTTTCTTAATTCTCTACCTGCAGCAGCAACGCAAACATCATCCGTGTCAAACATAAGCATGGCAATACTAGGGATGTTTTCAGAGAGGGTTTTGTACAATTGCTCGCTTTCTTTCTTTGCTTGCCTATCTCTTAGTTGTTGGGTAAGGTCGTCAGAAATGATGATAATGCTTTTTTGCCCATTTTCATGAACAATAAGATTGCTTTTGCTTTTAAAAGTAAGCCATTCACCATTTTTATGTTTAAAGCGCCATTGGTTCACGGATGATTTGCCGGATTTCAATAGCTTTTGAATGTCTTTATTTAGCAATGCCGCATCATCAGGATGCATGATGTCAATGGAATTTATTCCTTGCAGGTCTTTTGGCTTATACCCTAATATGCGTTCATAAGCATGATTTACAAACTGGAATTTGCCTTCGTTGTCAAGTTCACAAATAAGCAGGTCTGCATTCTCTGTGATGTTTTTATATCGAGAACTACTTTCCTTAAGCGTGGAACGGGTAATCATCAATTCCGACACATCCTTTAGGTTGTGAATAATATAGTCTTTTACAGGATGATCACTATTTCTAATAATGTTAGAGCTAATTTCTATATAGGTTTCTTCTTCATTATTATTGTTGAAGGTGATAAGCAAGTTTTTACAATGGCCAGTTTTAACGAGTTGTTCGTTTCGCTTTTTTATATCATCTTTTATCTTTTGTGGAAAAAAATCCTCGAAATTCTTATTTATAGGTTCCGCTTTGTCATGATACTTTATCAATTTGAGGAAAGCAATATTGCAATCGGAAATCTTATTGTTTAATGCTTGTATTACAACTGCCTCGGGTTGGTGATTTATAATTGTATTGATGTATTTATATTGGTCCTCCAATTTTTGCCTTGTTTCTTTTTCTTCACTAATATCTTTTAACACCAATTGAATTAACGTGTCTTTTTCATATGAAGGTTGAATTGTTTTGCCTGTTATTTGAACCCACACCGGTTTCTCTTTCTTTGTAAGCTGTAATTCTTCTTCACCATAGTTTTGTTTGATTACATTAGACATAAACAAGTGAAACTTATCTTGAGAACCCTCGTGAATGTACTCTGTGAGTTTATGGCCAGGTTTTACATGCTTCTCACTGTTTAAAAGTTGTATGGCTTTTTGATTCAGGTCTTTAATTTCAAAATTTTCTGAAATCGTGATATAACCTAATGGGGATTGGAAAAAGAGATCTTCGTATTTTTTTTCTAATTGTTGTAGCTTTTCATTCGTTTTTTCTAACTCTTCTGTTTGTATCTCAAGTTCAATGTTATATATATTGAGTTGTTCAATAGCCTTTTCAACATTGTTTACATATTCTTCATAACTCAATTTTTGTTGGTTATTTAATCGCTCTAAAGCTTTCTTCCTTAATTCATCATTCATAAACCAATTTGTTTGCAAAATAATGTTCCAAAAAACATGCTTTTTATTTATGTTTACTTAGCATTTTCTACTGTTAAGTAATCCAGGTAAATTTAAACAAAACATTACATATTTCAAAATGTGTAATGTTCTTCACACTTTGTTGAATAATTTCTCCTTTTTATTCGCCAATTCTTGTTTGTCATTATCTTTTATCATATATAAGAATGTATAATGCATTAATTTGAAGTGGTTTTGTTTTTGTTAAATACTCGAAATCATTACAGGTTGTAGAAAAAACTTTTTGGTATAAAATTGGCAATTGGAATCGTTAGTAATAATTAATTTTTTTAGAAAACAAGAAGTATTTATGATGAACTTATTGGTAGCGACAGATTTTTCGCATGAAGCAGACCAAGGTATTGACTTTGCTTTTCAACTGGGTTACATGGAAGAGACTAAGATATTTTTATGGCATATTTTAAACGATGATTCAAAATCTATACTGGGAACTGGCGATGGAGAAGAAAAAGAAGTTGAGATGATTAAAGGAGAAGATAGCAAAGTAAAGGCTTTAGAAAAGTATTATAAAAATTCTAAAGCACGGGTCGATACACAACTTTTTTCATTCGAGAAAAAGGATAAAATAGAACTATTTGCCAAAGCATATGATATTGATTTTATTATTATTGGTGCCAATGACAATAAAAAGATATCCAGTTTTATTAGTTTAGCCAAATCACAGGAAGGACATAAGTTTAACGATTATGGTTTTATTTTTGTTCCTACTCGAATTCCAAATTTCAAACCCAATAATATTGTTTTAGCCTTGGATGTTGAAGATGAGATTTATGATGGAATAAAAAAGGTAAAGGATTTTGCCGGGTTGTATAATTCAAAGATCCATTTGCTTTATGTAAATCAAAATGGGCTATCATCGGATGAAGCGATAAGCAAACTCAATTCATTGGCGCAGGAATTTAACCTGGGAAATTTTTCTATCAATGCTACCAATAATAATTCGATAGAGATGGGCGTTCATAATTATGTAAAACGCAATGATGTGGATATGGTAGCTTTGCTTATCAGGACTTATGGCGGCCTAAGCTCCATATTCCACGAAAGCACCACTGAGAATGTTCTTTTAGAATCAAACGTACCGGTATTTGTTTATAATGTTTATAATGCTGGGAAAAGGTAGTATTTGGGATTTAGTGGCTTTTGAAGGTTTTGTTTGCTGGGATGCACCTGCATTGCATCCAGAGAGAAGACTACTTATTCTTCTCTCTCCATCAATACTCGCGTTTTAGGCAAACTTCCAGGGTAGTTCTCTTGTAAAAAAGTTACCAGTTTCTCACGGATATCTACCTTTAGATTCCATGCCGAGGGCGAATCTTTGGCGCTCATTAAAGCTCTTAGCTCTAATGTTTTATCTGTGGAATCGGTAACTTGTAATTTATCTACTTCTCCATCCCAGTACGTATTCCTTTTTAATTGTTCTGACAGCTCATTTCTAAGCGCTTCAATAGAAACAGTATAGTCAGTATAAATATAAACGGTAGTAAGGATGTCAGAGGAGCTTTTGGTCCAATTTTGAAAAGGTTTTTCTATAAAATACGTTGTAGGAAGTATAAGCCTGCGTTTATCCCAAATTTTCACAACCACGTAAGTCAGGGTTATTTCTTCTATTCTGCCCCATTCGTTTTCAACTATCACTACATCGTCAATCCTGATGGGCTGGGCAAAGGCAATTTGAAACCCGGCCAGTACAGTTCCAAGAAGCTTTTGTGCAGCCAAGCCAAGAATTATTCCCACAATACCGGCCGAAGCAAAAATGCTTAGTCCAATATTTTTTATTCCTTCAAAGGTCATGAGTGCAATGGCTATGGAAACTAATATTATAATAAAAATCAAAACCCTTTCAATGATCTTGAATTGTGTTGCAATTTTTCGGGCCTTTAGGTTGTTATCGTCTTCAATATCGTAATGCCTCAAAATCAATAACCTCATTGATTGAATTACACGAACCAATATCCAAGTAATGGAAACAATTATGGCAATAGAGAATATATGACTTATAATGTTAAACAACTTGTTATCAGGAGTGTATAAGTTGATTATGATGGTAAAAGCAAGTAAAACAAAGAACAATAACGATGGTTTCTTTAAATTATGCCGTATCTTATAGGTTATTGTTGATTGGGTTTTCTCCTGGAAACGCTTAATAACATAAAATAAAATTAAATGCAGGATTATACTGCTTAATATGATTATAGCCGAGGTAATTATTATAAACCAAAAGTTTGGTTCATTTTCAAATTTGGGCAATATGTTCTCAAACGTATTAGTAATGGCTTCGCCAGTTTCAATTTGCATATTATTGTAAGTTTTTATTCAATAAACAATCCAATTAATAATCTACGCCTTGTGCTTTAAACATCTCATCAACAATTGTAGTTTCTTTAGCAGGTTGCAAAAGCACTGGAAAAGGCGACTCGTTGATAAAATGGGTGGTATAGTCGCCAAGAATAAGTTTTTTCAGCCTTGTTTCTTGTTCGGTCATAACAGAAATCAAGTCAGCATCAATAGATTTAGCATAATCTATGGTAGCTTTGGCAATATCTGGCCCCTCCTTATGGGATGAAAAATAGGTAATATTGTGTTTTTTAATGAATTCAGCTACCTGTTTCTCATATAATTCCAATTTCCTTGAAATATCTTCAAAACTTGAATCATTAATTGTAACAACATGGATTTCTGAATAAAACAATTTTGCAAGATACACAGTAAACGGAACCTTTTGTCGTGATTCTAAGGTATGGTCAATAGGAAGTACAATTTTCTGGATGTCTTGTGGAACTTCATTATCCTTGATTGTGATTACCGGGTCTTGAGATTTATTCACAATATTGCTGGCATTACTTCCCATGAGTTTGTCTTGAATATTCGATTCTCCTTTTGTTGACATCACGATCATAGAGCTTTTGCAAGCATGCGATTGCCCAACAACCTCGTCAGCAATATCACCTTCTTTTAAAATATAATCAAATTCCAATTTCTTTTTTTCCCTGGTTTTGTATTCCTTAATAATTCTTTCAAATTTCTCTTTTGATTGTGCAATGGTTTCGGTTTTGTTCTCTGCTGCGTCAAAATTTATGTTTTTCTCATTCAAAACATGGATCATCTCTATTTCAGCGCCATTTCTTTCTGCAATCAAAATAGCCAGCCCTAATCCTGAATAAGAAATTTCTGAAAAATCAATCGGTACAATTATTTTTTCCATAATAGTTATAAATATTTAATAGTTTTTCTCTTTTCTCATTTGGTCAAGAATCTTTTTTGCTTCGTTGGAAGATAGGCGGCCTAATTGTTTATCATTATCCAAGGTGTTCATAAATTCTTGGTATTGATTTATTTCGTCCGCTGTGAATAATGATTTAAAAATATATTTTGAACTGGCCCTAAGGAAATGGCATTCTTCTTTGCTGATAATCGCTCCCAGTAATGGAACAATACTCTCTCGTCCAATATTAATAAGGCCTTCAGAAGCTATCCATCGTATATCCATTTCTTTGTTTTCCAAAAGTTCTATTAGAACAGGGATAGAACTGGGATGAGCAATTTCTTGCGCTATTTTTGCCGCTTCCCAGCGCAATTGTTTGTCTTTGCTTTGTATAAGTTTATGAACATAGGGCAGTATATTTGCTCCCATATTGATCATATCTTCCCTAGCTTCCTTTCTCAATACCACCTCATCATTGCTTAAGTCTTCAATGATGTTGATAAGCTCTTTTTTAGACCGGTCAATATTAAGGTCTATCCCGTCAAGGCTAATTGTTGTGCTATTGTTCTCCATTATTTATCCTTTTAAAAATTTTAAAGCATCAATCATCTTCGCAAAACATCAACACATATCAAATTGTTTTTAAAGAGACACAGTTGAGTTTGAATGCATATTTTATAGTTTAGTCGTTAATACCTAATACAAAATGATGCCAATTTTTGCATTGATGGGATGATTAAATAATTTACAATATATTATGAAAATTGAGCGCAAATAGCGAATTATGCAAATATTATGTAGAATAAAAACCGAATTGTTTTGTAGAATTAATTCCTCTTTTGTGGAAGGAATCCACAAGGTAAATCAAGATTTTTTTTTCCAGGAAATTTTTTTCATCATCAAAGACAATAGCATAGCAATAAAGACTTATTATTTGTATTTGATTCGTCTATATTGAATGCTATGGCACAAATTTTTACCCATAAGCAAAAAAAAAACACTTTAGATTATGCATATAATAACCTTAACAATGAACCCGGTGCTTGATAAAAGCACAGCTACCAAACTCGTTTTAGCAGAAAAGAAAATAAAATGTGATAGCCCAAGATTAGAACCAGGAGGAGGAGGATTGAATGTTTCCAGGGCCATTAAAAAATTGGAAGGCAATTCTACTGCTTATTTCCTAGCTGGAGGCAATTCCGCTAAAAAACTAAGCCAATTGCTTGACGATGAAGAAGTGAACAACCGGATTATTGATACAGGGATACCTGCACGAGAAAACCTAATGGTTTATGATAAAACCACCGCCAGGCAATATCGTTTTGGTATGCCTGGCAACAGGATTTCTGAAGAGCATTGGGAAAAAGTTTTAGAGACCATTCAAAATGCCTCGCCCAAACCACGTTATATAGTAGCTAGCGGTAGCCTGCCACCCGGAACACCTGATGATTTTTATGCAAGAATAGCTCATTATTCGAAAAATAATGATATACGTCTTATTCTTGACAGCAAAGGAGAGCCACTGAAAGTTGCCGTGGAAGAGGGAGGGGTGTATATGATTAAACCAAACCTGAGGGAAATGGCTAACCTGGTGGAGGCAAAATACTTTACAGGCTTAGAACAAGAGGAAGCTGCAAGTAAGATACTGGCTGAGCGCAAATGCGAGGTTATTGTACTTTCAATGGGCGAAAGGGGAGTAATGCTTGCCATAACGGATTATGATATAGAATATATTGTTCCGCCAACAGTACCAAAAATAAGCGCGGTTGGTGCAGGCGATTCTATGGTAGGTGGTATCCTTACTGCCTTTTCCAAAGGCATGTTGCCCGGACTGGCCGTAAGATATGGTGTAGCTGCCGGAACAGCTGCGGTCATGACTCCAGGTTCCGAACTTTGTAAAAAAGAAGATACGGAAAGAATATTCAATTGGTTGTCTGAAAAAGAATAGGAGAGAAGTAATGGCTAAGCAAAACAAGGAAACCTTCAAAGAGCTCTCAATAGAAAAAGTACTAGAAAAATTATCCACCGATCCAAAAAAAGGGCTTACCAGTAATGAAGCAGCTAAGCGCCAACAACAATACGGATTAAACGAGATAACAGAAAAAACAAAACACCCCATCATAAAATTTCTTGAACACTTCTGGGGGCCCATACCTTGGATGATAGAAATTGCTGTAATTCTTTCTGCCGTAGCGCAAAGGTGGGAAGATTTTGCCGTGATCTTTGTGATGCTGTTGATAAATGGCGGCGTAGGTTTCTGGCATGAGAACAAAGCCAGTAACGCCATTGAAGCATTAAAAGAAAAACTAGCCCCGGAATCTATCGTTATTAGAGATGGAAATAAGAAAAAAATCTCGGCTAAAGAACTTGTACCCGGCGATATTATCATAATAAGTATGGGAAATATAGTTCCTTCAGATGCCAAGTTATTAAGCAACCAGGATGCGAGTATTGATGAATCTGCTTTAACCGGCGAGTCTCTCCCGGTTAATAAAGAAGGTGGAGAAATGATATATTCTGGAACATCAGTAAAAAGGGGTGAAGTTTATGCTGTTGTAACTGCAACAGGAAGAAATACAAAATTTGCCAAAACAGTGGAGCTTGTTGAAAGCGCCGAAGAAAAATCACACTTCCAGAAAGCGGTGATCAGGATTGGTTATTTTCTTATTGCCATAACAGGGGTTTTGGTAGCCTCTATTATTGTAGCAGGAATACTCAGGAATGAACCCCTGGTAGATATTTTACTTTTCGCACTCGTGGTCACTATAGCGGGTATTCCACAGGCGCTACCGGCTGTGCTGTCTGTTACCATGACCATTGGAGCCAACAGGCTGGCAAGGATGAAAGCCATCGTATCAAGGCTATCAGCTATGGAAGAAATGGCAGGTTTGCAAGTGCTTTGTGCCGATAAAACAGGTACGCTAACAAAAAATGAGCTGGAAGTGCAAGAACCGGTTATTATCGATACCAAAAACAAGGATGAAATTATTCAATCTGCTGCTTTTACAGTGAAAGAAGATAATACCGACCCTATTGACAAAGCCATTTTAGAATGTTTAGGAGATAAAAAAGACTTGGGTGATTATGAAATCACGGATTTCCGCCCATTTGACCCAACAAGGAAAAGAGCTGAAGCAGATGTTAAAATCAACGGGAATACTTTTAGCGTTGCCAAGGGCGCTCCACAAGTTATTTTGGATTTGGTTAATCCTGGTAAAGAAAAAAAAGAGCAAATTAAAAATCATGTTGACAAGCTGGGTAAAGAAGGGTACAGGTCGTTGGGCGTTGCAAAAACAACGGATGGAGATAATTGGAAATACCTTGGTCTGCTCCCGTTATTAGACCCACCACGTGAAGATTCTGCCGATGTTATTGAAAAAACACAAAACCACGGTATAGATATTAAAATGATCACCGGCGATCATGCTGCTATTGGAAAACAAGTAGCAGGGCAAATAGGATTGAACCAAAATATTATTCATGCAAATGAGTATTTTAGCGAGGATGGTAAAGAAAAACCCGTTGAAGAATGCAAACCCGATACAAAAATCCTGGAAACAGGAGGATTTGCTGAAGTAACCCCTGAGCATAAATTCAGTATTATCAAACAATTTCAAAAGCTGGGTAGTATCGTTGGTATGACAGGCGACGGTGTGAATGATGCACCTGCCCTAAAACAAGCAGATGTTGGTATAGCCGTTAGCAATGCCACAGATGCCGCACGTTCGGCAGCAGCATTGATACTAACTGCACCTGGGCTTGAAGTAATTACAAGGGCTATTGAAGAAGCAAGACGGATCTTTGAAAGAATGACAAGTTATTCTATATTTAGAATAACGGAATCGTTAAGGGTTTTGCTATTTATGGCCTTGTCTATTCTTGCATTTAATTTTTACCCTGTTACGCCTATCATGATTGTTTTGTTAGCTATTTTAAATGATATCCCTATCATGACCATTGCATACGACAATGTGCCTACAGCTACTAAACCTGTTAGGTGGAACATGAGGCGCGTACTATCTATTGCCTCTGTATTGAGTGTAGGAGGCGTATTGGCTTCATTTATCCTCTTTTGGTACTTGGAAAACTATACACAACTTAGCGAACAACAAATTCAAACCTTGATATTCCTTAAACTTCTTATTGCAGGGCACTTAACACTGTTCCTGGCCAGGAACTCGGGATGGTTCTGGCAAAAGCCCTATCCCAATCTAACCTTGTTTCTTACTTTAGAAGGTACACAGGTTATTGGCACTTTGGTGGCTGTTTATGGAATTATGATACATCCGGTAGGGTGGGGGTTAGCCCTTTCAATTTGGGCATATTCTATAGTTTGGCTTTTTATCATGAATATTCTTAAAGTCATTTTTATAAAAGCAGCCAAAAAGTATATTGAAAAAGGCGAACAAATTAAAACCAATAGGAGAAAACAAAATCCGGGTTAATTGGATTAATTAGCAAGTTGCCTTGGGAGTTTTGTTTCATTAGAACGCTATTTTGATGAATTTGGTTCAAAAATAAAGATGAACGTATATAATTGATTTACAGTATGAACTTCTATATTTTCATTATAGTACTTAGCATATTGGTGCTGGGAATAGGAAATTTCAGTAGGAGGTTGAAAAACAGGTGGTTCATATCTGTGCCCTTGATCGCTGTTTTTGCAGGTGTTTTAATAGGCCCTGATGTAACCGGGCTTATTGAATTGGGCTCTTGGAAAGAAAATTCCTCTCTTTTGCTGGAAACAACACGTATCACTTTGGCAATTTCACTGATGGGCGTGGCATTAAGGATTCCAAAAAAGTTCTTGAAGAAGTTCTTTTTCAAAATGTTCATATACATTTTTGTTATGATGGTAATGATGTTTGCAGCCAGTGCAGCTATGGTATATTTGCTATTGGGAACGGATATATGGATAGCCTTGATAATTGGCGCTATTATTACACCTACCGACCCTGTGGTAGCTTCAGCCATTGTTACGGGAGACAATGCTAAAAAAAATATTCCCAAGGCAATACGAAATCTTATATCAACGGAGTCTGGGGCAAATGACGGCCTGGCAATAATGTTTTTTAGTATTCCCCTGTTTGTACTAAGCGCAGATACAAGCAATATTTTTTATGAAACGGTAAAAATTATTGCTTGGGATGTTATTGTTCCTGCCATTATAGGTTTTGGTATTGGATGGGCTAGTGGTAGATGCCTGGAATGTGCTGAAAGAAAAAATCTTGTTGACAAAACCTATTTCTTGGGCTATTCCATAGCTATTTCTCTACTAACGCTTGGAGTATCAAGGTTAATAGAAAGCAATGCTGTTTTTGCCGTTTTTGCAGCGGGAATAGCATTTAGTTCGGAAATAAAAGGTTCTGAAAGACATGAAGAAGAAAATGTACAGGAAGCTATCAACCACTTTTTCGTGATACCCGTCTTTATACTATTTGGAATGCTACTACCTTGGGAACGTTGGTTGAACCAAGATCCTGTTTTCTATTTACTTCTTCCTGGTGTATTGTTCATAAGAAGATTGCCTTGGATATTCATCATAAGTCCGCTGATGAAATTGATCAAAACTTTGTACGATAAGATCTTTACTGGCTGGTTCGGGCCTATTGGGGTTGCCGCTATTTTTTACTTGTCGTATGCTAGTGTTGAGCTGGAAAAAGAAATTATTTGGAATGCAGGAAGTTTTATGATCTTTGCTTCCATATTTTTTCATGGAATTACGGCTTCAATAATGACCAAACG
>CAZJDA010000064.1:24505-25645 GCA_964544705.1 uncultured Bacteroidales bacterium
ACGGCAAGAATATATAGCTGCAGGGCAACGGCTATTCCAATGGCTGTGGAGAATAGTATGGTTGCAGCAGTAGTAAGAAATTTGATCTTCTTCTTTTCTTCTATTTGCAAAACGGTTCCTGCGCCAATAAAGCTTACCCCTACAATAATGGCTTGGATAATACGGGTAGGGTCTGTATTAATATAATCTACAAACCCTTGTTCTTGGAAATGTATCACTATGGCATCGCCTAATGAAATTAGCAAAGCAACAGCCCCGCCAACGATCATGTTGGTTCTTATGCCGGCCGGCTTATCAAACTTTTCTCTTTCAAAGCCGACAACTCCTGTTAATAACGAGGCAATAACCACGTTCATTAAAATGAATAATTGGTCATGAACTCCCATAAAAGCCTATTATTTTTCTAGAATTTTAATATATACTTGTGTTATGGATTGATATTGCTTAATAGAATCAATGATCTTTTCGTTGAATTTAACAATACTTTTTATTGACCTGCAAGTTATAACTCCTTCATCAGAAATTACGTCAGAATTCGTCCATAAGGCATTGGTTGTTTTTAATACATTTTTATGCTGTTTTGGAGAAGTTACAATTTTTCCATTAAGATCGGGTGATTTTGATAACAGGATTATAGCATCAGAAATGGCAGCTACCGGTATATCAAGATGAAGGAAGTTGTTAATAAAATTGATACTAGCCATACTATTAGCCAATTGATAGGTACTAAATGCACCCCCCGGCAATATAAGTATGTCATAGATTTGTGCATCGGTGCTCCATGGGTGAATATCTACATCCAAAGAAATTCCATTGAATTGTTCATGGTTATTTACACGGGTAAAATAGTTGGTAGCAACAATCCTGGGTTTGCCTGGCGATACGATATAGGATTTTATACCATGCAATTCCAAATTTCTTCTTATTGCCACGTATTCGTTTTCGTTGAAACCGTTGGTTGCAAGTATTGCAGCAGTGGCATCCTTTGGAGAGTTAATAGTATTTTTCATGTTGTGTCTTTTAAATTGATTAATGGCTTTGTGGATTAATATTTTGTTCTTTTGGCGATTCCCGCATTAGGTTTTTTACAAATTCTGTTCTTTCATGTACCCTCTGTTTCATTGTTTTATTGGCAAATGA
>CAZJDA010000065.1:0-25133 GCA_964544705.1 uncultured Bacteroidales bacterium
TTATCACTATTGTATCTGTCTGGCCGTCTGTCTTTTTACACTTGTTGCCAAACATCTCCCTAAACACATTGCGTTTATGCAAAAATATTTGCCTATAACCACATTGCATTTATCCAAATTATACGCTCCAAAGGTATTTAAATTGTTTTATTATAGCTAATATCATTTAACTTTTATAGGCTCTTAGTTTTTAGGGTATTTTAGAAAGGACAACTTCATACTCCATTTTTTTTAATGAAATCTTTAAGTAACCTCCTTTCAAAGATATTCTATAAATGCCTTAAAAAATTTATACTTTTTTTCACTTAATTGTTTCATATTTCTGTTTTTTCGCAAGAGACACCAGGTAATTGAATCAAAAAACCAGGATTGTAATATCTTAACCCTCCTCAAAACTAAAAAAATAACCTAACAAACACAACTTTTTCATAACCCTCCACACAAAAACCACACAAATTTACAAATGCATTTTTTGTGTAATTGTAACAAACAGGATGTTGCTCATATCTTTAAATAACGCTATTTTCAACGGTTTCGATTTCTTCTTGGGTTAAACCATACAATTCGTAAACCATGCTGCCTATTTCTTTATCGGATTTCAGTTCATTTTTTAATCTTTCTGTGGGCTGTACTTTCTTTCTGCCCGGCTGTGCAACAGGGAGGAATAAACAACACGTTTGTGATATATGGTATGAACGTTTAACAAGAAAAAATGATGTAGCACAAATTTAAAGAATATCAGTAAATATCAAGTATGAAGTATGGTTTTTATTGGAATTTTATTTTGATAAAATTCATTACACTGGTGACAATACGGGTATAACAACTGATAACAATTTGATACTAGTGACGCGTCACATTTATTATTGAGAATCTATATTGTTGTAATTGAGCAAATTGCCAAACAGATGATGCGTCATTTCTTTGTTGACTTAACACTAGATGGTAAACAAGGCAGAAATTTGTAAAAGTTTTAACCACATGAGAACATATAAGATTCACATAAGATAGTAGATATAGCCCTTATATGAATCTTATGTGGACTTATATGGTTCAAAAAAAACATTTTTCCTTTTTTCCAAACAGCCTGTTTTATTTAATCCTATAAACTGCATAAAGAATCCAATCTTTACGAAATGGTTTGATAAATAAAGTTTATTTTTTATTCACTTTTATTAGAGTCATGATTTTGGACAATATTTTGGATTTCTTTTTCCATTTACGATTTTTTATTCCAAGTTGTGTGGATTTATTGCCAAAGTATAATAATATTTTGGGGCTTTTTTCTTGATGATAAATTAAATAGATTTCATCAAATGAAAATTTTGCTGAGTACCTATGCTTCCATAATTTCTTATCATTCTCAATAAATAATTTCTTTGTGATACTTGAAATTCTATTTTCACCATAGACAAAACGAATACTATCAATTAGCCTAATCGTATTGTCAGTATAGGTAAAATTTAATAAAACAGTATCCTTTGATGTTAAATAAGTCAAATCATAAGAAAGTTTACAGTGTGTATTCTTATTCTTAAATTTTTGTTCGGGTTCAACAAAAAACAACCTTCCATTTTCTTGCATCGATACCCTATAGTATTTCGAAATATTTTGAGCAAAGGAATTGCTACAAAGCGTATTCATTAAAACAAGTAGTAAAAGAGGAGGAATTGCTTTCCCCCTCTTTATTTGATTATTCGCCATACACATATACTTTGTATTTAGCAAATAAACCTAAAACACTTGTTGAATGTTCATCTACGTGATGAATTTTGGTGATTCCTGCTGACTTTGAAGCTGCTTCAATACTCGCATCACCCGTTGCAACAATACCTAAGAATGAAGTTGCTTCGGCAGAACCAACTTTTGTTGAGTTAGAGTTACTTGTTGCAGTTACAGGTGCTTTAACATCAGTGTACCAAACCCCTATTAAAGGGCTTTTTACCGCTGCACAACTTGAAAAGAAGAGTGCAACCGCTGCTACAAACATAATTTTTTTGATGGTTTTCATAATTTAATTTTATATAATTATACCTACTTCAGATTTTTATAGTTGGCTTTTCGGCATATTCCCAACTTTTTTCAGTGTAAAATTGCCTCGCAAACGTCTCTATAACACTGATTGCGTGCATGTAAAGCAACCTTCCATAAAACACATTGCATTTATGGAAAATATATTCTTCAAAGGTATAAAAAATTGTTTTATTATAGCCAATGATATTTCATGGCTGCAAAAAAAGCCCAACTTCTGCGTTATGCTTGTCAAAAAAATCCTCATATACAACAGTAAATCCCAGTATTTACAGGCTTCGCAAGCCATAAATTTGGACTTTTCTTGTCAGCCGATTTGGTTTTCTTCTAAGCACTATCTAACCCGGAAAATTATCTTCGATAAGGGCTTCGCCTCTGCTTAGCTATAGCAGAGTATGACATCGCCTCTGCTTAGTTAATGCCGAGCAAGGCTTTGCCGTTTATAAATTTTCTGCAATTAAAAAAAAATATTAAATTTGTCAATTACAATTGAATGTTGAAAACCCGGCACAGAATTATTCAAAGGAGTTTAAATTACTGGGGTTTTCAGAAAATGGCCATGGATTTGGAGAAGAAACAGGTATTGGAGGGGTATATAGTTTTAGTAATCAACTGGGGATCTTTCTTGAATTGAATCATAGGTTTCAACATGCATTCATTGATATGGAGAAAAGCAAACTCCACCCGGGTGATATTGGCAATACTGCAGTAAGTGCAACGACTTCAGGGTTGAATGGCAAATTGGGGTTGGTTTTAAAATATTAAAAAGAAACGTCCTGATTTTTTGAATAAACATCTCAAAAAAAACATGCAGTCATATTTTTTTGTAAAATATAACCGTTTCACAACATTAGAGCATCTGAAGAAATTCATTGGCACAGGGTCAGTTATTTGCTTTGATTTTGAAGATAGCATTCAAGATTCGCAGAAAAAAAATGAGTTGAGATCAAATTTTACAAGAATTCTTAATGAGCTGCTTCCACAACCCAATGATTTCAAAATAGGCTTAAGGATCAATAGTAGCCTGCCCAACCTTTTTAAAGACTTGGAAACAATTAAAGGACAAAAACTTCATTCTTTATTGATTCCAAAAGTTGAAGAAAGCCAGGACATTCAAGCAATCAAACAACAATTAGATTCAAACAATACTCGATATGAAGAGATTATTCCCATTATTGAAAGCAAAACCGGGTTAAATCATTTAGAATCGATCACGAATCAATTACCAAGCAAGGTTAAAAAAATCGGTTTCGGACACTGTGATTATAACCTAAGCATCAACAGGTTTCCTTTATTCCATCAAGACTCTAAACAATATTGGAAATGGGTAAACGAATTCGCAAAAATTCTTCTTCCTAAAAATGTATCTTTTGTCAATTCAGCATTTTTAGACTTAAACAATCATACATTCTTTAAAAAAATTTTGCTGCAAATTCACGAAATATTTGGGAATAATTGCGGACAATTTACTTTAACAACAAATCAAGCTATAATAGCAGAAAACTTTATACCTCGTAAGCCTACTATCAATTTTAACAATTTGCTCAAAGACCACCTTGATTTATCCGTACCCCGGAAATATGCCGAAGAACTGATCTCTAACTTTGAATGTGACAATAAAAACAAAAGTTTTACAGTAAAAAAAGAACCCAAGTTATGCGAGGATTTGAATCACTTTATGAAAAGCAGGTTGAAAAATGAAGGTATACGATATATTGATTGTTTGATGCGGACATCAAAAAACGGAGAACCCTTTTTTAATAAAAACGGGATCCACGCTAATGAATATTTTCATGATTTTGTTGCTAATGAGTTGTTTTGTGAATTAAACAAGATTATACAAAAACAACCTCAAGTACAGTGATTACTTTATATCATCCCTCATTGCAAAGACGATCATATAAATCTTCTAAATATTTAAGATTCCTCAATTGGTATTTTCTATATTTGGCAATAAAGGTACAACCAACAACTAAGGCAGCTATAAATCCGGCCATTAAACCAAATAGCGTTTCTTCATTATACATTATATCCGCTAAAGAATGATCACTATAAAAAACATGGATCGATAACAATGATGGTACGATTATTATTGGAAAAATATAATATGAAACTCTTTGTTTTAATTCTTTACTCACAATTGATATATTCTTTTCTATCCATTCTTTTAATGAAAAACTTAACTTGTATTTCTGCAATACATATAAATGAAACAGTTCGGATAACAGGGCAATGAAAGTAAACAAACCAACTGCCATATTATTAACTCTATAATACATATCATCCCAACGAACGATAGCTGCATAAATTAAAAATCCTAAAAACCCTGTGGCGATCAATAAGTTTGCTACCCGAATAATATAAAATTGGAATATGACTTTCCGGGTTTTGCCCTTAAGTATATCCTTGAGTTCGGTTGTTGATTTCAATTCAATTCCAGTTCCTATATTCTTCCACGTTTTCTTTAATCCATTGTTTTCCATGATTACAACATTTTAAGTTTATCCTTTAAAGTTCTTTTTGCCCTATTGATACGAACTCCAACATTAGATTTTGTTATCCCTATAATTTCGGCAATTTCATCATAACTTTTTTCTTCAAGATAAAGCAACATGATGGACCTGTTTGCTTCATCCAGTTCGTATATAGCATTGATCAATATACGTGATGATTCATCACTTAAAATATCTTTAAGAAAATCCTTATTATCAGCGATCGCTGGGATTTTTTCTCGGTACTCTAATCGAGAAGAACTTTTTAGATGGCTCAAGGAAGTATTTATTGAAATAGCATATATCCATGAACCAACACTACTTTTGTTCTTTAGTTTGGGGTAAGACCTCCATAATTGATAAGCAATCTCTTGAAAATTGTCTTCAATGTCTGCCCTATTTTTGAAATAGATCAAGCTTACCTTGTATAAAATTCCCTGGTAATTAGACAATATCTCAATAAACTCATCTTTTAATGACTTCATATAACATATGTTTCTTATATAGTATTTTTTTTGGTGAATTTATTACAAAAAAATAGAAAAAATTTCAATACCATGTTGAGAAAAGAATCAACTATGACAAAACTTACCTAGATAAGAAAGCTTCATAATAGGCTATATATAATCAAGATAGGACTTGGCGGGTTTATTACAATTTTGGCAATTTTTTTTTTTGACCTATAAGCAAACCAATTTAAAAATAGGATGTAGTTTATTAATTTTCCTGTGAAGAAAATCTATGATACGGATTATTTAAATCACATAAACCCCAATTCCAATTTGGCTTCATCGCTCATCATCTCTTTTGACCATGGCGGGTCAAAAACCACTTTCACCTCTGCATCTTCTATGCCTTCAACAGATTTTACTTTGTCCCTCACATCTATGGGAAGGCTCTCTGCCACAGGGCAATTGGGAGCGGTTAAAGTCATTTTAACATGGGCCTTCTTGGATTCATCAATATCAATTTCATAAATAAGCCCAAGCGCAAAAATATTCACCGGTATTTCTGGGTCATAAATTTCTTTCAGCGCGTCAGCAACTTTTGCTTCTAATTCTAAAATATTATCAGCCATAACAATAGATTTTATTCATAAATACAGAGATTTTATTTTCCTTGCTCCATTTTCGTTTTAAAAGCAAGGGCATACAGCTTGATCTGTTTTATCATTGAAAGCAAGCCATTGGATCGTGTTGGAGATAGGTGTTCTTTTAGCCCTATTTCGTCAACAAACTTTAGATTGGTATCAACAATATCTCCCGGTTTTTGCCCGGATAAAACCCGGATCAATAATCCTATGATACCTTTAGTTATAATGGCATCGCTGTCAGCTTCAAATTTCACCAATCCATCTTCCAGATATGCATGCAACCACACCTGCGATTGACAGCCGGAGATAAGGTATTTCTTGCTTTTATATTCCTCGCTTAATTCCGGTACTTCTTTCCCTATTTCAATGATATAGTTGTATTTATCTAACCAATCGTCAAATTGTTCAAATTCTTGTATGATCTCTTGTTCTTTTTCTTGAATAGTAGACATAACTTATTCTATTTTTGGTTTGTATAGAAATATGCAGCCCCGCTATCTTCCTCTCCATTATTAATGGAAGTGAAAAAATTCTCGGTCATAATCTCCTCATGGGATTTTGCATCAAGGTATTTGGCCGTGATCTTTACTTTGTTGTCGTCAGAGATTTTTACTTTTACATAATTGTAAACAAATCCATCGCCAATTGGATTTTGAATAAATTTGTTTTTGGATGCAACAACAAAAGCGTTTTTATTACCAAAAACCATTGGAGCAAAATACTCCCAAGTTTTTAACGCCATTCCTCCAATAGCATCGGGCGATTTTTCTTGAATCTCGTTATTGCTAATTTGTTGGCAGTCGGCATAATGAAACACTGCTTTAACCGTATTGCCTGATTTCATAGCATCCATAATGGATTCAAAATCTGTTACTTGTTTTTGCGCCGAGATTGCTCCTGTAAATAATAAAGCAATAATCAAAATAAATAGTTTTTTCATCGTTTTTTTATTTATTCAAACATGGTTTTAACTCTTTTAATTCCATCAACAAGCCTGTCGATCTCATCAATAGTATTGTACATGGCAAGCGAAGCCCTGACGGTTCCGGGTATTTTGAATTTATCCATGATGGGTTGTGTACAATGGTGTCCTGTTCTGACGGCTATTCCCATTTTATCAAGCAAGGTGCCTGTATCAAACGGGTGTATGTTGCCAACCAAGAAAGAAATAACTGCGGCCTTTTCGTGAGCCGTACCAAAAATCTTCACTTTTTCAATCTCTTGTAGCCTGCTTGTAGCATATTGCAAAAGCTGATCTTCATATTTGGCGATCTGATCAATGCCAATATCTTCAATAAAATCCAAGGCTACTTTTAGCCCGATAGCGCCCGCTATATTGGGAGTACCTGCTTCAAACTTATAAGGAAGCTCATTATAAGTGGTTTTCTCAAAACTTACTTTTTCTATCATTTCTCCACCTCCCTGGTAAGGGGGCAGTTCATCGAGGTAATACTCTTTACCGTATAAAATTCCTATTCCTGTTGGGCCATAAAATTTATGCCCGGAAAAACAATAAAAATCACAATTCAACTCCTGCACATCCACTTTGCTATGAACGATGGCTTGGGCGCCATCAATGAGCACCGGCACACGGTTGGCATGTGCTGTTGTAATCATATCCTTGATGGGGTTTATAGTACCCAAAGAATTGGAAATATGCGTTATGGCAACAAGTTTTGTCTTGTTGGTGAACATTTTTTTGTATTGAGATACCATGATCTCACCGGAGTTGGCAATGGGAATAACCCTTAATTTCGCTCCTCGTTCCTCGCACATCATTTGCCAGGGTACAATATTGGAATGATGTTCCATCTCGCTAATAATGATCTCATCACCTTTTTTTACATACTTCCTTCCAAAAGTATTGGCAATTAGGTTAATCGACTCTGTTGTTCCCCTGGTAAACACGATTTCGCTGCTTTTGGAAGCATTGATATATTGTTGAACCTTCTTGCGGGCTTCCTCGTATTTATCGGTAGCTTGCTGGCTCAAATAATGCACTCCCCTGTGAACATTGCTGTTTTCATAACGATAATACTGCCTTATGGCATCAATCACTTGTTGGGGTTTTTGTGTTGTTGCAGCATTATCGAGGTAAGCTAGCGGTTTCCCATAAACCTGCTTATGCAAAATTGGGAAATTTTCTCTTATTTTTATACTATCAAATTTCACGGTAGTTAAGTTATTGGTTTTATATTTTACTTAGATCAATATTAAATGTTACAGGGCTATTTTCCGAACAATTTAAAACGCATTGGTCGCAAACGGATAGCTCACCTTTAAGGCGTTTTTCAACCATATTATCAATACGTTTTTTCAATGCTTCAATGGAAATATTGCCAATTACTTCATGAGCAAAAGCATACATAAGCAACATACGTGCATTATGATAGCTAATTCCCCTAGAACGGAAGTAAAACATGGCTTCCGGGTCTAATTGCCCAACCGTAGCGCCATGGCTACATTTCACATCATCGGCATAAATCTCTAAAAAGGGCTTTGTGTTTATCTTGGCTTTATCCGTTAAAAGGATGTTTTTATTATTTTGGAAAGCATTGGTTTTTTGTGCGTCTTTTTCAACCAGGATATGTCCGTTGAAAACAGCGCTGGCTTCATCGTCGATAATCCCTTTAAAAAGTTCATTGCTATAACAGTTAGGCACTGCATGATTTACATAAACTTGGTTGTCTACATGTTGTGTTTTGTCAACAAGATACAGGCCAAGAACATCAGCGCTGGCATTTTGTCCATTCAATTTTACATGGGTTTCATTTCTTACAATTCCTCCGTTGAGGGTAATGGTATTTGTTTGAACCTTGCTATTGGCTTCCTGGTGGATGTATACATTGGTGATGAGGGATGAGCTATTATCTTTATTTTGTAATTTATAATGATCGAAATTTGCGTTTTCTCCCACATAAACTTCTGATAATGAATTTATAAAACTCACTCTGTGTTTTAGCGAGTGGTCGCAGTGAACCAATCTCAATTTACTGTTTTTACCCATCACGATTAAATTTCGTGGCTGAACAAAAAGATTATGGTTTGAATCTACCAGGTTTACAATTTGAATGGTGGTATCAACAGCAACATTGTCGGGGATATAAATAAAAATACCATCTTGGGCAAAAGCTGTATTCAACGCGTGCAGCCCATCGCCATTAAGATTTGCAGTTTTTGCATAGTAATTGTCTACCAGCTCGGGATATCGCTTTTTAGCTTCAGCAAGACTACCAATGAGTGTCCCGTCTTCCAATTCTCTTATTATCCCACCATTATCAGGGATATACCATCCATTGTATTGGGTTACAACAAATGTATTCAGGTCGGGTACTTCGCAGCGAAAGATATCGTCAATATTGATCTTACGGTCAATGGGTTTCAAGGGAAAATGGTATTTTTGCTGCAATGCTTTGCTGATATTTGTGTTTCGCCACTTTTCAAGCCCTTGGTGGGGAAAACCGGTCTTTATAAAATGGTCCATAGCCTCATCCCGCAACCCCGAGATAAACTTGGTATCATTATTTTTTACCAACCCTTTATTTTTTTGGAATTGGTCTTGTAATTCTTTTTTTAGCGGTATGTCAGTTATCGTTTCCATATCAACTTATCGATTCATTTCAAATTTCATGCTGTTTGCAATTCATTTTTGATCCATTCATAGCCTTTTTCTTCCAATTGAAGCGCCAGGTCCTTTGTCCCTGATTTAACGATGTTGCCTTCGTACAATACATGAACAAAATCCGGTACAATATAATCCAATAATCTTTGGTAATGGGTAATAACAATAGTTGCATTATCTTTGGATCGCAGTTTGTTCACGCCGTTAGCCACTACTTTGAGGGCATCAATATCGAGTCCTGAATCCGTTTCATCAAGTATAGAGAGCTTAGGTTCAAGCATGGCCATTTGGAATATCTCGTTACGTTTTTTTTCACCGCCCGAGAAACCTTCATTAACAGAACGATTGGCAAGCTTTGAATGCAATTCCACCAGTTTTTTCTTTTCTTCCATCATTTTAAGGAAATCCCCGCCCGATATAGGGTCTAGTCCTTTATAGCGTCTTTGCTCATTAATGGCCGTACGCATAAAGTTGGTCATACTAACGCCGGGTATTTCTACAGGATATTGAAATCCAAGAAATATTCCTTCTAACGACCTTTCTTCTACTGGCATATCCAGTAAATCTTTACCTTGGTATGTAATGCTTCCTTTCGTTACATCAAACACTTCTCTTCCTGCAATTACAGCAGCAAGCGTACTTTTGCCGGTTCCATTGGGGCCCATTATCGCATGCAATTCGCCGGGTTTTACCTCTAAATTAAGGCCTTTTATGATCTCTTTTCCTTCTATTGATACATGTAAATTTTTTATAGATAACATGGTTGTATTTTAATTTATGTCATTATGATTCAATTTCTTAATACTTAATTTTTAGCCAACACTCCCTTCTAAGCTAATTGCAAGAAGTTTTTGTGCTTCCACGGCAAATTCCATAGGCAATTTGTTCAGTACTTCTTTGGCATAGCCATTAACAATGAGCCCAATAGCCTTTTCCGTATTGATACCTCTTTGGTTGCAATAAAACAATTGATCTTCCGAGATTTTGGATGTTGTAGCCTCGTGCTCAATAATTGCCGATTGGTTTTCTGCACTTATGTATGGGAATGTGTGTGCTCCACATTTGTCTCCCATGAGCAAAGAGTCGCATTGGGAAAAATTCCTGCTGTTTGAGGCATTTCTCCCAACTTTTACTAATCCCCTGTAACTGTTCTGGCTAAACCCAGCGGAAATCCCCTTGGATACAATCGTACTTTTTGTATTTCTTCCCAAATGAATCATTTTTGAACCTGTATCTGCTTGTTGGTACTTATTGGTAACAGCTACGGAGTTGAATTCTCCAATGGAATTATCACCCAAAAGAATACAACTTGGGTATTTCCAAGTGATAGCAGAGCCGGTTTCAACTTGTGTCCAGGAGATTTTTGAATTAGCGCCTTTACAAATGCCGCGCTTCGTAACAAAGTTATAAATCCCTCCTTTTCCTTCTTTATTACCAGGATACCAGTTTTGCACTGTGGAATATTTTATCTCCGCATCTTTTAATGCAATAATTTCCACAACTGCGGCATGAAGCTGATTCTCATCGCGTTGAGGAGCTGTACAGCCTTCCATATAGCTTACATAGCTGTCTTCTTCAGCAATAATGAGTGTACGTTCAAACTGCCCGGTATTAGCAGCATTAATGCGAAAATATGTAGAAAGTTCTACAGGACACTTCACACCGTTGGGGATATAACAAAAAGAACCATCACTAAAAACGGCAGAATTCAATGCTGCAAAATAGTTATCTCCGTATGGGACTACTGAGCCTAAGTATTTCTTTACCAAATCTGGATGGTTTTTTACAGCCTCGCTCATAGAACAAAAGATAATTCCTTTTTCTTCTAAAGTATCTTGAAATGTTGTTTTTACTGAAACACTATCAAAAACAGCATCAACAGCAACGCCAGATAGAGCTTTTTGCTCTTCTAAAGGAATACCCAATTTATCAAAAGTTTCAAGTAATTGCGGGTCTACCTCGTCTAGGCTATCCAACTTTGGCTTTTTCTTTGGCGCTGAATAATAAATGATTTCTTGAAAATCGATGTCGGGTATTTTTAAATGAGCCCACTTCGGATTCTTCATGTTAAGCCATTTTTTATAAGCTTTAAGGCGAAAATCAAGCATGAACTGTGGCTCTTCTTTCTTTTTGGAAATAAACCTGATGGTATCTTCGTTGAGGCCCTTTGGCGCCTCATCCATCTCTATATCCGTAACAAAACCATACTTATAATCGTTATTTGTTACTTCATTGATCAGGTCTTCTTCATTGTTCTTTGAGCTCATAAACCAATCATTAATTTAGAATGAATATAAATTGTTGCAAATTTAATGCTTATTCAAAGATAAACAAATAATACCAAGTTGGATTCAATTGTAGAATTTTAGTTCGTTATTACTCCTAAAAAATTCTATAGAATATCATCGGCATTATTCAATTTTGGGCACATTCTAAGTGCATTTATCTACAATGCTTTAGAAAAAAATTACCCGTCTATCCAAACGACAAAATAAAATATTCTTTGTTCAGGCAAACGGGCAAATATTTTCTTTCGGGAAATGTTTAGGTCATCAGCAATATAAAAACTAAAAGGAATAATAGTGCAAGCAAAAGTACGGTTATTGGGTCAATACCAAGAAGTGCAAGAACCACCAATAATATCAAGGCCAATAATATCCATGTGAGGAGTTTGAATTTTCCCTGGCTCTCCTTTTCTTTAAATACTTCTTTTAGTTTGTTAATTTTTTTTACATGTTTTAATACAAACTTACTTCTTTTCACCTTTTCCTTGAAAGTTACTTTTTTATCAGCAGCATTGGAATGATGAATGATTTCTTTTACTTTGTCTTTAACAATCAGTGCTTTATTTTTAATAGCTTTTTCGTCCGGTTCTTCTTTATCCATTTCGTCCTTCAATTCCAGGGCTATTTCATTCATCTTTTCAATGGTTTCTTTTTTGTCCCTTTCAGGCATCATTTTTGCCTGGTATTCACTAGGTGTTCCTTCTTGAGGTATGAGTTCATACTTCTCACCTTCAATCTTGGTGAGCGCTTCTTTTTGTTTACATGAATACATGGCAAACAAAAATGTAACTACGAAAAATAAAAGGGCGAATTTTTGTAATTGTTGTTTCATAATAACAAGGTTTTGATTGTTAAACTTGAGGACAAATATATATAAAAAATTCTATACATTAACAAAAATAGTGATATTTTATCAACAATTTTGTTTAATAAATTAACGGAATAATTTAAACAAACTGGGGATAAATTTGTTTCTTTATCAAAAACAATAAAGACTATGGAAAAAAATGCACATACACAATTCGATATCCACAATCTATTAAGTAAAAGGTGGAGCCCACGGTCATTTCAAGATAAACCGGTGGAAAAGGAGAAGATACAAAAAATTTTTGAAGCAGCTAGGTGGTCGCCATCTGCATTTAATGAGCAGCCTTGGAGGTTTATAGTTGGCATAAAAGATGAAGGCGAAACTTACGAGAAGATACAAGATAGCCTTGTACAATTTAACTTAGATTGGTCGCAACTTGCCCCATTACTTGTTCTTTCAATAGCAAGGAAAACCTTCACGTCCAACAACAAACCCAATGGAACATCTGGTTATGATACCGGACAAGCCGTTGCTAACCTTACTTTTCAAGCTACTGCTGAAGGCCTTCATTTACACCAGATGAGTGGTTTTAGTAAAGACAAGGCCATTGAATTATTCAAAATACCAGATGATTTTGAACCGGTATCGGTAATAGCCATAGGGTATTTAGCAGAACCTGGAAAATTACCAGGAGAACTTGCTAAAGCCGAAAAAATGGATAGAGTAAGAAAAGATTTCGACGATTTTGTTTTTAAGAATAACTTTGGTGAGAAAACGGGAATGTTTGTATAAACAAAAACATTCATATGGAATAAACTTTTGAAAAGCGGGAAAAAAGATTTCCCGCTTTTGTTATTTTTGCATCATGAACTAAATACGCATATCATGATAACTTTTTTCCTTTTAGACAATAAGATTGTTGCTGTAGAGACCATCAACCAACTTAATGAAACGGATATATCAAAACTCACCTGGCTTTTAGGAAAGGCTAAAAAGCTTGATGAAAAAACATTACAAGGCTATTTTATTGGCCCTAGAAAAGAAATGATAACTCCATGGAGTACCAATGCCGTGGAAATCACCCAAAATATGGGCATTAAAGGCATTAAAAGAATAGAAGAGTTTGCTATCGTTGATCACGCAAATGCTCTTTATGACCCAATGCTCCAAATTTTATATAATACACTCCATCAGGGTATTTTTTCAATCAATATCAACCCCGAACCCATTAGAGAAATTCATGATATAAAAAAATATAATGCTGACGAAGGATTGGCTTTGAGCCCTGATGAAATTGAGTTCTTAACCGGAATCAGCGCAAAAATAGGGAGGCCACTTACTGACAGCGAAGTTTATGGATTTGCCCAGGTAAACTCCGAGCATTGCAGGCATAAAATATTTAACGGAACTTTTATTATTGATGGCAAAGAGCAAAAAGAAACCTTGTTTGCCATGATAAAGAAAACATCCAAAACCCATCCTAACAGGCTGGTATCGGCTTATAAAGATAATGTGGCTTTTTTCAAAGGGCCAAGAGCAGAACAATTTGCCCCTTCAACTCAGGATAAACCCGATTTTTTCAACATGAAAGAAATTGATACGGTGATTTCACTAAAAGCGGAAACCCATAATTTCCCTACCACCGTAGAACCTTTTAACGGCGCTGCCACCGGGAGCGGTGGAGAGATCCGAGACCGCATGGCGGGTGGCAAAGGTAGTATACCCATAGCAGGAACAGCGGTTTATATGACTGCCTATCCAAGACTAGAGAAAAACAGGCGCTGGGAACAAATGACCTCATCCCGCCAATGGCTTTATCAAACTCCGGAAGAGATCCTCATCAAAGCCTCCAATGGCGCCAGTGATTTTGGGAACAAATTTGGCCAGCCCCTCATTTGTGGAAGCGTGCTTACTTTTGAGCATTTCGAGGACAATATTAAACATGGTTATGATAAAGTGATCATGCTAGCCGGTGGCATTGGCTTTGGAAAAGAAAAAGAAAGTAAAAAAGATAAACCCGGCAAAGGAGATAGGGTGATTGTAATGGGTGGCGATAATTATCGCATTGGTATGGGTGGCGGCGCTGTATCATCAGTAGCTACAGGAGAATATTCAAACGCTATTGAGTTGAACGCCATTCAACGCTCAAACCCGGAAATGCAAAAACGTGTTTACAACGCTATCCGTGCTATGGTAGAGATGGATGATAACCCAATCGTAAGCATCCATGACCATGGAGCAGGCGGTCACCTCAACTCCCTCAGCGAGTTGGTGGAAGAAGCCGGAGGTAAGATCGATATGAGCAAACTGCCCATAGGCGACCCTACACTCTCAGATAAAGAAATAATAGGTAATGAATCGCAAGAAAGAATGGGGCTTATCATCAAAGAGAAAGACCTAGATACCCTTGAAAAAATAGCCCAGAGAGAAAGAGCGCCAATCTATAATTCAGGAGAAATAACCGGCGATATGCATTTCAGTTTCCAAAATAAAGAAGGGAAAAAACCTATAGACTTGGAATTGGAATACCTTTTTGGAAAACCGCCTAAAACCATTATGGAGGATGAAAACATTCCAAGAAATTATGCACAGCCGGCTTATAACAAAGAAAAAATACAACAATACATAAAAGATGTGTTACAACTTGAGTCTGTTGCTTGTAAAGATTGGCTCACCAATAAAGTTGACCGCTCGGTAACAGGGCGTATTGCCACCCAACAATGTGCAGGTAAACTACAACTTCCTTTAAATAACCTGGGTGTCATAACTTCGGATTACCAAGGAACAACAGGCGTAGCCACTGCTATTGGCCATGCCCCAGTGAGTGGGCTTATATCCCCGGAAAATGGGTCTATACTTTCCATTGCAGAAGCGTTAACCAACATCATATGGGCCCCTATCCAGGATGGACTAAAAGGCATTTCTCTCTCGGCCAATTGGATGTGGCCATGCAAAAACAAGGGTGAAGATGCCAGGTTATACAAGGCTGTGAAAGCCGCCAGTGACTTTGCCATTCAATTGGGGATTAATATTCCCACGGGAAAAGATTCCCTCTCTATGACCCAAAAATACGGGAAAGACGTAGTTTATTCACCGGGTACGGTCATTATCACCGCAGCAGGTGAAGCCAGCGATGTGAAGAAGACCGTGAAGCCAGTTTTAGCCAATGACCCTGGCACTTTACTGGTTTATATTGATTTTTCTAAAGACGATTTCAAATTAGCTGGTTCAAGTTTTGGGCAAATTGTTAATGCACTGGGCAGTGAAACCCCAACAATTAAAGATCCAGGGTATGTTGTAAAAGCCTTCAATACAATACAACAACTCATCAATAATGAAAATATCCTCTCGGGACATGACATTTCTGCCGGTGGAATGTTAACTACCCTCCTGGAAATGACTTTTGCCAATACTCAAGGTGGAATAGAAGTCAATTTAGATGAATTTGATGAGCAAGATATTATAAAAATCCTTTTCAGTGAAAACCCGGGCATTATCATCCAGGTTAACAAACCGGTTATTCAAATTCTTGAAGAGAAAAAGATTGATCATGTTATCATAGGGAAACCCTGCATGGCAGAACGCAAAGTAAACATTACAAAAAATAGCGCTACCTATACATTTGATATTGAAAAATTAAGAGACCAATGGTATAAGACTTCTTACCTTTTAGATAGGAAGCAATGCGGTGAAGTTTTAGCCAAGGAAAGGTTCAACAATTATAAACACCAAGGCTTAGACTTTACTTTCCCTTCAGCGTTTACAGGGAAATATGAGCAATATGGCATTGATCCTGGCCGGAAAGAAAAAACCGGTATCAAAGCCGCCATTATTCGCGAAAAAGGAGTTAATGGCGATAGAGAAATGGCTTATGCCATGTATCTTGCAGGTTTTGATGTAAAAGACGTCCATATGACTGACCTCATATCAGGAAGGGAAACATTGGAAGACATCCATTTTATTGTTTACGTGGGAGGTTTCTCCAATTCAGATGTTTTAGGCTCGGCAAAAGGATGGGCCGGCGCTTTTATTTATAATGAAAAAGCCAAAAACGCCCTTGACAATTTTTATAAACGCCCCGATACGTTGAGCCTTGGTATTTGCAACGGCTGTCAACTCATGACAGAATTGGAACTCATTTACCCCGATCATGAAAACCACCCTAAAATGCTGCACAATGATTCCGGTAAGTTTGAATCAGGATTCATCAATGTTGATATTTTGGAAAATGAAAGCATTATGCTAAAAACCCTTTCCGGCAGCAAGCTAGGTGTGTGGATAGCTCATGGAGAAGGGAAATACTCCTTGCCACGTGAAGAGTCAAAGTACCATATACCGGTAAAATACACACGCAAAGGGTATCCCGGCAATCCCAACGGTTCGGATTATGCAACGGCAGCCATCTGTTCGGAAGACGGAAGGCACTTAGCCATGATGCCTCACCTGGAAAGGGCTTTCTTGCCATGGCAATGGGCACATTATCTAAACGATAGGAAAAATGACCAGGTATCTCCATGGATAGAAGCTTTTGTGAATGCAAGGAAATGGGTGGAGGAGCGCAGTTAGTTAAATGGTATTAATACTTCATCTGTTTATTTTTTATTATCAATGCCGGAAGAAACCGCGTAATTGAAATAATCATTAGCCGTTTGTATTTAATAATTATTTTAATCAGCTTATTTCAATTTATAGTAATTGAAATTTACGATTAACTCTTACATATTTACGATTTAGATTTTGCTCTTTATTTGTTTCTGTTTTGCGAGTTGTACTGTCAAGAAAACTAATTGTTGTGCCATCAGGAATATCATCTAATAATTCAGGATTTTGAATAATATTTTCTACAAAATCCATCCCAATAGCTAAATCTCTTTCTATTTTTTCTTTGTTTTTCATGATTTCATTAGAATAAAATTAAGTTAAACGTCTGATTTTCAATTTAATATTTTGCAAAAATCGCAGCATTTTCGTTTCAATTACCATGGAACCCTTCCCGCTCTGCAGCGGGACAGGCTATGTTTTATTCATGCCCTTTTTTGTAGTGCAGTGCATGAGGGTTTCATCTGTTTATAATTTGTTTTTATTTGTCAGTACCTGTTCCGATGCTAATCGGGATGGAACATCCATGAAATAATCATGCTCGTGTTTGTTAAAATCATAATTATTTTATCATGGACGTTTCATTTTTTTAAAGTATTTTTCTTTATACCATTTCCATCTGTCCTCAATATCTTGCCTGGCATAAGTAAAAGCTGTATTTAAATCAGGCATTTCAATTGCTTTCTTTTCTATTTCTCCATTTGGTTTTAATATATCTCGGTGAAAAAATCCATGAGCACAATCATATCTTACAATGGCATGCCACTCGCCTTTATATGATGCTTCATATTGAATAACCAGGTCAAGAATCTCTTTTTTCTCTTTACAAAATCTTACCCTGATTCTATCAATAAATTTGTCTCCAAGAAATATGAAAAATTCCTTCTCGTTCATCACTTAATTATTCCAATTGCTATTACAAATTTACAAAAATTTTTATAAACCACCTTTTTATAAAAAACGTAATCCATTATTCTTTATTCTTTTGTCTCCTAAATTTATTGTATTTTTGCACATTCTAAAAAATGGAGATTTAAATGGATAACATACGCAATTTCTGTATTATAGCGCATATTGATCACGGCAAAAGCACCCTTGCCGACAGGTTGTTGCAGTTCACTAATACCATTACAGAGCGTGAACTCAAAGAACAATTGCTGGATGATATGGACCTTGAGCGTGAACGCGGTATTACCATTAAAAGCCACGCGATACAGATGGATTATACTCATGAAGGAAAAAAATATAAACTCAACCTTATTGATACACCCGGCCACGTCGACTTCTCCTATGAAGTATCCCGTTCTATCGCTTCCTGCGAAGGAGCCTTGCTTATTGTTGATGCCACACAAGGCATTGAAGCTCAAACCATATCAAACTTATACCTGGCTATTGACCATGACTTGGAGATCATCCCCGTGCTTAATAAGATGGACCTCCCAAACGCCATGCCAGAGGAGGTAAAAGAACAAATTACCGACCTTACCGGTTGCGATGAAGAAGACATTATTGAAGCAAGCGGCAAAACAGGCTATGGTGTTGACAAAATACTCGATGCTATCATCAATCGAATCAATCATCCAAAAGGGAAAAAAGACGCACCACTGCAAGCCATGATATTTGACTCCGTTTTTAACTCTTACCGGGGTATTATTGCCTATATCAGGGTCTTTAATGGGGAAATTAAAAAAGGCGATAAGGTAAAGTTTTTTGCTACTGATAATGAATATGTTGCCGAAGAAGTGGGTTTGCTTAAACTTGAAAAAAACCCGCATGATTTTATCTCAACAGGTGATGTAGGTTACATAATTTCGGGGATCAAAGAGGCCCGTGAAGTTAAATCAGGAGATACCATCACCCATGTTAAAAATCCTTGTGAAAAGCCATTAAAAGGCTTTGAAGATGTGAAACCCATGGTATATGCTGGTGTTTACCCTGTTGTTACAGATGACTATGAAGACCTTAGGACAGCTATGTGGAAGCTTCAATTGAACGATGCTTCTCTCACATACGAACCGGAATCATCGGCAGCGCTTGGATTCGGTTTTAGGTGTGGTTTCCTTGGTATGCTTCACATGGAGATTGTACAAGAACGCCTGGAAAGAGAATTTGAAATGCCGGTCATCACCACCATTCCTAATGTTTCTTATAAGGCTTACTTAACAAGCGGGGAGTTGAAGATCGTGAACAACCCTTCAGATATGCCAACACCCGACAAACTGGAGAAAATAGAAGAACCCTATATCAAGGCACAAATTATTACCAAAGCCGATTATATTGGGCCCATTATCACACTATGCCTTGAAAACAGGGGCATCTTAAAAAACCAGGTTTACCTTACAACCAACCGCGTTGAATTATCTTTTGATATGCCATTGGCTGAAATTGTTTTCGATTTTTATGATAAATTAAAAACCCTTTCCAGGGGATATGCTTCTTTTGACTACATACCAAGCGAATACAAAGAGTCTAAGCTTGTAAAAATGGATGTTCTTCTTAATGGCGACCAAGTGGATGCCCTTTCTGCATTGGTTCATAAGGATGAAGCTTATAGCCTCGGGAAAAAAATGTGCGAGAAATTACGAAAACTTATTCCCAGGCAACAATTTGATATTGCTATTCAAGCTGCTATCGGTACTAAGGTTATTTCCAGGGAAACCGTTAAAGCGCTTAGGAAAGACGTTACATCCAAGTGCTATGGCGGCGATATCACCAGGAAAAGAAAACTCTTGGAAAAACAAAAAGCCGGGAAAAAAAGAATGCGGAAAGTGGGTAATATTGAAGTACCACAATCCGCTTTCCTCGCTGTTTTGAAACTGGATAAGTAAATTGAGTTTATTGTTCCATTTGAAAAGAAAAGTTTTTAATAATTTTTTGTAACATTTGTAAATACCTTTTCGTCACACAATTGAAAAACATTAAGAACATAGTTTTTCCTTTTTATGACTACTGCTGAATACAATTCATGTGTGGATGAGCATTCCGACAATGTTTACAGGTTTATCCTCAAAAACATAAAAGACGAGGAAAAAGCCAAAGATATTGTACAGGAATCGTTCGTGAAGATGTGGATAAAAGTGGAGGACATTTCTTATAAGAAATCACGTTCTTACCTCTTTTCTACTGCCTATCACACCATGATAGACATGATAAGAAAAGACAAACATCAAGGGGAGTTAGACAACAAGGCTTTTAATGAATATTCTTCTTCTCGGCAATATTCTGATGCAGAAGAAATTATTAACAAAGCCGTTGACAAATTGCCCGAGATACAAAGAACCGTGATCCTATTAAGAGATTATGAAGGGTACTCATACCAAGAGATAGGTGAAATCACCAACCTAACGGAGTCCCAGGTGAAAGTTTACATTTTCAGGGCAAGAAAGTTTTTAAAAAATTTTATTGGCAGCTTAGATAAAGTCATTTAACAATGGAAATAAATAAAACAAATTACGAAGCATATATCCTCGATTACTACGAGGGCAACCTTTCATCAGAAAAGGCTGCCGAACTTATGCTCTTTTTGGAGCAAAACCCTTCAATAAAAGAAGAATTCGAGGAATTTGAAAGCGATATCACCATTACACCTCATAAAGGGATCCAATTTACAAACAAAGAAAATCTTAAGAAACCCATTTTAACACAAGTTGGAAATATTACTTCTGAGAATTACGAGGAATACATCATTGCTGACCTGGAAAACGAACTTCACGAGGAAGAAAGATCGCGATTGAAACAATTCATCAAAACAAACCCGGAAACAGGAAAGGATTACTCACTCTATAAACATACATTCTTACAACCCGATGAAAGCATTGTTTTCACTAACAAAAAAGAACTTAAACAACCGGTTCCGTTATTTGGCAACAAGGCAACAAACAAAAGGACCTACCATTCTTTTGCCATAGCAGCTTCTATTGCTATATTAATTGGATTATTCTTCTTTAATAACAATAAAGAGGCAACCACATCCTTTTATGCGAGCAGGGATAGTAAACCTATAGAATTGGCAAAAGAGGTTTCATCACTACAAGACAAAGAAGCGCCTAAGAGAAAAAAGGCCTTGAAAAAAAGAGATGAAGTTAAGAGAAAAAATGCCAAAAAGGAAATAACGCTAAAATCTACGAAGACACTTTCTGCCGGGCAAGTATTTTTAGCAAGTTATGAAGAAAAAAAAGAGAGCTTAAAACAAAGCAATCATTTCCAAGACAAACCCATTATATTTCTTGATAGTGATATTTCTGAATACCTTGCAGAGGCAAAAGTAGAAGATCATTCCAATGGTATAGAAAAAGTAAAAAACTATTTTTCAGTCCAACTAAATAACCTCTTTACACCCGCAAAGGATAAGAAAAAAGAAACACCCAAAATTGATGCTTGGGATATAGCCGATATTGGTGTAGCCGGCCTCAACAGGATATCTAAGGAAAACTTTGAATTGAAAAAAGAAAGAGCCAAAGATGGCTCGGTAGAAGCATTTAAGTTTTCGGCCTTCAATTTTGAATATAGCCGCCAAAAGAAGAATACGGGAAAAAAATAATTTTATTTTTTTTGTAACAAATCCATATTTGCCTTCGTCACACCAATAAACAAACAATCAAAAGAAGGTATAACAATTAATTTATAACATCATGAAAAACTTAGAATTGAAAAGAAAGCTTTTTTTAACCCTTTCGGGAGTTATGCTCATCCAGGTGGCGCTATTTGCCACATCATGCCTTACCATAATAAAAGGCAATGGTAACGTAGTAAAAGAAGAAAGGAACGTTGCCGAATTTTCGGGTATTTATGTTAGTAGCGCCATAAATATCATCTTAGAAAAAGGAGGCCAACAAAAAGTAGAAGTTGAAACCGATGAAAATATCATGGAGCATATTTCTACCGAAGTAAGTGGAAATGTTTTAAGGGTAAAAATAAAAGACGCCCTTACCATCAGGAAAGCAACCAAAATGAATGTTTATGTTACCTATACAGAACTTAATAAACTTAGGGCAAGTGGTGCATCTTCAATAAAGGGAGATGAGGAAATCAATGCAAAAGATTTAGCGATTGGAACAAGCGGTGCATCAGACATCAATATTAATATAAATTCAAAAAATATTAAAGTGGATGTATCGGGTGCTTCTGACTTAATCATGGAAGGAAAAACAAATGTTCTTAAAGGCGAAGTAAGCGGTGCCAGCAACTTATTGGCAAAAGGCCTTGTTATTGGCAAAGCCTATCTTGAAGTAAGCGGCGCATCCGATGCCAAAATAAATGTTACAGAAGAAATGGACGTGGATGTTAGCGGCGCTTCATCAGTAAAATACTCGGGAAATCCTGGAGTAAAGAAAGTTGAATCCAGCGGTGCATCAGATGTTCACAGGTATTAAAAAACAAATGTTCAATCAAAATCAAAAATTCAAAACCATGAAAACAATAAAAAACATATCAGCAAAAGCCTTTACCTTGTTAATAGCAATGTTATTAACAGTAGGCGCAAGCGTAAAAGCGCAGGAAACAAAAACTTTTGAGGTAGACGAATTTAATAAGATCGATATTGGTGGTGTATTTGAAGTCTACATCACCCAATCTGACCAGCATGCAGTAAAAATTGAAGCCAATGCAAAAAGTATGGAAAAGATAACTGCAGAAGTTAAAAATAATACCCTTTACTTGGGAATCAAAAAAAAGGGGATGAAGAACTTTAAAACCCCTGTGGCTTATATTTACGTAAAAAAATTAAATGGCATTAATGCTCATGGCGCTGTTGAGTTGGAAACTGAAAACACTATTGAAACAGAAAATTTTAAACTTGACATCAGTGGAGCCGCAGACGGAGATATAAAAATTAAAACAAAAAACTTGGAAACTTCATTGGCAGGAGCAGCCAACCTTGACATGGAAGGGGAAGCAGAAAACCACACCATAGAAGTTAGCGGCGCTGGAAGCTTAGATGCTACCGAACTCAAAACCAAGAAAACAGATATTGAAGTTAGCGGTGCAGCCAATGCAGAAATTCACGCTTCTGAAGAAGTAAACGGCAATATCAGCGGTATGGGAAACATCGAAATAAAAGGGAATCCCAAAATTAGAAACATTACTACCAGCGGACTAGGTGAAGTAAGATCGTCTGACACAGCTAAGTTCTCTATTGGAAACAAAAAGTTTATCATAGTTGACGACGAAGAATTGGAATTTGAAGATATTAAAGAAAAGAAAAAGAAAAGGTATAACTTCGATGCTCACTGGGCAGGATTTGGCTTGGCAACAAACTGGTATGTAGATAATGAATTTAGTTTCGATTCTCCTGAATATCATAAATATTTAGAATTGAACCGCTCTAAGTCTATTGGTGTTGATCTCGATCTTTGGGATAAAGATTTTAACCTCTGGAACGAAAAATTCGGGTTTAGCACAGGTATTGGATTTTCTTTCCAAAACTACAGGTTTGAAGATACCAGGGTATTGCTCGGAAGCGACAGGGATACAATTTACGGTTATGTAAAAGATAGCTCTTTAAACGCTGACAAATCGAAATTAAACCTAAGTTTTCTTACTTTGCCCTTAGTGTTTGAATATCAAACACAACTTGGTGATGAAGAAATGTTTATTGGTGCAGGAGCTGTTGGTGGGTTAAGGATTGGTTCAAAAACAAAAATAAAATACAGCTCTGGCAGCGACAATAAAGAGCATAAATCATTCCACACAAATCCTGTTTATTACGCGGCAGTAGGTTACATTGGCTGGGGCAGCATAAGCCTTTACGGAAGGTACGGTTTGTCAACATTGTTTGAAGAAGGCGAAGGCCCGGAGCTTTACCCCTTTAGTATTGGATTGAAATTAACATTCTAATGTCGTGCTACAATAGTTGAATAGTGAGGGTTTCGCTTAAAGCGAAGCCCTCGCTGGATGAAAGAGTCCTTGTTTTGCAACAAACAAGGACTCTTTTCAATTTCAAACATTTTTATTAACTTTACAAGCTATTTTCTAAACTCATGTAAACAAAAATAACAAACATATGTCAGGACACAGTAAATGGTCAACCATTAAGCGCAAGAAAGGCGCAGAAGATGCTAAACGGTCAAAAATGTTCTCGAAGATCGTAAAAGAGATTACCGTAGCAGTAAAAGAAGGTGGCAACGACCCGGAAGCCAATCCACGATTAAGGCTTGCCATTGCCAACGCTAAGGGTGTGAATATGCCAAAAAACAACGTTGAAAGGGCTATTTCAAAGGCCGATAAAGACACATCAAACTTTGAAGAAATAGTTTACGAAGGTTACGCGCCCGGAGGTGTAGCAATATATGTAGAATGCACTACAGATAACCAGAACAGGACAATTAGCAATGTTCGTTCTTATTTTAATAAATTCAATGGTAACCTTGCCAAAAACGGCTCACTAAGCTTTCTATTTGACAGGAAAGGCGTTTTTCAAGTTCCACAAGGTGAATTAGACGAAGAAGAATTCATGATGGAAGCCATAGATGCCGGCGCCGAAGACATAGAACTGATGGATGGCATCTTCCATATTACTACCTCGATGGAAGATTTTGGCCCTATGATGAAAAAACTTGAAGCAATGGGGCTGGAACCCGAAAGCGCCAAGTTGGAAAGAATACCAAAAACAACAGCAGAAGTGGATGTTAACACAGCAAAAACAGCCATAAAGCTTATTGAAACTTTTGAAGAAGACGATGATGTACAAAACGTATATCACAACATGGAAATGACGGAAGAAATCATGACTGCCATGGAGAGTTAATAGCAATGCCAACCTCTCCCACCCGTCATTGCGAATGAAGGCTTGGGAAGTGTGGCAGAGTGAAGCAATCTCCTTGCGTCTTGCAGCGGCATAAGCTCAAAGTTTTTATTTGCTGCACTGCATAAAGCCGGGAGATTTCTCATTGCCCCAACACACAAATCCACCCTGCAGCAATTTCGTAATGACGTGGCGTAGTTTGGTTTTGTAGCAATTGCAAACATTGGCTATTTACCCCCGCCAGCTAAACCAACCGTCATTGCGAAAAACGAAGCGTTGGCTGGTGCGTTGGGGTTTTGTGGCCTTGTCCGCCTTTCGGCTGAAATCTCCCGGCCATTTTTCAGCAGTAGTGGTTTAAGGGTGTCTCGTCCTAAAAAAGGTTTACAGATTATGACTTAATCCTGCTTAACCGCTTGAAGATACTGTGGTAAAATCCAAATTTTTTTTCAAATTTTTTTTATT
>CAZJDA010000066.1:0-24122 GCA_964544705.1 uncultured Bacteroidales bacterium
AATTTATAAATTTGCGACATGATAAACTACGATAGGTCAGGAGTTCTGAAATTAGTAACTAAATTTTGTTTTAGAAGGAAACTAATGTCATGTCAATTCTAATGTGACGCTTGGAGATTGCTTCGCCGACTGCTGTCGGCTCGCAATGACGTCACTCCGAGGAGGCACAACCTGTCTCGCTTTGCGGGAACGAAGGAGTCTCCTTACTATTTCATATATGACATGACACTAATAATTTGTAAGCGAATTTTTTAATGATTAGAAGGCCCTGACCATCTCGTTGATGATTTCTTCAATAGAGATGCCTTCGGCCTCGGCTTTGAAATTTTTTACCAGCCTGTGCCTTAAAATAGGAGTTGCTACCGCTTTAATATCTTCAATATCCGGCGAATATTTGCCATCAAGAATAGCATTACATTTTGCCCCAATAATAAGGTATTGTGAAGCCCTTGGCCCCGCACCCCACGAAATGTATTCATTGGCCAATTTATGTGCTTTTGGATTGCCCGGCCTTGTAGAAATAGCAAGGCTAACAGCATATTCATACACATTGTCCGGGACGGGTATTTTGCGTACCAGCTTTTGATAAAATACGATCTCATCGGATGTAAGTACTTCTTTTAATTCGGCAGTGGTATCAGTAGTTGTTTGTTTAACGATTTTTATCTCATCTTCATAAGAGGTATAATCTAACCATACATTAAACATAAACCGGTCTAATTGCGCCTCGGGTAGGGGATATGTGCCTTCTTGTTCTATAGGGTTCTGGGTTGCGAGAACAAAAAATGGGTCGCCTAAATGATAAGTTGTGCCCGAAGCTGTAACTTCTTTCTCCTGCATGGCTTCAAGTAGCGCTGATTGTGTTTTGGGAGGTGTCCTATTGATCTCATCAGCAAGAATAATATTGGCAAAAAGGGGGCCTTTTACGAATTTGAATTTCCTGTGTTCATCAAGAATTTCAGTACCAATGATATCCGAGGGCATAAGGTCGGGTGTAAATTGGATCCTGTTAAAGGAAAGGCCAAGCACCTTTGCGAGGGTGGTTACCATCATTGTTTTGGCCAAACCCGGCACACCAACAAGCAAACAATGCCCCCTGCTGAAAATTGAGATCAGCATGTTCTTTATGATTTCTTCTTGGCCTACTATGATCTTAGCAATTTCCGATTTTAACTCGTTATATTTTCCTAAAAAATTACCTATTGCTTCAACATCCGAATTTTTCTGCATAAATCAACCTTCTTTTTATTGGTATCCCCATTTATAATTAAAATCACACTTCTTATAATTTTCATTAATATCGATGTAAATATTATTCTTCTTTTGGTTTATCCATTCTTCAATGGCTTTTTGTTGTTTTTTTTGAAGCGCTAATTCTTTAATAAAAGAATAGTCTTTATCAATATCTGCCTGGTGTTCTTTGGTAAGAGACTTAATATATAATATCCTGTAAGCTTTATTGCCTTCCTTTGTTTCCATCAGCACCGGGTCTGATATTTCACCAACGTCCATTTTGCTTACAACATAATACATGGAAGGGTCAATATCACTTAATTTAAATTTTGTATTCCCTGTAGCGGGATTAATAATATCGCCACCCTTTACTTTTGAATCGTCGTCAGAGAATTTTTTAGCAGCTTCGCTAAAGCTTAATGTATCATTTTTTATTAAAATACCGATACTATCAAGCTTCTTTTTGGCTTTAACAAGCGCCATGGTAGAAACTTTTGGTTTCATAAGTATATGCCTTGTGTTAATTTGTTCTCCCCTTCTTTCAATAAGTTGAATGATGTGATAGCCTGCTTTAGTTTTAACAATGGGAGATATTTCTCCTTTCTCAAGTCCAAAAGCAACAGCTTCGTATTCGGGATACAGTTCTCCACGGCTGAAAAAACCCAGTTCTCCACCTTTTTTTGCACTTCCTGGGTCTTCTGAATATAAAGCAGCAAGGGTTTTAAAACTTTCTCCTTCAAGTATCCTGCGCCTTGTCTTTTTCAATTTGGCTTTTACGAAATCTATTTCCTCTTCTGTAACAGGAGGTTTGTTTACAATGTGTTTAATTTCCATTTCAGCCTCAACAGTTGGGATGCTATCTTCCGGTAGGGTATTAAAATATTTACGAACTTCAGAAGGTGTAATTTTAATATCTTTGGTGATTTCGTTTTTCATTTTTTCACTAACCATTTGGTCCTTTATCACATCCCTGAGTTCTTCCTTTATCTCAACTACAGATTTGTCATAGTATTCCTCCAGCTTTTCCTTTGATCCTATCTGGCTGATAAAATATTGCATTCTCCTTTCCAATTCCGATTCCACCTGGCTCTCATTAACTACTATACTGTCAAGTTCTGCTTGATTTATTAGTAATTTTTGAAATAACAGGTCTTCAAAAATTTCGCATTTTAGGTTTTTTCCTGTTGGTAACCCTTGTGCTTTCATCTGGAAATATTGGGCTTCAATATCAGAATACATGATCATTTCATCACCTACCAGTGCTACCACCTCGTCAATTAGGATATCACCCTTGTTTTGTTCTTGAGAGTATATATTACCAATCCCAATAAAAAAGGATATATAAAATATAATGAAGATTTTTTTTTGCATAAGTGTCTGTTTTCTAATAGATTTCAAAATCATTGTTTTCTGATGCAGTCCTATAAAGGTCTTCATGCATCTTTTTTATCAACATGATTTTTCTTTTATTAATGATAATATTCCTAATGTTATTTTTTTCTAAACTTAACGGTGAAGTATTCTCTTTTATTTTAAATCCTTTTATATGGATAAAATATTGGTATAAAGAATCTTGCATTTCAATAAACCTATGATTATGCAAATAACTCTCCTGGTTATAGGTTTGAATAGGTACTTCTTTAAGAAGATCATTGAAATAAAGCCATGTTGTATCATCCAAGTAATAACTCACAGCATAATTGTTGCAAAGTTCTTTAAGTTGAAGCTTAGCCTCCTTGGTATCAGTCCTGTATAATTTTCTTACATCGTAAAGAGCGGAAGATTCCTTTGGTAGTTTAATATAAATAGCCTTTATGATGTTTTCTTTTAATTCAAATTCTGACTGATGCGTGTTATAATATTCCTTGATCTCTTTATTATTTACCAAAGTATCCAAAGTTTGATTAACCAACTCCTTTTCATAATTATAGATGACTAGGGAATTTCTATAGTCTTTTAATTGGCCTGCAAAATCCTTCTTTTCTTCAGAAAGGTTTTGATTAGCCTTATGGAGGATTACTTGCTTTTGTATCCAGTTATTGATATAGTTTCGTATTATGGAAACACTATCTTTCTTGTTGATACCGGCCGGAACAATTCCTATAATATCAGATTTATAAAGATAGTTGTCATATACCCTGGCAACAGCGTCTTTATCATCAGGTTGTTGAAAATACTCACATGATGAAAGAAATAATGTTGCCAGGATAAAGAGCAAAATTTTATTATGCATAAGAATTATTTTTTGTTGCCATTTTGTTTAATGGATTTTAAAATATCTTTATTAACATTGTAATCATATTTTTTTCTCAATTTTTCAACCCATTGTTTTTCAAGATAATCCTGGTAGTCGGCTGTAATGATCCCACGTGCTTCGTCTAAGGTTTTGGGTTGAGGGTCAAGAAATTCATTTACTTTAATGAAATAATACTTACCACCTTCTTCTTTGATATCTCCTAAGCCGGTTTCTGCATTGGTGAATTTATTGTCTATCTTTTCATTATCTCCTTTAGAGAATATACCGTTTTCTATTTCTAAGAGTTTTTTCTCTTCTTCATTAATCTTGGAGAGAATATCCTCGTTGCTCATGTCTTTCTTTTCTGCTTTTCCTACTAATTTATAAGCATCTTTTGCAACGTCTTTGTTTTTGCATTTGTAAATGTCTGCATCAATTCTTTTGCTCCACATGTAGTTTTCTTTGTTGTTTTCATAAAAAGCCTTAAGCCCGGTGGTATCCTCTACAGCTTTTGACCAAACCTTTTTATCTGTTATTTCAAATAATAACATCCCATCCCTATATTCCTTCATTAAATTTTTAAATTCAGGATATTTTTCCTCTAAATGGTTTTTTTCGTATTCAAGGCAAATCTTTTCAGAATATTTTTCAAGCATTTGGTCTAAGTATGGCTCAATTTTTTTATCCTTTTTAATATGTTTCGTTTGATTCTCTTGCAAGTATTTGGCAAAGTCTTGCTGGGTAAATGTTTCATCACCCAACGATATGAGCGTTTTGTCCAAGCCTTTAGCTTTTTCTATGTCCCATTCTGCATAAAAGATTGTTGTATCTATTGTTTGGTATAGTTCATTAAGATTTTCCTTGTTAACGGTATAGTTGTTTTCCTTTTTAATTCTTTGCAAGACTATTTCCTTGCTAACATTGGCCCTGCGGTCTTTCCTAACTCTTCTTAGCATATTTTGCTTTTCGTCTTCAAAATCACCTAGTTTAATAAGATTTAATACTTTAATGATGTGCCAGCCGTAAGCACTTTTAAAAGGTTCTGATATATCGCCAATTTCCATGTCCGTAATAACTTGCACAAACTCCGGGATAATCCTATTGCACCTGAATGGCTTGATTCTTCCGCCAACATTAGCAGAAGCCCTATCTTCGGAATATTCTTTGGCAACTTCTGCAAAATCAACACTGTCTTGTATTTTTTGGTAAGCTTCAAATATTTTTTCCCTGCTTTTAATGGAGTCTTCTTTGCTTTGATCTGGAGAAGTTTTTACAAATACATGAGCTACAGAGGCTGTACCCATAGCTTCTTTTTTCTCAGTAACTTTAATGATGTGATAACCATATTTGGTTCTTACCGGTTGTGTAATTTCTCCTATTTCTGCTGTATAAGCTGCTGTTTCAAAAGGATAGATCATATTAAAAGCAGTAAAATAACCCAGGTCTCCATAATTCCCTTTTCTAAATGGCGTTCTTTCTGTTTTTTCCCTGTCTCTTGCTGAAGGGTCGTCAGATTCTTGAATGGCCATTTCCTTGAAGGTTGCTTCTCCACTTACGATCTTACCCCTGATCTCCATAATTTTTTTATAAGCCTTAAGAGTATCTTCGGGTTCTGGGTTTTTTGGCAATTTAATAAGTATATGGCTTGCCCTAATGTCTGTATTTAACCTGTTGTAAGCTTCTCTTATAATACTGTCCATTATATCCTCATCATTAAGATAAGGCTTCACCAATTGCTCGCGATAACCAGAAAGTTCTTTAATGAAAGCTGAATGTGTGTCCAACTTTAACTCTTCGGCAGCTTTAACTTTCAATTTGAAATTGATAAAGCGTTGCAAGTAATCTTCAATTGATTTATCATCGGCTTTTTCGTTGTTTACATTGTTCTTGTTGTAAACCCTTAAAAACTCCGATTTGGTAACATCTTCACCTTCTACTGTTAATAAAACCTCGTTGTCTTTTTGCTGGGCAAAAAGATTCATCATGAAGGTCATACTAATTAAAACAAACGCGATTTTTTTCATAGTTTAATATATTTTAGCTTTTTTAAAATTTACAAATAAGTTATAACGTATATTGAAAAATAATATTATCTGCTATAGTTAGGAGCCTCTCTTGTTATTTGCACGTTATGTGGATGGCTCTCCCTTACCCCGGCATTGGATATTTTAATAAAACTAGATTTTTTCATTTCTTCAATGCTGGCAGCCCCACAATATCCCATTCCGGCTTTTAATCCTCCAACCATTTGATGGATTACCTCATCAAGTCTTCCTTTATAGGGTACTCTTCCCACGATACCTTCGGGCACAAGTTTATTAATATCATCTTCTGCATCTTGGAAATACCGGTCTTTTGAACCCTTTTGCATAGCTTCTATTGAGCCCATACCCCGGTAACTTTTAAATTTTCTTCCCTCGTATATAATAGTTTCGCCGGGAGATTCTTCAACGCCTGCAAAGAAGGAGCCGTTCATCACAGAATCGGCGCCTGCTGCAATTGCCTTGGCTATATCGCCTGTATATTTTACGCCACCATCAGCAATAACAGGTACACCTGTATCCTTAATACCTTGTGAAACACTATAAATTGCATAAAGTTGTGGCACTCCAACACCGGCAATGATTCGCGTTGTGCAAATTGACCCGGGCCCAATACCAACTTTCACTGCATCAGCACCGGCTCTAATAAGAGCGCGTGCTGCCTCGGGGGTAGCAATATTCCCTAAAACCATATCCAAAGTAGGGTATTTATTTTTAATCTTTTTGGCCATCTCCAATACACCTTTCGAGTGCCCATGGGCAGTGTCAACAACCACGGCATCAACACCTGCTTCAATCAATTCATCAATTCTTTCAATCGTATCACTTGTAACGCCAACAGCCGCTGCAACACGCAGCCTGCCTATCTCGTCTTTGCAGGCTATTGGTTTGGCCTTTACTTTAATAATGTCTTTATACGTGATAAGCCCTATCAAGTGGTAATTTTTATCAACAACAGGAAGTTTTTCTATCTTGTATTCTTGCAAAATTCCAGCGGCTTTTTCAAGGTCTGTTACTTCAGAGGTCGTTATAAGGTTTTCTTTTGTCATCACTTCACTTACTTTCCTGCTCATATCATTTTCAAACCTCAGGTCCCTGTTTGTTACAATACCAATTAGTTTTCCATTATTATCGGTAACAGGAATACCTCCTATTTTATTTTCCTTCATCATAGCTAATGCGCCTGAAACAGTAGTGTTCTCTGCAACGGTGATAGGGTCAACGATCATACCACTTTCCGAGCGTTTTACTTTTCTAACCATCCTGGCTTGTTGTTCTATGGCCATGTTTTTGTGAAGTACACCAATGCCGCCTTCTTGAGCAATTGCAATAGCCATCTTATGTTCTGTAACGGTGTCCATTGCAGCCGTGAGGACAGGGATGTTCATCTTAATATTATTAGTGAATCTCGTTGATAAGTCCACATTTTTGGGTAATACTTCCGAATAGCCCGGTATTAACAAGACATCATCATAAGTTAGCCCCTCAATAAGAAATTTTTGCTCTAATAATTTGGTATCCATGCTATTATGAAATTTAGACATACCTAAATAAATTGTGGCAAATTTATGAAAAATATAATATATGCAATCGAATTTCTTATCCAATTGTTATTCTATATCTCGGTTCTTCGTTTAGGAATCATTTTTTCAACAATTAATTGTTGGTAAATTTGTCAAATAAAAAAAATAGTCATACTTTTGCACCTCGTTTGATCTTAACGCTTTTGAGTGCCCTATAGTACTGAAAAAGAAAATACTAAATAACAATGGAATTAACTTATAAAACAATTTCAGCAAACACCGAGACGGCCAATAAGGAATGGATCTTAATAGATGCTGAGAACGAGATTTTGGGTAGATTATGTTCTGAAGTGGCAAAAATGCTACGAGGAAAAAATAAGCCTAATTTCACTCCTCATGCAGATTGTGGTGATTATGTAATTATTGTTAATGCTGACAAGGTAGTTCTTACCGGTAACAAGATGACGGATAAACAGTATGTACGTCACTCGGGTTATCCTGGAGGACAAAGGACATCAACTCCACAGGAGCTTCTTAAGAAAAAACCTATTGCAGTAGTAGAAAACGCAGTAAGGGGTATGCTTCCTAAGAACCGTTTAGGTAGGAAAATCTTTAAAAACCTTCATGTTTATGCCGGCAAGGAGCATCCTCATGAAGCACAGAAACCAAAGGAAATTAAACTTAATTCAATAAAATAGCATATGGAAGTAATTAATGTTATTGGAAGAAGAAAGAAATCTATTGCTCGCATTTATATGCAACCAGGCAATGGAGTTATTACTGTTAATAAGAAATCTTATAAAGAGTACTTCCCAACAGAGATCTTAAGGTACATGGTTCAACAACCCCTAGAGATCACAGAGAACCTTGAAAAATACGATATTAAAGCTAATCTCACAGGTGGTGGGACTACAGGACAAGCCCAGGCGCTTAGGCTTGCTATTTCAAAAGCTTTGTGTGAAATTGATAACGAGTTCAGGCCACCATTAAAAGCAAAAGGCCTTCTTAGAAGAGACCCAAGAATGGTTGAAAGAAAGAAGCCTGGCCAACCCAAAGCAAGGAAGAGATTTCAATTTAGTAAGCGTTAATATTTTTTTAACGGTAGAAAAAATTTACACATGAGAAAGTTAGAATATAAGACTTTATTGGATGCCGGTTTACATTTTGGACATTTAAAAAGAAAATGGAACCCAAACATGTCTCCATATATATTTATGGAGCGTAACGGAATTCATATTATAGACTTGAACAAAACGGCTGCTAAAATGGAAGAAGCAGCCCAAGCAATAAAACAAATTGCCAAATCAGGAAAAAAAATCTTGTTTGTTGCCACTAAAAAACAAGCTAAAGAGTTGGTAGCAGAGCATGTTAAGTCTGTTAATATGCCCTATGTTACAGAGAGATGGCCTGGTGGTATGTTAACAAATTTTGCTACAATCAGGAAAGCTGTTAGGAAAATGGCCAGCATCGACAAGATGAGTAAAGACGGCACTTTTGACAAGCTCTCTAAGAAGGAAAGGTTGCAAATATCACGCGAAAGAGCGAAGCTTGAAAAACAACTCGGAAGTATTGCAGACCTTAACAGGCTGCCTGCAGCACTCTTTGTTGTTGATATTAGCAAAGAATATATTGCTGTTAGAGAAGCAAAAAAATTGAATATCCCTACTTTTGCTATTGTTGATACCAATTCTGACCCAACAACAGTTGATTTTGCGATTCCTGCTAATGATGATGCTTCAAAATCTATTGATGTTATCATTAAATACATGGTTGACGCTATTCAAGAAGGTTTGGAAGAAAGAAAAATGGATAAGGAAAAACAGAAAGAAGAGAAAAAGGAAGAAGAAGCCGCACAAGAGTTGATCGATAAATCTAAGTCGGAAGTATTGAAACAATACGAAGATGAGGAAGACGAGAAAGCTAATGCTGATAAAAAGGCCAGAGCTAGAAAGAGAAAGGATGAAGCCGAAAAAGAGAAAGAAGAAATGAGCTCTTCAAAAAAGGTTGCCCCTAAGAAGAATATCTCTAGGAAAACAAAAGGAACTAAGTAATACTAACTATTAAATATATATTAAAATGGCAAAAATTACTGCTGCACAAGTTAATGAATTGCGCAGGATAACTGGCGCCGGGATGATGGATTGCAAAAAGGCGCTTGTTGAAGCTGACGGAGACAAGGAAAAGGCAATGGAAATCTTGAGAAAAAAAGGGCAAAAAATTGCCAACAAAAGAGCCGATAAAGAAGCCACTGAAGGAATTGTTATTGCTAAAACTTCTGGCGATACAAAAAGGGCGGCTATTCTTAAGATTAATTGCGAGACCGATTTTGTTGCCAAAAACGATGAGTTTGTTGATTTCGCCAATAAGGTTATTGACCTTGCTCTTGAAAAGAAGATGGAAAATAAAGAAGATATCGTTAATGCGCAGCTCAATGGTAAAGCTGTTAAAGATATAATCACAGACTTAATGGGCAAAATTGGTGAAAAAATAGAATTGAGCAACTACGACTATTTAAGTGATGAAAAGACTGTTGCATATAATCACCAAGGTAATAAATTGGCTGCTATTGTTAGCTTTAACAAGGCTGATGTTGAAAACATTGACGAAATTGGGAGAGAAATTGCCATGCAAATAGCTGCTATGAACCCAGCAGGTGTTGATAAAGACGATGTTCCAAAGAATGTTGTTGAAAAAGAACTTGAAATTGGCAAAGAACAAGCGCTTAAAGAAGGTAAGCCAGAAAACATTGTAGATAAAATTGCGCAAGGTAAGCTGAATAAATTTTTTAAAGAAAGTACATTATTAAACCAAGAGTTTGTTAGGGATACTAAAAAAACCGTATCACAATACTTGAAAGAAGCTGATAAAGACTTAACGGTTAATAGCTTTAGAAGAATGCAACTTGGAGAATAATTTTTTAATCATTCATATTTTGTAAGGGGCTTTATAGCCCCTTTTTTTTATTACTTTTGTGTTTTATATCAAATAGCGACATTGTCATAAATTTTAAACGGATGAAATATCAACGAATTCTACTTAAACTCAGCGGTGAAGCCCTTATGGGTGAAGGTAGTCACGGGATAGACCCAGCCAGGCTCAAACAATATGCTACAGAAATTAAGAATGCCAAGGAATTGGGTTGTGAAATTGCTATTGTTATTGGAGGGGGAAATATTTTTAGAGGCCTAAAAGGAGCTAGCCAGGGAATGGACCGTGTGCAAGGCGATTATATGGGAATGCTGGCTACAGTTATTAATAGCATTGCCTTACAAGGAACTTTGCAATCTATGGGATTGGACACGAAGTTGCTCTCTGGCTTAGAAATAGACCCTGTAGCCGAATTAATGAGTAGAAATAGGGCCATCAATTACTTGGAACAGGGTAAAATAGTTATTATTAGCGGGGGAACAGGCAATCCATTTTTTACAACAGACACAGCCTCGGCACTCAGGGCCGTGGAAATTAAAGCCGATGTAATTTTAAAAGGTACAAGGGTAGATGGAATTTATACCGCTGACCCGGAAAAAGAGCCCCAAGCTAAAAAATATGAATCCATTTCTTATGATGAAGCCTATAACCAAGGACTTAAAGTAATGGACCTCACGGCTTATACTTTGTGCAAAGAGAATAAAATGCCGATGATTGTTTTTGATATGAATACACCTGGTAATTTAGTAAAAGTTGTTAATGGTGAAAAAGTAGGAACATTAGTAAAAATTTAATATATTTGCTCTGCCATAAATCAATATGAATAAAAATCTATTGTTATGACTGAAGATGTAAAACAATGCCTTGAAGAAACCAAAAATAGCATGCAAAAAGCCTTAAGCCATTTGGAAAAGGAATTGCAAAAACTGAGAACAGGCAAAGCTAACCCGCAAATGCTTGAAGGTATAAAAGTAGATTATTATGGTAGTGAAGTACCATTAAACCAGGTTTCTAATGTTAGTTCACCTGATCCAAAAACCATTACGATTCTGCCCTGGGAAAAGGGGATGATACAGCCCATTGAAAAAGCAATTCAAGCGGCTAACCTGGGTTTTAATCCACAAAATGACGGTACTATTATTAGGATTCCTGTACCACCGCTCACTGAAGAACGAAGAAAAGATATTGTTAAGCGCGTTAAGGAGTATGCAGAAGATACGAAAGTAGGTATCCGTTCAGCCAGGAAAACCGGGAATGATTTAGCCAAAATGCTAGAGAAAGAAGGTGTTCCTGAAGATGAGGTGAAGAGGTTAGAAGCTGATATTCAAAAGCTAACCGATGACTTTACTGAAAAAGCAGAGAAATTGGCCGAAGCCAAAGAAAATGATTTGATGAAATTGTAGTTTTTGGTTGTTATCCAAAAGCAAGTTTCAAAACCCAAAATACAACGGGTAGGGTTAATACGCATAATACCGAGGATACAAATAAATTCTTGGTAGCAAGCAGGTCATTTTGTCCATATTTCCTGGATAAAATGGTAATAATGACTTGGCAGGGCATGGCAGATTCCAGGACCACTACAGCAATAGCAGTAAACGACATGGTTATGTTCATAAGTTGAATAGTAAAGGACATAACAAAAATAAGCAACACCGGCAATAACAACAGTTTGTTGAAACTTAATACAAATGCACTCCAATCCCTGAATATTCCTTTCACATTTATAGCGGTCATCATGGCGCCGATATACAACATAGAGAGGTAGAATGTAGACTCTCCCAAACCACTTAATGGCTTGTTAAGGATTCCCGGTAATTTTACCGGTAAAAGCATAAAAGCAAAGCCTATAAAAAACGAGATCGTATTAGGATTCAATAGGTTTAAGAGGTTTTCTTTCCAATGGATGTGTTTCTTTTTGCTTAAAGTATTGATTCCTAAAGTCCATAAAAGCGATACGGAAGCCAATTGAAAAATGGTTGCATATAAAATTCCATCGCCACCGGGGAATAAAGCATTGATCAATGGGAAACCAAGCAACACAATATTCCCGAATAATGTATGCAGGATGTGGACAGGAACAGAATTGCCTTTAAGTTTTAGGATTTTTGAAGAGGCAATACCTCCATAATAAAACAAAACAAGGGATACAAAAGAAAATATAAATACCAGGGCTGAATTGTAAAGGATTTCAGGGGTTAAATCTATATTCGCCAGTGTTGTGAAGATTAAAAGTGGTAGGGTAATATTAAAGATGAGGTCAACAATGGCTTTTTTGTTGCTTTCATTAATGATGTTTGCCTTGGTTGCTATAATCCCTATAATTACCAGTATACTGAGAATTCCAATTTGCTCAAAAATAATTTGTATGTCCATTGAAGTGTATTTTATACTGAATTGCCTTCAAAAATACAACTTCAATTTACTTTATTCTTGAAGGAATGAATATTTTTTTTATTGGATAGAGGATACATAAAAAAACCCGGCACTTAGCCGGGTTTTTATTATTATTTAAATGGATTGAGGTCTCCATTGCCTTCTTTAATTATCGGAGCAGGTGGATCGCCTGGGGGCGATGTCATCTGTATTGATATTCTCCTGTCTAATTGTATCATTTCCACTTTTGGTGAACGATAACTTTTTTTGTTTTTCATGGGTTTAAACATAACGTTTGTTTTTATAATTACCAATTTAATTTACTAAAAGGTTTTGCAATATTAATAAAAATTATTGAATTACAACCTTTTCACTAATAATAGAATTTCCTGTTGTTATCCTAACAACATATATGCCAGCATTATTGTTAAGATTAAATTGCTGTATTCCTTTATTGAGTTCAAGGTTTTTCGAATAAACATTTTTACCGGTTACGTCAAATACCTCCACCATAGCGCTTCCACTAACAGATGAATTGATGAAAAGCGTATTATTATTGGCAAAAACTTTCATCGTATTACCGCCCATATCTTCAATACCCGTTGTTTCGGTTTGGAAGATAAGGCTGAACCTGGATGGGTTATCGCCTGCAGAAGTAATGTTAACTTGGTAAGCATTGTTTTTACGAAGGTCGATCATATCGCCTGTAACATTGTCGCGCAAGTAAACATTGGCTTTGCAGTTGAATTCGTCCATGTTTGTAGCTGTTAAAGTATACGTGCCGGCTGTGTTGGCTTTAAGGCCTACAGGAACAGTATAATCCTCAACAGATGTGTTCAACGCGTTAACAGCCAATTTATACCCATCATTTACAGAATATAATTGTGGATATGCGTTAGATTCAGCAAATTTCTTCTCTGTATCAAAGTTCTCATAGCTATTTGTGGCTTTGTCATAAAAACCAACAGCCATTTCGTCAGTGAACCCGTCTTTTTCTGCAACCATCCTGAACAGGTTGTTTTCAGGCGCTTTATAGAAATCATGAGTAGTATGTGTTCTCATGGCAACAGGGAATGTGATATCGCCTGTGGTTCCGGGAGTAACTTTAACCCAGAAGCCTTGGTTTATAGGAGCGTATTGTGTAGCTCCATTGGTTGTGGCGCCAGAACTTATGTTATAAGTGGCAAAGTTGCCATTGGTTCTAAACCAAACATCCTCGGTTATATTAGTATAGCTCAATTGCATAAGGTCTATTGGCGATGGATAAGGATTCCCGATAAGGTAATATCCTTCATAAGAACTGCCATTCGTAGTAGTAAGCCCTAAGATGCTTTGCTCAGTGTCGTTAAGCGTACCTTCAAAAATTGCTTTAACATCGCCGGCACTAGGCACTGCATAACCTGTCATAACAGATAAAGCCGTTGCAGCATTTGTGATCTCTCCAGCAGTCCAGTCTTCCCAGCCTTCTTCCCAATAATAAGCATAAGTTCCATTATACCCAGGGAATGCGTCTGCAGTTTCGGTACCAACGGGTATGCTAAGGTAATGCCAGTTGGGGTCGGTAGTTGTTGAGAGGTATTGCTCAACAGTACCCGTAGCTTTGGTGCTAATATTTTCTGTACCAATAACCGAACCCGTACCACTTGTATCAGATTTGATATAAAGTGAACCACAATCAGCAGCAGCGCTTATTGTCACTCCTGAAGTTGTTGGTATGGAAACAATTGAAGAAGCAGTTGGCACAACTCCACCTGTCCAGTTAGCGGCTGTATGCCAATCAGCATCAGTAGTGCCGGCAAAAGTTGTATTATCAACATGGGCATTTGGGGTCATGTCAGCAATATCAGCGGTTGTGATTGTCCATTCGCTATCTGTCCATGTGGAATTTGGAGCCGTTATTCCAGTATTACGAACAGCTCTGCTGTCTTCATATTCCCATAATTCACCAGTTCCATCAACATCAAGTTCTCCATAAGCATCAAATAGCAAGCCGGTTGTTTCATCACCACCAACATACAAGAAATATCCATCATCACCATTACCGGTAACACTTCCAAAAGCTAGGTCAGGATAGAAGCCATAGAATGTATAAAAATTAGAAGCATTGGTAGCTATTGTATAAGTTGCGCCGGGCTCTATCCTTCCTGTAAGCTGAATACTGGAATGATTGCCTCCATTGGCTTGCCTGTCAAAATACACGGTTGTATTGCTAAAGTCTATGGTAGTTGCGCCTACATTATATAATTCAACATATCTTCCATTGTATTCATCGCCCGGGTCAGTAACTTCTGATATAATTAAATCTGGTGGAGTGGGCGCAGCATCAGTAGTGGCATCAGCTTGGGGAACAGTTCCATCTGTTTTGTAATCAATATCTACACCGGAGTTTGTATAAGGATAGATTTTAAAATAATAAGTTGTTGATCCTGATAATCCGGTCCAGTTGTATGCTTTAACACCATGCGCAACGTTAACAACGCCGCTTCCGTCAGAGAGGTCGGTATCATCTGCCTCTTGGGTTCCGTCAACTGGGTCAGCGATTGCAGCATAGGAAGTTGTGCTGGCTTTAATAAGGAATCCTCCAGCAGCTTGGGCACCATCATTATCCAACCAAGAAAGGTCTACCTGGTTGTACCCGTTTGCTGTAGCTGTGAAGCTTGCTACATGGTTGGTAGGTTCGCCTAATGTGGTATTCTCTTCAACGGTTATATTATCTACTTGCCAGGCTCGAGGGGCATCAGTTGAATAATATTTGAATGCAATATATACCTCAGTGCCTGTAATTCCTGAAAGATCTATTTCTCCAGAACCAGTAACTGAATTTGCAGTGGATGGTTTAGTAAAAGTTAATTCATTCCAAGTAGTAGATCCATAAGGGTCACCCATACCACTGTAATCTGTTGAATAATATAATTTAAGGTAATTGTCTGCATCATCATTTCCGTATTGATATTGCGTCTCGAAAGTCATAATTTCATCTGAGTAATTATCCAGGTTAATTGCTGGCAGTATCATCCAGTCTTCTTCTGGATTATCTCCATTATAGCCATTTGCATATGCATATCCTGATGAAGCCTCCCAAGTATTTGTTCCTGCAACATTATAAGTAGTGATATCACCAAATCCACTTGAAAAATCTTCTGCATAAGGAAGTGAAGCCGGCAAAGTTACTGAACCACTACAAGTAACAGTTTTATTATCTGCGCCAGAAGATGAAGCTGTTATGTCTTCATTGTTATAATCGCCTGCTGTTAAACCGGCTTCTAACCTTGTATAAATTGTAGTACTCACGCTTCCGCCACTTGGAACTAAGATAATTGAACCTCCAAAAGTACCTCCCGACATTAAAGATAACTCGTAGTTTGTAGGGGCGCTAATTGTAATGTCATCAGTAAGGTTGACCCCTGATACATCAAAACTTTGTTCTCCTGAAGGGCCATTGCCTTCTAAGTAACTGAAACCTGGTAATTCTGTTGGTGTAACAGTGATGGTTGGTGTAGTAGGCGTTCCTTGTACTGATACATCGTCAACTTGGTAAGTAGTTGTTTCACTTGCATTAGCATCCCCAGTGTATTTAAAAGCAATATGAATTGTACCGGAATAGCTTGAAATGTCCATGGTGCCAGCACTAGCAAATGTTCCATATCCACCGGTTGGGGTTTGTGGAATTGTAAAGTTGGATGTAACATCATCCCATGTTGAACCTGCTATGGTGCCATCAAAATCCGTTGAAATATGAACTGTCAGTCCATCATGCGTCCAATATCCAATATTAACGTCAAATGTAAATTCCTGGCTTATATAACCCGTAAGGTCAATGGATGGTGTAACTAACCATGTGGTATTCGCTTCTCCAGAACCGAATGATGACATCTGTGCATACTTGTTAGCACTATAGGTTGCACTATACCATTCTCGTGTACCGGTTTCAGTTAGATTGGACCAGTTTGTTAGGTCCGTTTCTATTGAAGTGCTGCCATCTCCAGCAGTAGTTTCAAAATCTTCAAAGAAGATGGAAGTTTGCCCCGTAGCACTCCCTGCAAGAAACATAGGAATGATTAGGAGCCAAAGAATGAAATAATTGTTTTGTTTTTTCATAAGAATATTTTTTATGGGTTTAAAAATGAATAAGTTCTGCTAATTTAGCATACAAATATATAAAAAATAAAGTTTTCTTCGATTAAAAACAAGATTAATTTATTATTGTATGAAAGTTTAGGAAAAAAAGGAAAAAACCCGGCTTTAACCCGGGTTTTTTCCTTTTGGATGTTCATTTTCCAATGAAAATTATTGGATAACGATTTTTTTACTGATAACAGCATTCACTGTTTTTATCCTTACCACATAAACACCTGCTTTGTTGTCCAGGTTTAATTGTTGCACCCCATCATGAAGCTCTATATTGTCAGTGTAAACATTTTTACCGGTTACATCAAAAACCTCAACTATTGCACTTCCATTTACAGGAGAATTGATAAAGACGGTATTATGATTGGCAAAGACCCTAAGCCCGTTATCATTTATATCTTCAATACTTGTTGGGCTTGAAGAAAAGATAAGGCTGAACCTGGATGGGAAATCACCGGCAGAAGCAATATTTACTTCGTAAGAATTGTTTTTGCGGAGGTCAATAATATCTCCTGTTAAATTATCGCGCAAGTATATATTGGCCTTGCAGTTGAATTCATCCAGGTTGGTAGCGGTTAAAGTATAGGTTCCGGGTATATTGGCTTTAAGGCCTACAGGTAAAGTATAAGTATCGTCACCTGTATTCAGGGCGTTAATGGCGAGCCTGTATCCATCAACAACAGAATAAAGTTGCGGGTATTCATAAGATTCGGCAAATCTTTTTTCTGAATCCTTGTTTTCAAAGCCGGCTTCCGCGTTTTCATAAAATCCAACAACTGCTTCATCGGAATACCCGTCTTTTTCAGCAATCATCCTGAAGACGTTATTTTCAACATCTTTGTAAAAATCGTGTGTGTTGTGCGTTCTCATGGCGAGAGGGAAAGTTATTCCATTGGTGCTGGAAGTAACCCTCATCCAGAAACCCTGGTTGCCTGGGGCATATTGAGTGGCATCGCCTTGCACTGTTCCTGTAGAAATGTTATACACGGCAAAAGTACCATCTACCCTGAACCAAACATCTTCTGTTGTTCCGGTAGCACTAAGTTGAGCTAAGTCTATTGGTGATGGGTATGGATTCCCGATAAGGTGATAGCCTACATAGGTGCCTCCTGTAAAGCTAAGGTTGCTGAGGCTTTGCTCTGTATCATTGACAGTCCCTTCAAAAACGGCTTTTACGTCACCATCGCTGGGCACGGCATAACCGGTTAAAACATTCAATGCTGTGGCGCCGTTAGTAATTTCCCCAGAAAGCCAATCTTCCCAACCTTCTTCCCAGTAATATGCATAGGTTGAATTATGGCCAGGGAAAGCATCTGCTGTCTCCGAAGCAACAGGTATGCTTAGGTAGTGCCAATTTTTAGTAGTTGAATTTGCAGAAAGGTATTGTTCAACAATTCCGGTAGCTTTTGTAGTAATATTTTCTGTACCAATAACAGAACCTGTACCATTTGCATCTGATTTGATATAAAGTGAACCACAATCAGCAGCAGCGCTTATTGTCACTCCTGAAGTTGTTGGTATGGAAACAATTGAAGAAGCAGTTGGCACAACTCCACCTGTCCAGTTAGCGGCTGTATGCCAATCAGCATCAGTAGTGCCGGCAAAAGTTGTATTATCAACATGGGCATTTGGGGTCATGTCAGCAATATCAGCGGTTGTGATTGTCCATTCGCTATCTGTCCATGTGGAATTTGGAGCCGTTATTCCAGTATTACGAACAGCTCTGCTGTCTTCATATTCCCATAATTCACCAGTTCCATCAACATCAAGTTCTCCATAAGCATCAAATAGCAAGCCGGTTGTTTCATCACCACCAACATACAAGAAATATCCATCATCACCATTACCGGTAACACTTCCAAAAGCTAGGTCAGGATAGAAGCCATAGAATGTATAAAAATTAGAAGCATTGGTAGCTATTGTATAAGTTGCGCCGGGCTCTATCCTTCCTGTAAGCTGAATACTGGAATGATTGCCTCCATTGGCTTGCCTGTCAAAATACACGGTTGTATTGCTAAAGTCAATGGTAGTTGCGCCTACATTATACAATTCAACGTATCTTCCATCGAAATTATCGCCCGGGTCAGTAACCTCAGAGATTATTAAACCTGGCACGGCAGGAGCAGCATCAGTAGTAGCATCATCTTGAGGGATGGTGCCATCAGTTTTAAAATTAATATCTGTACCGGAGTTTGTGTAAGGAAATATCTTGAAATAGTAAGTTGTTTCTTCGGTTAATCCGGTCCAGTTGTATGCTTCAACACCGTGGGCAACGTTAACAACGCCGCTTCCGTCAGAAAGGTCGGTATCATCTGCCTCTTGGGTTCCGTCAACTGGATCAGCGATTGCAGCATAGGATGTTGTGCTGGCTTTTATTAGGAAGTTCTCGGCTTGTTGAGCCCCGTCATTATCTGCCCAAGTGAGGTCAACTTGGCTGTGGCCATTAGCTGTAGCTGTGAAGCTTGCTACATGGTTTGTTGGTTCGCCCAGTAAAACATCATCTTCAATCGTTATATCATCTATTTGCCAAGTTTTTCCATCAGAATCGGTTCCTGTATATTTAAAAGCAATAAATGCAGTCCCACCTGTATAAGCAGAAATATCTAGATCACCGGAATAAACGTCATTAAAACTTCCCGAGGATAAAGTTGGGTTTAGTTGATTCCATGTAAATCCTGAAGTTGGATCACTTGTTCCATCATAATCTGTTGAGATATAAATTTCAATGTCAGCACCCGAATAATTACAAGCATTGTAAAAGCCAAATATTGGGCTTGTAGCGCCAGATAAGTCGATGCCAGGAGTAATTAACCATGTTTCACTGGCACTATTGCTTCCATCATAATTCGACATTTCGGCAAAATGGTCTCCTCCATATTCTGCATATTCCCAATCTATAGTTCCTGTAATTAATTGTGTAGTCCAACCGTCTGTATAAAGGTCTCCTGTTTCAAAATCGCGGCTATAGGGCAAAGATACAACGGCTGGATCATTATCTGTGATGGTTAAATCAAAATCACTTGGGCTTCCTGCAGTGGCAGCATCTCCTCCAGTTACATTTTGAATGCTGAAAGTAAGGGTTTCATTGCCTTCGTATTCGTTGTCATCTGTAATAGTTATTGTAACGGTTTCATCTGTAGAGCTACCAGCAGGAAAAGTAACGGTTTGCGTAGTGTAATTATCAACATCTGCAGCATCGCCAGCAGTAAGGGCTACTTCGCATCCTGTAGCATTTGTTGCGTCTTCGTTAGTAATGCTTAAAGTAAGATTGTAGGTGCCGTCTCCTTCACCAACAGTAGCTGAGGATGAGGAGAATTGAACTGTAGTGTTAGTGGTTGCAACATAGGTATCTATCGTAAAGTAATCTATAGTAAGATGTGCTGTGTTATTATCATTTAGTACGCGAATCTTTATATTATCGCTTTCATCGTTAACATCATAAGAATAGTAAGTGGGAGTAGTAACCGATGAATAATCAACGGTTTCTATGGTAGTGAAAGCTTCTCCGCCAACTGATTTTTGAATTTGAAAGGAACCATCACCAGTAAAAGGTTTGTGGTAGTAGAAAGATACTGTTCCTGCGCTGTTAACTGCAGGAGAAGTGATGGATGCGCCCACCTCATCATCATTTATCCGGCATGCCTTACTACCATCATATGAATCACTTGATGACTCTGGGTAAACTTGGACAAAGTCCCATGCTCCACTATTCCCGAAAGTAACTGTTCCGGTTGTATAACCAGACCATGAATCTGGGTCTTCAAAGCTTTCAGTCCAATGCGTTTGACTCATTACACTTCCTATTAAGAATATAAAGGAAGTTACGAGCCATACCTTAATAATATTTTTGTTGACTTTCTTCATAATAATATTTTTTATAGTTTTAAAAATGAATAAGTTCTGTTGTTTTAGTATACAAATATATAAAAATTGAGGTTTTTTTGGAGTTGAATCAGAATTAATTTGTTGTTTTGTGAATATTTTGTTGGTTGGATGGTAGGATTGCAGGTTGAAGAAAGATTCCGGATACCTGATGCCGGATACCGGACATAGTCCCAGCCAAACTTCAACTGTCTGACTTCTGACACCTGACACCTGACTTCTAACTTCCGACTCCTGACTCCTGACACCTGACTTCTGACTCCTGACTTCTCACATCCCCATTCAATTATTCAATCATCCACTCATCCACTCAATCTCTCAATCGTCCAATCAACCAATTAACCAATTAACCAATTAACCAATCAACCAATCAACCCATTCCCTCAATCGTTCAATCGTTCCTTCGTTAAATCGTCTACTCTCCTAATACCAATCACCTAATCAACCAATTAACTAGTCAACCAATCAACCAATCACCTAATCAACCAATCAACCCATTCAACCAACCACCCAACCCAAAAAAACTCATATTCCAATAAAATTTTAACTAACTGACAAAGCTGCAATCATATCATTTACAGTTGTTTATAAAAGCGTTTTTTCCATGTTGCAGCATTTTTTTTTCATTCTTCCACATCCCACGCAACCATTTGTTCAATGAATGCATCATTAATTACTGGTGATACACCAAATTTCGTTCTTTTGTTTTAATGATTTTGCAAATGCCGGGAGCTGTTATGTTACCGGCATTTGTTTCGCAAAATATTGAAATTGGCACAAATATTGTAAAGTGTTAAAAAGTCTTAAAACATTATATTTTTCTTTTTGAATGATTTTTAATTCATAAATTTAATTTATATTTGCATCTTAAAATAACAATTGTTAAACTAAAATTTTTAAACATTATGAAAAAACATTTCAAACTTTTAATTGCAGCATTACTGGTAGGATCAGTAGCATTTTTCTCTGCATGTGGCGACGATGACGACGATGATGATGATGTAACAATCGAAGCGCCTACATTAAATTTTCTTACGGGTGATGATTACACAGCCGATGGAGCTGCATTAGCTGAAGGCGACGCCATTAAGATTGGAGTTACTGCACAACAACCAGGCGCAGCAGGCGAATTATCTAGTATCGAAGTAATTGCTTCTTTAGATGGTACGGCTACAACTATTATGGATTCTACCATCACAGGAACCCAATTTACTATTGATATCAATGAAACAAAATCAGACGCTGATAGCGAAACTTGGACATTTACAGTAACTAACAGCGATGGCCAAGAAGTTACGAAAACTATGACCTTTACTTTAGAAGCAGAGGAAACTCCATTTGATTATGAAAATACAGCTGATGGAGCTATTTATCACCGTTGGGGCCAATACCCAGGCGCTTATGACTTGGCAATGAATACTACCATGTCACAGAGTGAACCAGATGAAGAAAAAGATATGGTAAACACATCAGTAAATGGTGAAGCATTCACTGCAACTTGGAAAGCCGGCGATGGTAATACAACTACTTTTGTTAAAGCCGAAGGTTATGATTACGAAAATGCAACTGTAGAAAGCGCTAATGCAGCACTTGCAGGAGGCGACCCAGTAAGTGAGATCACTACTGAAGCTGCAGCAGGCGATGTGTATATTGCAAGCCTAAGAGGTACAGGCGAACCTTGCGTTATCTATATTCAAGAAGTTTCTCAAGATGATCCTCTAAAATCAGGAACAGGATACATGTATTTTGCATACAAGAAAACTTCTGAAAACGCTGGCCAATAAGCTAATTAAGAAGTATAAAACAATCAAGAAAAAAGGCTGCCTGGAAGGCAGCCTTTTTTTTATTTCATTATTCACAATTATTTTGGATATTTTGATATTTTTCTCTTTCTTTGTTGATATTTATTAACTAAAAAAACGAAACTATGAAACAATTAAAAGCGCTAACGCAGCATTAGCAGCAGGCGACCCGGTAAGTGAGATCACTACCGAAGCAGTTGCTGGTGATGTATATATTGCAAACCTAAGAGGTACGGATGAACCATGCGTTATCTATATCGAAGAAGTTTCTCTTGATGATCCTTTAAAAGCAGGAACCGGATACATGTATTTCAAGTACAAGAAGGCTTCTGAATACGCTGGAAGTGACAAGTAAAGCAACAGCATAAAATAAAAAAATAAAAAAGCTGCAACAATCCTGTGCAGCTTTTTTTATTTTTGCCCCAACAAACCTTTTTCCAATGAACATTCTAATCCTTAACGGAAACCCAAAACCTGAGAATTCCCAATTTGATAAGCAATTACAAGAAATTGCCGGGGCGCTAAAAAACGATTATACTAAAACCGAAGTCATCCACCTTCGTAACTTGGACATTGCATACTGCACAGGCTGTTTCAATTGCTGGGTTAAAACCCCGGGGCAATGCATTATTCAAGATGAGCATGCAATAGTCAGCCAAAAATACATTCATGCAGACCGGGTGTTCTTTGCTTCTCCAATCATCATGGGATATGTTTCTTCGCTCATGAAAAAGACACTTGACAGGCTTATCCCCTTATTATTGCCTTATGTTACCATAATTAACGGGGAGATACATCATGTAAAGCGCTACGAAACTTACCCGGAAATCGGGGTTTTGTATCAAAAAGAACAAGACACGGATCAGCGTGACCTGGAAATATTGAAAAATCTCTTCAATCGCTTATCTATTAATATTCACGCCAATCTAAGGCTTTTTCATGATATGGATGACGCATTAAAAACCTTACCAGGTGAGCACATGATTTATCAAAACACCCCATCACAACATTCTCAAAAAAAACAGATATGAATATTTTGATCATCAATGGATCGCCAAGAGGCAAAAGCAGCAATTCCACCATCCTTATGGAATATCTTAACGCCGGGTACCTGGCCAATCCAGGAAATGATTCCGAGATCATTTACCTAAAAGACCAAAAGAAGCTTGGGGAAAATGTGCAAAAGTTCCTGGATTATGAAACCATATTGTTTATTTTCCCTCTTTATTGCGATGCTATGCCTGGTATTGTCATGCGCTTTATTGAAGAGCTGGGAGCCAACCGTGAACAAATTGCGGGAAAAACCCTTGGTTTTATCATTCAATCCGGGTTTCCAGAAGGGATTCATTGTGCCGGGTTGGCAGATTACTTGGAAAAACTTACCTCGCGTTTGCAATGCAATTACCTTGGAACAGTGATAAAAGGCGGCGTTGAAGGCATAAAAAACAGGCCTAAGAGAATGATAAGAGGAATATTAAATGATTTTTATAATCTTGGGCTCTTTTTTGGAAAATTTTACTATTTTGATAAAAAAATAAAGAAAAAACTTTTAAAACCTTATAAGCTTAGTAAATTTGCTGTAGTGATTTTGAAAAGATTACTTAAAACCGGGCTTTTTGGTGGTTACTGGAACAAACAGCTAAAGAAGAACGGTGTGTTTGAGAGGAGATTTGAGAAGGTGTATTAGGGGTGTGAGTTGATTGGTTGATTGGGTGATTGGTAGTAGGAGGGTGGACGATTGAGCGAAAGAGCGATAGAACGATTGAGCGATTGAGGGAATGGGTTGATTGGTTGATTGGTTAATTGGTTAATTGGGTGATTGGTTGATTGGTTAAGTAGTTGATTGGTTAATTGGGGAATGGTTGAATGAGTGGATGATGTGCTGATTTGGTAATGTGTTAATGTGATAATTTGTTAATGGTTACCCTGTTACCCTGTTACCCTGTTACTTTGTTACCCTGTTACCCTGTTACTT
>CAZJDA010000067.1:0-23919 GCA_964544705.1 uncultured Bacteroidales bacterium
CGCGCAAGGCCAGCCCTGGCCCCGCCATTTTTCCGGGCCGGCGCGCCTGTGTAGTTAACAATTCTGCTAATTTTTTGTATTTTATGGATTTGCTGACTGATTTTTGATATTGGCAATTTCTACCATAATGCCGCTGCTAACGCAGCTTTTATTGAAGCACGGGTTGAGCGGAATTTTGATAATGTAAAGAAGATAGGGAAGCAAAAACCAACTTGCCTTCTCGAAGCTTCTACTAAAAGAGGACAGGGCGTCATTATTTTGCACTCCCTATGTCTTCTCCTGTTGTGCAAATACCTGATATTCTCAACCCTTAATACGAAACTTCGAGCAAACTTTCTCCAAAAACGTAATTGTTAATAAACTTTTCATAATATTTAAAAGGCACATTGCAGCAAGAATTCCAATCATCAAGGAGGTAATGATTCCATTTTTCAATAGGTTCGTGTACAAATTTTATATGCCTTACATCAAGTCCCATGAGCGATTATGTTTTGTTTCATGCTTTAATTTTTATTTTACACCCTCCTCAACAATCCTTATCTCCTCTTCTGTTAAACCGTATAGTTGGTAAACCAGTTGGTCGATATTAGATGTAACATCTACAATATCTTTCCCCAATTTGCTTAACCCTATAGCTTCACCTACTAATTTTGTAATCTCCTTTTCTATGTTTGAATTAAATTTTATAGGTATTTGATGTAATTCATAACCACTAATTGTTGGATTTTTAAATTCATCATTGAACCACCAATTAATCAGTTTTGAATTCATAACCCCTACGATAAATTTTAAGTTACAATCTTTATTGATTATTTGCGAAGAAACATTTGTTGTGTCAAGGCAGAAATACTGTTCATTATCAAATGTTGCCAATAATTGTCCGCTACTATTTACTCTTTGTGTTATTATTTTCTCCGAAACTAAAAACATCCCTTTTGTATGGGGTAGACAACCGGCTTTCTCTTTCATTAAACCTGGACGATACCAAATATATTCACCATCATAATCAATCCGGTAAGCTTTAATATTTCGCCCCCTTATTACTCTGTAAAAATCTTCACCTTTATTTTCCTTAAACAAGAATCTTTTATCATTGCTTGTTTTGATGCCTCTTGAAAAATGTATAATATCGCCAAGTTTCGTTGCATCGGATTTAATTTTTGAGTAAATATTGGCTTTTATTGGATTCCATGTCAGATTAATTTTTAATTCATCATCTTTCAATATCGATTCTTTTGGTATTTCAACTTTTAAACCAAAATTTTCGTCCAATAACTTGATTTTTTCTTGTGATTTATTGTCAGTTTGAATAATAACAGTTTTCACATAAGCGTCCTTAAAAACTCCGAAATCAAGTTCAACTATTGACATTAAATTCATTTTATCAATCAATAGTTTTCTTAAGGGATAAAAACTTGTTGTAGAAATCCACGTATGAGGAATAATTAAACAAATAAATCCCTTTTGATTTTTTACTGAATTGGCTAGACCAACAAAAAAGGCATATAAATCTGTTTTGTTTTTATATAATTCAAATCTCTTATAATACTCCCTCTCATATAGAGGCAAGTTGGCAAAATTTATATATGGAGGATTTCCCAGAACTACATCAAACCCCAAATATTCCCCGTCATCATTCAACACCTCCGGGAATTCAAAGCGCCACTCAAAGGCGTTCTCGTAAATCTTGTTGTTCTTTATGTCTTCGCGCTGCTCTTCCAGCTTGGAAAGCTTCTTGGTTGCCTTGTCAAGCTTGGCCTTGAATTCCTTAGAGAGCTTCTCGCCCCATTGCTTCTTCACGTTGATCTCGGATACGATGTTGTCGAGCTCACCGCGGGCCTTGGAGATCTTCTTTTTGAACGGTGTGTCTATGTTGGTTTCAAAATCGTTTTTAATATCGTCAATAAGCTTCTGCATGGCTGCTTTCTCTTCCTTGTCGCCTGCATTGCGGTAAGTTGACACGGCCAGGCGGTAGCTTTCTATGTTCCACTTGCTCTTTCGTAAGGCTTTTTTTAGGTCTGCATCCAGCTCAAACCGGCTCACCAAGGAATTGCCCGGCTTTATGTTAATGTCTATATTCGGGAGGGTTTCCAGTTCTTCCGTGCCTTTTTTGTAATAGGCGTTTTTCAATAACTCAATCCAAAGCCGCAGCCGGCATATCTTAACCGAGTTGGGGTTGATGTCCACGCCAAACAGGCAATTTTCTATAATGGTTTGCTTTTCATGAAAAATAGTTTCTTGTACCCTTTGGCTTTCCTTGCTCTTGGGATGGTACTCGAAAAAACTGCCGTTATCGTCGGTAATGATGAGCTCATCGTTTATCACCTCGAAAGTGTAATCTCTCAGGGTTTTCCCTTCCCTGTCGAGCAATATCTTTAACTCGCTTTTTATGGCAATGATCTCGTTGAGCGCCGAAACCAAGAAGTGGCCTGACCCCACTGCCGGGTCGCAGATCTTTAAGCTGTTGATGATCTCGTTGGCTTCTTTTTTATCGCCTATCTTGTCATACAGCTCTTCAAAGGCTTTGCAGTTCCATCCTTTGGCATCGTTGAATTTTTGCACCACTGCCCTGCGTATGGTCTCTTTGGCCATATACATGGTGATGAACCCCGGTGTGAAGAAAGAGCCGTCTTTATACCCGTTGATCTTTTCAAAAATCAAGCCCAGCACCGAGGCGTTGATAAGGGCTTTGTTGTCTTCCTGTATCTCTTCAGAGCCTTCGCTGGCAAAATCAAAAGCATCCAGGAAGCGTAGCAGGTATTCCAGGGTGTTCATTTCCCCATTCAACCGTTTGCCCCTGTTGTCCTTCAGCACGGTTGCAGAGAGCAAGGGGATGGCATATTCGTCCTCAAGGTTGCTGATCCTGATGGTTTTGTGTTCCAGTTTATTGGGCTCAAACAAAGAGCTGTTGAGGTAAGGGATCTTGGCGAACCTTTTTTTCACGATCTCGCTCCTTTCGCTTTCCTTGACGGCTAATACCTGGAAGAACAGTTTGTTCAGGGCGTCATAGTTGGGGATTCTCTCCGTATCCAGGAATTTATAGCTTGTATCTCCTTTATGGTACTTAATAAGCTGGCCTTCCAGGAGTTTCAGGAACAATATCCTGTTGATCCAGGTAATGCTGAGTTCCAGGGCCACGTTGAACAATTGGTCATCCTGCGTTGAGCCATAAGCAGAGCGGTCAATATCGCGCAAACAGTCTTCGTATTTCAGGATGGTCATGGTGTTTTCTATGAAAGAGCCATTGTCTCGGCCTTTTTCGGGTTTGCGGCCAATCAGTTTTTTGCTTCCTTCCTTTTTCTCGCTGAGGCCAATAATATGGAGCAATTCGGCATAGAAAGTTTTATCCAGGGTATTGCTATCGTTGGCAAAAGGGAGGATAAGGAGGTGTTCAGGAGACAATAATTTGAACAGGGCAATGAGTTTGTCGTCGTCCTTCTTGTCCTGGTTGCGCAAAGGCTTTTCATATTCCCGAATATCAAAATGGGTGAAGCTTATTTCATTTTTCACTTTGTTGATGGCAGGCCCGGCAATGTCTTTATAGAAGAAATCGGTAGTTTTTCCTGAAAGCCTTCCTTCTTCAAAATCCGTAAATTCCTTAACGAGCGCCTTGTTTTGGGCAAATTCTTTTTCAAAGGTTTCTGCATCAAAAATGAACCATTCGTAAATGTTGGTAGCCACCAGGTGTTTTATTTCCTTGTTTTTAAAAGTGATCCTCTCACGGAGGAAATAAAGCAGCAACTCCTGGAAAGCTTTGGTGTTGATCTTGTCTTTTTGGAGCATTTCCGCTTTATTGGCAGGTTTTTTGGCTTCAATGATAACCCCCACGTTTGATTTGGCATCTTTGCCGTTATGTATTACCAGGTCGTTGCGCCCCTTAGTGTTTATGAAGTGGTTGTTTTTGTAATAGGTGTCGTTAAGGAAAGCAGAGACCAGGTTTTTGTGGAATTCTTCCGATTCGTTTTCATTGATGGTATCAATGAGTTTGATAAGGTTGCTTTTAAAATTTTCTATCTGGCTCCTGTTGGGTTTTACCTTTAAGAAGGCTTTATTCAACGCTTTGCGTGGATTTACAGGGTGAGTTTTCATAGGCTACGGTTCAATTTCTTTCTTGATGGTTCAAATTTAATGAATATATGCATATTTTTAGTCATTTTTTGGAAAATAATTGGGGATGGTTGAAATTATTGAGGGTGTGGCTTGGAGTCGTTTTTTCAATAGCCAGGTAATCGTGTATTATAAATTTTTTCGATTGCGATTTCGATCCCGATTTCGATTTCGATTCCGGGTTTCGCTTGCTACCCCGACTGGTTTCAAATGTAAAAATACTGAGGGCTTCCCTCCAAGCGAAGCCCTCGGTGACAGTCAAATGATCTTTTTTATTTTTGCATTCATGTTATTTGCTATCTTTGTTGAATATTAATATCTTTTCTAATAATGAACAAATTATTAACCTTTATAAAATTTTGCAAATTATGAAAAAAGTAGTACTAATATTAACAGCAATTGTATTACAAACAAGCCTGCTGACAGCCCAAAATGTGGGCATTAACGAAGACGGCAGTGAACCGGATGAATCGGCTGCCCTGGATGTAAAAAGCGCCGATAAAGGCATGCTCATTCCGCGCATGACCGAAGCCCAACGCAATGCTATTGCCTCGCCCGCCGAAGGATTAATGATTTACCAAACCGATGCAACCGCAGGGTTTTACTATTACAACGGAACAGCATGGACAGCCGTAAGTGCACCCGAAACCGACCCCAGCGTACCCACCGGTATACAAACCGGCGATATGCAATATTGGGACGGCACAGCATGGGCAATTGTAGAAGCAGGAAATGAAGGACAAGTTTTAAGCTTTACAGGTGGCGTGCCTATATGGAAAGATAACTTTGTAATAAATTTCACCACCGGTAAAATCTGGATGGACCGCAATCTTGGTGCCTCACAGGTAGCCACCAGCAGTGACGATACCGATGCTTATGGTGATTTATACCAGTGGGGACGTGGAACTGACGGGCATGAAAAACGCACCTCAGGAACAACTTCTACTTTAAGCAGCAGTGATGACCCGGGACATGGAGATTTTATAACCAATGGCAGCAGCCCTGACGACTGGCGCAGCCCGCAAAACGATAACCTGTGGCAAGGCGTAAGCGGCACCAACAACCCCTGCCCAAGTGGTTACCGATTGCCGACAAAAGCAGAATGGTATGCCGAAAGCGAAAGCTGGGCTGACAACAATGCAGCCGGGGCTTTTGGTTCGCCGCTTAAATTGCCCATGGCAGGCTTCCGCTACTCCAGCGATGGTTATATAGATTCGTGGATGGCCTGGTATTGGTCAAGTACCGTAGAAGGCTCTAACTCGTATGTCTTGTACTTCAACACGTATACTGCCGCTTCGGCGGCCACCTCCCGGGCGAAAGGACACTCTGTTCGTTGCATAAAAGATTGATACAGTTGAAAGGTTGTAAAGTGAAAAGTTGAAAGTATGCGGATAGAACGGTTTGAAGATATTATTGCATGGAAAAAGTCAAAAAAATTAACAGTTAAGGTATATTCTTTATTTTCAGAAAGCAAAAATTTTGGATTTAATAATCAAATTCAACGTGCCTCAGTTAAGCGTAGCATCCGCTACGCTTTTTATTTGGTAGCTTTAGCTACACTTGCACAACAGGATATAAAAAAATTACTGCATTTATTAAAAAATGCTAATAGGATACCCGTTACTTTTGGGTATTTGTGTGTTTTATATCATCCCAGTCTTTATATTCTTGGTGGTGTTTTAAGTAATGTTCATATCGTTTGTCAAGTTCTTTTTTTTGCTCAACAGTTAGCCCTGGTTCTTCATTTTCCAAAACTTGCAAGAAATCGTATTCCTTTTTTTGGGTCAAAGATTTCAGGTATTGGATTAAGTTTTTTGCCTGCTTGCTTTCCGAATGCTCAATTTTTATAGTAAAAGCCATTGTTTCCTTATTTTGAAATGATGATATAAAAGTACAAAATTTTAAATGAAGTATCAAATTTTGGTGTTTTTCAATAGCCAGGCAATGATGTATAGTGAATTTTTTCGATTTCGATTTCGATCCCGATTTCGATTCCAGGTTTCGCTTGCTATTCATCGGTATCGGTATCGGGTATCAGAAATGGATGGAAACAGGTTGACATTCAACAGCATAAGCAGTAAAGTCAACAAAACAGTTTTGGTATAAGTTAAAACAAGAAAAAATATGTTAACTTTGTGGAAATTCTGGATATTATGAAAATGGAAACGCGTAAAATCGGGTTAATTAATTGGCTTTCCCAACTACAGGATGAGGAAACGATCAATAAGCTGGAATCATTGCGCGATGAGAAGCAGGACTGGTGGAATACAATCAGCGATGAAGAGCGCGCTCAAATAGAAGAAGGGCTATCCCAGGCAAACAAAGGAGAAGTTATCCCTCATGATAAAGTGATGGAAAAATATAAAAAATGGCTTTAGAACTTGCCTGGACAAAAAGGGCAGTGCAAGGTTATGATCGCATAATAAGCTACCTGCAAGATGAATGGTCAGAGAGAGAAGTACGTAATTTTGTAGAAGAGACAGCGGCTTTTTTTGAATTACTGAAGATTTATCCTCAAATACTGGAAAAAACAACATCTTGTAAACATGTATACCGTGGTCCAATTAATAAACATACTATTCTTACATATAGAATCCGTCCCCAAAAAAAACAGGTAGAGCTCATCAATATCATGAGTGCAAGGCAACACCAAAAAAAACTATAAGAAAATCACTCACCCCGTCACTTTCTGGATATGCGCTGGAAAACGATTGGTTGAAGAGTAGATGAACGTGCCCGGCTACTGCCTGAAGCTACCAAATATACAGCTTAGTAAAAACTACCCTGGACACTGGTTGTGACTTGAAGCGCCTCCTCAATATGGCAATCACTTCCTTTTCAAAGGCAATTTTGTCCTTTTTATGCCGTCAAAAGCATAAAAGGCATTGGCTACGGCTGCTGCTGTCGGAACTAAGCCAATTTCGCCTATGCCTTTGGCTCCGTATGGGCCAACAGGGTCTGGTATCTCTACGGGTTTTACCACTATTTCCGGGGTTTCATGGGCGCGCAATATTTGCAAGTCGCGCATTTTATCGCTGGCAAGATAGCCGCCTTTCATTGGCAAGTCTTCTGATAAAGCATATCCAAGCCCCATGTGTACACCGCCTTCTACCTGTCCTTCAAAAAGCATGGGGTTCATTACTTTGCCACCGTCATGGGCAGCAACCAGCTTGGTAATATTGCCGCCATCATCCAGGATGCATAACTGGGCAGCATAACCATAGGAATAGTGTATCACCGGGTCTTTTTTGCCGCTTCCGGGTTTGGAAGTCCAGTCGCACACAAACTGGCCCTTGTATTTTTTTCCTGTAAGTTCTTTGAGTGAATATTTTGCCAGGTCTTTTTTCAGTGCTTTGGAAGCATTAATGACTGCTAACCCTAATAAAGCAGTGGCCCTGGAAGAGGTGGTCATACCGGTTTTGATATTTGCATCGGTGTCAACAACCACGTTGATGTAATCCGGGTCTAAGCCCGTTTCCTGGCATAAGGATTGTATGGCCATGTTATGAACACCTTGCCCCATTTCTGTCCAGCCGTGTTCAATGCGGATTTCGTTTTCTGAAATAATTTCAATAATAACTTTTGATTCATCAACCATCCCGTTCCCAACGCCCGAGTTTTTGATGGCGCAGGCTAAGCCTGCATATTTCGCATTGTAGAAATCATCTTTCAGCGCCAAGAGCGAAGCCCTGATCCCAGCACCTTTAACCTTTTGCCCGGTGCATGTTTTAAGGCCGTCGTCAAGGGCATTGTCGTACCTGAATTTCCACCTGTCGAAGCCGGCTCTTTTGCATATTTCATCCAAGCAGCTTTCTAAAGCAAAAGCCACTTGGTTGGCGCCGAACCCTCGCATAGCGCCACAGGGAATATTGTTGGTATACACCGTTTTGGCTTCAATATCCACTTCAGGGATATAGTAGCCGCCGGCAGCATGCCCGGCCACGCGTTCAAGGACTTTGGCGCCCACCGAGGCATAAGCGCCGGTATCTCCAACGGCACGAAGTTTCAGGGCAGTGAGTTTGCCGTTTTCGTCAGCAGCTACCTGCATATCCATGAATACAGGATGCCTTTTGGGATGCAGCCGTATCGATTCTTCCCTGGTAAGGGTGACTTTTACCGGGCGACTGGTCAAGAAAGCCATCAGCGAAGCCTGGCCTTGGATGCTAAGATCTTCTTTGCCACCAAAACCACCGCCATTGGGGACGAGGGTTACACGGACTTTAGACTCATCCAGCCCCAGGATTTTTGCCACTTGGCGTTGGTCTTCATAAACTCCTTGGCTCTGGCTAAATAATTCCAAACCACCTTTGCCATCGGGGCGGGCAACAGCAGCCTCCTTTTCCAGGAAAGCATGCTCTACACGCTGGGTTTCATACCTACCGGAAGAAACATATTTTGAATTGGCAATGGCTTTTGACGCATCGCCAATAACAACGGTACACGTTTCAAAATTGTTGGGAGTTCCTTCATGAACATGTGGCCCGTCAATAGCTTTAAAGACATCTGTAACAGGTTCAAGAGCATCATATTCTACTTGGATCTTATCAACAGCTTTTCGTGCTGTTTCTTCCGTATCGGCAACAACACAAGCAATAACATCGCCGATGTAATGGGTTGTTTCCCCTTCATCGATCATGATAGGCCAGTCTTGTTTTATGAGTCCTATGGTTTTTTCACCTGGAACGTCTTTTGCCGTGATAACGCGATGCACCCCTTCTATGTTTTCAGCCACGGAAGTATCAATTTTTAACACTTTTGCTTTTGGATGGCCGCTGAACTTGAGCGCTCCAAAAAGCATGTTTCCAAGGAAAATGTCGTCAACAAAATTTCTTTTACCAATAGCGGTATCGTAAGCCTGGTATTTGGGGTGGGATTCTCCAACCTTACCGGATGTTTTCGTGATTTCGAGCTTTTTGTTTTCCCTGAGGCATTCAGCAGCGTGATGAATGGCCTTTTCAATTTTCTTATATCCTGTACACCTGCAAAGATGGGGTTTTATGGCTTTATGAATTTCTTCTATTGAAGGATTGGGATTGTTTTGCAGGAGAACTTTTGTCCGCACGATAAAACCGGGGCTGCAAAAACCACATTGAACAGCGCCTTTATTAACAAAAGCTTTGGTGATGGTATCCGTTACATATTCGGGGAATCCTTCCATGGTATAAATTTCAGCGCCATCCAGCTTTTCCATTTTAGTAACGCAAGCCAATTTGGCTTTCCTATCAATTTCAACGGTGCAGGCACCGCATACTGCCTGCCCTGAGCAACCATCCTTAGGCGAAGTGATGTGTTTATCAAGGCGCAAATAATTCAATAAGGTTTTCCCGGGATCACCTTGAAAGTGTTCTTTTTTGCCGTTCAATGTAAAAGTTATCATGACAATAGTTTTTCTAAGTTACTAATACTAGGGTCAATAGCTTCCGGTATCCGGATCATTTTGCTCACAGCTTCCAGGTCTTTTAGCCCGCTACCGGTAAGCAGAACCACGTTTTTAGAGTCGTTTTCAAGTTTATTGTTTCCCTCATAGGCCAACATTCCGGCAAAGGCCGCTGCTGCTGCAGGTTCGGCAAAAAGCCCCGTGTTTCTTGATAATATCGCGGAAGCGTTTAAAATTTCTTCATCACTGATGGTGAGAAGTTCGCCGTTATATTTTTCGAGGAAATGCTTAGCCATGTGATAATTTCGAGGCACATCAACAGAAATGGAGTCAGCAATGGTTTTGCTTAGCTTTGATTCAAAATTGGTGTTAGAAATGTTCCTCACGATATTGTCACTACCTTTGGATTGCACCGCAACTACTATAGGTATCTTTTCTATCATGCCGAGGTTCAGAAGATCTTCAAAGCCTTTATAAACCCCTGAAATTATGACGCCATCGCCAACGGGTACAAAAACCCTTGAAGGAATCTCATTGTTCAGTTGTTGAAGCAATTCAAAAGAAACGGTTTTTTTCCCTTCAATGGTCATTGGGTTGAAAGCCGTATTCCTGTTGTACCAGGCAAATTTTTGGGTAGCTTCCATGCTAAGGTCAAAAGCATTGTCGTAAGTTCCTTTTACCGGGACAATCGTTGCGCCATACATCACAATTTGTGTAAGCTTGGCTATAGGAGCAGTGGCAGGAACCATGATAACAGCCCTTTGTCCTTGAGCAGCGCATATACCTGCCAGGGAAGAGCCTGCATTGCCGGTAGAAGCCGTTACAATGGTTTTATGGCCCACTTCTTTTGCACAAGCTGATACAACAGCAGAAGCCCGGTCTTTAAAAGAAAAAGTTGGGTTTTGAGAATCATCTTTAAGGAAAACCTTAAAAGGCAACTTTTTGTCTTCCAACTCATCAATACAGTATAACGGGGTGTTTCCAATATGCAATTTGGGCAAACTTTGAATATCATCAAAAGGTAGTACATCTAAATAACCATTAAGTCTAAGTGCAACCAGGTCATGAACTTCATGTTTGATCTTTTCATAATCGTAAACAACTTTCAATACCCCTTTTGGAGGCATGTTTCCATGATTGCTTGTTTGGCATCCAGGGCAAAGATAAGTGGCCTGCCCGGGAGTATACTCCTTTTTGCAATCTATACATTGGTATATAAACTTTGATTTCATGGGTTTGGTTTATTGGCTGAGTTTTGGTGTTCAATTCCTAATAAAACACTCCATATATGTCCTAAAAGACTTCATTTTAGACATTACGAGATTTATTTAAGCTAATATAGTATTTTTTGTTTTAATCAACGGGAAAGCCATTGATAAATTTACCTACATTTAAAGGGTTTTTGTTTTCATGAATTTCAAGGCCTACAAAAGCCCGGTCATATCATTGAATTCGTTGATAAGCTCATCCCAGCGGTCAACTTGGTGGAATACCTTATCCCAAATTTCCCTGTCGTACCACAACTGGTTGAGGTCGTCCAGCTCTTTGGCTTGTTGTTCTATCCAGGTAAAGTATTTCAGGTTATGGATGTTCTTCTTGTCATAGTATCCAAGCTCTTTCATGTAGTCGATGGTTGTACCGAGGATGCATTTTTCAAAATCTTTTGCAGCTTCAATTTCCGTGTAATCGCCTTTTGAATCTTGTAATTCATTTAGCCTGGATTGATAGAGGTCGGCAGAATCAGTAGCGATAGTAAATACCACGTCATCTTCGGTCATTTCGTAATATTTAGCTGTTTTAATAGCAGAAAGCAAGTTGCCTATACCTGAAATCCCGATCAAATGAAGTTCCTTAACAATTTCTTCCGGCAAGCCAATTTTACGGAGGTATTCCAGCCCTTCTTTTTCATTGAAGAGGCGCAATATCCTCATGCAATCTTCATCATCAATGGCATTAACAACATCTGTGTTTTTCACGTTATGGATCCAAGGCACATGTTTATCGCCAATCCCTTCAATGCGATGCCCGCCAAATCCATTCATCAATAGTGTGGGGCATTGGAGCGCTTCCGAGGCCACAACTTTGAGTTGTGGGGTGATTGTCCTAAGGTAATCGCCGGCAGCAATCGTGCCTGCAGAACCGGTTGCTGACACATAAGCAGCCAAGTTGCTATTGTCTTTTTTAACTTTGTTATACACCTCTTCAATGGCTTTTCCTGTGGTGTGATAGTGCCAGATGGCATTGCCAAATTCATCAAATTGGTTAAAGATCATACAATCGGGCCTTGTACGCCTGATTTCCCAGCATTTATCATAAATCTCTTTCACGTTGGATTCGCAGCCTGGTGTTGCAATAACTTCAGAGCCAATTTCATCCCTTAGCCAAGTAAATCGCTCCTGGCTCATTTCTTCTGGCAGAATGGCCACGGATTCTGTCCCCATTAACTTGGAATCAAAAGCGCCGCCCCTGCAATAATTGCCTGTTGATGGCCATACGGCTTTATGATAGGATGGGTCATATTCGCCGGTTATAATACGTGGTGCAAGGCAACCGTAGGCTGCACCAACCTTATGGGCTCCGGTAGGAAACCATTTACCTATCAGCAATACAATACGGGCATCAACGCCTGTAAGTTCTTTAGGGAGTTCAATATAATTTACACCGTTGAAAAGACCGCCTTTTTCCTTGGGTTCGTTTTTCCATGTTATCCTGAAAAGGTTTAAAGGGTTGATTTCCCATAATCCTACATTTTTAAGTTGGTCTTTGATTTTTGAAGGGATCAGTTCAGGGTTCCTTTGTTGCTCAAAAGTTGGAAGAATGATATTTCTTTCTTTGAAACGTTTTACCGCGTTTTGTCTTGCCTTTTCGTTAATTACGCTGTTTATAATTTGAATCATTACCGTTGTTTTTTAATTTTTAATAATAGGTGATTTTGCTCCGCAAGATACAAATAATATTTGAAAATTCTTAACTTATGCAAAATCTTGGTAAAAATAAATATAAATTGGTTTTTAAATAGAATTTTTTTATATTTGGATATTGATTTTTAATCCATGTAAGAAAAAATACCCGCTATGAAACCATTAGACGAAATAGACAAAAAATTATTGAATGTTTTACAGGAAGACAGCCGCATAACCATAAGGGAGTTATCGGAAAAATTGCATTTATCTACTACTCCCATTCACGAGCGTATTAAAAAGCTTGAGCGCTCAGGGTATATAAAACAATATATTACTCTTATCGACCCTAAGAAAATCGGCATGAACCTGGTGGTTTACATCTCTGTTTCATTGAACAAGCATACCAAAGAAGCCATTGAAGCTTTTGAGCAAGAAATGTATAAGCTGGAAGAAGTAAAAGAATGTTATTACATCTCCGGTAGTTCCGATTTCCTGGTCAAAGTGCATTGCGAGAATATGGATGCCTTTCATGACTTCATTACCAATAAATTCTCCGTGATTAGCAATATCACCCAGTTTTACAGCTCTTTTGTGATGGCAGAGAGCAAGGTAAAGAGGAGTTTTACGTTGTGATAAAAAAATTAACCCAAACATATTCAATAATAGACCCAACGTTTAATAATGACTTTACAACTTCAGTTGACCAAAATATATTTATAGAAGTTCCAACACCGGCTCCTAATCCTTCGTATACGGGTATTTGTTATAAAATATCAACTTTGGGGATTCATTTACTTAGTCTTTGCAAGAAAACACCAAATACTGCGTTATACTCGTTTTTAAAACAGTCATCCCGAACAATTCTGTCGGGACTCCTTGGTTTCAAAAACTTCGAAAGCCTTGTCTTTGACGTTTTCTTATCAAAGACTGAAAAAAGTGGAGTTTTCGTGCAGCCACTACTTAATAATGATGGGCAAGTTGTTATGCGTCTTGCCAACTTTGCTGATGATGGCGTAATATACGATCAATATTATTTAGAATATTTTCTTCATGATGCAAAAACCTATTTTGAAAATAGGCTTAATGGACAAAAAGTAGGCTACAATCTTCTGTATGGCATGAAAACACCATTTTTGAATCAAATCAAAGATAATGAATAAAAAAAATGTATTTATTGTAATAGTCCTATTACAAATAAAAACAAATTACAAACAGATGATCAGTTTATCCTTTTTGTTCTTTTAACCACCCTTCAATATAGGTAAAAACCTCCTCTTTCTCATATTCATTGTGTAATTCGTGGTACAATCCTTCCCATTCCTTATAATGTACATTCTTATTTTGTGAAGCAAAAGACCTGCTCGCTTTATGCGATGTAATCTTATCACCGCTTCCGTGCATTAGCAGCATGGGTTTATCGAGTTTCCCAGCATTATTTAGGGCATAATTCCCATATTTGTTCACTTGTGTAAAAGTCCTAAGCGTTAAGTTTTGGTGTATTAACGGGTCTTTGTTGAAAGCTTCTTTCACTTTAGGGTCATGAGACAAATGGTTGATATCCAACCCTGCTTTTCTTGAATATTTAGGCATAATACGATGCACGATTTTTACCAGTATTTTCAGAAACCAACCAATATTCACCGATAAACGCAGCCAAGGCGAAGTAGCGATCACAGCTGTTAGGTCATGGCTTTTTCTTAATGCATAGTTTATTGCAATGTTTCCTCCCATACTATGGCCGTATAATATCAACGGTTTGCCGGGAAATTTCTCTTTGGCATACTGTATCATTTGGTCTACATCATCAAGATATTGCTGGAAACTATCTACGTGGCCTTTTTTCCCTCCAGACCTGCCAAACCCTCTTAAATCGAAGCCCAAGAATGCATATCCTTTATCCATAAAACGTTGAGCCCAAGATTCATACATTGTAGAATGCTCAGCAAAACCATGAACGAATAAGATTACCGCATTGATGTTTTTTTCCTGTGTTAACTCAATGGCAAATAAACGCAGTCCATCTTTTGTTATTAGTGTAAACGATTTTGTTTTCATAAAAGACTATTTCAAATACGAAGTTAACAATTTCCACATTAATATTATAATCCCCAAATACTCATTAAAAATATTTTTTATACATTCGTGCCCAGAAATGAGCAGAGCCAATATAAATACGATTTTCAACAATGCAACCATGGTAAACCAAAAATGGTTAAAAGCTGCAATCATTGGAAGTACTTGGGCAGCTTTCGAGATTATTATTGGCAGTTTTTTGCATAACTTACGTATTCCTTTTGCAGGTACAATCCTTTCGATGACCGGCATTTTTTTATTGGTAAGCTACATGCAAGTATGGAAAGAAAAAGGACTCATTATCAGGGCTGGTTTAATCTGCGCTTTAATGAAATCCATTTCTCCAAGCGCCATCATCCTTGGACCTATGATTGGGATTTTTATGGAAGCAGTAATTTTGGAATTCTTCCTTTTTATTCTCGGCAAAAACCTTGTTGGCTATATTATTGGAGGCGCTTTTGGAGTTTTATGGGCGATTTTGCAAAAAGTGCTTAGCCTCTTGGTTTTATATGGCAATGATCTTATCAAAATAGCCAAGGCATTTTACCTGTATCTTGTTAAAGTATCAGGATTGCAAGGATTCCCTGCACAAAACCTGGTTCTTTCAGTGATGATCATTTATTTAGTATTGGGCGCTTTTGCCGGGTATTTGGGATACATTGCCGGGAAAAATTATAAAAAAAAGCCTGCAATAGGCAAAAACAAGGTCAGCGTTCCTTCAAGCGAAAAACAAATGGCATTGAACATCACAGAGCAAAATAAATATTCCTTTGCTTACCTTTGGCTTATTATTGCCGCTATTATATTAAATCTCTACCTTGTGAATGCAGGAATGCAGTTAGAAGCTATCATCTCCGGGGCTGTTTTTATGACTTTTTGCTTATCCAGGTATAAAAATACTTCCCGTTTATTGAAAAAGCCTTCTGTTTGGATGCAATTTATTGTGATTACAGTGGTGGCAGCCCTACTTTGGGAATGGTTTGCCACTGGGAAATTTTTCTCAGAAAGAGGACTTGTGGCAGGGCTTGAAATGAATTACAGGGCGCTTATTGTTATTGCCGGGTTTTCTTCTGTTAGTGTAGAACTGAGAAATCCTTTAATAAAATCTATATCCTACAAAAGGGGCTTCGCTAAACTTCATGATTCACTGAGCATTGCCTTTAACACATTGCCCATAATCATTGACTCCCTGCCAAAACCAAAAAATATCGTAAAACAACGAAAAAAGGTCATATCAAATTTAATGTCTCAATCCGAAAATTTATTAAACCATTTTGAAAAACAAGGCAAAAAATAATATTTTCTTAATTACCGGCGATTTTCACCAAGGCAAAACCACTTTTGCCCGTGAAACAATAAACCTCCTGGATCATCAAGGGTTTAAAACTGCCGGCATACTTTCTGAAGGCACCTTCAAAAAAGGGGAGAGGGATGGTTTTACCCTGGTTGATATTGAATCACAAAATAGCATAAAATTGTGTACCATTCATCCTGAAGAAGGATGGCAAAAATACCGTAAATTTTATTTTAATCCTGCAGCCATCCAAATGGGGAACCAAATTTTACGCAACCAACATAGCAATCATATTGTATTGATAGATGAGGTAGGCCCAATGGAAATGGAGAAAAAAGGATGGTATGATGGGATGAAAACGCTGTGCGAAAGAGATGAAATTATACAAATTTGGGTTGTCAGGAATATATTGATAGACAGAGTAAAACAGGCGTTTAATATCCCGGGCTGCAATATTTTTGATATTGAAAAAGATAATTGTAAAGAGTTAATTCATAGGATAAAAAATAAAATCACTTCATAAACTTTAGCTATGAAGACATATACATTCAAACCCATAGGCACTATTCAAACGCCATTTGAAAGCATAGCCAACATGCCTATCCAACCTGCAGGTGCAGCAGGAGCTAAAGGAAAGATCATCCTGGAAAAGGAATACATCCCAGGCTTAAAAGGCTTGGAAGGGTTTTCACATATCATGCTCCTGTATTGTTTCCATGAGGTAAAGGAGCATGTACTGCAAGTAAAACCCTTTATGGATAATAAGCTTCAAGGCATATTCGCTACCCGCGCCCCAAAACGCCCCAATGCCATCGGGTTGTCAACCGTAAGGCTTTTATCTATAAAAGAGAATATACTGCATGTGGAAGAAGTTGATATGCTCAACAATACGCCTTTGCTGGACATCAAGCCCTTTTTCAGTAATTTCGATAACCGCTATAATACCACTGCCGGCTGGCTGGAAAACAAAACCCATGGAGAGGTCAAAAACACCCGGTCAGACCAAAGGTTCAAATAGTCATCATGGTTTATTTTCAGCAGCCTGCCTTTTATCTCGCCTACGTCTCCTGGAGTTATGAGGGCATTTTGCGTACCCGAAGCTAAGTCAATAAACCTATGGATGATTGGCAGGGAAACAGCGGCAGGGCCTTTCTCCATTTCCAGCTTTTGCTTAATACTATCAATGCGGCAGCCCGGGTTAACGTTCAACCTTAGCGTATGTTCTTTGGGGTTGAACTTTTCATCCCTGCTGTCAAATACCCCTTTTATTGAAGGGTAAACATTGAACAATGGGGTATTGACCCTATAACCATCGCTCAAAGCCCTTTCTATTGAAGCTTCAAAAGCTTCCAGTACAGATAATGCTTCTGCCTTGGTAATGCTACTGCCACGGCTTAACATATCTTTTATAATATCATCCATAACCTTAGTACCCTTCACCCGGACAGCAGCCACGTATTTACCGTCACAACTGCTTAGCTTGCTTGGATACAACGCGTATTTTATGCCCATGATATCTTATTTTTTGTTGAACAATTTAGGTAAATATATCAATTAAATTTCACAAAAAAAAAATCACCAACAATTTTGGCACGGGCAGTAAATGCTGTTATAACCAAATTCCAATTACTGGGATCCTCGCTATAGTGGGGATAAGGGACTGTTTTGTCTTAACTTTTATAAAAGCAGGCTTTTTTCAACTTTGCCTGTGCTATAAAACCATAAAAAACGCAAAAAATCAAAATCATCTTCCCAGTTTTCTCCATCAAAGAGCCCCCAAAAACGTCGATAAGTGCATAGCCACCACCAGGATTTCGTTTTTACCCTGTTGAATTTATCAACGATTCAACAGGGCAAGAATGGAATACTCGCTGGGACTTACAGACCGCTCATATTCCTATATATTATAGTGCGTATTATTTTTTCTCAAATAAGTTACTTTTTGCTTTTATCAAAGATTTTCCAATATCATTTAATTTATTTGTGTCAATCTTTAACATAGCTTCTTCTCCAAAAAGATTTTTGAATTCTTTTTCGTTAATCATTATTTCTGGATTGTTTGCAACGATTTGCAAATTTCTATCAGTAATGCTATCACCCAATGATGACTTTAAGAATTGAAATGGGGTTTGATTTTCATTCAGTACATTAGCTTCCTCAAGTTCTTTTTTAGGAAGGAAAAAAGACAAATCAATAAGTTTTGCATCCACATACCAGTTATTTAATTCTGACTCTGATTCATTATAAAACGTACCACCAACATTTGCCACTGGGACAGTTGCAACAGCATCTGCAGCCATTTTTGTGTATGTTTGTAATGAGATTTTTCTTATATGAAATCCAGTGGCAAGATAAACAGCTATAATATTGTTTCCATATCGGTTATCAGCATATTTTTTAGCTATACTTTCAATAGAATCTTGTGGTATTTTTAATCTAGAAGTTCCCAAAATTTCATATTTCAATTTAGCAATATCCTTTGATTCTATACTACTTGTAACTATTGATACTACAGATATATCAGTAGCAAACTCATTATTAACGAAATATTTGAATATAATGTCCCCTTGGTCAATAATTTCTGGCTCTGCTTGGTAATTATCTAAATTAACATAACCACCTTCAATTAAACTATCCTTTCCTATCTCAAGCCAAATTATTCCTAAACCTTTAGTTAAGTAATTTTTATATCGTTCAGCATTTTCAAGTGGAACCCAAGAATTGTCATCTTTATATGCAAGTGCCTTGCTCTTATCAGATTGAGTAGCTTTGTCAGTAATATCTAAATTGCCAAGTTTTTTTAGTTTTGACCTCTTTTTTTCTAATTCATCACTAATCTCAATTAGTTCGGATTGTAAATTGTCTTTAACTTGATTATGCTTTTTAAGAGAAACACAACCTTGCAAAACAACTATTAATAAAATAATTAAATTTTTTTTCATAGCATTTAAGTTTTAAAAATTAATAATTGTATCCTTTGAAATATTTATTCTTAGGATGCGACCATATGCACTATAACGTTGTGGCGATGAAGCGAAGGCCTTACTTGCAAATACCTGTCAAACTTCATGGAACCAAAACTTTGTTTTACAAATATACATCTTTACCCGTCAAAACGAAGTTTTGGCGGGGTTAAATCGAAACCTCGAACGTAAGAAACGCACTGGCCGCCTTTGCTTTATTCGCCGCTGTTAGGCATAGTTTTAATCAAACTTATAGCTTATTTTTAAAGGTTTATTCATTTTGTTTTTAACCGAGACCTTAATAATTGTTTGATTATTAATGGTATTTGTATCGGAATCAAAGTGCAGCTCTTTTCTATAATTGTATTTATTAAAGTTTGAAACAATAATTAACTCTTTAACGATTCCTTCAATCAAGCATTCAATTTGTTTATGTGTAAATTTGTCAAATCCATCTGAAATTGCTGACTTTTTTGAATTTTTCGTCGAATCAATAGTTAGAATAATTTCAAATTCAGATGGTTGTTTGGATTTAATTGTTAGATCATACCGACCGTTTTTAAACTTTCTATGAAGTTGATCGAACTTAGTTTCGTCAATTAAAAGTGTTAAAACCTCTTTAAGCTCCATAAATAAATATCCTAAACCATTCTTTTCATTGCTATCAAGATCTTTCCACCAGTCCTTAAATTCAAGTAATTCGAAATTTGAAAGGTGTTTAAGAATATTATATTTGTTAATATATTCAATGGAGGCTCTTCCATTTTCTGTCATGGCATTATACCTGATCATAAAAAGCTCACTATCTGTCAATTGAGCTCTAAGGATTTTTGCATATTCAATTTTATCTTTATCAGAAATATCAGATTTGTCAATTAGATTATATATTCGATATAAAGTCTTAAAGTAAACACTTGTTAACTTTAAGTATTTGACATAAAATTTTTGATATAGTTCTATCGCTAAATTTCGATTCTGGGCAAATGTTCGTTTTGGCACAAATTCCTCTTGCATACTTTTCATTTCGAAATCGAATAATTCTTTTTGAACTTTAATGCCATCATCTGTTTCCACCTTAATATCGGTGAAAATCTGATTAAACAATTTTATTAGTTCAAAAAAAGTATTATCAAATTGTTGCTTTACAAAGACTTTTCTACTATCTGTCAATTCTTGTCTTTGCACTTGCAATGTCGCATAAAGTAAGAATATTCCAACTAAGGCAAAAATTGTCCCGACAAAACCTCCGATAAAATCTCCAAAAGTTCCAGCTGTCGGCAAGTCAACTGTTGTTTTAGTATTAATAAAATCATCATAGAAAAAACCTCTAATAATTAACCATATAATTATTAAGACTCCAATTGCTGTGGTTAATTTTGCTATAAAAACTGTGTATCGCTTCATATGCCTCGATGTATAAATTATGCCTAACGGTTGGTACATGTTGTCGGGGCGGATTTCGAAGAGCGTTCCTGTCCGAAGGACACGGAACTGCGATGCGAGAATCCGCAGTTGGCGTACCACCAAACCCCGCCCTGCAATATGTACTGTGTTAAACTAAATCCGCCCTGGCGGATAGCTTTCCTCAAAGATAGTAATCTTTTGTAGAAAAATTAAGTTTAATAGCTGTAATTATGAACTTTAAAACATTTACAGTTATGAGACAAAAAAATTCACCAACGATTTTGGAACGGGCAGTAAATGCTGTACCGGAATTTGAAAAAGTAATGACCAAACTTTCCAACCAAGTGACTTTGAAAGGGCAAAGAAAAAGCACACTCTTTAATGCTGTTATAACCAAATTCCAATTATTAGGGTCCTTGCTATAGTGGGGATAAGGGATCGTTTTGTCTTAACTTTTATAAAAGCAGGGTTTTTCAACTTTGCCTGTGCTATAAAATCATTAGAAACGCTAAAAATCAAATTCATCTTCCCGGTTTTCTCCATCAAAGAGCCCCCAAAAACGTCGATAAGTGCATAGCAACCACCATAGTTTCGTTTTTACCCTGTTGGATTTATCAACGATTCAACAGGGTATACTTGCTGGGTTTCCGCTATGGCGGAACAGGCATTGCAGACCGCTCATATTCCTATATATTGCCAACAGTTCTTAATATTACTATCTATGTAATTTATTTCTGATTTTAGTTTTTTCGGTAGTTTTTAATTCTAGTCTGTTCATTGAAAAATCCTTTTGATAAGGTAACCTTTTAACTATATGGTTTTTATTATTTTTTCGATGAACTCCTATATATCCAATTGAAATATATACCTGCTTTTTTTTATAATACTTGGTTTGAGAGCTTTCAAGAAATACTTTTTTTAGTAATTTGGCTAATTCCGGTAAAGTATTTTTTTCTTCAATTTCATGTGTTAAAGACTTAAGATTTTTAGATGTCTTTACTTGGTAAAGAGCAAAATGCCAAAATCCTGAATCCTGTTTTAATCCTATTATATCTGCTGGAGTTCGACTGTAGTTCGTTTTAGTAAACTTATAATCAGAAAAGTCACTATTTAGACGATTTAATGCAGAATCTTCACCTTTAAATCCAGAATCTTTGTTCTCCTGAATACCTCCTAATTTTTGATTCTGCGAGTATTTTTTCCATGCAGATACAAGTTCAGTTGTAAATTTTTTTAAATCCATTTTTTCTCTCCTTAGTTAAATGTTGCTAAATGTATAATGTTTGAATTGTTACCAACGTTCCGTGTATGGTGTCGTAGCTATCCCGCAGGGTAGCTATGCACTATACACATTGTTATGCTTTTTTAATCTAATCTCGAATAACAAAATTCTGACATTTCTTTGATGAAATTTTCTATTTCAGTATCATTTCCTTTGTATCCTGTGCTTTTTAAATCAGATCTTTTGAGCCATACTTTTAAGTTAAATTCTTCATGGCATTGAGCGGGTGTGTTTTCACAAACAATTGAATAGAAACCAAGTAAAAAGGAATATTGAAAAGATTCGCTTTTCGGTGAAATATGATTGACTATACTTAAAAAATCATTCTCAGTAAATCTTTCTGAATTTACATTATAATCTACTTTTAAGTCTTTTAACCACTGATTTATCTTAAATATCTCCCTATCATTCTTTTCATTTGTATTTGTCTTAGCCAATGCATATGCTGATTCGTGCCCTAAAAGAAATGATTTATTCAAATTTGGGTTAATATTTACTTTTTTTACCGTTTCGTTCATAGCAAAATATCCGTAAATAGAATATCCAGCAATCGACCAAACTAACAACATAAAAACAATGATTATCTGGAAACTTTGTTTCTTCGTTAAAACAGGAAAAATCTTCTTTCTAATTACTTCTCTAAATAAAATAAGAAATACTCCAAGAGCTAATCCTGCTATTCCAGCAATCAAACCCCAATCTGCAATAAAATCCATGTTCAATTCACTATTTTGTTTCTAAATATTATACAAATGCATTTTCTCGAATTAAGCATAACATCTCCATAAACACAATTGTATTTATACTAACTTATTTTATCCATAACAACATGGTGTTTATATCCATTATTCATCAAAAATAAAAAAACAACCTGGTTAAAACAACTTTTTTATAATCTTTTGCACAAAAAAAACAACAAAAACCATGTTATACCTTAGTTGAGCGGTTTGAACGCAGTAAAAAAGCGCTTTCCGCCAGCAGGCGGTTAACCCCGGTTTAGAGATTGCCGGTTTTCAACGAATAGGTGAGGTGAAAAGCATACAATTGCTTTATCCCCGGCACTTCTTTTACGGGGCAGGCTGTGAGCGAGAACCTTGAACTCATGGCCAAAGGGAATAATCGATTAATTTGGGATAAAATTATTGTTGGGCTCAACGGAAAGCTGTATGCACCGTGCGGGGTTTACGGAGACGCGTTCTCATCCCACGTTACAAATTTTGCTAAAGCCGACTATCTTAGACGCTGGAAGCCCGCCCGCATGGTGTATTACAGCATGTTATGAGCCGTAATTATTCTTTTGTTTATTTCGTTCTGTATTTCTTGTTTTTCTAATTCAATATCGGCTTCTTTATCATATACACCAAGCATTCTATAATATGTCAAATACAAAATATTCAAATCGTTATCATTATATTTCGTTCTAATTTGTGAAAAGAAATTAAAAAATTCAAGTTTAACATATTCATTATCATATCTATTTGCTAACTCAGCTATCTTCAAAGGAGTTAGATAATTATAAAAATTATCAATTTTTGTTTTGTCAAGGAAACTATCTACTAAAAGTCTAAATGCTTTTTGATTTAATACACTATCATCAAGCCACTTTGAATTATCAATACTAGCAATTCTATCAATCTCTTCTCTAATAAATGAGTTCTTCACATCCTGTCTCATCAATAAAGTCAGGATATAATCGTTAAAAGGCCATGTTTGTATATTTCGTTCAATGGCTTTTTTAAAACAATCAGAAGCATCTATAAACCTGCCAATCCTTTTATAAAACTTACCCTTTATATTGTAAAAGTGGTCAATATTTGTATCTGTTATTTCATCTGAAGATAAATCAGTATTATTTAAAATATTTTCAATCCTTGTTATATCTGGCTTTTCTTCTTGAGTCAAAATACTGCATAACATCACTCTATTCCTGAAATTTTTATTATCTAACTGAAATGCTTTCTCTCTTAGATTCCTAGTCACTTTAAGGTATCCTTGTTTCCAAGCAAGAGTTGACCATGTGCGAAGTGTTAATGATTTTATAATCCCAATATTATCTATTTTACTGATATTTTTCTGTACATTTTGCCAAACAAGTTTACTTTGTATCTCTGAAGCATTTTGAATATCCAGTATATTTGAAATAATATTTAAGGTATTCGTATAATTTTCAGTATTTACTTTTGATAAGTTATTTATTTTTTGCTCTAATTCTTTTACTTTTGATTTAGACTCTCTTTCGCGTAGTAAAACAGTTAGGGATATAGCAATAACACCAAAACTAATTGCTACAACAATTGATAAAGCATTCCACCATTTTTCTGAGGGTTCTTCAGCAAAATAGACTGCTGGAAATAAATAAAGAAACATCAAAATAATTACAACGCTTGTAAGGATACTAATTGTTATTACTCTATTTGTATTTGTATTCATAATCGTAGTTTTTTTTCTTATTATGGCTCATAACATCTCCATAAATACATTGCATTTACACTAAGTTATTTGCTCCATAAACACAT
>CAZJDA010000068.1:0-23230 GCA_964544705.1 uncultured Bacteroidales bacterium
GCAAAATATTGTAAGTTATTGATAATCTAATGACAGGTCAGGAGTTCTGAATTTTATAACGCAAAAAGCGGTAAAAAAGCATAAAAAAACCCGGATAAATCCGGGTTTTCATTATTTTGAATCAAGTGATATAATCTTTATCCTTCAAGAATAAACCTAACGGGGAGGTTAAATTGTACCCTAACAGGTTTATTTCTTTGTTTACCGGGTGTCCATTTAGGCATGGTTTTCACAACCCTGATAGCTTCTTCATCACAGCCCGAGCCAATACCCCTGAGAACTCTAACATTTGTAATAGAACCATCGGGTTCAACAACAAAAGTAACGAAGACTGTACCTTGCACTCCAACTTCTCTTGCCATTTGAGGATATTCAATATTTTCAGAAAGGTATTTCATCATTTTAGCAGTCCCACCAGGAAATTCCGGCATTTGTTCTACTACGGTAAAAATCTCTTTTTCCACAACTTCTTCTTCTTCTTCTTCCATTGGTGGCGGAGCATAATCCTCAATTTCTGATTCTTGGTCTACTTCTACGTTGATCTCCACTTCATTTTCTATTTCTTCATCATCCTCAACAACCTCCAGTTCAGTTGTTTGTGGCTTTTTTGGTGGTGGTGGCTTTTCTTTTTGGCGGGTGATAGGAATAATTTCCTCTTCTACATTAGGAATTTCTGCTTCACCCAAATCGTACTCAATTTTTTCATACGTTTTCCATTCAAAAGCCAAAAGAACAATTGCAAGTGCCATCACAAAACCTATTTGAAGGAAAAGCGATCTTTTGTTCTCTAAGTTTGCTTTTGGTGTTTTTTTAGTTTCCATATTATTTAGATATTACGAATTAATCCTTGATTTTTGCGCTAAAATAAAAAAATATATCCAGATACTTTATTAAAATCTTAAAAAAACAATTTTGTCTTTCATAATTTTATAAAATACAAAACTTGTGCCAGAACCAAACATATCCATAACTGCATCCAAGACTTCAAAATTTCTCCCTGTAGATAGCATCAATTGAAAAGCTTCAGTAAAAAAAGCAAATCCAATGCTTATAATAATAACCCAAGGAGTATAATTTGAACGAATATTCTTGTATGAATATTGTTTTTTTAATCCAAATATAAGCAGCAAGGTAAAAATAAAAAATAATCCAAAGTGTGCTACTTTATCTAAATGCGTCAATCCCCATAGAGGTTCCGGGAGGTTACCGCTGGGCATTCCCAACAAAATCAAAATAAAAATAGCCCAAACAATAACCGGTAAATTGTACTTAAAGAACATAATGTTTCTTGTTTGCTATACTTAATTATCCACCATGAAAAACTTACTCAACAATCCTATTTAGGATAATATGAAGCAATAGCCCAATAACAATAATAATACCGCAAGTAGCGAGTATGGCATTGGATGCAGTGTTATTCAGCACTGAAACACCAAGGAAAATAGCACTTAGAATGATCAAAATGAAGCCGATGTTTTTAATTAATCCTTTCATAATTAGATATTTTTTTAATGAAACAAATAAAATTTTTCAGAAAAGACTCAAATTTTCCTTAGTTACCAGTATGTTCACTGTATTCTTTAGATGAAATAAGTTCATTTACTTGGTCGGGGTTGCTCATTTTAATTTTAATAATCCATCCCTCGCCATATGGGTCTTTATTTACCAATTCAGGAGTGTCTTCAAGTTTTTCGTTGAATTCAATAATTTCACCGGAAACCGGCATAAACATATCCGAAACGGTTTTAACTGCTTCAATAGTACCGAAGGAATCTTCTTTATCTAATGTTTCGCCTACGGTTTCTACTTCAATAAAAACAACATCACCCAATTCGCCTTGGGCAAAATCAGTTATTCCAACTGTAGCTTCTTCACCATCAACCTTGAGCCATTCGTGGTCTTTGGTATACTTCAAATTATCAGGAATTTTCATAATAATTACATATTTTGGTTTATGATTCTGAAATTATAAGGTCAAAAATACATTTTTTTTAAATGAAAAAAAAATTATATGTCTTTATTATTGCATTAAAGTAAAGCGAAGGCTAAAGCCGGCATGTGTATTAGAAGAGCGGTATGGTGGCTCAATGTAAGGAACGGTGATGATCTTATCAAAGAATACCCGCAAAGTTAGGCTTTTGCTAAACATATAATCTGCCGAAGAATTGATTGATACCATTCTTTGGCCTGAAGATGGAGTATTTGAGTTTTCAATGATCTTTCTTAAAACGGTTTTATTTTCCCTGAGGGACAGGTCGGTTTTAAGGTTCAGGTCACTTGTTATGGGGTTTTTACTGATGATAAGGGTAAGGTCTTTTACCCTGTATCCAAGCCCAATAACGTATTCATCAGAAATCACCTCGGTTATTTGGTTATTGGTAAAGCTAAGAGCCAAATCCCTGCCTTTTTTTATAGCAAAGCTTGTCATAAGGCTATTATGCAATGTAGCATCTACTTGGAACAAAGGATTAAATTGTTCTCTTATAGCAACTTGTCCTATTTCGTATTTTGGAATAAAATCACCATTTGAGTATCGTATTCCCCTGTCTTCTTCATATTGGGTAAGAGTAGCATAATTACCCACGGAGTAAGTAGAAAGGTATCCATGGGAAAGGGTAAGCCTTTTCAGGAATTTTTGGATAAATTCAAAATCCGAAAGCCCATCGTAGGTTATGCGCCAGTTGGGCATGGGTATTCCAGGAAAAGCATCTAAACCAACATCCGAGATATCTTTTCCTGTATAGGCTGCTATAAATGCAGGGATCAATACTTGTTGCGATGTTGCACTATACCCGTCAAAATACCTTGAGGTATCTACTTCACCTTGGCTAAAACGGTTTTGCCCTGAATGCCTCCTAGATATTTCTTCGCGATAGGCCCTGAAGTTATCAAAATTTTCAGACATGTTTTTGTCATCATCTTTAACCCAAGCTGTTTGCCATGTAATAAAAGAAATACTGAAATTACCTGATTCTAAAGGATCAAGTGATGCCCTGTCTACACGGCCACTAAGTGAATCTACAGCAAAATAAGTTATTTTATTACTTGATAGTTGCTTATTGGCTGTAAGGTCAATTTTCAACTTTGGAATAGGCTCCAGTGTAGCCCTGGCATCATATTTCTCAGCAAATTGCGAAGAAAAAGGATTATTAAGGGCCGGATCAGGCGAAAGCCAACCATTTTCGCTTGCGCGATACAATATGGTTGTTTCATGTTTATCTGCAAAAGGGCTTCCCAAAACAAAATCGGTACCCGGTGCATAAGGACTTGCATCCCAATCTTGCCCCACGTAACTAGGAGTTTGCATAAAACCTGGGAGCTGAAAGCCAATATTTCTTGTATAAGAAAAGGTTGTATTCCTTAATGCCATCATAGCCCTTAATGTATTATCCAAAATACCTTTAAAGATTTTCCTGGTTTTTTGGCTTTGGGTAGAATCATCTTCCTCTGGTTCGGCCTCGAATCTACCAGCTCGTCTCCTGGATCTTTTATTTCCTTTTTCATTGATCTCTTTTAAATACCCAATCTTGTTGTATAAATTTACAAAATTCAATCCCGGGTTAAAACGCCAACTATTACTATTATGGATGGTATTTCCAATTTCAGGGGCAGATTCAGGGGCTTTTTGCCAATTATATTGCCCTGAATATTGTATCCTGAAAGATACCCAATCCATTAAAGGCAATTTATTTACCGGCACATTATAAGAAACATTCACGTTTTGGTCAAAATTATTTAGTTCACCAAGATTCTTCATGCTGCCAGTGATGGTGGTATCTTTATACCAAGGTTTTTCAATTTTTCCTTGGGGCTCCCTAATCCAAGACGCAGCGTTAGCGCTATAATCTATTTGCAAACCCTGGGTAAGGTCAAATTTTACATTATATGCCCTATTCCAATCAAATGTTTTGATATAATTTGGTTCAATAGGAATAATAGCATCCTCCATTTTATTTCTAAAAAGGTTTCTTTCGTAGGTGCGGTTAAAATCGTTCCTGAAAGAAATAACTTTTGGAGCAAGGTAAAAATTAAAATCTTTAACCAATTTCAAAGGTTTTACTTTAGTGAGGAATTTTATTTTAGAAAACGGCTTGAAGTTTTTAGGATTATTGTTGAAATTGTATCCCACTGCAACATTATAGCGTTTTTGATCATTATATTTAATATCAATATCTCTATGAAAAGTTTCGGTATAAGCATAAGTAAAGTTAAGGTTTTCTACATCATAAATATGTGATTTCCTTGATTTACCGGTTTTTTCCTTTCTTACATTGGTAAAATTGAGGCTTTTTTGCATAGTATAGTCTTGTACCTTTTTCTTGAGCTCGCTTTTAGCTTTTTCACTTTCGTAAGTTTCAAGGTCGTCTTTAAACTCAATATCCGGGCTAAGTGGGTTATACTCTGGATTTTTCTTGGTTTCTGAATAATTGAAGTGGAAAGGTATCCTAATGCCTGTTTTTTCTGGGAGGAATTTACCAAGTTCAACATTAGTAGCAATATCATATCGCGTAATATTGTCATTTTGCCTTTCGTTGATTTTTTGTTCAATACTTCCAAAGCCTGCCGTGCTGTGTGTTCCGGCAACAACAACATTCCCCAGGTCAGCAAGGTTAGCTGCTACCCTGGTGTTAACGGCCCAACCTCCTTCTTCGTCAAAATCAGTAAGGCGAAGTTCGTTTATCCAAATTTCAGCACATTTGGACAGGCCGTCATCAGTTCCCATAGTAGAAGATTTAAGTTTAGGATTTCTTACCCCAATAAGGATAGCATTCACAGCACCTAAATTAGGATTCCCTACAACAGTTATTTTGTTTTTCCCATCATATTGAATAAAAGGAGTAGTTAAGTTAATTGAAGAATTCCCTCCACGCATTTGTACATTTCTCTCCTGCTTTACATCAACAAGCTTTTGAAGTTTCAAATCCAGCTCGTTAGATTCAGGCCATACATCTACATCCCTATGATCGCTCCATTCGGTGAGTTCTAAAGGTATTTCGTACTCATAGTAGTTTTCTGTAAAATCCGTACCTAATCTTACAAATAAAGTAAGGTCACCACTCTCTAAGTTTTGGTTCTCCACTACTCTTTCTGCATGGGTAAACATCTTGATCTTGCCGTATCTTCTTACGTCAAAATCGGCAGTTTTATATATTGCCCTGGAGTCGCCATCTTCAAGATTGCAAACATTAAGAACAAGAGATTGCTCATTCATTTTATTGAGGTTTGTACTCCCTACATTAATCTCTCTATCAATACCAGGAGGAACAACATAATTGATGGGTGTTCTTTCGGCGTTTTCTTCAATATTCACTGATGAAATATTGAAAGAAGTGCTATTATCATCATCTGGGATATATTCGCCGGGGGCAAGTAGTGATTTATTAAGTTTTCTCCATTCGCCTCTAACAAGTTCGAAAGTCCCAAATCTACAAATAATAGATTCAGAAAATCCATGAAAAAACAATCTCATAAACCTTATAGATTTAAAGCCTTCTATGCTACCAACAGTTTTATCAGGCTGTGAAACAGGAACTTTAAATTGATACCATTTAACCGTTTCAGTTTGGCCATTTTTTAATGTTACACTAGCTTCTCTAACGTCTGTAATATAATTTTGCCCAACATTCATCAAATCAGGCCTTAACTCAACTCTATATTGATAAAACCTTTCAGACCGGTTAAGTGTATTATCTCTATTTATGTCCTCAATATCAGGCTGGGATGTTGCGGCTTGGTTACTACCGGCAGGTGAGTTCCCTTCTGGAAGATTGTATCTTTTATATCTATTAAGAATACTTAATTTTTGATTATCATAATCATCCCCTAGAAAATAATGAAAATTATCAGCGGAAGGATCATCTAAGATGTCTTGAACAACCTCTTGTTGTAACCCTGCGTTTTGTATATTATTAACAAATTCCGTATAGAATTCCAGTTCATCAGCATCATTCAACCCGTCAAAACCTACATCTTGGTATTCTCTTGACTCTGCGGAAGTAAACGAGTTTGTGAGCGCCTGGAGTGTTGGTACCCTTCCCCAAATTGTAGTATCAACATTTTCGAGGGTTGCTCCTTCTGGTAGTCCATGCTCAAACATCTTTCGCCCATCTTTTAAAATATCTTCAGAAACATCACCAAGGTTAATATATAAATTACCCCCGGTATGGTCTTCATTATCAATAAAAGGGTCCATCATCCAGAATTCGATATATTCAACATTGAGGGCTTCAAAATCTGTGTTTGACAAGGCTCGCATAAAACCACCCCATCGTTGCTGAGGATTATTGAGTGTACCGTCTGGTTGCAAGCCTTCATAGTCAAAATTATAAGGGCCTCTTTCATTAGGGTAATACGCAACATTCAATACCGGTTGATTAGCCGGTTGTCCGCTTGGAAGTTCTTTTTTAGGAAAAATCTCGTTTTGCAATACTTGTCGTGCATAATGATTGGATAACATGGCTGAGTTTTTCCTAATATGGCTTGGAGTAAGGTTGTTATCGCTATAAAAAACAGGGTCAATAATATACCAAGCTATCTTTGCCCGGTTTTTACCATATTCTAATGAGTTGGCATTAGCATCTGGGAAAAGGGTTTCGTCGGATGGTGTACTTGCTAATTCCCATGATATCATCTCTTTAAGGTCAATAGATGATTTACTTCCCTCAAAATCATCGATATACGAGGTTCCAGTTTTTCCAATTGCCCTGGCATGGCCAGGCATTAGGTGGGCAAATTCTGCATCAACTGTCACGTTAGATTCTGCTTTTGTGTCAATAAAAGGAATTTTATCTACCATTTTGGTCAAAAACCTTGATTGGGTTTGATAAGAAGCATTCAATCCCCAAACGGTATTGGAAATAGGTTCATCGCCCATATTAATCTTTTTGGTTAATGGCCTCTCAGTGAGATTCATTACTGTTGCGCCAATGATAAAATCCTTATTGACTTCGTAATCCACGTGAGTACCAAGCAAGGTTTTTGTTTGAATATTGAATAAGGAATTGCTTTCAAAGTTAACCCTAATAGGTGTTCCCGAGTTTAGAATGGATTCATCAATAATTCTAACTCGCCCAAGGGTATAGTCAACGGTGTAATGAACATCTTCGTCAAGAGGGATACCTCCTGCTGTTACACTCACCGAGCCTTGAGGGATATTCATGGCATTAAGTGATATTTCAGAACCACCTTGAGATTTGTATTGGCCTGCAATAATAAATTTATTTTTCTCGGGGTATTCTCTTGCATTGTATTTTGCCATTGAATAAAGGGAGTCGAAGCAATATTTATTAGCGAGATTATCGTTACCAATAGAATCTCTGAGGGCATCGCCAAAAGGTTCAAGTACGGGAAAATAAACCCTTCCGTTAGAAGCTTGGATTGTACCTCCACCTGTAGCTGCACCATCAATAAAATCAAATATTCCATCCGAGTAGTTTTGCTGAAGGGTATTTAAACGGTCCATTCCCAGTACACGAATTAGCGGATGCCCTTTTATATTACTTTCAGTAAGATAGGCAGATGGAACTCCATTCCTGTCGTCTTTTTGAAGAATGTTTAACCTGAAATCTTCTGAATTGATTTGGTAACCACCGAGCGGGTAAACGTTTTTCATCATCAGTTCCCACATCTTGGTATCTGTATCCAAGGCGGTACTTTTCAGAAGTTTTACGATCAATGCGCTATTCCCTTCAACAGTTCCCGTTGAAAATTCGCCAACAGTGTATGTTGTAGTATCACCAATTACTTTATATTGAAAAGCAACAGCCAATACTTGGTCTGGGTTTAAGGTAGAATTTAACGAAATGAATCCTAATTTTCCGTTAAGCGTATATTCATTTTGATCAAGTTTTCTTGCGTTCTCAACAAATTCGTAGTCAACGCCAGAAACTAAATTGCTAAGAGCGCTTGAAACATTATCGAGTTGTCTTACATTAGGCCTGTTCGTGATATTATTGTAAGCAGAGTTGGCGTGGTTCCACGGATATTGAGCGTTTGAAGCATTGAATAAAGGATTGTCAATATTATTATTTTTTTCTTCTCCGAGGTCTTGTAATGCAATGATATTCCTGGTATTTTCAACTGGAGGGCCAATGTTTGTAACCCAAACCTCAACCTTTGTAATGTTAATCCTAGAATTTACGACAGGCAATCTATCTAAAGATTCCTCATAGTGGTCTTTGAAATAATGTGTAAGGAAAAAGTGTTTGTTTTCTTCGTAGTCATCAGCTCGAAGTTCAAATTCTGTTACTTGTGCACCACCTGATACCTCGATGGTTTTAGACTCACTTTTTTGTTGTGAGAATATACTTGTTATCGTAGTTCTTCCGAATTTCAATTGGGTTTTAATACCAAAAAGGCTTTGGCTACCTGAAATAAGCGATCCAGGCAATGGCAAGGAAACATCGCCAAGTTCAACTTTTTGTAATATATCATCTTCATCGCCTTCGTAATTCAGGTTCATTTTATTCTCGAATTCAAAAGATGCTTCCGTGTTGTAGTTGGTTCTTAGCTCGATCCTTTCACCTATTTTTGCCGTAACGTTCATTTGAATTTTTTGCTGGAAATCAAAGTTCCACGTTCTTTGCTGGTTCAAAGGTAATTGCGGGTTATCATTACGATTTCCTAACACACCAAAGATCAATTCGGCTGAACCTTGTGGACGAATATCAATGGTATTGCTTCCAAAAATGGTTTCAAAAACTTTCCCTCCTACATGTAATTTGGGAATCAAGTTGCCAGATTTTCTTTCATCGGATTCAGTAACTTTCTGGATCCAATAGTCTCTGAGAGATTTATTATATTGCTCTTCTTTGTATTCGTCAAAAGATTTTATTATGGGCGCACCAAACTTTCTTCCTCCAACTTTTCGTTGTATAATATACTGGTTACTATCAGGGTCGTAAGTAACTTCGTTTTCATAAATGGAGGGGGGGGCAAGATATAAAGGGGTGCTATCATTAAAAAACTCAAAAGGCGTGCCAGGTTCGTTTTTTATAGGATATCTTAATTCTTCTTCTTCAATTGTATCAGGTGGCGTTTGAAAAACATCACTCAACACTTCTTCTCCATAAGTGCAATGAATAACTAAAACAAATATTGAAGTTAAGAAAAATACCAACCAGTTTTTCAGCTCCAATGCTTATTCCCCTTTTAGTTTATAAATTTTACAGCTTATTAAGTGCTTGTTTGATAAGTTCTTCAACACTTTTAATCTCTTCATTATTTTTTAAAACCTTATTTAAGGCTTTTTCAGCAACACTAGCTGAAAAACCAAGCGCAATTAAAGCAGATAACGCTTCATCTTTAAAAGTATTGTTCAAACCTTGGGAAAATTGCACTTCAAAATCTTCCTTTTTAAGCCTGTCGTATAAATCTACAATGATCCTTTGTGCAGATTTTGCTCCAATTCCTTTTACAGTTTGAAACACAGAAGTATTTTTATTAAGTATGGCATTGTATACTTCATCGGTAGATAAGGAAGAAAGTATCATCCTGGCAGTATTGGCCCCCACGCCAGAAACTGAAATTAATGCTCTAAATACTTTCCTTTCATTTTTATCGAAAAAGCCATACAAATTATGTGCATCTTCCCTAACTATGAAATGAGTGAAGAGCTTACATTCTTTATCATCTTTTATTGATGTATATGTATTAAGGCTAATATTCACCATATAGCCCAAACCGCCTGTATTGACTACTACGTAGGTGGGTGTGATTTCTTCTATCTTTCCATTAATATTTGTTATCATAACCAAAAAACATTAAAATGAACTGTATTATAGTGAATTACTGGATTTAAGAACACTTCTGGGTTGTATTACAGGTAAAAACATATTGACAGCTCAATCAAGCAATATTGCTTTTTTTTGGGATTTGTCCTTTTATGAAAAATTTCTTTAGCATTCCTAAAATAAAACTGTCTCTCATCACTAAGCAAAAACGCTTACATAAAATACCTTGAAAAGCAAAAAAGCCTTTCAAGGTATGGCGCAAAAATAGTTAAATAAAAATAATAAAAGGATTATTCTAATAAAAAATTTCTATTCACCCTGTCTCTAAGTTCCTTTTTATATTTAAACCAATCTTTTATGGGGCTCTTGGCTACACCAGAGTCCATAGCAGCTTTGGCAACAGCCGGCGCTTCATGTACTATAACCCTAAGGTCGAGGGGTTTTGGGATGATATAATCTTTACCAAACTCAAGCTTATCAAGGCCGTAAGCTTTAAGCACGTATTTAGGCACAGGCTGTTTGGCTAATTCAGCGAGTGATTGTGCAGCCGCCATTTTCATTTCCTCGTTAATATCACTTGCCCTTACATCCAAGGCGCCACGAAAAATAAAGGGAAACCCTAATACATTATTAATCTGGTTAGGATAATCAGAACGGCCAGTTGCCATAATCAAATCATCTCTTGCAGCTATGGCATCATTATAAGTAATCTCCGGATCGGGGTTTGCCATTGCAAATACAACAGGCTTGTTGGCCATACTCTTTATCATTTGTTGGCTTACAACATTCCCTTTGGATAAACCAACAAACACATCAGCATCTTTTATAGCTTCCTCGAGGGATTGAATATTTTCTTTAGTAGTGAATTCGCGTTTGTATTTATTAAGGTCTTCTCTGTCATCTCTAAGAACACCTTTGCTGTCGAGCATAATAATGTTTTCCTTTTTCGCTCCAAGCGCTACATACAAACGTGCACAAGAAATAGCAGATGCCCCGGCGCCATTAAAAACAACCCTAACATCTTCTATGTTTTTATCAGCGATTTCCAGTGCATTAATAAGGCCTCCTCCTGATATAATAGCTGTTCCATGTTGATCGTCATGCATAACAGGAATATTGAGTTCTTCTTTTAATCTCCTTTCCAATTCAAAGCAGCCCGGGGCTTTAATATCTTCGAGGTTTATCCCTCCAAATGTTGGTGAAATTAACTTAATGGTTTCCAATAGCTTATCAATATCTTTGGTCCCAATTTCAATATCGAACACATCAATATCCGCAAAAACTTTGAATAGCAAGCCTTTACCTTCCATAACAGGCTTGGATGCTAATGGCCCGATATCCCCAAGGCCTAAAACTGCAGTCCCGTCAGAAATAACAGCAACAAGGTTACCTTTTGCTGTGTACTTGTATACGTCTTCCGGGTTCTTTTCGATATGCTTGCAGGGTTCTGCCACACCTGGTGTGTAGGCATTTGTTAAATCAGACTGGGTTTTATACGATTTTGTAGGTATAACTTCCAGTTTGCCTGGCCTGCCTTTTGAGTGATAATCTAAAGCTTCTTGTACATTGAATTTCGACATAATGATTGTTTTTTTAAATTAATTGGCATAAAATTACAATTTTAATTTAAAAATTTCGATTTTTGCTAAAATCTTTCAAAAAAAAACCATCTAATTTGTTAATGGTGTTGCATTATCGCACCATCAAAAAAAACTATCGGCCATGAAACACATCGTAGTACTAACAGGAGCAGGCATAAGCGCCGAAAGCGGCATAAAAACCTTTCGTGATATGGGAGGATTGTGGCAAGAGTATGATATTACAGAAGTTGCTTCACCACAAGCATGGTTAAATAATCGCGAAATGGTGCTTGAGTTTTATAATATAAGGAGAAAACAATTGTTAGAAACCGAGCCAAATGCTGGACATGAAGCGCTTGTTGATTTAACGAAAAAATTTAATGTAGCCATTATAACTCAAAATGTTGATGACCTGCATGAAAGAGCAGGTTCAGAAAACATTCTTCATTTACATGGAGAAATAAGAAAGGCAAGAAGTACAACTGACCCAAGTTTAATTTATGATATAGACGGTTGGGAATTAAAGGAAGGCGATGTTTGTGAAAAAGGTTCTCAATTGCGCCCACATGTTGTGTGGTTTGGCGAATCTGTACCGAATATCGTACCTGCCTCCAGGTTGGCAGGTAAAGCCGATATTTTTCTTGTAATTGGTACCTCCTTAAGTGTTTACCCTGCTGCTGGACTAATAGACTTTGTACCAAGAACTTCCAAGAAAATCATTATTGATCCCAATGCAAGGCCAATAGCTGGTGAACCCAACATAGAAACAATTAATGAAAAAGCATCTATAGGAGTGCCAAAACTTGTAAAAAGGCTCTTATATGAGCATGGCTAAAAATCAAAGTTTTTCGCCACAATACTTGCAATATTTTGCGTCATTATCGTGCAAACTATAATGGCAATTTGTGCAGACTTGCGTATTATTATTGGACTTATTCTTGTACATTTCAACGGTAATTATACCGCTAGGAACTGCAATAATAGCATATCCAATCATCATAATAACCGATGCAAATGTTTGTCCAACAACTATTTGTGGGGCAATATCACCATATCATACTGTTGTTATGGTTACAATAAACCATTAAATGCTCCGGGGTATACTAGTAAAACCACTTTGCTCACTTTCAATAAGATACATTAACGAGCCGATTACAATAACCATAGTTATCACTACCCCAAAATTACGGCAATTTTATACCAACTTGCTTTTAATGAATCCATTAAAACATATGAAGCATTTGAATACCTTGTAAACTTTAGAACCCTAAATACACGCAAAAGCCTTAATGCCCTGATGACAATTAAATATTTTAAAGTTTTTTTATTCTTCACAATCTATTTATTTTAGCCATTTAGATAAATCTTTCTCTAATAATTGAGATGTTTTTACTATATCATCATAAAAGATTTCCCTCAAAAAATGCTTATCTTCTTCTAAAAGCTCAAGACGATTATTTCTTTTATAAAAAAACCCCTTAATATGATTTTTAAATCCGTTGCCTCCAATAATAGAAACAGCCTTTTTAATACCGGTTTCTGTCAGGATCTTATTGATCACTTTATTACGGGGCAAAGCGGCCACATTGTGTTTCTCATCTTTAATGGTTTTAAAGAGATCAACTTCAAGGAAAATACAACATTTATTTATCAAATTTATTGGATTATTATTCAATTCATCAAAAAAAAGAACTTGCACTTGTTTCTTTGGAAATATTTTAAAATAATTCTTTAATTGTTCAAAATATAAGCTCAATTCTATAAATAATTCTGATTTTCCCCAACCTTTTTCTTTTTTGTTCATATCCTTAATAATTGCATCCTTAAAACTAAGAGCTGTAAAACCATATCTCACAGCCATTAAATAGTGAGAAAAAGTACGGTATAACGGATTTCTCAATATAATTATAATTTTTGCTTCAGGATTAAAATGATAAATATTTTTGGCAGCTACTGGCGAATAAAGATATGAAGTACTGCATTCTCCTATAGCTTTTTCATTTTTAACGTTTTTAAATAATGCAAGATAATGATCTTCTCTTGTAACAAATGAGAGTTGTATTTCTTGTAGATTGGTTTGTTTAAAATAATCTTCTTTTAAAAAAGTTGTATTCTTTTTATATGCATTAGAAAACTCACTAATGTTTATATCGGTAGAAAAATAATTGGGTTCTTTAACAGGACTCATATACACTTGTTGATGGCTCTTTAAATGATGATATAAAGTGGTAGTCCCTGATTTTGCGGCTCCAACTATAAAAAAATTTGGCTTATTCATTTAACACGGAATTTTATAGGAAAAGGATATGTTAAAAATTTAAAATATTTATAAATGTATATAACTGCTAAAACGTTCCACAGAATGGTTGAAAATGCGGTTGCTATAGCTGCGCCATTAATCCCGTATATGGGTATGAGATAAAAATTCAGCACAATATTTATTGATGTGCTAAGGAGTAATATATTTCTTGCTAGTTTTTGTTTTCCTGTCATATTAAGAATATGAATAGTAGACCCGGAAATAGCGCTAAAAAATTGCCCAAAAGCCAAGATCAACAAAGCTGTTATACCAATGGTAAACTCATCTCCAAAAACACCGAGTAAAAATTTTGGAAATAGGAATATAACAAGCAAAATAGGGAAAGATACTGAAAACATTAATAAGGTTGATTGTTTAACAAAATTCTCAAAAGCTTGTTTGTCTTTACGAATGTACAATTCAGCAAATTTTGGCATGGCAATACTATTAATAGCAACCAAAACTATTGAATTGAGTGCTGCAATTTTTAATGAAGTACTATAAATACCTACTTCATCTTCTCCCCTAAAACCACTTAACATTAATGTGTCTGTCCAGTTCATAATCAAAAAAAGTGAATTGGAGAGGAGCATAGGTAGGGTTATGCTTAAAATATGTCTGTTTTTATATTTTAGCGAACGGCTGCTTGAAACCTTTGGAATATTTCTATTGACCGCCATGAAAGAAAAGAACATAATAAATAAAATTGAAATGAGAAGAGCATAAACAATTGTATTTGATACTTGGTAATTAGAATAATAAAATATTAAAATAATCAATAAAGTTAACAAGTAAATTGAACCATTTTGAAATATAGAAAACAATGTGATTTTTTTTAATCCTTTAAGAGATTCTGCATTGTAATTGAGTAAAGACAGTGGCACTATACATAAAGCAGTCAAAATAAAAAAACGATAATCGTTTGGAGTCTCAAAAAATAAAATACTAAGTTCTTTCGCAAAAAATACAGCAATAATTGCAATAACTCCTCCAAATCCAATAATCCAAAGCAAACCTTTGCGGTACATTTTTTTTATCAAAAAAGCATTTTTACCGGCCATAAAAGAAGCTATAAACTTCACAATGGAAGTATCAAACCCTAATTTTGATATAACTACACTAACCATCAGGAATGTCCATAACGTAGAGAATAAGCCAACTCCTTCGGCTCCAAACAATTTTGCCAATACCCAAAAGAAAAGATAGCCTATTATTACACCAAGAAACTTAAAAAGCAATGCTACGGAACTTGCTTTTAAGAGTTCTTTCAAATCAAAACTTAAAGAAAATCTTGAAAAAAAACCAGCCATCTTTATTTTTTGGCAAAAATATAAATAAGTAAGTTACGAGTTAGAAAACCATTTACGAAATTTTTCAAAAAGCATTTCTTTGGTAACAGGTTTTGCAATATAATCATCCATCCCTTGCGAGATGAAATACTCAGTGTCACCACCCAAGGCATTTGCACTTAACCCAATAATAGGAGGAACATTTTCATATTTTTCTCTTATAGCTTTTTGGGCAGTAATACCATCCATTTTAGGCATTTGTATATCCATCAAGACCAGGTCAAATTCATTCTCACGGAAAAGATTAACAGCCTCTTCTCCATTTTTAGCAATAGTAACTTTACATCCAAAATTTTGTAGCATTAGTTTAATAACCTTTTGATTAACTACTTTATCTTCGACTAAAAGAACATGAATATTAAACCTCACTTCACCTAAAACGGGTTCGTTATATTTTCTAATGTCATTTTGTTCGGCTTTTTCAGCTTCAAATTCAAACCAAAATTTGCTTCCTCTGCCTGGATGGCTATTAACACCAATTTCACCACTCATAAGTCGAATAATTTGCTTACAGATAGTAAGTCCAAGTCCTACACCTTGGTAATTTCTTGAATAGGAGCTATCAATTTGGGTAAAGGTTTCGAATAAATTGGCTTGCATTTCTTCATTAATTCCTATACCCGTATCAATAACTTCAACTCTTATTCTTATGTTTTTCCCGGCCTCCTTAACCAATTGAAAATTGATGGTGATCTTTCCTTCATCTGTAAATTTAACGGCATTAGAAAGTAAATTACTAATAACTTGGTTCAACCGGTTTTTATCTGCTTTGATATATTCCGGTATATAATCAGAAACATGAACTTCAAAAACCAGTTCTTTTTGCCTAACCAAAGATTCAAATAAAGCATAAAGCTCTTTTATGGTTTGCCTGAATTGAAAAGCTTCTGGTATAATATCAAGTTTGCCTGCTTCGATCTTGGAAAGCACAAGGATGTCATTAAGAATATTCAATAAACTTTCAGCAGAGTTTTTAATGGTTTTAATGTAATCTTTTTGTTTTGGGTCCAGATCGGTATCATAAAGAAAATCAATCATTCCTACTATACCCGTCATAGGTGTACGAATCTCATGACTCATATTGGCAAGAAACTGCTGTTTCATTTTTACGGATTTCCTCGACAACTCAACTTCTCTTTGCAATGTCTCGTTTACTTTCCTGGCCGTGATATCCCTAGTTATACCATGAATTTCTGTTACCTTCTTCGTTTTTGGATCAGCTATCAATTTTCCTGTTGTTTCACCGATTAAAATATGTCCAAATTTATGCACATATTCTAATTCTAAACTAAAGTTCAATTCATTTTGGTCAATTTTTGCATTTTCAAGTTCATTAATTTTCTTAGAAAAATAATCTTCTATTAATTTGTATGACTGAGTAGATAGAAGTTTGTGATTAGATATTTGGTAAATCTCTTCCCTGGAATAACCAAGTAAATTAAAAACAGAAGGTGTTATAAATGTAATTTTTAAGTTTATATCCACAACCCAAACAACATCTGTGATATTATTGGTAATAAGCCTTAATTTCCTTTCATTTTTTTGTAAAGCGTTTTGAGCTTCTTTAATTTCTGTAATATCAATTAAAACACCCCTAAAGCCAACAGGTTTATTATTTTTTATAATGGGCACTGTATAGGGTAAAACTGTCATTTGCCTCCCATACTTTGTAATAGCAGTATATTCACGGCCTTTAATATCAGCGCCTTCAGCTATTCGTTTCATATTGGTTAACAACCTTTCCCTATCTTCTTTAACAAACATTTCATAGGCGTATATTCCTTTATCAAAATCCTCTCTGCTGTATTCAAAGTTCTCTAAACCGGCTTTATTAACAAAAAGCAATTTGCCCTCCAAATCGATCTCAAACACAACTTGGGGTAGCAATTCTGCAAATTCCCGGTATTTTCTCTCGCTTTCCAACAAAGCATCTTGGGCCATTTTTTGTTGGGTTATATCTTCTGCCAGCCCTAATATATAATCAATATGGCTATTATTCTTCCATTTGAATTGTACTGTTACCTTGGCCCATATATGACCACCATTTTTATGAATATATCTTTTTTCTACTTGATAACCATTTTCCTTTCTTCGTTTTGCACGTTGAATAAGCTCCTTTTCACGAATTAAATCTTCACTAAAAGTAATCTCTTCAAAACTAACATTTTCCAAGTCCTCTTTTTTATAGCCAACAAGCTTGCAAAAGGCTTCATTAACCAATAAAAACTTTCCAGAAGGTTCAGCCATAACAATTCCAATAGCAGCATTATCAAAAATTGTCCTGAATTTCCGTTCACTTTCCATAAGAGCATCATTTGCTATTTTCCTATGTATAGCTACAGAAGCTTGGTTGACGAAAGTCTCTATAATATCTGCATCAATTTTATGCTCATTAGATCGCAAAATGATAATAGCATTACCAAGTAAATTACCTTTTTGAGTAAACCCAATTCCATAAAATTGTTTAAGCCTAAATGTTTTTTCCAGTATTTTGCATATACCTCCTGGTATTTTACCTTGAGATATTTCTTCTAATCCTCCTTGTATATCTATCAACCTTCCTGATAAAGCTTCATTCATTGCTTTACTTGATAATTGGGTTCTCATACCTAAAGGTTCATAGCCCAATATTTTTTTTGCTTTGTCATAAAGTTTATCAAACCCAATGATATTACGTAGATATGTTTGAGAGGTATTTTCATCAAAAGAATTGATCAATATAATGGCCTCAGGATGCATTTCCCTAATCTTTTTTCCAACAAACTCAAAAATATCCTCGTTTGTATCAAAGTCAACAAAATCCGAGGTAGCCTTAGAAATAAAACTTAAATATTCATTCTGCCTATTAAGCAATTTCAATATTTGCTTCTTCTGAGATATATCGTTAATAATGCAAATGCAATTAATATCTCCATTTACACCAGTTCTTAATGCCGAAGAATCTAATGAAATATCAATATTATTTCCATTTTTGGTAACCACAATCAACTCTTTATAAAAAGAATACCCTTTATCAAACAACTCTTTAAGTGCATTTTGTGCTTTTTGTAAAGATTCGTGTTGAATAATGCTATAAAATGAAGTATTTACCAATTCTTCTTTCGTATAACCAAGAATTCCTTCAGACCTTTTATTGCATTCAGTAATCGTACCTTCTTGGTTGATGATCATGATAAGGCTGGCTGCTGTATCAAAAATGGAACGATATTTTTGTTCTTTTACTTCCAGTTGTTTCTGTGCCTGCTTTTTTTCTGTTATATCAGATAAAACAAGTGCAAAACTACCGCTACGCGGAGAAAAAACAAAAATTTCCAAATATCTTTCATATTGCACAAAATAATAGTCAAACTTGGATGGCCTTTTATTGACTATTGCATCATTGATCTTTTCTAACCAGTCTTTCTCAAGAAAACCAAAAACAGAAGATGCTTTGTTTCCTATTAGCGCTTCCCGGGAAAAACCGGTAAAAGATTCAAATGACGGATTCACCTCCTTTATAACATAATCAATTGGATTGATCTGCTCATCATAAATCATTTCATTTAAAGAAAAAGCATTAATTAGTGAATAGAACAGGTCATCATAACTGCTTTTAACTGACAATACCTTTTTGTAAGCTTCTTCAATATCTCTTGTTTGCCCTGATAAAGTTTCACAATTGGCTTCTTTCTCTTGTAGCAATTCTTTTGCAGCATTTTTAAGTGCATTAGCATCACTACTTTTCTCTTGTTGCTCATTTTGTTTTCTCAATTGAACTTTTTGCCATATGATCAGCGCTATATCAGCAGTATAGGAACTCAAAAAAGCGGCAAGTTTTTCAAATTTAGGTTCATCTACTCGTGGTAAAGATTGAAAGTCCTCTATATATGTATCTTTGTTAAAGTTTTTCTTTTTTGTATGTTTTTCTAAGTTGCTTTTTTCTTGAATTTCTCTTTCAAAAATAAAACCGCAAACAAAAAGGAAACCAATAACTTGTTTTTCTAAAAATATTGGAATCAGAAGAATATTTGTTCCTATATTGCATTTAAAAACATCATAATCCTTATTTTGCCAATTTCCTACAATGTCTTTTATATTCTTATTATTCTCAATTTGAATAATAGGAGCCTGTTTTCCATATTTCTTATAAAACTCAATATCACCCAAAACAAATAGTACAGCACCCTTATTATCAAAAACTCCTATAGGTAATTCAATAAAATGCTGGATTTTATCAATAGACTTTTTTATTGAGGGTTGATTTAATAAATTGTTAATATTGATAGTTTTACCAGGCATACGATGCAAAATAAGGGAAAAAATTGCTTGAACAATACTATGACTGTCAAAAGTAACAAAAAAACATTCCAAAACAAAAGAAAATGAACCGAGCCATGACAAAATTTTTGTCACACACCCACATGATTATAATGAAACTTAAAACCCTGTGTGGTGTGAATTTGACTCGTCATGGCAAGCTCCACCCCGATTAGCATCGGGACAGGTACTGACCAATGAAAATTTAAAATATAAACAGATGAAACAGACAATGCATAGGATTTTATTTATTAATGTCTAAGAATAGTTGACAAAAAAGGATGAAATAATTTCAATAATTCTTGCAATTACAAAAAAGCATTTTCATTTTTTGTAACAATTTGTCCATCAGCCAGGTGATAAGAACTTGCCAAGTTGGCAGTAAGGCATGAATGCACCGGCACTATGCCTAAATTTTCTCCAATTTTAAACCTATCAATTGTATTGCTTGGAATATGTACCATGCCATGTTCCTGTGATAACGACTTTACAAAAGAACCTTTTATGATATTACCCCAATAGTGATTTTTCAAATCAACAATTTGTCCAAAAAACTTCTTATTATCGTAAGTGATATAGTCTTTTGAAAGATGGACTGCACCACCATAAATCACAATTGTATTCCTTTCTTGGTGTGTGGAAACCACGGGACATATAGCAATCATAGCGATGTCTTCAAATTTGCATGAACCGATATGATATTGCATCCAATCATAAAAAACAAAATTCCCAGGCCTTATTTCATCAATAGCTTCAAATTCATCTATAATACTGCAACTGGGCGTATCGCCAATGGAGATATAGCATGAAGCCAGATCGTTAGTTGCATTTCTAAGGTTATACATTTTTTTTACAGAGCGGTGATAAATCTCTTGAACATTTTTTTTACCGGATACGTGATATGTATCTCCAAAATGAGAAAGGAATCCCTTAAAAACCAAATTTTTACTATTGCCCATTCTCTTTACCATCATTCTAATATACTCAGCATCATCAGCATTGATCCCGGTTCTATTATAACCACAATCAATTTTAAGGTACACCTCCACTTTTTCATGAAAATTTCTTTCGGCAATATCCAAAGTTTCAATTGACTCTATCACAATTCCTAGTTTGATGGAATTATTCAGTTCATTATATCCTTTAAGTTCCCTCACATTTAGTGGAAAAGCAATCGTAATATCTTGCCAGCCATTATCAGCAAAATAATTAGCCATTGATAAAGAGGAGACTGTAATAGAAGTAACATTGAAATCCTTAAACCAATTTCCAATTTCAGATGATTGATGGGTTTTAAAATGCGGACGAAATTTCAGATGATTTCTTTTGGCTTTTGCAGCCATGCGAGCAATATTACGGAGGGCTTTCTCCTTGTCTATTACTAAGGTAGGTTTACTAATAGCTTCAAAAATCATAAATCAATTCAATAATTTCCACTTAATGCCAAACTTAAACTCTATACCATCCATAGGGTAATTGGGAACTCCATAGTAATATCTTTCGATAAACGAATCATTTGCATGAGCTAATTTAAAAAATACCCTTGCCCTTTTTATCCTGAAATTCATAAAAATGTCTATTTTGGGATAATTCCCTATTTTCTCCTCATTTTGCAAATAAAATTGACGTATAGATGGCATGTAAGCGTCTGCATAATATTTCGTATAAAATCCCAGGTCAAACCCAGGTTGAAAATATAGGGCTTTATCAAAAAAAGCAAGGTTGAGATAGGTTGAATGAACAACAATGAATTCGGGTAGGTGTAAGATATTGCTATTAGATACATTTTGGTAGATCAATGTGTTGTCAAGTACCAACGGTTCAAGTACTATTTTTTTAAAAAGCAGCACCTTCAATATCTCCAAGTTATCTTTGTATTGTTTTGGCCTGCAGTTATAATCAAAATAGGTAAAATTATTGATTTGGTTTAAAGAAATTTCTGCATGCAACCCGGGAGCATTATAACGTCCATACAGTTCTTTAGACAATTCTTTGTCAAAATTGTAATCCCATATAAAATGATTGGAGGAATAGTGTTGACGTTTCCAAGCAGGTTCGCAATTGGCTATTTTTATACCACCTGTAATTATATGCCTCTTTTTTATAGCTTTAGAAATACTGCCTCTCGAAATAAAATCTCCTTCCCTGTAACCTGTCAAATAATACTCAAGTTGGAAATAAGGGCTTATCCCGGCAAATTCTCTCATTGTAAATGTTCCACCTGCAGAATATTGATTATACGTCTCAATATCATTGCCAATAATACTTGTTAAAGTGTTCTTAAATGTAATAGTATCGTAGAAATTAAATTGTTTATATTGTTCTTCACCTTTCGTTTGAGAAATTTCAAAATATTGGTGTTTGGCAAAAAACTCGAAATTAAACAAACTTTCATGGTGAAAATCCGTATTGCTCCAACTCAATTTATTTTCATATTTCTGATAATAAAGGGAATCATAAGTTTTAGTGGTATCATAATACACATAAGGATAATACCCTGAGTTTGGATTATCATCTTTATAAACCGACCAATAGTTTTCATAAGAGAACTCGTGGTTGAAATAGCCCAAAGCATAATTGAACATAGCTGTATCAGTCTCTTTATTGGTTTTATTGCCTAAACCTAATTTCTGCCTTAGAAAATAATGATTATTCTTTATCCAATTGGATACTTTAACGTTTTCTCCAATAAATTTAACATTTGCATTGTAATTATTTTCTTGAAGGCTTTCCTCGCTGATTATTCCCCCATTTTCAGTAACATCTATCCTGTTATGACAATAACCTGCAAAAAGTTCATACCTATTATTGGTTGTAAGAAAATGTGTATTAAAACTAAATGATGCATTTTGTGCACCTTGCTTAACAAACCTGCCAGGGGAATTAATTAAACGGTATTTTATTGAAGAAATGGCATTTTTATTTATTTTTTGTGCATGATAAATATAAAAGAATTGTTCTTTTTTACCTCCATTAACATAAGAAAATTCAGAAAGTGGAATAATCAAATTGTAAAATCTACTATTCCTGGGCAAAAACATATAATTTTGAAAAGCATTACGTCCTAATATTGAATTTAATTTATCATCTCCATTAAAGACAATTGATTTGGAAGCCAAGCCAATATTCCCGATGGTAACATGATAATCTTTATAATCATGATGTATAGGGTTAAATCGTTGTGTCCTGGTAAGAGAAGTATCTACATTAAATTTCTTTATACGAATATTATGCTCCGGGAGATAATAATACTGCATCAAAGAAGAGTCCATTTTAGCAGTATCAAGAAGTGTAGAAGCATTTCTATGAACAGAAGTATCATTTAAATTTTTAGTTGTGACTCCAATTTTCTTTATTTGAATTTCAGGTTCTTGGTATATTTCAAAAGGCATTTTTCTAAAATCGACAGAATCAAGTTGCTTATTATTGAGGGTGGTGTCAACAATTTCCTGTGAAAAGGCGAATGAATGTAAGATTGTAAGAGTAAACGTATAGAGAAGTTTTTTCACCACGTAATTATATTATTTTGCAAAAGGGACAAAAATTATACCAGGGTTCAAAAATAAAGAAAAAAAGGTTGGGATAAACAAAAAAAGCCCCGAAAATTCGGGGCTTTTTATAAAAATTGGCAACGACATACTCTCCCACAAAACGTAGTACCATCTGCGCTGGTGGGCTTAACTTCTCTGTTCGGAATGGGAAGAGGTGGACACCACCGCTATAGTCACCATAAAGATTTTAAATATCTTAATTGACATGATGAAGAAAGAAAATATTAAAGCGGTATTAGATATTTTACGACTTATTAAAAAAGTCTACGGGTAATTAGTACTGCTTAGCTTTGACATCACTATCTTTACACTTGCAGCCTATCAACGTCTTAGTCTAAAACGACCCTTAAAAGAAGCCTCATCTTGGGCTGAGTTTCGTGCTTAGATGCTTTCAGCACTTATCTCATCCAAACATAGCTACCCT
>CAZJDA010000069.1:0-23001 GCA_964544705.1 uncultured Bacteroidales bacterium
TGCAAAATATTGTAAGTTATTGATAATCTAATGACAGGTCAGGAGTTCTGAACTTTATCGGTTACCATTTTTTTATCAAATGCCTGCCCCATCAATATAGTCTGCCGCAATTCGTTTTTGCTCATGGGGAAAATATATACAGAATCTTTTTCTTCGTCAATGAGTTCTTCTATTTCCAGCTTAAGTTCATCTTTCTCGTTTTTTTCTAATGTGCCAAGAAAAACAGAGTATTGCACACGGTATAATCCTGCCTTTTCGCAAATCTTAGATACTTTGCTCCTGTTGCGGTCTTTTTTTATATCATACATAACCCAAACGATCATATTTATAATTTTTGAATGTTTGTTGGTTTTCCCAGTTTACGTTTGATCAATGTATTGGCAAATGCATGTGCGTCATATTGAATAATATTTCCCCTGGTACGGTTTTTATTGCAATAACGCACCCTGTCTTCGTCAAAATACTTATTAATAGCCGGCACCAAGAGTTCTTTCCCAGGCTTATTCAAAGAATAACCGCTTTTGATCTCGTCTGTATGTACCCGCTTTACTTTTTTGGCTGAATAACGGTGTTTCACGAGTTCGTTTTCCTTTTTTACCTTGATTTCGAACATTTCGTCTTTAACATGGATATATGTTCCATAAGAATCTATAAACAATTGCATGGTCATTGTGTTTTAATGATGGTACCAAAACCCCTGGCTACTGATTTCCCGATTCCAACAAGATCAGGCAGCTCTGCATTTGTAACAAAAGAACCGTCAAAGGCGATCATTTTTTGATTTTTAAAATTGGTTGACTTCTCCACAAGCTTGGTAGTGGCCATCACCTTTTCATCGATGTAAAAATTAAATGCTTTGTAGAAGCTGAGGATGTTGTTTTGTATCTGCTTATTTAAAAAATTCAACTGCTCTTTTTTATTTTTCATTTCAGAATATAATTTGTAATTTTTTTGATTGAGTCCCATCCATAAAGTTTTAAATCTATATTTCTTTAATTCTGAGAAACTATTAATGTTGACAATTTTATTACTAATGTTCTTTGAAAGAATAGGATATATATTATCGTTAATATTTATTTTGTTTATATTTAAAAAGAGGTTATTTAATAGTTCACTCCCATCTTGTAATCCTAAGAGGAATGGCACTTTGTCAATAATCTTATACTGAACAAAGGGATATTTATATTTGCTAGCACCATTTATATAATGGTTGTTTAATAATTCTGAGTGTTTTCTAAACATATTTCCAAAATATCCTCTTAATTTATGAGCATCTCTTGTATTTAAAGCAATCTCTGGAAAATTTATAATAGTAATTTTAATTTCCATAATTAAAAAATTTTAATTGAACTAAAATTATCAATATATCCAATGTTTTTTCTAAAATTAGCATGAGAATATTTATAATACGCACTTGGATTATTTAACTCTGAAACATAAAAATTGAATTTTTTCTCTGAATCAAAAGTTATGCTTTCGCTTTCAAAAGGAATTGGCACATTAATTACAAAGTCATAAAATTCAGACTTAATTTGACTGAATAGCTCTTTTCGTTCCCAAGATTTCAAATTATCTTTATTATAAATACTAACATATTCATGCCATATTTTTTGGGCCCTTTCATTCAATTGCACAAAAACAGATTCTGTATTTCGTTGTTGAATTAATTTAAAATCAACTGATGCAAAATTTAATTCACGCATTGCATCCAATAATTTATTTGTTGTTTGGTCTGATTGTTTTCGTACTTCCTGAAAATATTGTCCAATCAAATCAATATAATTTTGTTCTTCAACAACATTAAAATCCTTCAAAACATTGGCGGTTTTAATCAACAAATCGTTGCCATAAATCATGTTACTTGCTTTTTTCAATTCTTCTATATCGTAGATATAGATTTCTGAAATATGTGATTTTTCGGAATAACGATTTGCACGTCCCGCAGCCTGAATAATCGAATCAAGCGGGGCAATTTGCCGAAACACGGTATCAACAGAAATATCAACACCTGCTTCTACTAATTGTGTTGAAATAATAACTTTCTGTTTTTTAGATTTTTGTTTTATTCTGCCGATTATTTTTTTCCGCTCGTAAGGTGTAATCAAAGTAGTTAAAAAATATGTTTCGACATTTTTCATATCAATTTCATCACAAACAAATTGGAATGTTTGCCTTGCTGCATCTTTTGTGTTTACGATTGCCAGTACATCTTTTTTAGGATTTTCCTGAATATAATCAGCTAAGGAATTTTTAAACTCATCAAAACCAATAGGTTTCTTATTAATAATCAGTTTTGTACGATTAAAAAAATTAAAGTAGTTTTTGTAATTTGGTATTAATTCCTGTATGTCTTCATCAGGGGTAAAAATCAAAGGTTGAGTAGCAGAGATGAGAATAAAATAGATATTAAATGTTTCGCCAAGAATTTTGAATGATTCACGTATGGTTTCCCAGTATTCATAAGGTACGGTTTGAATTTCATCGAGCAAAATTACCGAATTAGCTAAATGTGCAAATTTCATCAATTTGGCTTTATCACACGTAAAAAGCGTTTCGAGCAATTGAACAAAAGTAGTAACTACCGTATCAGCCTGCCATGTTTCAATCAAAAACCTGCTTTCATCATAATTTGCTGTATTTTCATTTGTTTTGTAAAGCGGCTCTGCCAGATTGTGATGCTTTAACAAAGTGTTTGAATCCTTTGATTCTAAAATATCAGCATAGACCTCAAAATTCTGGTCAATAATTGAGGTAAACGGGATATTGATTATAACTTTTGAATCTTTAAAACCAGCTAACTTTCTCATTTTATCAGCCAAATTAAAAGCCGTTATGGTTTTCCCTATTCCGGTTGGCAAAGTAACAGAATAGATATGTTGGTTTTTGTCAAAAACTTGCTCTAAATTATGCAAAGATTCAAAAAATGCCTTGTTTTTTAGCTTGTCAATTTCAGATTTTGGATTGTTAAACCCCTTGTATTCTCTGTATTTTCTAATTTTTTGCAAAATATCGGACTGTGCAACAGGCTTTTGTGATTTTTCAAGAATTACATCGTTTTTGTCGGCAAAAAGGAGAGCAGAATATATCAATTGATGAATATAAAACAATGCCAATTGAGTTTTTTTATCCACATTATTGTATTCATCATCAAGAATATCAAAAGAAAAATCATCGAATACATCTTGATATTCTACGTTTTCGATATACTCCACAAATTCGTCCCATTCAATACTAAAATCAAAACCTTTTAATAACTCATCAATTATCTCTGAAATTTTGTTCGGTTCAATTGCCTGAACTTGTTCAACTAACAAATCCTGATTTTCTTCTTCAAGTAAAATCTCATCGCTTAGATTAACCAATTTTCCGTGGTGCCGTTTTACTGCAGAAAATGTAAAAATTGCAAATAATTGGTGCAAAACATCATTAAATTCTTGTTTTTTAAAATAATTATCAACAACGAAATATACAAAACATGCGGAAAGTAAAGCATGGCTTTTCTTCTGGTCGTGTAGTTTTTCCGGATTGGTAATGTATTTCTGAAAAAAAGTGGTGGCTTTGCCAATATCGTGAAAAGCAGCGGCGAAATATGCCAAATCCGAAACTAGTTGCTTTAAATCCTGTTTTTCATTTTCAAATTGAAGGGAAAAGTTGGTGCTTTTCCCTTCAATTACAGATTTTGTGATTTTCGCTACTTCTGATAAATGATTGATTAACAATTTATCAGGGTGCGATTTCAATTGTGCGTTCATAAAAACAAAATATTTCCGTAGTTTTCAATGTGATAATAGTTTTCGACTTTTGCATTTACGGGGTTTCCGTTTTTTTCAATCAGAACTTCAGAATATTCCTGTACTTCGCGATTACGGTTCATTTCCATAGGCATATTGTTTGCCGAGTACATAGCTGAATAATTAAATTCTATCGGATTTTCGTCATTGATTTTCGACAAATTAACAGCCGTAATGATTTCAATAAACAGCCTTTTCGTATTTTCAACAAAATCAGCCTTCACGGTATCCACATAATCTAAGTTTGCCGTAAATTGTGCCAAACCAAGATAAGGCGAAAAATGGTGCTTTGTTTCCTTAATTCGTTCAGCCAATTCATTAAAAACCTGTTCATTATCATGTAAACTCAAAAAAATCCGGTACTTAGAATTTTTCAATAATTCAAACTCAATCTGCGTGCGTCCGGCTTTTGTCAAATCGTAAAACGATTTTTTTGTATTAATCAGATTCATTGCTACGGTTTCCTTTTTTACCGGATTAAGAATCTGAACAGCAATATCTGAATTTTGTTTTGAAAAAAATTCCTGAACCGGCACAACGCCTTTGGGATAAACACCATCGCTAATTTCACGTTCCATCCCTAAAACAGCCCCTACTGCTCCGGCAACTGCCGTACGAGTGGGTATGGAATACGTTAGCGGCGAAGTGGTAGTATTATATTTTCGGAAATGCCCATATTCGCTACTTATATCAAAAATGAGTATTTCTTTACAACCCATCTTTACTTATTTTTTTAAGATTTTCACCATTATAAATCAATTGCAGTTTTGAATCTGCCCTAAAATAAATGTCTTCTACTTTCTCCTTATTAGCCTTCAATTCATCAAGTAGTTCTGTAACATCAATTTTATAGTCATCTACACTGCGAATTTGAATTTCATTCAAGTTGTCCATTACCAATTTAAGTCTCTGACGCAATTTTCCGATATAAAAAGGTTCATTGTAGTCAATCACAAGCAAGAGTAATGGTGTTTTTCCAAATTTTGAGCGGGAAATCAAGCTTTTTGTACCGTCCCAAATGCCATCTTTCAATAATTCTTTATCGGCATTGGTCATTTTTGAATGTACAGCCGATTTTTCATTGATAATCCCATTGAACCCGATAACAGCATAAGGCACTTTGTATTCGGTACGAAAAGTCTTTTGAGTTTTACCTGAAGAAGCAGCGAATGCACCAGTTCCTTGTTCTTCAATAATTTCGGTTTTGTTCAACGAACGCCCCATTTGGAATTGTACAGGCCCAATTCTGGTTATAGAAGCTTTACTCAATGGAATTACACCACCAAAAGTACGAATATCAATACAAGTATTTAAAATTGTATCTACTTGTTCATTAAAATCCTTGGCACGGCGTTTTCCGTCTTTGATGTATTCTTTGTCTCCTTCCGTGTATTTTGTTTCTCGAACAAATACATCTTTTTCATCAGTTCCGTTGAAACCTTTGTAATCGTACCAATAATCACGAATGGTGCGTTTCAAACGTACATCGGTTACTAATACCGTACTACTCTCAGCATCAAAACGCGGACGGTTTTCATTTACCGGGTCGCCATTAGGATTGGCGTTTTCAATATCATACAAAAACAGGATTTCACTCCTTTTGTCTATTATTTCACTCCTTTGATTAAAATTTTTAAAAGTTAGTTATTCAGTTTATTCTTTTTTTTGCTTTTCTTTTTTGAATTGTTTCCCAAGCTCCAAGCCAGCAACAAAATAAAAAGACAATTCGTTATTTGTCATCTTATTTAGTTCGTGGCTGTTTACAACAAAATAACGATTCAAAATTTCGCTGAATTCGGTATATACATAAAAGCTTTTCTGATATTTTTGAATTTTATCCAAAGCCTCAGTATATACATTCATCAAAAGTTCAGGGTTTAATTTATAACCTCTGAGTTTATTTTCAAATGGCGTATTGTTCAGATTAGCACTTTGTATATCAAAAAGAAACCTGACTAAAACACCTACGCCAAAAATTCCGACTTTTACATCGCTGTCCAGAAACTTTCTGTTTTCAGCGACAAACCCGTTAAAACCGTCAAGGTTAAACCGGGTTTCTTTTTTTTCTGTATTTTCTACTTCCATATATGTATAATTTTGGTTAAAATGAATAATTCCGAGTTCTTGTAAATAAGAAATGAGCATAATTGCTTTTTTAACTGTCCAGTTTACTGGCTCAACCCAGTTATCTGACGTTTTGCTTTCGTTATAATTTCTCTGGATACGCTTAATAATGTATTCAAAAACAAAATCCATTGATAAAGGTTTGCCTTCAAAAAGTTTGTGAATAACAGTAAGAAAATCCTCAGCAAAAAAATCTTTTACAATTTGATAACTAAATCGCAGGTTTTGCTTTTCTTTTTTAATGACTATTGCATTTTTAAACAATTTATTTTTATTCACTTTTTCAGGCACATCTATAAACAATGTTCTGAAACGGGAAGGCAAAATTTCTTCAATCATCATATTAATTGAAATAGCTCCTGTTTTTTTGTCTTCTTTAAAAAATAAAATATCTAAGTTGAAATAATTTTTTTCCTGAGCAATTAATTTCTGTACACGGTCTTCTGCTCTTCTTTTCTTTTCTCTTTTTGCTTTTTTTTCTTCATCAAAAGCCGTTTTCAGCAAATTGATAACTTTTTCTAGCTGTTTTTCATCCGTTTTTAAAATGGGATGTGGCACAATCAAGTATTCGCTTACATAAAAATAACCAGTCAGATTTTGTTGAATATATTTTCGTCCGAGTTCTAAAATCAGGGCATCTTCTGCCGAAATCGGATAATTACGCCAGTTTAGCTTTTTATTGAAAAAGCCACTTATAAAACCTGTTTTGTCAGGACTTGAATATTTAAAAGGTGCAGCAAAACCAAAAATATCCTCAGCTTTTTTGCCTGAAACTGAAGATATTTTCGATCGCGCTAAGGATTTGACACCTGTATGCTCATACTTTTTTATATTTCCCGACTTTAAGATAAATTCAGTGATAATATCAAAATTCCTCAAATATTTTACTTGTCCATTAACAATAACCTTAAAAGTTAATCCAGTAGAAGTAGATTGTTTTTTTGTCAAAATTTGTAAAAAGTGTATTTAGACTCTCTTTAATTTCAAATTCTGAATTTATAAAACAAGATTCTATAAGTTGAAAATAACCAGTACTTTTAGGAAATTGTTTTTTCATTGCAAGCACTTTTTTGAATGTATGCTTTATTAATGTGTTTATCTTTTTATCAACAGGATTAGATAATTTTGTGGTAAAAGTAATATCACCCCCACTTGATGCACCTTTCCGATAAGCATACTTACGATAATCCGATTTTTGTGTACTGACTTTTTCAATGTCTATACCTTTATATATACATTCCAAATGTCCGTTTTCTTCTTTTATCTCAAAAACAAGCACCAAAAGTTGATAATCTTTGCCCGGAAACATATTTTCAATGTATAAATCAACTGGTTCAAAATCTTTATTCTTTTTTAATTGCCATTCGCCTATGGCTGCTATTGCTTTATCTTGCATGATTATTTGTTTTTTTTCATTTCAGTAAAAACGTTATTCAATATTTAGACTATATTTTATTTGAAATCCACTCCCAAATATAACAAAAAATGAATAAATACCTTCTCTCAAACCAATCATGAAACATATATAATGCTCAAAATCGTCGATAAATAAATATAGATAATGGTTCAATATCTTGTTAATTTGTATTAAAAAAATTGAAATTTTTTATTCTCCCGCAAATCAATTTATCAATTCAACACCTTTATAAGACAACTTCTCAGTTTCAGAGCCTAATCAATCCCAATAATTAATGCGTCCTCTATTTTGAATATTCATAATTGCCACTTTTTTTAATGGGTGCTAATATATAACAGGGTTGTGTCAACTAGTGTCATACCAATTTAAAAAATTCTTTGTCCCAATTAAAATTCGTGAACATGAAAGTTAATCCAAAAATTATCGCTTAAAACCAACTTATTGGAAAATGATGGCTTGATTGGCAATGCCCAAAATAAACCCAATTCCAAAATCCACATAGAATTGAATTTTCCTGCAATGTCTTTCTAAAAATTTGTACCTTTGACCAATCAATTGGTAATAAATTAAAAAAAAGTCTAAAATAAATTTTGTGCTATGAAAAGAGATGATAAAATATTTGACCTATTGCAACAGGAAAAAGATCGTCAATTAAAAGGTATAGAGTTAATTGCTTCGGAAAATTTTGTTAGTGAGCAAGTTTTGGAAGCTATGGGATCGGTTATGACCAATAAGTACGCAGAAGGCTACCCCGGGAAAAGGTATTACGGCGGTTGCGAAGTTGTTGATCAATCGGAACAAATCGCTATTGACAGGCTTAAAGAGCTTTTTCATGCTGAATATGCAAACGTACAGCCGCATTCAGGCGCCCAGGCCAATGCAGCCGTTTTTCTTGCAATATTGAACCCGGGTGATACATTCATGGGATTAGACCTCTCTCATGGCGGCCATCTCACCCATGGCTCGCCTGTGAACCTTTCAGGAATCCTTTACAATGCTGTATCTTACAAACTGGATGAGGAAACTGGCCGCATCGACTATGATGCCATGGAAAAAACAGCACTGGAAGAAAAACCAAAACTGATTGTTGGCGGTGCTTCGGCTTATTCAAGAGAATGGGATTACAAACGGATGAGAGAAATTGCTGATAAAGTAGGAGCACTTTTCATGGTAGATATGGCACATCCCGCCGGCCTTATTGCTGCCGGTTTGCTCGACAACCCCGTTGAATATGCTCATATTGTTACTTCAACAACGCATAAAACCTTAAGAGGCCCAAGAGGTGGTATTATCCTTATAGGAAAAGATTTTGAAAATCCATGGGGAAAAGCCACGAAAAAAGGGAAAATACGAATGATGTCTTCCTTGATCAATTCAGCCGTGTTCCCTGGCACACAAGGCGGCCCGTTAGAACATGTTATTGCAGCCAAAGCCGTTTCTTTTGGTGAAGCTTTAGCGCCGGAATTTAAACAATATCAAGAGCAGGTGAAAAAGAATGCCAAAGTCATGGCCGATGCCTTTATTGAAAAAGGGTATAAAGTTGTTTCCGGTGGCACCGACAACCATTCAATGCTTATCGACATTAGATCTAAAGTACCTGATATTACAGGAAAACAAGTTGAGAAAACATTGGAGTTGGCTGATATAACAATCAACAAAAACATGGTTCCTTTTGACAGCCGTTCTCCATTTCAAACCTCCGGAATTAGGGTTGGAACACCGGCTATTACAACCAGGGGCGTAAAAGAAGACACCATAGTAAAGGTTGTTGAACTTATGGACCAAGTAATCACCAATATTGAAGATGAAAGCGTCATTAAAAAAGTTAAAGCCCAGGTTAATGAAATGATGGGGCAGTTCCCATTATTTGCTTACTAAATAAAAAAACTGAACTAAAAGAGGGTATACAGAAAGTGAAGGGGTGAGTGATTTTCATAGAATCTTGGAAAGTTTAAAAGTCAGTACATCTGTTTATCAACAAACTCACCCCTTCAATAAATAGTCGTTATAGAGACTTTTTGGACAGCCTCCTTTTATTAAACAAATCTCCTATGGAACGTATCACAAAATTCAAACATAAAGATATTTGCTACACCGACTCCGGCAGCGGGGATGTGCTTGTACTTTTGCATGGTTTTATTGAAAGCAAAGAGATTTGGAAGGATTTTGAAAAAGCCCTTTCAAAGTATTTCCGTGTCATAACGGTTGATCTTCCTGGCCATGGTAAATCTGCATCCATCAAAGAAGTGCATACCATGGCCCTTATGGCAGACGCAGTTAAAGCAGTGCTGGATGGGCTTAAGATAAAAAAGGTTGTTATGATTGGGCATTCCATGGGAGGATATGTTACAGCGGCATTTGCCGAGAAACACAATAAACAGCTAAAAGGTTTCGGGTTTTTTCACTCCCACGCTCTTGCCGATGACGAACAAGGCATAGAAAACCGTAAAAGGGCTATTAAAGCCATTGAAAACAATCACACCGGGTTTGTTACGCAATTTATTCCTGATCTTTTTGCAGAAGAAAACCAAAAGCGCCTAAAAAACCAAATTGAAGTACTCAAAACCAGGGCTAGCCAAATGAAAAAGGAAGATATTATAGCAGCAATGAAAGGGATGATGAAAAGGGAAAGCGGGTTGAATTCATTGGCCAATTCTAAGGTGCCGGTTCTATTCATCATAGGACAAAAAGACCCTCGAACTCCTTACGAAAAGGTGATGGCTCAGTGCAGCTTGGCTCAACATTGCGAATTGCTCTTACTTGGAAAAACCGCCCACATGGGATATTTAGAAGCTTATGAACAAACTATGATCAAAGTGAAGCACTTTACTATGTCTTGCTACGAGCTATAATGTATCAATTCTCAAAATTTATTTTTTGAAATACACGTTTTGCTATGCCGGTATACCAATTGAATGATTATCCCGTATTTCCTTCACCGGAAGAGGCTGAAGAAGACGGGCTTTTAGCAGTTGGAGGAGACCTTAGCATAGAACGATTATTAGAAGCGTATAAAAACGGTATATTTCCTTGGTATTCAGAAAACATACCCTTGCTTTGGTGGAGCCCTGACCCCAGGTTGGTACTTTTCCCGGATAAGATGAAAGTGTCGGATAGCCTCAAAAGAGTGATAAAAAAGAACAAATTTACCATCACTTTAGATACTGCTTTTGAGGAAGTAATCAAGTACTGCGCTCATGTTGAAAGAACAGATGAAGAAAGCACCTGGATTACCAAAGACATGGAAGAAGCCTACATTCAATTGCATCATGCCGGGTATGCCCATTCTGTAGAAGCTTGGTATCATGGCAAGCTTGCAGGCGGTTTGTATGGCGTTTCTTTAGGGAAAGCTTTTTTTGGAGAATCAATGTTTCACAAAGTCACTGATGCCTCGAAAGTAGCTTTTTTTTACTTGGTAGAAAAAGCCAAACAATGGAATTTCTTGTTTGTTGATGCCCAGATATACACGCCTCACCTTGTTAGCCTTGGGGCGAAAGAAATCCCAAGAAAACAGTTCCTGGAAATATTAGAGGTTGCCCTTAACTATCCAAGTTATAAAGGAAAATGGGAATTTGATACCATTTCTTAAATTCGTTTATTGATCTCTTTTGTTTCCTCTTCAAAACCCGGCTTACCTAACAAAGCAAACATATTCTTCTTATAAGCTTCTACACCCGGCTGGTCAAATGGGTTCACACCAAGATGATAACCGCTGTAAGCACAAGCTTTCTCAAAGAAATAGATCAATTGCCCAAGATAATATTCATTAATCTGTGGTATCTTGATCAAAATATTGGGAACTCCGCCGTCGATATGGGCTAAAATGGTTCCCAGTTCAGCCTTTTTATTCACATCATGAATGCGCTTGCTCGAAATATAGTTCAATTTGTCAAGATTTCCAGCATCTTCGGGGATAACCAGTTCTCTTCTTGATTTACCAACACTTATAACCGTTTCAAATAATTTTCTTTCGCCATCTTGGATATATTGTCCCATAGAATGCAAGTCGGTAGTGAAATTAACACCTGCCGGGAAAATCCCTTTGCCATCTTTCCCCTCACTTTCGCCGTAGAGCTGCTTCCACCATTCAATAAAATATTGCAAAGAAGGCATATAAGAAGCAAGTATCTCTATCCACTTACCGTTTTTATAAAGAACATTCCTAACGCCTGCATAAACAGCAGCAGGATTTTCTAAAGGTTCATGGATGTTTTTCGTTAAATTTTCCATGTCTTTTGCGCCTTGCAGCAATTCAGATATATTGAACCCTGCTGCTGCAATTGGTAATAAACCAACTGGGGTAAGTACAGAGTATCTTCCTCCCACGTCATCAGGAATTACATATGATTTGTAACCTTCCGTATCAGCCAACTTTTTTAATGCCCCTTTAGATTTATCCGTAATGGCAATGATGCGCTTTTTTATCACATCCTCCCGGTATTTTTCTTCCATTATCTTTCTTAGTATTCTAAAGGCAATGGCCGGTTCTGTTGTTGTTCCTGATTTGGATATCACGACCAGGGCAAACTCCCGCTCTTGAAGGATATCAGTAAGATCGGCCAGGTAATCTTCGCTAATGTTATTTCCTGCATAAATGATATGTGGGTATTTTTGTTGATTGGTTGAATAAGCAGAAAAGGAATGGTTAAGCGCATCAATAACGGCTCTTGCACCCAAATATGAGCCGCCTATACCAACTACTACCACGATTTCCACTTCATTTTTTAGCATTTCTGCCGTTTCTTGGATCTCATTAACCAAATTATTGCCTGTTTTGGTTGGCAAGTCTACCCACCCAAGGAAATCATTTCCTGCACCTGTTTGATTATGAATAACTTTGTGTTGCTTTTTCATATCGTTCAGAACACTCTCAATTTCAGTGACACTGATAAAATCCAATGTTTTTTTATACGCTACATGAAGATTTTCCATATTCTTATTATTTAATGGTTTTCAATTGTTAATTTTGCATCGTTACCAAAGATAAATAAAATTTAATAGATGCGAACCCTGTTTATATTTAGTTTGATCATCATTTTTCTTTCGGGAGTAGTAATATTTTTCATTCCCGACAAGAAGAAAATTGAACCCACGGAAAAGATACAGACGTTAAAAAACCTTTCCGAACTTGCTACAGCCGAATATCTCGTAACCAAAATAGTAAAGCATACTGACGAGAACCTTTTTGGCGACCGTAAAATCCTTTTTGAAACCTCGGCAGTGCTTAAAGCCGGTGTAGACCTTAGCGAATTAAAAGACAACGATTTTATTGTAAAACAAGACTCGGTTTCCTTGTTTCTACCACAACCTCAACTTTTATCTCTTAATATGAAACCAGATTCTATAAAAGAAAGGTATGTTAAAACGGGTTGGTTAAGAAAAGGATTTTCTAATAAAGAAAAAGATAAAATATTAACAGCAGGAGAAAAAAGCATCAGGGACAATATAAAAGGAATTGGTATCTTGGGAGCTGCTAAAGAGAACACTCGTGTTTTCCTGGAGACCTGGCTAAGGCTAGCCGGGTTTACGCATATCAATATTTATTTCAGGGAAAAAGAAACCATAAAAAGCAAAAAAGTTAAAATCTAAGACATGCGCATTATAAAAACCATCATAATCATTGTTTTATTTATCGGTTCTTTATTGTTGGCCTATGCTGCAATATCTAAAGTAACCGGGATGCCGGGCATTAAGTCACTATTCAAAAAAGAATCCTCGGTAATAGAAAATACACCCATTATTGTTAGGGAGATGAAAAAAATTGCCCAACTCCTTACCCAAAGATATTATGATGAATGTATCGTAGATTCTGTTGTTGGTGATAAAATTGAAAAGGCTTCCGAAATGATGATCAATAATCCTATTTTGTTGAATAAAGGGTTGTATTTGCGTAAAGATGGCCTGGTATTGGTTGACAAGAGGTATGTGTTAATTGCCTCGGGCCTTGTAAAAGCAGGTTTTGATTTACAAAGAATGGATGAAAATGATATAAAAGTTTTTAAAGATAGTATTTCATGCACCTTACCCGCCCCGGAAGTTACCGACGTGATTATTAATCCCAGCGGATTTGAAACTTTTGAAGAAGAAGGATTCTGGACTTTTAACGAGAGAAAAGCTATACAACAGCGTGCAAAGAGCAGGCTTAAGTCAAGCGCCATACAAAAAGGTATATTGGAAAAAAGCAGGGAACAAGGTATAAGAATCCTTCAGCGATTTTTTAAATCTTTAGGTTATGAAAAAGTTTATATTGAAGTTGTAAAAGCATAAAAAATTATCTTTGCGATAAAAATTTATGGATATAAACCAATATATTCTTGGCTTTAACCTGTTAGTAGCTTTTATACTTTTCCTTCTCTTTGTTTTTACAGGAGCCATATCCATCCGGGAGAAACAACACAGGGCTACCCTGGTCTCTTTTTTATGCGCGATAATCATTCCAACGTTCATCATGCTGCCTTTTTTCCTTGGTTTTTTTGGAGCTATTTATCAATACTCAATAACCTCACTCATCCTTGTTTTTATCGTAGCTTTACTATATGACAGGAAGAGCAAGAAATTCCAATTTGAGCAGCCTAAGGATAGAATTGACGAAAGAGATATCATGTTTTCCAGGAAAGAATTGCTTCCCGGTACTGAAAGATATACTGCGTATTACAAAAACCACCCTGGCAAGGAAGCTTTAGACGGTCATTTTAGGGAAAAGCCAGGTTTGTTGAGTAACAAGGCTAGTTTTTATAATCCTTATGCATTTTCTGCAGCAAAGGCATCGTTTTTTGCAGTTGAAAGCCTTCATCCTGCAACTAATGCCGAGGTAAGCGAACATCAACAAAAGATAGAGCCCAAGCAGGCAGTAAAATTTATTCAATCATGGGCAAAAAAACTTGGAGCCGTAGATTGTGGGATTGCCCTTTTGAAAGATTATCATTTTTATAGCGTAAAAGGAAGAAAAGAGCACTACGGCAAGCCGGTTAACAATGATCATAAATATGGCATTGCCATAACCGTAGAAATGGACCCGGAAATGATAGCTCCTGCACCGCAAAGCCCGGTTGTTATGGAATCGTCACAACAATATTTTCATTCCGGTTCTATAGCCGTGATGATAGCAGCATTTATCCGTGAATTAGGTTACCCGGCAAAAGCTCATATTGATGGCAAATATGATATTATTTGCCCATTGGTGGCCAGGGATGCGGGGCTAGGAGAAATTGGCCGCATGGGTTTATTAATGACGCCCCGGTATGGCCCACGCGTGAGGATAGCTGTGGTTACAACAGATATTCCACTTATTGCTGATGAGCCGTTAAATGATGAGACACTCACTGAATTTTGCACATATTGCAAAAAGTGTGCTTTTGTTTGCCCTAGCAAAGCTATCTCATTTGATGAAAGGCAAATTGTTGGATCTGTTAAGCGTTGGCAAATAAATTCAGAAGCTTGTTTTACCTATTGGTGCATTGCCGGTACAGATTGCACACGTTGTATGGCAGCATGCCCATACTCCCATCCCGATAATTTGTTCCACAGGATGGTGCGATTTGGCATAAAACACTCATTATTATTCAGGAAAATGGCTGTTTTTATGGATGATGTGTTTTACGGCAAAAAGCCTAAAAGGAAAGATATTCCAAGCTGGATTCCCAAAAAATAATATCGATATGCATTCAAATTCTATTTTGTATCTTTGAATGCAACTTGGTATTAACTAGTAATTGCTATGGTTGCAATGCTGAGCTTTACATCACCGGCTTTGAGAATAGATTGCGCACATGCTTCTAAGGTTGAACCTGTGGTTAATACATCATCTACCAATAAAACATGCTTCCCGTTGAGATTATTGTTATCAGCTATGCTAAATTTCTCCGAAACATTTTTCCAACGGTCAAAGCGGGACTTTTTTGTTTGGGTTTCAGTAAACCTGTTTCTAAATAATGAAGAACGGTCAACATCAACTCCTAACACCTGGGCAAGCCCTTGGGCAAATACTTCGCTTTGGTTATACCCCCGGCTCCTCAGCTTTTTTGGATGCAAAGGCACTGGTATCAATACATCAACATCTTTAAAATTTGGATGATCTTTAATTTCTAAACCCAGTTTTTTCCCGAGGAATATTCCAACGGCCTTATTACCATTGTATTTCAATTCGTGAATAATTCTTTGCACTTTCCCTGCTTTATGAAAAAAATATAATGACGTGGCAGCATGTAATTCTATTTTTCCCCAAAAAACTTGCTCAACAGGGTTGCCCGGTATCAAATGAAAATTGGTTTTGGGCAGATGATAATCACATTGCATACATATCAAGTGCTCGTTTTTTTGTAGGTTTTTATTGCATCCCAAGCACAAACGTGGATATAACAAAGAAAAAAAATCATGAATGATGGCCATATCCATATAATTTGAAGTAAAATTACAAAAAATACAATAACTTATTTATTTTCGCATTTCTATAAATTATGAGAATTCGTTTAAATTAAAAAAGATAATTGAAAATTTTATACTAAATTTGTTAAACAATACAAGGATTAATGCAATATGGAAATAAGGGACCAAAAAGAGACGCCTACGAAACAAGAGAAGAAAAAAAATGGGAGTAAGGTTTTACTTATTATCATTGTTTTATTGTTGATAGGCAATGGTGTGCTAATATGGCAATTAATAGAAACCAAGTCGGAAGTAAAGACCATTATTGTCCAAAAAAATGAAGCTCAAGATCATAATTCTGAACTTCAAGCAGAATTAGATTCGTTAATGCTTGAACATGAAGGCATTAAAACAGAATATACAGAACTTGCTGATGAAGTTGCTAAAAAAGACAGTGTAATCCTTGCCAAGGCAAAAAAGATACAGCAACTTATTGCCCGGCAAGCAGATTATTGGGAAATAAAAAAGGACTTGAAACAGCTAAGGGGGATGACCCAAGGATACGTAAAGCAATTAGACTCCTTATACACAGTAAATAAAGCGCTTACCGCTGAGAACGTAAAAATAAAACGCCATTACAAGCAAGAAGTAGAGAAATCAGAAAATCTTACAAAAGAAAAAGAGCAACTTACTGAAAAAGTAGAAACAGCCTCGGTTTTAAAAGCTTACAATATTTCTGTAACTCCTATTCATATTAGATGGATAGGCAAACAAGAAAAACCAACCGACAAAGCAAGAAAAACAGATAATATTAAAATCTGTTTTACCCTAAGCGAGAACAAATTGGTGGAAGCAGGCAGAAAAAATATTTACATAAGGATTGTTGCTCCTCCTGATAACAGGGTACTCACAAAAAAACAAACCAATGTTTTTGTTTATAATGGAGAAACTATCCAGTATTCTATAACAAAAGAGGTCGACTACCAAAAACAATCGATTGATATGTGTAAATACTGGTATCAAAACGAAGAATTTAAAGAAGGAAAATATCATGTTGAGATTTTTGTTGATGATTACAGGATAGGCTCCAAAGGCTTTGATTTACGATAAAACATAGTTTTATGGATAACGACCAATTTGATCAAAAGAAAAAAAAGAAAAATATCCACAAAAAATGGATTTGGGTATTTATAGTCTTATCAATAATATTTGCAGGCAGTACAGGCTATTTGTATTTTCAATTCACAGAATTAAAAAAAACCTACATTTCGGCGGAAAAAGCTGACAAAGAAGCCGACAAAGAAAAACAAAACCTCATACGTTTTTTAAATAATATTGAAAACAAATATGCCGAGTTGATCTATGAATATGAAGGTTTGGATAGCATTTTAACCGTTGAGAAACAACGTGTTAGAAACTTGAAAACCGAAATTAAGGAGTTAAAAGGAACATCTGCTGAATACAAAGCCAAAGTTGAAGAACTAAAAAACCGTTTAGAAGATTACCAAGATAAAATTAATGTGCTGGTGATGAAGAATGAAGAGCTCAATGCCGAAAACCTGAAAGTGAAATCGGAATTAAATAATGTGATCTCTGAAAAGAAGACTTTAGAAAAAAAGGTAGAGAAAGGAGCAGCGCTTAAAGCATATGAAATTCTTGCCTATGGCGTTAGGGTAAAATCATCTGGCGAAGAGCTACCCACTCAAAATGCCCGGTTAACCGATAAAATTAAAACTTGCTTTATCCTCAGCGAAAATACACTTGCCCAGAAAGGCCATAAAAATGTCTATGTGAGAATTTTTGACCCGGATGGGAAAATTTTAAAAGAAAATAATGATACTTTCTCTTTTGAAGGTAAGAATATTTCTTACTCCATGAAGAAAAAAATATTTTACGACAATGCAGCCATGGACCTTTGCCTCTATTGGCAAAAAAAGACCAATTTTGTAGAAGGAGATTATACAGTAGTGTTATTCGCCGATTCCCAGATTATTGGATCTACTTATTTTACTTTGGAATAAACCAGGATTATTCATTAACGATTTCATTAGAAATTTAAAAAAAAACTTACTAGTGTTAAGTCAACAAAGAAATGACGCATCAACTGTTTGACAATTTGCTTAATTACAACAATATAGATTCTTAATAATAAATGTGACGCGTCACTATGATAAATCCTTAAATTTTCGTGTAAAATTGATGGAATGTTTAATGACTAAATACACTGCTAATAGCGATTTCTAAATATGCAAAAACCCATACCCTATGAAAATTGCCATTGTTGGAGCAACAGGCCTGGTAGGCTCTGAAATGCTCAAAGTGTTGGAAGAAAGAAAATTTAACATATCCACCCTCATCCCGGTGGCTTCTGAAAGATCTGCCGGAAAAAAAATTCTTTTTAACAACCGAGAGCACGAAGTGGTTACTATTGAAGAAGCCATAGCAATGCAGCCAAACATAGCCCTTTTCTCTGCCGGGAAAAAAACTTCCCTGCAGTACGCCAAAAAATTCGCTGGAAAAGGCACGGTAGTCATCGATAATTCATCAGCCTGGAGAATGTTTGCTGAAATACCCCTTGTTGTCCCCGAAGTGAACGGACACATCCTATCAAACAAAAATAAGATCATTGCCAATCCCAACTGCTCCACCATCCAGCTTGTTGCAGCTATTGCCCCATTGCACAAAAAATTCGGCATTAAGCGATTGGTGATCGCCACGTATCAATCGGTTACGGGAAGCGGGATGAAAGGTGTAGAGCAATTAGACAACGAAAGACACGGGATAGAAACAGCAAAATGCTACCCCCATCCCATTGATTTGAATTGTTTGCCTCATGGTGGCGACTTTCTCGATAACGGCTATACAGCCGAAGAAATGAAACTGGTTCATGAAACCCACAAAATACTCGATAATAAAAATATGGGTATCACTTCCACTGTAGTGAGAGTACCTGTAAAAGGCGGGCATTCGGAAGCGGTAAACATAGAATTCGAAAAATCTTTTGAATTGGAAGCGGTTTATGCTTTGCTCTCCAACACCGCAGGAATTGTGATAGAGGACGAACCCGAAAAAGATATTTATCCTATGCCCATCCATGTGCGGGGGAAAGACGAGACTTTTGTTGGCAGGATACGACGCGATGAATCCAGTGCCAATGCCTTGAACATGTGGATTGTTGCAGATAACCTAAGAAAAGGGGCGGCAACAAATGCCGTGCAAATAGCAGAATACCTTGTAGAAAATAGTTTCCTCACTTAGATTTGTCATTATCCTGGAAAAATCATATTTTCGCTATTAAATTGAGCCCGGATGAAATTTTTTTTTGAATTAGGCAGGTATTTTCTTCTGATCACCAAGATATTCCGAAAGCCGGAAAAGGCCTCTATTTACCGCCATCAAATTTTGATAGAAATAGAGAACATAGGCTTGAATTCATTAGGAATAGTGGCTTTTATTTCCATTTTCATGGGAGCTGTTGTTGCCTTACAAACCGCTTACAATATCGACACCCCTTTTATCCCGAAATATACCGTTGGTTTTACAACACGTCAATCCATCGTACTGGAGTTTTCGCCTACCATTATTAGTTTGATCTTGGCAGGCAAAGTAGGCTCCCGCATTACATCAGAAATTGGCACCATGAGAGTAACGGAACAAATTGACGCCCTTGAAATTATGGGTGTTAATTCTGCAGGCTATCTTATCATGCCTAAAGTTGTTGCAGCCGTGTTGATCAATCCTATTCTTGTTATCATTAGCATGGCCCTTGGCCTTTTTGGCGGATGGGGCGCTTCTGTACTTGGCGAATCCGTTACAACAGAAACGTATATCTATGGAATACAAGCATTTTTTATTCCTTATGAGGTTCTTTATTCACTGGTAAAAACAATCGTTTTTGCTTTTATTATCACTACGGTTTCGGGCTATCATGGCTATTATGTAGATGGAGGAGCGCTTGAAGTTGGAAAATCAAGTACCAAAGCCGTAGTATATTCAAGTATTTTAATTATCCTGTTTAACCTTATTATTACACAATTGATGCTATCATGGTAGAAGCTTACAACATAAGCAAAAGTTTTGGTGAAACCAAAGTATTGCATGATGTTACTTGCAAGTTTGAGCAAGGAAAAACCAACTTGGTTATTGGAAGAAGTGGATCTGGCAAAACAGTTTTGGTAAAGTGCCTGGTTGGCTTGTTCGATATTGATGAAGGAAAGGTACTGTTTGATGGGCGCGACTATTCTTCGATGAATTTTAACGAACGTAAAGGAATAAGAAAAGAGTTGGGAATGCTTTTCCAAGGGGGAGCGTTGTTCGATTCTTTTACAGTGGAAGAGAACATTATTTTCCCGCTTACGATGTTTTCTGATATGAACCATGAAGAAAAAATTGAAAGGGCCAATTTTTGTCTAAAACGCGTTGATTTGGAAAACAAAAACGCCTTGTATCCATCCGAATTGAGCGGTGGTATGAAAAAACGCGTTGCCATTGCAAGAGCCATTTCAATCAACCCGAAGTATTTATTTTGCGATGAGCCCAACTCGGGCTTAGACCCACGTACTTCCATTTTAATTGACCAACTTATCAGCGAATTGACCATAGAGTTCAATATGACCACCATTATTAACACGCATGATATGAATTCCGTGATGGAAATCGGGGAAAGGATTTATTTTATTCATGAAGGGCATTTATGGTGGGATGGTACCAATGACGAGATCTTGTATACCGATAATGAAGAGCTGAATAAATTTGTATATTCATCAGAGTTGCTAAGAAAACTCAAAAAATAATATCCTAAAAAGAACAAAATTACTACTTGTCCACAACCGGACAAAACTGTTTATTCACGGTCAATATCTTTCTTGAAAAGTTCATACTTTATGTTGTAAATTTCTATTCTGCAATGTATTATATGCTTTGGCATATAAAATGCAAATCATAAGAAAAAAAATATAACGTATGATAAAAAATTACATAAAAACAGCGGCAAGGAATATATTGAGAAACAAGGTTTATTCCTTTATCAACATTTTTGGGCTTGCCATTGGGGTGGCATTGTTTATCATCATCTCCCTGTATATTTATTCTGAGTATAAGGTAGACAATTTCAATGAAAAAAAGGACCAAATTTATCGTTTAGAAAAGGGTGAATGGGCTATACTAGGCCCTGCCTTTGGGCCGGGGATAAAATCAAAATTTCCAGAGGTGAAAGAAGCCGTGAGGTTTGACCTGCACGACTTTAACGAACCCTTATTGATAAGGAATAATAAAAGCCAAAGGTTAAAAAACGTTGCCATGGCCGACCCGGAAATTTTTGATGTGTTTACCATCAACTTCATAACCGGAGATAAAAAAACGGCATTAACAAACAAAAAGTCTATTGTTCTTACGCAAAGTTTGGCAAAAAAGCTTTTTGGAGATCAGAACCCAATAGGAGAAGTTTTAGAATTCGACAAGAAGTACAAGTTTAAAGTTACCGGTGTTATTGAGGATGTGGAAGATTTTCACATAAATATCAGCGCTATCGTACCGTTTGAATTTCTTGTTGATATAAGAGGTGGAAACCCCAAGATTTTACAATCCTGGGGTTCATGGAATCACCCTACTTACTATTTATTGAATGAAAATGTGAATGTTAAAGAATTGGAAGAAAAAATCAATACGTATGTTGTATCACATTTTAAAAAGATTTTTGGCTCAGCGCCAGAGCCAGAATTCTTCTTGCGGCCACTAGATGAAATATATTTTGCCAATGATATTAAGTACGAACTGGGAGTGCAACATGGGAATAAAAAATTCATATACACTTTTATAGCCATTGCCATCTTTATTTTGGTGATAGCATGCATAAATTTTATTAACCTAACCACTGTAAAAGCCGCCTCTCGTGCAAAAGAAGTTGGCTTGCGCAAAGTTATTGGAGGATATAGAAAACAGCTTATTTACCAGTTTTTAAGTGAATCCATTTTTATTGCTTTTCTGGCATTTTTTATTGCCCTGATCTTTGTTGAACTATTGTTGCCCGAATTCAATTATATTTTACAGGGAAATATTAGCAAAACATTCTTAAGCAATCCCATTTTCTGGTTATTGTTTATAGGCGGGATTTTAATAGTCGGTTTGATTTCCGGGCTGTATCCAGCGTTTTTCCTCACCCGCTTCAAGCCGGCTTCTGCTCTAAAAGGCGAACAAACAAAAGGAATTAAAGGAGCCCGTTTTAGAAAAGCGCTTACCATTTTCCAGTTTATTATTTCCGTTGTTCTGATCATTGGCACCGTCATCATTTTTAAACAGGTTAATTATATGAAAAGCAAGGAACTTGGATTTAACAAACAAAAACAATTGTTTATTAACTTGGAGCCTGAAGTTGCCAATGAGCGGGAGGCTTTTAAAAAGGAATTGCTTAAGCATACATCTATTGAAGCCATTTCTTATACTGCTCAACCGGCAGGTAACATAAAATGGCAAGAATCCTTTACAGTGAATGGACAAAGACACCAAGTTACCTTCCAAACAGCAGACCCCGGCTATATTGATGTGATGGGGCTTGAAATGGTTGAAGGAGAATTCTTCTCGGAAGATAAAAAATCACAATATAGGAATGCATTGGTTATAAACGAAAGCGCGGCAAAAGTTTTCGGTTGGGAAAACCCGGTAGGTAAAAAACTGGAATTTTGGAACAACAAAGTAAAAGTAATTGGTGTTGTAAAAGATTTTCATTACAATTCATTGCACAAAAAAATATCGCCCTTGGTCATGGGTTGGGATCCACGAATAGGAACAGCCAATATCAGGATTAAAGGAGATGATTCTTCGGCAGTTAGTTATATTGGTGATGTGTGGGCCGATTTTGCACCCGGGTTTCCTTTTCAATATAAATTTGTGAAGGATTATTTCGACTCACAATACCAAGATGATCAACGCTTTGGAAACCTATTTATTTATTTTGCCTCTTTTGCTATCATCATTGCCTGCCTGGGGCTATATGGACTGTCGTTATATTCTACACAGCAACGCCGCAAAGAAATTGGTGTGAGAAAAGTGAAAGGGGCCAGCATAAAAAGCATCACCCAATTGTTCTTAAAGGACTTTTCAATAAGTGTTATTATCGCCAATATCATAGCTTGACCTTTGGCATATTATGTGATGAAAAGCTGGTTATCAAGTTTCCCATACAGGATCGATATACAAATATGGTTTTTCTTGGCGGCTTTGATGATCTCGTTATTGATTGCCGTTATTACTGTTTCTTATAACACGATAAATGCAGCCAGGACTAACCCCGTGAATGCATTGAAATAT
>CAZJDA010000070.1:0-22615 GCA_964544705.1 uncultured Bacteroidales bacterium
AAAAAACGGTATTCCGGCTCCCTGTGGTGGGGTCAGCTTAGTCCGGAATATCCAAGAGCATTAGCTGTTCACCCGAAACAATTAGAATGATGAAAAAAGATACTGCCCTGGAATGCCTTCATTCTACCTTGGAATATCATATGCATATGGGAAAAGAACTAAACAAACCTGTTGACCTTCATACCATACTTCCCATCATTAATTGGAAACTTAATTACGAGGATGAAACCAGCTGGGTAAAACCTGATGGAGAAATAAATTTTACCAAGGAATTGAGATTTAAATTGAAGTTGTATGATAAAGGAAAAGAAGTAACCGGCAAATATTCAATTAGCCCTTACCATATTAAAATGCGTTTTGATAAAACATTTCTTGGTAAAATGCAAATTTGGGCTATCATTCAAAAAAATCAATTCATTATTTCGGGCCTTACAGAGAATCAAATAATTATTTGGAACAGCACTGAAGAATGCAACAATTAGGTTAGTTTATCCAATGCTTCTTGTAAAAGTTTTTCTTTATTAACAGGAACAGCGCCCACCTGCTCGCATACAAGCCCACCTGCAAGGTTTGATAATGCTGCAATAAAATAAGGTTCTTGTTTCAATGCCAAGCATAAAGATGCAACACTAATCACCGTGTCTCCTGCCCCGGAAACATCTGCAATATTTCTTTTATGAGCAGGAATTTGGAAGCATTTATATCCTAAAGTGTCATTATCACGAACACTGATCATGATCCCTTCGTCAGACAAAGTGATCATTGCCATTTCTACATGGATATGTTCTTGTAATTTTTTAATAGATTCTTCCAATAGTTCCTTGTTGGTTGCTGTTAACCCGTCAATCTTCAGTCCTTCCCTCAGTTCTTTTAAGTTTGGTTTAAAAAGTGTTGCATCTTTAAAAGAGAGAAAATTATTTTTTTTGGGATCTACCGCAACTGGAATATTATTCTTTTTTGCTTCCTTAATTACAAAATCAATAAGGTTTTTGGTTATAACACCTTTATTATAGTCTTCAAATATAATAATATCAATATCCTTGTTATTGATGAGTGTTGTTATCTTATTTTTTAGCTTATCGTTTTCAACCTCTGTTATATCATCTTGAATTTCTTCATCAACTCTAAGCATTTGCGTGTTATTACCAATTACCCTGAATTTTACTGTTGTGATCCTATCTTCACTTTGAACAATTCCACTTGTATCCATTTTTCTTTCCTTGAGCAGGCTGATAAATTGGTTGCCCTTATCATCCTTACCGATAACGGAGCACAAAATAGGCTTTGCCCCAAGAGAATGAACATTGATACCAACATTAGCAGCTCCACCAAGCCTGTTTTCTCTTTTATTGACAGAAACGATAGGAACCGGGGCTTCGGGCGAGATGCGATCAACTTTGCCATACAAGTAAGAATCGATCATCACATCACCAATTACAAGAACTTTTAGTTGATTAAAATCTTCAAAAATTTTCTTTATATCTGTCATCTTATTCATTTCAATTTTTCCAAGGCTTTCTTAATCCTGCTAATAGCTTCAACGAGAATATTATTAGAAGTTGCATAAGAAATCCTGAAACAGTTAGGGTTTCCGAAAGCAGCTCCTGTAACGGTTGCCACGTGCGCATTGTTTAACAGGTACATACAAAAATCATCGCTATTATTAATGGTGGTTTTACCGTCTGATTTACCGAAATATTCGCTTATGTTAGGAAAAACATAAAATGCACCCATAGGAGTATTGGTTTTAACGCCTGGAATATCTTCCAAGAGGTCTAAAACCAAGTCACGCCTTTCCCTGAAAGCTTTTAGCATTTTCTTTATATCATCGCTTTCTCCAGGGTTTTGATTTAGTGCATCTATAGCTGCTCTTTGAGAAATGGAGCATGTACCGGAAGTAATTTGACCTTGGTATTTATCGCATGCTTTGGCTATATCAATATGTGCACCAATAAAGCCTAAACGCCATCCCGTCATTGCAAAACCTTTTGAAACTCCATTTACTGTAATAACCCTGTTTTTGATAAAATCGAACTGGGCGATGCTCTCATGCTTTCCATTAAAATTTATATGTTCGTATATTTCATCGGAAATAATATACACATCTTCATATTTAACAAAAACCTCGGCCAGTTTTTTAAGCTCTTCCCTTGAATAAACCGATCCTGTTGGATTGCATGGGGAACTAAAAATAAAAACTTTTGTTTTTTTGTTTAAAACTTCTTCTATTTGTTCGGGTGTAACTTTAAAGTCGGCATCAATTTTAGCCGGTATATATATGGGTTTCCCTTCGGCTAACTTGATCAACTCGGAGTACGAAACCCAAAAAGGAGTAGGCACAATTACTTCGTCACCAGGGTTTACAAGACTCATCATAACATTGGCAATGCCCTGCTTTGCCCCTGTAGAAACAACAATTTGTGCCGGGCTGTAATCAAGATTGTTATCGCGTTTAAATTTGCTGCTTACTGCTTCACGCAAATCTTGGAAACCGGAAACCGGTGTGTAATGCGTATAATTCTCGTCCAATGCTTTCTTTGCCGAGTCTTTTATATAGTTAGGAGTGTCAAAATCTGGCTCTCCAATACTCAGGTTGATTACATCATGGCCTTTGGCCTTTAATTCCCTGCTTTGACGTGTCATAGCTAAAGTAGCTGACTCGGAAAGGGTGTTTATCCTATCTGACAATTTAATCATAACTATCTAATATTAAATTTGTTATATCAAAATTTATGAATGAATAACCGCAAATTTACTAAAATTAAATTTGTCTGTGAATGTAAAACCGGATCAATTTTTTTTCCTAATTTTGACTAATTGTAAAAACTGGAAAAAAAATTAATAATAGATAAATATAAATCCTATGGGCGAATTTCTTGATATCCTAAAATACATCCTTCCATCGTTGATAGTTCTGGCAGCATCTTACCTTATACTCCATACTTTTTTAAAAGGTGAGCACAAAAAGGCTCTTACTGACCTTAAACTAGCTCGTCAAAAAACCATTACGCCTATCAGGTTGCAAGCTTATGAAAGAATGACGCTTTTTCTTGAAAGAATATCGCCCCAAACATTAGTAATGAGAGTTCATGATCCAAAAACCTCAGCATCTCAATTGCAAATGACATTGCTTAAAACCATCAGGCAAGAGTATGAACATAATTTATCTCAACAAGTTTATATCTCTGATGAGTTATGGGAAGAGATTAAAACAGCAAAAGAAGAAATGATAAAACTGGTTAATACAGCTATGGGAAAATTAAATGATAATGCTTCTTCAACCGAACTTAGCCAATTGATCATCAACATGAGCGTAACAGGGAAAAAGGAACCTGCAAAAAAAGCCCTATCCATATTGAAAAAGGAAACCAGGCAATTGTTTTGAAATGCCACCAGCGTTGAGTATAACAAAAAATTTACTAATAGCTCCTTTAGATTGGGGCATAGGGCATGCTACAAGATGTACCCCTATTATTAAATACCTGGTAGAAAATGGATTGAATGTAATTATAGCTGCAGAAAACCGGCCTCTTCACTTCCTAAGAAAGGAGTTTCCAAGCCTGTCTTTTATAGAATTCCCAAATTACAACATTACTTATCCCAAAGGCAGGAATATGATATTCAAAATGCTTATTAAGCTTCCTGCTATTTTAAAAGGGATTTACAAGGAACATCATTTTTTGAAATATGCTATTAAAAAATACAAAATTGATGCTGTTGTTTCTGATAACCGTTATGGCATGTGGAATAGAAATATTCCTTGTGTATTTATCACCCATCAACTCAATATTATTCTTCCAAAACCGGTTCAATTCTTATCGCCCATAGTAAGGATGGTGAATAGATTTTTCATGAATAAATTTGATGAGGTTTGGATTCCTGGTGATGAAAAATTAAATCTTACGGGCAAATTGTCAAAATCAAAAGGATTAAAAAAGCCAGCTCAACATATTGGGATTTTATCAAGGTTTGACAGAAAAGAGGGGAGTGGGCTAAAAAAGTATCCTATATTAGCCCTTATCTCAGGCCCGGAGCCACAACGGAGCATCTTTGAAGAGAAAATCATCAATACCTTGTTAGAAGTTGGCAAAAAAGCTATCATACTTCGTGGAGTAACAGAAAAAAACGATGAAAAACTATTGGGAAATATTGAGATGATCAATCATTTACAAACCGGCAAATTGGAAGAATTAATATTAGGAGCGGAAATAATCATTTGCCGCCCTGGGTATTCAACCATCATGGACCTTGTAATGCTTGGTAAAAAAGCGATCTTAATCCCGACACCCGGCCAAACAGAGCAAGAATATTTAGCAAAACACCTTTCTAAAGAGGGTTGTTTTATTACTATCCAACAGGATAAAATAACACCGGGAAATCTTTTTAAAGATTTCCCGGTGAATAAAATTGAATTTGCTTTCAATAAAAGTTATAAAAAGTATGTACACATTTTTTTAGAAAAGCATAATCTTGTAAAAAATCCCCTTATTTCATCAATGAAACATTGATCGTAATTGTTGCTTCTGCATAATCTCCGGAACAAACTTTTATCGTGGTAGAGCCTTCGCCTGTTGGTGTTATTACGCCTTGGTTATCAATATCAGCTACTGCAATATTGTTTGTGCAATACACGAGGTTAGGTTCCGAAACAGTAGAACCACTTGCATCATAAGCTGTAGCATCCAATTGTATAGTTTCACCACTCATTAAAGAAACTTCAATAGGGTCTGTATTGGTTATTTCAATATTATTAACATCCGGGTTCCCATCACCGCAGTCGCAATCACCGGCAATAGCAACCATAATTGATGCAACGCCTCCAACATCAGTATTGTTTTGGTCATAGGCACCAACAAAGGTCATCATTCCCGGCATTGCGTCATCATTCATAGTAACCAAACCGTTGGAATTCACCGTTGCAATATCAAACAAAGATATTCCATAGGTAGGAATAAACCATTCGAATGCAATGTTTTCATAAGGAGTTGCCGATGTGCGTGTTACGTGATAAGCAGTAGCTGTAAATTGTTTTGTACTACCTGCCCCCATTGAAGTATAAAAGGGTTCTACCAATACAAGTGTATCAGGATTAACAATGATCTCAGCTTGCCCTATAACACCACTGGTGCTAGCTTGTATATAAGTAGTGCCTGTATTTACAGGAGTTACCTTTCCATTGTTATCTACCTCTGCAATAGAAGGATTTAATGAAGTCCAAGTAAAGCTTACATCACTGGCTTGACTATCATCGCTTTTATAGGCTTTAGCTGTGAGGGTTTGGGTTTCATCCTTAAAAAGGTCTTTAGCTGGTGGATTTACCTCAATTCTTGTAATGGGAAGTTCCACTTCCGGTGCGCCAACAACCATAACTGGGACATAAACTACAGGATTTCCATCAATATCTGTTGCTGTAACGGTAATTACACATTCACCCGTTCCTTTAAACTCGGCCAATCCGCTACCACTAACTGTAGCAACACTTTCATCATCAGAAGCATAAGTGCAATTGGGTTCAACAGCGCCACTTGTAGACAAATGAATGGCTTCTAATTGCACCGAACCTCCTTTTTCGTAGATAATAGCTGAAGGCGCTACAGTAAAAGCTCCTGGGGTATAGATACCAAGAGGAACTGACGCTGTCAACTCATTATCATTGATAATTGCGGTTGCCGTAATTTTTATACTCCCGATACCAGCCACAGTGAGATTGCCGGAATTATCAATAGCTGCAATATCGCCATTAGATGTTGACCATGTTACTGTAGCTTTACTTGAAGCATCAACGGCATTACCCTCCGTATCAACCAATATGGCAGAGTAATTCATACTGGCTTCCGGTTGAATTGTTTGTGCCCCGTTTTCAATGACCAAGGCATATTCTTTACCATCAGTCCCATTATCATCATCGTCATCATCATCGTCTTTTGAACATGCGCTTATTGCTGCCATTGATGCAATAGCAATGGCTAATAAAATTGTTATTAAATAATAACTTCTTTTCAATTGTGTTTTCATAAGTACTTAATCTTTGGTTAGTATTTTTTTGCAAAAGTATAAACTTGGTTTATATAATCAAAACTTTTCACTCCTCATCCAACATACCCGGCCTTCTTTCCCTTGTCCTTTCCATGGCCTTTTTTAACTTCCATTCATTGATCAGCTTATCATTGCCTGAGCGCAATATTTCCGGTACTTTCCAACCTTTATAGTCAGCGGGCCTGGTATAAACAGGTGGAGATAAAAGCCCATCCTGGAAAGAATCGGATAAAGCAGAAGTCTCATCACCCAAAACACCCGGGATTAACCTAATAACAGCATCGCAAAATACCATAGCTCCAATTTCACCACCAGACAGTACATAATCACCAATTGAGATTTCTTTGGTAATGTAATGTTCCCTGATGCGTTCATCTATCCCTTTATAATGCCCGCAGAGGATCATAAGATTGTTAAAACTGGAGTAAACATTGCACATTTTCTGGTTGATCAATTCCCCATCTGGAGCCATGTAGATGATCTCATCATAGGTTCTCTCAGCTTTTAATGCATCAATGCATTTGGCAATGGGCTCAATCATCATCACCATGCCGGCGCTACCGCTAAAAGCATAATCATCCACGCGCCTGTGTTTACCCGTAGTATACTCCCTAATATCGTGAGTATGAATTTCAACATGGCCTTTTTCCATGGCTCTTTTAATAATGGATTCGCTAAAAGGGCCATGGAACATACTGGGAAATATGGTTAAAATATCTATTCTCATACGATCAAATACAATTTTATCAATAAATCTTGGTAAAATTACGATTTAAAATAACTCTTATTGTTTTTAAGATCAATCTTTTTTATTAATTTAGTCTCGTTAAAAATAATAATGGATGAATTTCCTCGCGCATGCTTTCCTTTCAGGTGATAATGAAAATATTATGCTTGGCAACCTCATTGCTGATGCTGTGAAAGGCAGGCAAATAGAGAATTTCCCCACCGAGGTTATTAAGGGCATAAAATTGCATCGAAAAATTGATACTTTCACCGATCAACACCCTGTTTTTATTCAAAGCACACAGCGGCTTAGGCCAAAATACAGGAAATACTCAGGGGTGATAACAGATATGTATTACGACCATTTCCTTGCAAAGGATTGGAATAAATACGCCACCATGAATCTATGGCAATTTTCTAGGTTGGCATACAAAGTTTTAATGGAGAATTACGAGATACTACCTTATAAGACCCGGCGAATTCTTCCATATATGATCAGTGGCAATTGGCTCCAAAATTATTTCAGGTTAGAAAGGCTTCATAAAAGTTTTTTAGGCATGGCTATGAGGGCAAAGTTTGAGTCGGGAATGGAACATGCAATTGATGACCTTAAAAACGACTATAACAACTTTCACAAGGATTTCAACTTGTTTTTCCCGGATATGATCCAATATATTGGTAAGATTACAAACATTGATTTGAGTATAGTGCGGGATCAGTAAGTAGTGCTTGCCCGAAAAGTCCAATTTCTGCGTTACACCCTTTCTGAAAACAGTTATTTACGAAAGTAAACGTCTTGATTTTCAGAAAGGCCAAGCCTTGAACTTGAACTTTTCGAATCAAGCACTCAGAAAAACAGGTAGTTTCCTGGCAGGCACTAAGTAATTTATTTTCAATAAAAAAGCCGGGAGAAAAATCTTATTTCCCCCGGCAAAATAATGTTATGAAAGCCATTGTTTGCTAAAAACAATTTTAATTTTTATTCATCAATCCATTTAAGATCAATAACAAGGTTACCATTATCGAATGAAATTTCATCCGGGTAAGATTCGCCATCACTTGGTATGAGGTCGGGAACTGAAATGGTTACTTCATCACCTGTTGGTGTACCTTGACTGCTTTCAGTATTATACTCTAATACTCTTAATGTATAGGTGCCATCTAATTCAAGGGGATTCCAAATTGCTTGTGGATCATCCCCATAGTATGCAGTTTCTCCCGTTTCTGTGAATTCATCTATATAATATAATGATCCTATAACTGTAGCACCCGATTCATCAATAACTTCAATACCAACATCCATAGCATCGTTTTCAGGATCGGAAATTTCATCAAGGAAGTCACTCCAAAGTTCTATCCTGCGAATTTCTAATCCCGTAACGGTTCCAAAGATATCAAAATACATCCCGAAATCATCTGTTGAACCATCTTCACCTTCTGCTACCAAATTAACTTCGTATTCACCTTTTTCTGCGTATGTATGCGTAGGATTTTCTTCGGTTGAAGTTTCTCCATCGCCAAAATCCCATGAATAGCTCACTGCATTTTCCGATTTATTAATAAATTTGACATCTGCCGGAGCTTCTTGGTTCGTACCTTCCATTGAGAATTTTGCCATTACAGCCGTGTTTTCTTCGTCATCATCGTCATCATCGTCTTTTGAACATGATGAAATGAAAAAGCTTGCCATTACGAAGCTTAAAATTGTAAAAAATAATGCCCTGTTTTTCATAGTTAAAAAATTTTTGTGATTTATAAATTACCTACTCTTTTCGATTTTCAGTTTTCTCGTCCTACTCTTTTATTGGCTTTTCAAATTTCTGCCAAGTAATATTGAATTACAAAGCAGGATTGCTTTTGAAGTATTTCAATTATGAGAAATAATGAATTTATAATTGAAATCCATTTAAATGGTTGCACGTATTGTAAAAAAATGAAAAATTAATTTTGAGATTAGGAGAGTGCAATATGTATAAATACCCGTAGTAAGGATTTGCTTAGAAGATCCAGGAAATTGTTCTTGGTTTTGCTGCTAATGCCCAAAATGTCACCCAGTGAATACCAGGTAAATGCAATAAGGACTTTGAATGTGATAACCCGGTTATTAACAATACATTAAATGACTATGCAATTTATTAAACACCTCTCTCATAAAAAATCAAGGGCAATGATTCTATTTTCTTAAAATCTTTATCAGCGCTAATTATTGGTAGGTCAAGATAAAAAGAAGTTGCAATAATGATGCTATCTGGAAGCTTTATTCGATAATTCCTTCGCAATTCAATAACATTGTTTTTAATTGAAGAATTTATATCAATTATTGTACATTCAGAAACCAGGTTCTCAATAACCTTTAATTCATTTCTTGTAAACATTTTATAACCAAGAACTTCCAATTGAGTTATGAAAGATATGTAAACTTTTTTATTGTTCAAAAACTCGCTTAATATCTCATCTCCATCAAGTAAATATAAAAGTATATTTGTATCGGCAAAAATTCTATTCCCATTCATCTCTCATCTCTCTTTGTATGCTTATGGCATCTTTTCTCAATTTTATTTTACCACAATATTTTTTCGTGTCAATACCGGTTTCTTTAATATTGGAGAGTTCATTTTGAATTTTTAAAATGCGTTCCTTGCTTGCATTGTATTTTAAAGTAATAAGCATAAGTGTTTTATTTCTTTCAAAAATAACGCAATTATTGTAAAAAACCAAATAAATTTTCATTCGCAACAATAGCCTCCAAAAAGCATCCGCTGCATGTTTTGTAGCTTCCGACAGGGGTCGGACACGTTCAGCTATGTTTTTACCAACGGTTTTGTGAAATTGGCTGGTTTAGGTATCCAGGAAATGGTTTTGTTGGTTTTGGCGCTAATGCCTGATAAGTCACCCGGTGAATATCAGGCCAAAGCCAATGCAATAAAAATTTCAAATGTGAGGAGCGATTTATAAGCAATGCACCAGGTGACTTTAATAGATAGCCGCCTACATCATTTCTTTCAACTTTACAAACTTTCAATCTACCAGCCTGCCATTCCCGCCGATGTAAACTGCCTGCAATAAAAATAAATTTGCAACTCGGCGGGAGTTTGTCTTCTTTGTTATATTTCTACCAAAATTTCGCCCATAACAGGGCTTTTGGCTTGCCTGGGATTTTTAACATTGGTATTACTGCTCGAAGCGGTAATACTGGCAAACAATATTTGCGAATGGAAAAGCCGGCAATGGATTTCGCTCAGAGCGAAGCCCTTGCTAATGCAAATTCTCTGGAATAACTACAACGCCCAAAGCCCCGTCAGGGGCGACATCTTGGTAGCCCTGGGCGCCAGCCCTGGGTATAAGTTGCACAATATGCACACCGCCGATCTGCTGTTGGTTGTTTTATGCAAATCGTTAGCATCGGCGAAACATGCAGCCCACATTAGTAAAAAGTTCTTAAAGTTCATAAAGTAAAAAGTTAAAGAAAAAGCAAGCTATACCAACACTTTCAAACTTTATAAACTTTACAAACTTTCAAACACAACAACCAACTGGCTAAGATAAACCTACAATTCCACTTCTTCCTCGATAAACTTTATTCCATAAGCTTCTAATTCATGCAGTATTGGAGCATAAATCTCCTTAATAATGGGTATATGTACACCCGTTACGTTCAATTCACCATTAAGAAAAAGTTTTACTGCAATACCTACAGGAATCCCTACCGTAATGGACATAGCCGTATGAACAGGGTCTTCGCCTTTTACAACCATCGATGATGTAATCATCTTCCTTTTGCTATCTTTTTCGTAAATAAATTGGTGCTGCATTACGATCATATCCTTGTCATGTGGTTCAAATTTCCATTTGGGGACGATAAGGTGCTGTAAGATCTGCGCCGGCGTGGCATTATCCAACCCAATCTTTTCATCCTTGAACATTCCCGACCATTCTATCTTTTTAAACGCTTCGGAATCCTTGCTTATTCCAACATAATTGCAAAGTTTATCCTCAACAGGAATATGGGGAGCATAAGGCAGGAAACTGTTGGTGAATTGGCGGTTGGTCATTTCTGCCGAGTTTTTCATCACAAAAGTATCGTCAGTAAGGCCTAGTTGCACAAAAACATCCCAAGCTTCGCAATATCCCGGCCGTCTCATGGTGCCGCGGAAAATGGTTTCTATACCTTCTAAGCCATAAATGGATTTATATTTTAATGAATCCCTGTTGGCATAAATCTCAAATTCGCCATAATCAAGAACTTCTGTTTTATGTGTTCTTTTAAATAGCTGGTGATAAGGTAGGTACTTATATCGCCCTTTTTCCAGGTACATAGACACTCCTTGCCCGGCAACAATAACATTGCGTGGGTTCCATGTAAATTTATAATGCCATGGATTGTTATCGGATTCAGGTGCTATGAGCCCACCTGTAGAAGAATTGAATTCTTTTAACAACCCTCCTTTTTCGCGGATGTCATCAATAACTTTTTTAGCCGACATGTGGTCTATACCGGGATCAACGCCAATTTCATTCAATAATAGAAGCCCTTTTTTCTTTGCTTCCTCGTCTAATGCTTTCATTTCATTAGAAACGTATGATGCGGTAAACATGTGTTTGCCATAATTAACACAATCTTCAGCCACTAAATGATGCATCCTGGCGGGCAAGAAAGAAATTACTACATGCGATTCCTGCACCATTTTTTCACGTAAGCCGGTATTATTTACATCAAACTCAATGGCTTTTCCTCTTGGGTGATGGTTGATCTTCTTTTTTGCCGTTTGCAACGAAATATCACCCAATATGATTTGCCAATTATTTTCTTCTGCGTTATCCAATAAATACTTAATTAAACTGGATGCCGATAATCCGGCGCCAATAATAAAAATTTGTTTCATCTGTTTATATTTTTATTTTATTTGTCAGATGGAACATCCATGAAATAATCATGCTCGTGTGTGTTAAAATTGTTTATCATGGATGTTTCATTACTTGATTGTTTATGTTGTTCTTAAAATACTACCACTTAAAAATGGTATCGTTTTCCTGTTGCTTCTAACTTTTTTTACTGGTAAATATTTTTGATACTTGGAGCATCAGGTGTTTGTAAGAAATTCTCGATATATTCATAAGTTGGAGTTAATTTGCCATTATGCAAAATCAACGCTCTTTTTATTGGCATGGGTAAATCAAGCTCTACAAACTCTTTACTATAGTCTGCATAAGCAATAGGTTTTATGAAGTCCATCACTGCATTGGCAAATTCAAAAGAAGCATCTCTTGGCAATTCGCTGGGTAGGATGTCAACGGCCATATCTAAAATACCCGTTCCTTCATAACCCATTTCAATATCTTTGGTGAATGGGTTGTAAACAAAAATCGGGTCCTCAATAGGAGTTGATTTTACAGTGCATTCAATCGAGCCGTTCACATCGCAAGTAACATCGCCAATACCAATCAATTTTGGTTTTTTATTAGTGAACAGGTCGGCCAAAAATTCTTTAGTAATGATCTTTGGGTATCTTTCATCCCAATACATACAATTCATCAAAATAGAAAGGTGTGGGACGTACTGCTCAAACTGGTTGGTATAGTTTTGCGGGTTGTTGTAATAATCCTGCAAATCAAATTCAGCTTTAGGATCTATGGGTTTGGAAATATGTTCCTCTTTAAATACCACTTTATAAATAACATTGGAGGGAGTGTTTTCTCGCTCTTTTAATTTCATCAGGTCTTCCGGGCTTATTTCTTTTACAGGCAGCAAACCGCAAATTTCCTGTGCGCCGTTAGAAACGTTTCCATAACCTGTAAAGCCAATAGTAAAAGGCGATAGGCTTTGGGGCAAGCCTTGCTCGGCAATTTCATGGCCTACCTTGGAAATAGCTTTTCTTGCATCTTCTAAAGAATCATATTTATGCGATTGTTGCAACTGCAGGAATGGTGTTTCGTATCCAAAATGTTTCAATCTTAACCCCACTGCCCAAAGGGTATTGATCATACCTGCCAAGCCGGCATACCTGCCAAAAAAGATCAATCGTTTATTTTGGTCATCAATAACCCGCTCATAGTCTATTAAGTTGCATTTAAGCTCCATCATCCTTCTAAGCATAGGCATGTTGTATTCTTGACCTTTGATTACATGCGAAAAGAATACATAGGTTTTTCCTTCTTTAAAAAAGGCCTCGGGCATTTCTTTTACCCCCAGTATAACATCGCAATGATCAAGGTTATCGCTGATTTTTGCTCCAACCTTTTTATATTCTTCATCTTTGAAAATTCTTCTTGTTGAGGATTCTACTGTAATGTCAAGCTGTTGTTCTTTAACCAGCTTAGCAACATGCGAAGGGGTAAGTGGCGCCCGCCTCTCCATGTTATATTTATCTTCGTGGCGTATTCCTATACATAAACTCATGATATCAATATTTAAAAAAGTTAATGACTAAATTTTACGGGTAGCAAACATAAGAAAAAACAAAGATTTGGAAATATTTTTTTCTTATAACTTCATATTTTATTTATTTTTGATAGAATTTAATATTTAAAGTCACGAAACTGATGCTGCCTATTATAATTATTGAGTGACAAAAGAAGCATGAATGAAGAAGAATACCAAATAGCAAAATAAACAATAAAACTTAAACGACATGAAAGAGAGAAATTTAATTAACCTTTTAGTAGTTATCATGCTACTCGCTCCAAATTTCAATGGTTTACATTCACAAATTAATGCTTTAAAAGACAAAGCAAAACAAAAAACCAAGGTCCCAATCGACAAAATTGTAAAAAAATCGAAACAAGTAACACAAAAAACAGATAAGGGTGTAATAAACTGGACAGACCAATACATTGAAGCAAAAGGGATGAGCGCTATTGACACGGCGAGGTTTAAGATCCCTGCACAAGCTAAACTTATGGCACGGCGCGGCGCTATTGTAGATGCGCAAAGAAATCTCCTTGAGATTGTTAATGGAGTGCGTGTTGTAGGAGAAACAAAAGTAGAAGATATGATCACCACCAGCGATTATATTTACACGCGTGTTGATGGCGTTATAAAAGGTGCAAAACCTGTTGGCGAACCTCATGAACATGACGGCGCTATGGTAGTAACATTAAGGATACCTCTTTACGACCAGGAAGGACTTGCCCCTGCTGTGGTTGACCCAGAAGATAAGCCACAACCCAACCCGGAACCAAACCCCGATGAAGATATCCCTGAAATGATAGGATTCAACTTAGACGGCAAACAATACGACCCTTCTCTTTTCCCGCTTATTGTGGATGAAGAAGGAAATGTATTGGTTGACTTCAGGAAAATTTATGACCCCAGCAAAGGGAAATTTCCTAAAATCCTGAACTCATCCAAAGATATACTAAAACTGGCTGGCGTTGATAAAGGTATGGAAATTATTGACGTGCTGCAAGCCCAAGATGGAAAAATTGTGGTGAGTACAGAAACAAAAAAGAAATTTAACTGGGATAAGATTTTAAATACTTTTGCAACGGTTAGCAAGTTTTTATTGTTACTGGTGTAAAATAAAAAAATCAAACATTCCCAATAGAAGAAGAAATAAATTTTTAAACAGGTGAATTCTAATTGACATATGAGAAAAATAATTGCATTATTTATAGCGCTTATCTTTACAATAGGTTTATATGCCCAAAATGAAAAAGAGGTTCAAGTAAAAGGTGTGGGCATGAACCGTGAAGATGCTATCCAGGACGGCTTAAGGGCTGCTGTGGGAAAGGCTGTTGGAGTAGCCGTTTCATCCGAAACACAAATGGAGAACTTCCTTGTGCTGAAAGATGCTGTTTCTACCAACACTAAGGGTTATATAATCAGCTACGATATAATAGAAGAAACACCCCTTGCTGATAGACACGAAGTAAAGATTAAAGCCAAAGTAAGCCTTGAACCACTCAAAGCGGATATACAGCTATTGACCAAGCAAATTGGCGGCGTAAGATTTTTGGTGATGTTTGATAAAAGGAAAATTGACCAAAGCCAAAAAGACCTTTATAATTTTGCAGTAGAGCGCATCAACAATCATCTATCACAAAAACAATATCGTTATATTGAAAAAAGTAGGTTTGAGAGGTTGCAAGAAGAAGCTTATAAGATTATGCAAGAAACCGATACTTCAACCATGACTTTTGTACAAAAACTGGGGCTTTTATCTGGTGCAGAATTCATCATCCTCATCAACAAAATACATACCAATACCAAAGAGGGTGTTTTTGGCACACATGGCTACAAGCAAGTAGTTATTGAAGCCAAAGCTTATGACAATTGCACTGCTGAAGGCTTGGGAACGGCTATTCTTAAAAGTGGTTACAACACTGGCGGCGATGAATCCAACATGATGCGAAAAGGGATTGGTCAAGCCATTGATAAAGAATTTGATAAATTGCTGGCAGCTTTTACGAGTTATATCGGCAATTGGGTAAATAATGGAATCCCTTACGAATTGAGGTTTTACCAAGTAGGTTCGTTCAGGGATTTCAGGAATATGAGAAATAAAATAAAAAACGGCCATCAATTTGCAGGCCAAATACAGATCACCAATGTTTATAATTACACAAAATTGAATTGTACCTTTAAAACTATACCTGATGAATTAGCTTTTAAAATTTTGGATTATGCTGACCAGATAGAGGGTTTCAAAGAAAAAAAGTTGGACGTTTTGTTGTTTTATGGAAGACAAATTTCTTTTGCTCCCCAGGATGTTGTTGTTCCTGGCATCGAGAAATCAAAAAACATTATGAATCATTAAAATAATACATTACTATGAAAAAATTATTCTTCATAAGTTTATTCTTTGCTTTTGCAATCAGCTTATCAGCACAAGAACCTGAAATAACGGTATTCTCGGAAGATGGTAATAAATTTTGGTTCATCCTTGATGGAAAGAAGATCAATGAAGAGCCCCAGTACCGAGTAGAAAAGGTGAAAATTGAAGCGGGATTCGGCAGGGCTAAAATCGTTTTCCAAAACCCTGACCTTCCGCAAATCGATAAAAATGTGCAGGCGGTAAACTATGACAACAAACCTTCGCATTTTATTTATAAGATCAAGAAAAAAAATAATGGAAAATATGTTCTTCGTATCAGCAGTTTTGAGGAATATGAAACATCAACTGCCTATAATACAACGGTTAACAATGAGCCAATCAACCAAGGGCAAACAGGAAATGTCCAGCAGCAGGTTGACAATGGGCAAAACACTACCCATGCAACGGGGCTTAATGTAGATTTTGATGAAAACGGTATAAAGATGAATGTTACTGTTGATGAACAAGAGGTTACTACAGAGGTTAATCAGCAAACAACAGAACCAAAAGTAAAATTGCCTTCACCAGATCCTTTGCCGGGCTATAATGGCGCAATAGGATGCAGGAATCCTATGGCTAACCAGTCGTTTCAAGCTGCTTTACAAACAATAAAAGCAAAATCTTTTGAAGATAGCAAGCTTACCATCGCTAAACAAATTGCCAATTCAAATTGTTTATTATCTATACAGGTAAAGCACATTTTAGATATCTTCTCTTTTGAAGACGATAAACTGGAGTTTGCAAAGCATGCATATCATCACACCTATGATATTGGAAATTATTTCCAGGTAAACGATGCTTTTGACTTTGAATCGTCTATTGATGAACTAAATGAATACATTTCAACACAGTAACAGGCAATAACTGGGATAATTATTGAGAAAAAGGATAGATTGATTACAATAAATACCAAAACGCTACATTGTAAATAGCTGTTGACACATTACAAAAAAATAACTTTAACGGGCTTGTGCACATTAAAATTTATTCTATTTTTGTAAGACTTTTTAAATCTTTTAAGATGTTAAAAAACAAGAATTTAAAAAATATAATTTATTAATATAAAATTCAAGGAGGGAATATTAACAATGGGAAAAGACAAGAGTAATAAGCATGTCTATTTGTTTGGAGACAAAAAGGCAGAAGGAAACACAAAAATGAAAAACCTTTTGGGAGGCAAAGGCGCTAACTTAGCAGAGATGAATTTAGTTGGGGTACCTGTTCCCCCGGGTTTTACAATTACTACGGAAATATGCACGATTTATAACCAAGAAGGCAAAGATAAGGCTATTGAGCTTATTAAAAAGGATGTTGAAAAAGGTATCAAAAACATAGAGGATATCATGGGCGCCAAATTTGGTGATAAAGACAACCCATGTCTTGTTTCTGTTCGTTCTGGCGCAAGAGTTTCCATGCCAGGGATGATGGATACAGTACTTAATCTTGGCCTTAATGAAAAAGCTGTGGAAGGCCTCACCAAAAAAACCGGCAACAGTAGGTTTGCTTGGGATTCTTACCGCCGTTTTGTTCAAATGTATGGTGATGTTGTCCTGGGAATGAAACCTGCTACCCAAGAAGACACCGATCCTTTTGAAGAAATCATTGAAAAACTCAAAGAAGAAAAAGGCGTTGAACTTGATACTCAACTTAACACAGAAGACCTGCAAGAACTTGTTAAAAGATTTAAAAAAGCCGTTAAAGATACCATAGGTAAAGAATTTCCCGAGGATCCATGGGAACAATTATGGGGTTCTGTAATGTCTGTTTTTGATAGTTGGATGAACGAAAGAGCCAAATATTACCGCAAAATTAATGGTATACCCGAAGAATGGGGCACTGCTGTTAACGTACAAGCCATGGTTTATGGTAACATGGGTGATTCCTCGGCTACCGGCGTTGCCTTTACAAGAGATGCAGGTACTGGAGAAAATCTCTTCAATGGTGAATATCTTATCAATGCGCAAGGTGAAGATGTTGTTGCTGGTACCAGGACACCACAACAAATTACCAAAGAAGGATCTCTGCGCTGGGCTAAATTGGCAGGTGTTTTGGAAGATGAAAGGGCGTCTAAATATCCTTCATTGGAAGAAACTATGCCAAAACTCTATAACGAATTATTCGAGATACAAAAGAAACTGGAAGACCATTACAAGGATATGCAAGACCTTGAGTTTACCATTCAAGAAGGTAAACTTTGGTTGCTGCAAACCCGTAATGGTAAAAGAACCGGTGCAGCTATGGTAAAAATTGCCATGGATATGCTCAAAGAAGGAAAGATTACAGAAGAAGAAGCCGTTCTAAGAGTAGAACCTATGAGGCTTGACGACCTGCTTCACCCTATTTTTACACCAGAAGCGCTTAAAGAAACCAAAACCTTAGCAAAAGGGCTTCCCGCATCACCTGGCGCTGCTACAGGGCAGATTATTTTCTTTGCTGATGAAGCAGAAAAATGGGCTAATGAAGGAAAAGATGTGATCTTGGTGAGAATAGAAACATCTCCTGAAGACCTTAAGGGTATGAACGTTGCCAAAGGTATTTTAACTGCCCGTGGTGGTATGACTTCACATGCCGCAGTTGTTGCAAGGGGAATGGGGAAATGCTGCGTTTCTGGAGCCGGCGCTGCTAAAATCAATTATAAGGATAAAACCCTTACCATCGATGGAAAAGTTTTTAATAAAGGTGATTGGATCTCGTTAAACGGTAGTACAGGAGAAGTATACGAAGGTAAAGTAAAAACCAAAGACCCTGAACTCAGCGGTGATTTTGGACAATTGATGGAATTGGCAGATAAATTCTCCAGGATGTATGTTCGCACAAACGCTGACAGCCCTAATGATAGTATTGTAGCAAGAAATTTTGGAGCAAAAGGTATTGGCCTTTGCCGTACAGAACATATGTTCTTCGAAGGCGACCGCATTAAAGCCATGCGCGAAATGATTTTGGCTTCTGGTGAAGAAGGTAGAAGAAAAGCGCTTGATAAGTTGCTACCTATCCAAAGAAAGGATTTTGAAGGGATTTTTGAAGCTATGCGCGACTTACCTGTAACAGTTCGCTTGTTAGATCCACCATTGCACGAGTTTGTTCCCCATGAAGAGGCCAACCAAAAAGAAATGGCTGAAGAAATGGGCGTGAGCGTTGAGGAGATAAAAGCAAGCGTTGACAATTTGGCTGAATTCAATCCAATGCTGGGACACAGGGGCTGCCGACTTGGCAATACATACCCTGAAATTACCGAGATGCAAACCAGGGCTATCATAGAAGCCGCTTTGAACCTTAAGAAAAAGAATATCACGGCAATACCAGAGATCATGGTTCCTTTAACCGGCACCCATGAAGAAATGAAGATGCAAGAAAGCATCGTTAGAGATACGATAAAAAAGGTATTTGAAGAAAGAAATGATAGCATTGAACACCTGGTAGGTACCATGATAGAAATACCAAGGGCTGCACTTACGGCTGATAAGATCGCTGAATCTGCCGATTTCTTCTCTTTCGGAACCAATGACTTAACACAAATGACATTTGGATACTCCAGGGATGATGCAGGTAAATTCTTGCCCATTTACTTAGAGAAGAACATCCTTAAAGAAGACCCATTCCAAGTATTAGACCAGGAAGGTGTTGGAGAATTAGTGAGAATGGGAACAGAAAGGGGAAGAAAAACAAAGCCCGAACTTAAAGTAGGTATTTGTGGTGAGCATGGTGGAGAACCCAGCTCAGTGGAATTCTGCCACAATGTGGGCATGGACTACGTAAGCTGCTCTCCATACAGGGTGCCAATAGCAAGACTTGCTGCCTCACAAGCTGAGATAAAAAAAAAACAACAGTAAAAAAGGACATTGATAAGGAGATTGATGAAAAAGCCTTTGAAGACGATAGTAAAAGAGAGATAAAGAAAAAGAAGAAAGTAGATAAGAAAGATAAAAAGAAGAAGTTGAAGAAAAATAAGAAGAAAGACAAAGGCAAAAAAGACAAGAAGAAAAAAGATAAAAAGAAGAAAAAATAATCTCCTAGAATGAAAGGCAGTAAACTCTACTGCCTTTTTTATTTTGCTGTTTTTTAGGACTTTACTTAATGTAAAACAAAGTGTTTTTTTTAAAAAAATTGTTCATTTTTTAAAGTAAAAAAGTTACATTTGCACTCCAATTTGAATAAAAAATAAAAGATATGAAGTTTATAGTATCAAGCTCGGTATTACAGAAAAATCTGCAGTCTATTGGCGGAGTGTTAAATACCAATAACACCTTGCCGATATTAAATAATTTTTTGTTTGAATTAACAGAAGATTCACTCACCGTATCGGCATCAGACTTGGAAACAACGATGATATCGAAAATCCCGGTCACCATGTCAGAGGAGCCCGGAAGCGTGGCTATTCCAGCTAGGCTTTTATTGGATACACTGAAAACATTCTCTGATGTACCCTTAACCTTTACAATAGACCCGGAAAATTACGGTGTAGAAATTACAGCAGGCGAAGGAAAGTATAAACTTGCAGGGCAAAACTCGGAGGAATTTCCAAAACTTCCTGAAATAGAACAATCGGCAACAATTGATATCAATGCTTCCATCATTTACCACGCGATTACAAAAACCATTTTTGCGACCGGTAATGACGAATTAAGACAAGTAATGACGGGAATGTTCTGTGAATTAAGCCCCGAAAATATTACTTTTGTTGGAACAGATTCTCACAAACTTGTCCGTTATAGAAGAAATGACGCTCATTCAGATAATACGGCAAATTTTATCATTCCCAAAAAACCTCTTAACCAATTAAAAACAATTCTCCCAGATGACGAGGAGATGAACGTGAGGATAGAATATAATGAAACCAATGCATTATTCACTTTTGAGAATTACAAGCTGGTTTGCCGCTTAATTGATGGAAAATACCCCAATTACGAGGCTGTTATCCCAGACGAAAGTCCTAATGTAATGACCATTCAACGTTTGCCTTTCCTCAATGCAATAAGACGTGTGTCGCTATTCTCTAACCAGTCAACACATCAAATAAAACTTAATATTTCAGGCCAAGAATTAATCCTTAACGCAGAAGATGTTGACTTTGCTAACGAAGCAAAAGAAAGGCTTACTTGCAACTACGAGGGTGAGAATATTGAGATAGGTTTTAATTCAAGATTTGTATTGGAAATGTTGAATAATATTGATACGGAAGAAGTAAACCTTGAGTTATCCGAACCTAATAAAGCGGGGCTCATTTTACCAGTTGACAGCGAAAATAAAGAAGAAGATATCCTAATGCTTGTGATGCCTGTTATGCTTAATGATTAATACCAAAGAGTTATCTTGCTTAATAATAAGATTTTAGTAGAATTTGCTTTTTCATGATACTTTCAGAAGCGGGCTTAAGCCCGCTTTTTGTTTGCCTTGCAGGCAAACTATACCGTCAGTTTGAAAGACAACTGAGTCGCCCAATCGGAGGGAAGACAATGCGAAGTCAAGTGCGCTATTGGCAACGATAGGGTGTGAAGGAAGGCTTAGCAAGTTAGCGGAACGTAACGCAAGTAAACCGATTTTGGCATGTGTTTGGGGTAAGGTTGCAAAAAGTGCCGATGCCCAATGTCCGAATACTTTCACATGTTAAAACGGACGGCTTGGCTAACAGGATAGTTTGCTTAACAAGGGAAGCCTTTATTCTCGTTCTTTTTAGAACTAAGCAGAAACAAGTCGAAAGACAAGGATTTGTTAAGAGAGTGAAGGTGGCAGATGAGCCCGTAGTAGTTATGAAGTCTGAGCCTAAGAAGCCTTGGCAACAGGGTGGAGGACAAAACTCAGATGACCTTGTACAAAAGGGCGCAATTTAAGTTACAAGGGCTGTTATTGCTCAAAAGGCACTAACAGGTGCGAAGGGGTGAAGTTAAACCAAAGATGAAAGAATTATGCAGCTGCATGTATGTAAAAGCAAAGACAATGTTGGTTGAAATATCAACAGGAATTGCCAAGAAGTTTGTGGCGAGCTAGCTTTAAGGACAATCCGTGCGAGAGTTCAGTACCGAAGTTTAAATTTCTGACAGATTGCATTAAGCTAGAAACATCAGAAATACTGCGAGAACAAAGAACCTGCATATATGAACAAGGGCTTAATTATTTCACTGCAACAAAGGATTTACAAATGCGCAAATGGTACAGTTTAATCGACAAAGTTTATTCGCTGCCTAACCTTTCAGAGGCTTTTGATAAGGTCAAAAGAAACAAAGGGAGCAAGACAGCAGGGATAGACGGGGTAAGTGTTAAGAATTTCAGAGAACACTTAGGCGATAACCTGTGCCAACTTCATGAAGAACTCAGAAGTGGTACATACAAGCCACAAGCAGTAAAACGAGGTTACATTGAAAAAGAAGATGGGAGCAAACGTCCGCTGGGTGGAATTATTTCACCTTTGTTGACCAATATTTACCTGAACAGGTTCGACCAGTACATGAAAGGTAAAGGGATAAGAATTGTTCGTTACGCAGATGATATTTTGATATTTGCACGGACTAAAAGTCAAGCAGGGAATTACAGGGCAATAGCCACTAATTTCCTTGAGAAAGACTTACGGTTAAGAGTAAATACTGACAAGACGCACCTAACCAATCTGCAACAAGGAATACCATATTTGGGTATAGTACTACGAGATTACGGAGTATCAGTATCTGACAAGAGTATTCGTAAGTTTAAAGAGAAAGTTAGGAAGCTTACGCCACGCAAACAAGGGCGCAAGGTGTTTTATTACATTTATGAGTTGAATCTATTGCTGAAAGGCTACACGATGTACTATCGAATAGCATTAAGCAAAAAGTTATTTTCATCACTCATGTCTTGGATACGACGTCGGCTGCGAATGATGATTATGAAATCGTGGAAAAGTTGGAAAGGGCTGCACAAGCAACTTAGGCGAATGGGTTACAAAGGTAGTTTCGAGAAAATATCCGTAACACGCTGGCGCAACTCAAGTTGTCAGTTGCTTCACATGGCACTGCCTAACTCTTGGTTCGATGAAATGCACCTGTTCAACATGGAGAAAGTAAAGACAA
>CAZJDA010000071.1:0-22603 GCA_964544705.1 uncultured Bacteroidales bacterium
TATTTTGGCAGGTCAAAGTATGGTATTTTTTGTACATTTGGAACGGCGGATTATAAATGAAGAGCTAAAACAACAAAAGGAAGAAATATCTACACAAAGAGATGAAATTGAGAACAAAAACCTTATTCTAGAAAAAGTAAATAAACTAATCGAAGGTAAAAATAAACATATTACTGATAGTATCAAATACGCCAAAAGGATTCAAGAAGCAATTTTACCACAAGCTAATTATTTAGATAACCAGGTAGACGATTATTTTATTATTAACTTGCCTAAAGATATTGTAAGTGGCGATTTTTATTGGTTTAATAACAGGAATAACAAACTTTACATTGCTGTAGTAGACTGCACAGGCCATGGTGTACCGGGCTCTTTTTTAAGCATTATTGGCAATAATATGTTAAACCAAGCCTTAAACGAATACCAGTTTATCAAGCCTTCTGACATATTAAACTTTCTCACACATAAACTTAACCGGACCCTTCATCAATCTTACGATGACCAAGTAAAGGCAGGGATGGCAATCACGCTGTGTGTTATTGATAAAAACAATTTGAAATTGCAATATGCTTCTTCGCAAAGTTCTTTTTTCATAGTTAGCAAAGGCGAGGTTTACCAATACAAAGGAGAAAAGTACCCTATTGGCTTTATTGATGAGGATTTTTCTTCTTATGAAACCATTGAAATTAAACTTAACAAGGGTGATCATATTTATATCCTTACTGATGGTTATACAGATCAATTTGGAGGCAAAAACAATAGGAAGTTCATGAATAAACGCTTCAAATTTATGTTGAAAGATATAGAAACTTTTAACATGGAAAAACAAAAAGAACATTTGCTAGGGCAATATACAAAATGGAAAGGAGATAATGAACAAGTAGACGATATACTCATTATTGGCATTAAAGTTTAATGTTTTAACTTTAATTAACCTAAAATTATCTTGCATTAATCAAAAATAAACGTTAAATTTGTAGAAAAACCCATAAAAATTCATAAATATGAAAAAAACTTTATTATTCTCATCAATTTTCTGCTTAGTCTTGTTTTTCACCGGTTTAAACAATTCTTTTTCTCAAGACAGGGATAAGACGATTAAAGAAATCAAAAGTAAGGATGTTGTAAAAACACGTAATTACAACGCACACATTCAATTTGGAGCGCCAAAAAACGATAAAAACCCTCAACCGGCTCCAGCTAAAAAAGGTGGTAATGAAGTAGTAGATGTGGTAGAACTGGATGTGGTTGTTGACAACTTTACCGGTTATTATGTTGAAGTATACATTGATGGAGTATACAAAGGCACAGTTAGCGATTGGGGTACACTTAATTTTGCTGTTCAAGAACCATACACCAAGTTATACTGCATAACTTCTGGAGGTACAAAGGACTGGCTCGTTAAAGGTACTTTTAACAAAGACAGGATTTGGAAGCTAATGAAATAGTTACTTAAGTAATGAAAAAATGATTTGGAGCCCGTTTGCCAATACATGTTAACGGGCTTTTTTTGCATATTGTGAATAATTACCAATACTTTTAATGTTTTTACATAAAACATTTTACTACAATATAATATTCTCATTATATTTGCTATAATAATTATCGCAAATGAAAAATACATTTAATATAAAACCTCACTTTTTAAAAAATGCTTGGTTCATTCTATTAATTATTTTTTTCTCTTTTGAATTATATTCACAAAATGTAGAATTTAAAAAATCAAATTTCCCGGGTAAGAAACAAGCTTTTAAAGAAGCAAAAAAAAGTTTAAAAAATGGAGATAAAGCTTACAAGAAAAAAGCCACCATGCAACTTGTTCTTGATTATTATGAAAAAGCTTATGACTTTAACCCGGATAATGGAGAACTGAACTATAAGATGGGAATATGTTATATGAATATCGAAAATGTAACAAAAGCCTTAATGCATCTAAAAAATGTAGAAAGGCTAACCCCAAACTTAAATAAAAACCTTTACTTGCAATTGGCAAGAGCTTACCAACTCAATAGCGAATTTAAAAAAGCCATTGAATATTACGAGCATTTTAAAGAAATATTGAACCCTGCAGAATTTAGCATAATGTTTGAAGAAATACAGGCCAGGAAGAAAGAATGCAATTATGGTATTGAAATGAAAAATAAGCCTGCCAGGGTTTTTATTGATAATATTGGTAATAAGATAAATACAACATACCCCGAGTATACACCCATAGTAAATGCTGATGAAACCAAGCTTTTTTTTAGTTCAAGGCGTCCCAATACTACCGGGGGCAAAGTGGATAAAAACGATGGCTTATTTTTAGAAGATATTTATATCTCTTATAAAAAAAATAATACTTGGAGTATTCCTCAAAACCCGCCTCCCCCGCTTAATAGCGAAGAACATGATGCTGTTGTTGGAATATCGCCCGATGGACAAAAACTCTTAATTTATAGAGGTGAAGGTGGAGGAGATATTTACGAATGTTTACTTGAAGGTGATAATTGGACTGAACCTAAAAGACTCCCGGAACCTATAAACTCTAAATACCATGAAACTTCTGCGTCTTATTCATATGATGGCCGCACCTTATTTTTTGACAGCAATAGGCCTGGTGGATATGGCGGGCATGATATTTATATGGCTACCCAGAACAGCAATGGCACATGGAATGAACCGGTTAACCTTGGGCCAACAATCAATACAGCTTTAGACGAAGAAAGTGTGTTTATTCATCCCGATGGTAAAACATTATTTTTTAGCTCTAATGGACATCAAACCATTGGAGGTTTTGACATCTTTAAAAGCATATTAGAAAACAACAATTGGTCTATTCCTTCTAACCTTGGATACCCTATAAACACAGCTAGTGAAGATAAATACTTCTCTCTTGGTGCCAGCAATAGAAGAGGGTATTACTCTTCTGTAAAAAATGACAGTTATGGCAATACTGATATATACATCATTACTTTTCTTGGAAAAGAAAAAGAAGTGATCAACAACGAAGAAAACAGGCTACTGGCATACCGGGGCCAAGGTTTTACAGATGCTTCTGCATCCTTGACTGATACAGCAATAATTGAAGAAAGCAAGCTTACCTTAGTAAAGGGCACAATAAAAAATCGCGAAAACATGCCTATTAATGCAGTGATTGAAATTATTGATAATGAAACCGGGGAAGTTATTGCACAATTCAAACCCAATAGTCAAACAGGTAAATATTTACTTTCATTACCATCTGGGAAAAATTACGGTATGAACGTAAAAGCAGATAATTTCCTTTTCCATTCAGAGAATTTTGATGTTGATGATTCTGAAGGCTACAAGGATGTGGAGATGGATATCACCATGCAAGAAGAAAAAGCCGGTGCCAAAGTAGCTCTTAGAAACATATTCTTTAATACCGGGGAATGGAAGCTCAAAAAAGAATCATTCTCAGAGTTAGACAGGATTGTAGAGTTAATGCAAGAAAAACCTTCAATGAAAATTGAAGTATCTGGACATACAGATAATGTTGGCTCTATGCAAATGAACCTGCAACTATCTAAAAAAAGGGCAAAATCCGTTTATAATTACCTGGTTGAACAAGGAATTAAAAAAGAAAGATTAGTATACAAGGGATATGGATATTCGGAACCCATAGAATCTAATAAAACCGCGAAAGGAAGACAAAAAAACCGGAGAACAGAAATCAAAATATTGGGTAAATAACGCTACCTACCTATTTTTTTTGAAAAATTCTGATTTTATTACTCGATAAACACGAAAGCAGCCCAATAAAACGGGTCATGTTTCTCACTCATCTCTAACTGCGCTTTTTGAAAGGCAGCATACTCATCTCCCGTTTCAAACCAATAAGAATAAAACTTCTTCATCAATTCTATGGTTTCTTTATCAGGAACAGTCCACAAGCTCATTATCAACGAATTAACACCAGCCAATTGAAAAGCGCGTTGCAAACCATAAACTCCTTCACCGGTTTTAATATCCCCTAAACCTGTTTCGCAGGCCGATAGAACCACCAATTTTGTTCTTGAAAGATTTGTATTAGCCACTTCATATGAAGTTAAAATACCATCTTCCACCCCTCTTGGCGCTGTGTTGCCTTTCCAAACATGGTTGGCACCAGCCAAAATGATGCCTGAACGATACATGGGATTCACAATGTCATCTCCATTTTTTCGCGCTTTATTAAAAAAGTCTATTGGCGCCGGAATAGATTGCTCTTCAAAGAAAAATCCATGTGATGCGATGTGCATGACTCCTGGCGATTTTCCACTTAAAGCTTTAAATGATTCCTCGTTTGCTTTATGCCCACTTAATAAACGAGCATCCCAGCCATTATCTTCCATTAATAATTGAAGCTCTGTGGCTTCGGTGTTGGTTCCTTCTAAAAAACGCCAAGTTTGTATCCATTTATCTTTAGAATGGCTGACGGAAAGCATAGTTGAGTCGATTTTGCTGCCTAAAAGCTTTTCATTATATTGAATAGCTGCTTCACGCATTTTTGAAGGTTCAACATCATAATCAATCCCACCATAAATTAAAGCCTTTTGTACATCAATCTTAGCTTTTTCTTTTATTACTAGGTTGCGTGAGCTGTTTATAAAATGCAAATTGAATTTTTCCAATAAATAATTGTTTCCTGGATCAATTAAAGAACCAATGGATATTTTATTAATGATACCAGCTACAGAAATATAAATGGTTTGCTTGTTATCTAAAAACTCACTAACAGGTTTCCAAAGGGTATTATAAAGATCTTTAGAAACCGATTTTTCCAGTATGTAATCACTAATATTACTGTTAGAAAGATTACTTTCCAGCATAACACTTATGTCATCTTCAGTACCTATCTCTACCAAGTGAGGATATTTACATGTATCATCAATAATTAAAGCCATATAAAACTTATCATCTGTAAAGTGTTTGTCTTGGTAGAAGTTAAAAGCAACAAATTCTATGGTAGCTTCATTATTAGACAATTGCCCCTGGATATCTTTCCATGTTACTTTTCTTGACCTTCTTTCTTTATTAAACACATCAGATTCAATACTTAATTCTTTTTCTAATAGATTGGCCTCATCTTCCATTTCATCGATACTTGCGACTTTCTGCACTCTTTCTTCACTACTGAGTAAATAAAGCTTACCGAGTTCTTGTTTCAAATTTAGCCAACGATGGTATTTTTTTATCAACGCCTTATTGGGGCTTTTAAGAATGTTATCTCTAACTTGCACATTGCTCGAAAAAAGAATACCCTTGGTTAATAAATGATTGTTATAAGCTTCTGCCGTTAAAGAAGGTTTTTTCGAGTAGTATTTCAGGGCAAATGTATAATACATATCAAATTCTTTTTTGAACATGTTCCAATATTTCTCTTTTTCTTTATTACTGAGGTAAGCAAAGTTATCCTGTACCTGGGAGTACCTTAATGAAGTAAGCTCCTCGAAATATGGTGCGGCTTCGCTAAACCTTGATTGTTCTAAGTATAAAAGGGCAAGGTTTTTAACTGTTGTTGCATAATCGGGGTGTTTTTTACCTATTGTGTTTGTTCTTATTTGTAAAGCCTTTAATAACAATTGTTCGGCTTTCTCAAAGTTGTTTTTCGAGAAATATAAATTCGCCATATCATCCAATGATTTAGCATACTTGGGGTTATTGTCTCCCAGCATTTCTTTCCGAATATCCATAGCTTCTTTAAAAAGAGGCTCTGCTTTGTCATATTCTCCTATATTATTGTATAAGCCTGCAAGGCTATTCAATGTTAAAGAATAATCAGGGTGTCCTTTACCAAGTAATTTGCCCTGTAGTTCAAGCGCTTCAAGGTATAGAGGTTCTGCTTCGTCATATTCCTTCATATCAGTATATAGCGATGCAAGGTTTGTTAAAGTAGCTATATAATAAGGATGTTCAGCTCCAAAAACATTAGCTTTCAATTGAAGCGCTTCGTTATATAGTTTCATTGACTCTTGGTAGTTTCCTATGGTTCTTAGCAATGAAGCCAAGTTTGAAAGGGAGTTTGAGTAATCTGGGTGTGCCTCTCCTAATATTTCCTTTTTCTTGGGAATGGTTTCCCTGTAAAGTTGCTCTGCCTTTGAAAAATTTCCTTTTTTATGATAGAGTTTTCCCAAGCTAAACTTCGAGTTAATATAATTATAATGCCCGGTTCCTAATGATTTTTCATAAATTTCTATGGCTTCGTTATACTTAGGCTCTGCCTCATTATACTGATCTAACTCAACCAAAAGCCCTGCAAGATTATTAAGCGAAGTAGCATAATTGGGATGTTTTACACCATAAAGATTCTTTTTTATTGACAAGGCCTCTTCATATAATGGCCTTGCCTCATTATATTTGCCAAGATGCCTTAATAATAACCCTAAGTCGTTAAGCGAAATAGCATAATTTTTATGCTGCTTGCCATATTTTTCGTAAGCTGTATTTTTTGCCTGAACGGCCATATCCAGGGCAGTTTGAAAGTCAGCGGTTTTGAGGGCCTGTTTGTATTTTTGCCGCTTTTCTTCCCAGCTTTCTTGAGAAAAAGCTATAATCGAATTAATAACCAAAAAAGCAATAATTAAAAGTTGTTTACTTAATTTCTTTCTTGTTTGTATCATAAAAAATCCTATTTGAAACTTTTTATAAAATTAAAATTTCATTTTTAAAATTCACAACGAAATCAGGATTATTTTATACCTTTGATTTTTCAAGTTATATTTGTTGATTATATGCGCTTTATACCTGTCTATATATTGGCTTTTATTTTTTGTATCATGGTTTTAGACTCCTCTGCAACAAAAAAAGTAGACAGTCTAAAAAACTTGATAAAAAAAACAGAGAATGCAAATGAGAAAGTCAATATCCTTAACGACCTAAGCTGGGAAATTCTTTTTGAAACCCCAGATGCAGGGAAAGAATATGCTAATAGGGCCTTAAGAATTGCCACTAAAAACGGTTATAAAAAGGGTATAGCCGATGCGCAAATGCTACTTGGTATTATTTATGATAATAAAGGAGATTACATAAAAGCCTTGGGAAATTATATGAAAGCCCTTCAAATAAGGGAAGATATTAACGACCTTAAAGGGGTAGCTTCTGCACTAAATAATATTGGAAGTGTATATAGTAACAAAGGGAATTTTACCAGCGCTTTGGAATATTATAACAAGGCCTTGGAAGTAAATATAAAGATTGAAGATAAGTATGGGGTTGCCACTGCTTATAATAACCTTGGAACAATATATGAAAGCCAGAGCAACAATGAAAAAGCTTTGGATTATTATATTAAAGCACAAAAGATTTATTCAGCAGCAGGGTTTATAAGCGAAAATAGTAAGGCTTTGAATAATATAGGCAATATTTATTCTGATCAAGGTGCATATGACAAAGCCCTTGAATATTACAGGAAATCATTAACTTTAAAAGAAAAATTGGGTGATTTAAAAGATGTTGCCTCTACGATTAACAATATTGGAATTCTCTATTGCAAAGAAGAAATGTATCAAAAAGCTATACAAAATTATGAAAAAGCTTTAAAATTAAAACGAGATATCAATGATAAAATAGGGATTGCAAAATTGTTTAACAATATAGGTTCAGCCTACCAACAAATGAAATACAATTCAAAGGCCCTGGAATATTTTGAAAAAGCCTTGAAAATTTACAATGATTTAGGTTACAAACAAGGCTCTTCTATTTCATTATACAATTTAGGAACAATTTATTCTTCTATAGGAAAGCATACCAAAGCGCTTGAATATTTTTCAAAAAGTTTGGAAGTAAGTTTTAAAATAGATTTCCGTTCTAAAATTGATGATAATTACCGGGAAATGTCAAACTCCTATGCAGCATTAGGAAATTACAAATTAGCCTATGATTACCATAAAAAGTATATGAAAATATACAACACCCAATATAATGAAGAGTTTAAAGAGAAGCTTACAGAGATGCAAACCATTTATGAAACCGAGAAAAAAAACAAAGAAATAATTCTTCTTAAAAAAGATCAAGAGCTAAAAAACTCTGAATTAAAGCGTAGCAGGTTATTATTGTATATTGTTTTTGGAGGAATCGTTATTTTATTGGTAATAATTTTGTTAATCTTTATTGCATACAGGCAAAAACAAAAATCTAACCAATTATTGCAATTGCATAATGCTGAGATATCGCAACACAAGGAAGAAATTGAAGCCCAAAGGGACGAGATAGAAAACCAGAGAAACCAAATTGAAAAGAAAAATAAAAACATTACTGATAGCATCAAGTATGCCCAAAGGATACAAGATGCATTTCTGCCAGCTAATGAGCTGGTTACGGTGTTATTACCCAAGTCTTTTATTCTATTTAAGCCCAAAGACATTGTAAGTGGCGATTTTTATTGGATAGACCAGAAAGATGGCAATATTTTTATTGCAGCAGTTGATTGTACAGGGCATGGGGTGCCTGGTGCTTTTACTAGCATTGTGGCTAGTAATTTGCTTAACCAAGCTTTGAATGAACACAACTTGGACCATACAAAGGAGATTTTAAACTATGTTAATAATGCACTATATGCTACCTTTAGACGAAGTGAAGACAACACGGATGTAAAAGTTGGAATGGATATGGTAATTTGTAAAATCAATGTACAACAAAAGACACTCTTATTCTCTGGTGTTAAAAATTCTATGTATCTCATCAGGGATAAAGAACTTACAGATTTTAAAGGAGACTATTTTCCTATTGGCACACCTTTTAATGATAGCTTTAATACTTACCACCAAACAAAGATTGATTTGAAAGAAGGAGATGCTTTATATTTATTTTCAGATGGTTATTATGATCAATTTGGAGGGCCTGTAAGAAGAAAATTTTTGAGTAAAAATTTTAAAAAACTCCTTATCGAACTCCAACCAGTAGATATACATAACCAAAAGTATGAACTTGAAAAAGCTTTTAATGATTGGAAAGGAAATCATGAACAAATCGATGATGTTTTGGTGATTGGTATAAAAATTTAAATTTACAATAACTTAGCATTTGATTTTATAGTTTTTGTTTTTCCTATTCCTATAATTGAACATTCCTGTTTTAAAATCGTATAAAATAAATCCCGATTATCAGGATTTTTTATTAAATTTGATTAACAATCAAAAACAAGAATTTTGGAAGCTTATACATATAGAAGGATATCCGTATTAATTTCATTAGCTTTCATTGTATTGTTGCTTTTCAAACCAGCGCATATTTATGCCAAGCGACCGAATATATCAGATAGTCTTACGGCTGTTTTAAAGAAAACAGGGATTGATACTAGTAGGGTAAATGTGTTAAGCCGGCTTTCTGAGCAACTCATGCATACCTATCCTGATTCGGCTATGCATTTTGCCAAAAAAGCTTTGGATATTTCAAAGAAGCTAAAATATAAAGAAGGAGAAGCTTTGTGCCTCAAAAATCTTGGTACAATACATTATATCAAAGGTAATTTTATTGACGCATTAGAAAAACTCCAAAAATCTTTAAAAATATATACAGAGATAAACCCTGAAAATAAAGCCAGGGTGAGCCTTTTACAACGAATCGGGGTTATTTACTCTATTACAGGTAATAATGCAAAAGCAGTGGAAATTTTTTTCAAGGTTATTAACATTTACGAAGAAGAACATGATACGGTTGGAATGGCCAATACATACAACAATATTGGAATCGTATACGAAAGGGAAAATAATTTCGAAAAATCACTTGAATATTACATGAAGTCCATCAATTTAAGAAAAGCCATTGGGGACGTAAAACGAATAGCCCTAGCTTATAATAATATTGGTATAATTTATTCAAGACAAAAAAAATATGATATTGCCCTGGATAGTTTTTTTAAAGCGCTTAATTATTCGGAAAAGGCAAGTGATAAAAGAACCTTGGCAATAACCTTGGGAAATATTGGCAATGTTTATGAAGCTCTTAAACAATACAGCAAATCGCTTGAATATCAATATCGATCTTTGGAAATAAAAAAAGACATTGGCAATAATAAGAGCATTGCACATGCCATTTATAATATTAGCTCAGTGAAAAATGAAATGGGGCTATACGAAGAAGCTTTATCAAATTTTCAAGTTAGCTTAAATCATGCACAAAAGGCTGGAGACAAGTTTCTATTAAGAGATATATACCGGGCTTTTATGAATATTTATTCCAAAACCGGCAATTACTCCCTAGCCTTAGAAAATGGTTATAAGTTTTTTAAGGTAAATAAAATACTCAACAACCAAATCAATTCCCGCAAAATAAACGATTTACAATTAAAATATGACAAAAGCAACCGTAAAGAAGAAATTGAATATCTAAAACAGCAAGAAGAGGTTAGGGCTGTGAAATTGCAGAATGACAGCCTGTTTTTGGGAGCCCTGTTTGTTGGAATAATTATCATATTGGTATTTTTTATTTTTATTTTTAAGTCATATAGGCAAAGATACAAGCTGAATAAAAACCTTATAAATCAAAAAACAGAAATACATCAACAAAAAGAAGAAATACTTAGCCAGAGAAACAACTTAGAAGAATTATATAATGAACTAAACCATAGAAAAGAAGAAATACAAACACAACACGACATTATTGATAAGAAAAACCAATACATTACAGATAGCATAACCTATGCAAAGTTTATTCAAGATGCTATTCTGCCACAATCGCAGCAAATTCAAAAGATCATCCCTGAATCTTTTATTTATTTTGAACCCAAAGATATTCTAAGTGGTGATTTTTACTGGATTGAAAAAAAAGATCATTATATTTATATTGCTATTGTAGATTCCAGTGGTCATGGCATTCCGGGGGCTTTTATCAGTATAATCGGGAATAATTTATTGAACCAAGCAGTTTTTGACAAACAATTTAATAGCCCAGAAAACATTTTAGATTTCCTAAACAAAGGACTATACAAGGCACTAAAAGAACATTATAACGAGTTTATTATTGAATCGGGTATGGATATTGCAGTTTTAAGATATGATACACTTAATTATGATTTAACATACACAGGGGCACATAACCCGATATATTTAATAAGAGATAAGGAATTAATTCAATATAAATCAACAGCTTACCCATTAGGGTTGTCACTGGAGGAAGAAGAAATAGATGTGCAAGAACAAACCATCAAAATACAACCGGGTGATACCATATATTTATACTCCGACGGGTATACCGATCAGTTTGGCGGTCCCCAAAATAAAAAATTCATGTACAAAAGGCTTAGGGAGTTACTGATAAATATCCATGACCAACCATGCAACATACAGAAAAATCAACTTGTTCATATTTTTAAAGACTGGAAAGGTGATAACGAGCAAGTAGATGATGTCCTTTTTATAGGGATGAAATTGTAATTTAATCTTTGTCTTTTTTTTATCAATACAACTACGCTTTTTTATTAGGAAATTTTTATTTAAATTTATCCAAGCAAAATTATTATTTCACAAGGGGTGCAAGCGTTTTTAATAGATATTATGATGGGTTTTAACTGGAAAAAATACGTATTTATACTTATATATTGCTGTTTACATCCTTTATTGTCAATATCAAACGAACAATTGAAGTTTGACAGTCTTCTTAACGAGCTAAACATAGTTGAAGATCAAAAACTGAAAGTAGATATCCTTAACAACCTTGCCAAAGATTTTTCTTCCTTCGACATAGAAAAGGCTTTTGAATACGCGAAACTTGCAGATTCTATTGCTACAGAGATAGGTTACAAGGAAGGCAAGGCTGTTTCAAATTATAATATTGGCAGTATTTATTACAATAAAAATTTTTATAAACAAGCCATATCACATTATAATAGAGCTTACAAGATATTCCAAAACATAAAAGATACCAATGGAATAGCCCAAGCCTTATGCAATATGGCCATCACCTATTCGCTTATCGGTGATAATACAAAAGCATTAGAACACCAACTCAACTCCCTGGACTACAGTTCTGCAATTGATGCAAAAATGCTCATGGCAAGATCATACAACCATATTGGTATTATTCATTTGGAAATGAAAGAATATGAAAAAGCATTAGAGTTTCACTCACTATCTAAACAAATTTCTGGAGAAATCAATAATGTAAAAGGTAAATTAAGGTCATTGAATAATATGGGTATTGTTTATAAACATATGGGAGATTATGAAAACGCCATTAAATATTATAACCAAACGATTGAATTTGCCAAAAATAGTGGCAATAAAAAGTTTGCCGCCTCAGCGCTTGGAAATTTAGCAGTCATTTACCAAGTACAAGAAAAACTTAATAAAGCCCTAGAAAAGCATTTTGAAGCATTGGAAATAAAACAAGAAATAGGAAATAAAAGAGGGATGGCCATTACACTTTATAACATAGGTGAAACATATTTTCTTAGCAATCAATACAAAAAAGCACTTAATTATTTATTCAGAAGCACTACCCTGGCTAATGAAATGGGTGACAAAAACCGTCTTTCCGAAAATGCTAAGCTTATTTCCGAGGTTTATGCAAAACAAAATGATTATAACCAGGCCTATTACTTTTTTAAAAAACACTCACAACTTAAAGATACGCTTTATAATGAAAAGAGTACCAAGAAATTCCTTGAATTACAAACACAATATGAAACAGAAAAAAAGGAAAAAGAAATAGCATTATTGAAAAAAGAAAAGCAGTATCAAAAATTACAAAACAATCGAATTAGGGTTTTGATCTTTTCTTTAATAGGAGGAATTGTATTGCTTTTTCTTGTTCTTTCTATAATTTACAGGGCTTTTAGGCAAAAAAAGAAAGCCAACCAGTTGCTCAGCGATAAAAATCAAGAAATTCAACAACAAAAAGAAGAAATTGAGAGCCAAAGAAATAACTTGGAAGAACTATACTTTGAATTATCAAAAAAGAAAGAGGAAATTGAGGGGCAAAGAAACGAGATAGAAGATAAAAACATGTATATTACTGATAGTATAATATATGCCCAACTTATTCAACAGGCGGTTCTTATATCTCCAAAAATCCTTAAAGACATTTTTTCGACTTCTTTTTTACTGCTTATTCCGAAGGATATAGTAAGTGGAGATTTCTTTTGGGCATTCAAGAAAAAGGGGAAAATTTACTTTGCTGTTGTCGATTGCACGGGGCATGGTGTGCCTGGCGCCTTTATGAGTATTGTTAGCCATAATCTCCTCAATCAAACTATGAATGACAATGATTATACAAAACCCTCTGATATTCTCGACCACCTTAATAGGACAATCAATTCTACCCTGCATTTTAATTATGATGATAACAGTTCTTCCTTAGTAAGAGACGGGATGGATATGGCATTATGTTCTTACGACCCTAATAGCAATATCCTGGAATATGCCGGGGCTTTTTGCCCGCTATACCACATTCATAATGGTGACCTAGTAAGGTATAAAGCCGATGTTCAGCCCATTGAAGTCTCTACCAAGAAGTCTTATATCCCTTTTACCAATCATACCATCCATATACAAAAAAACGATATGATATTCTTATTTTCTGATGGTATTACAGATCAATTTGGAGGTACAGACAGGCGAAAATTTTCTCAAACAAGGTTAAGAAATCTCTTATTAAATATACATAAAAGCCCCATGAATAAGCAAAAAGAAGAAATAGTAAATACTTTTTATGATTGGAAAAAAGACATTCCACAGGTGGATGATGTGATCGTTGTTGGTATTAAATTCAATTAAAAAAATTTTGAATGAGAAGTCTAATTTTATTCATAACCATTTTAATGCTCTTTTTTGCATCAATTACTAAAGCTTATGATATTGATGATTATTATCCTCTTGAATATATAGATTCTATAAGCCAACTAGAAAATCCCGACACAAATTTAATTATTGAACTAATTGAATATTGTAAATCCAATAAAGATACACTCCCCAAAAAGACCCTCTATTTTTCTGATAAAATTTACGAAACTTCGAAAAACATCTCATACAAAAAAGGAATTTATAAGGCTTTAAAAATCAAAGGATATATCTATTCCAATACGGGCGATTATGATAATGCAAAAGCTACTTATTTTTCAATACTCAAATATTTAGATGTTAAAAAGGATGAGAGGAAAATTGTTGATATACTCAACAATATAGCAAATATCTACAAAAATACGGGAAAATATGCTAAGGCCATCAAATATCACCAATATGCTTTAAACAAAAGTAAACAGATCAATTATGGGTATGGCATAGTTGCATCATATAATGGTATAGGAGTTATTTACAAAAATAGAGGCAATTATAACAAGGCTATTGAAAATTATACTGAAGCCTTGAAATATAAAGAGTTTTTAAAAGATTCTCTTATGATCTCGAAGATCATCTATAACCTGGGAAATATCTATTTGATCCAAGAAAAACCCTATATGGCCCAGGAATATTTTCAAAAATCTTTAAGAATAAAGAAAAAATTACAAGATATGCAAGGGGCTTCTAATGCTTTAATTGCTATTGGAGGGGTTAACTATTTTATGGATAGATACGAAGAAGCGCTTGTATATTTTAAAAAAGCATTAGAAATAAAAGAACAGATCAACAATACAAAGGGTGTTGCCATTTGTTATCATAACATTGCTAACATTTTCTCAAAGAAAAGAGATTATAATAAAGCATTAGCATATTATAAAAAATCTTTGGAAATAAAAAAACATATCAATGATAGAAAAGGTATTGCTTTTACACTAAATAATATAGGTACCATTTACAAGGTAAAAAAACAGTATGATAAATCTATCCGGTATTTTGAAGAAAGCCTCTCTATCTCAAAAAAAATTGGTGCAAAGAGAATCATGATAGGAAATTACGAGGAACTAACCAAGATTTATGAAAAAACAGGCAATAAATACAAGGCCTATAATAATCTTAAGCAATTTTCCCAATTAAAAGATAGTTTATACAATTTAAAAACCAATGAGCAAATTAACGAACTACAAGCAAGGTACGAAACTGACAAAAAGAACAAAGAGCTGAAACTTTTAAAAAAAGATAACAATATACAAGTATTAAAAAGCCGTCAGAACAAAATCATTACCATAATATTGATTCTTGGTGTTGTTCTGATATTAGCATTGATAGGCATTTATATTTTTGAATTGATACAAAAGCAAAAAAACTACCACTTACTAAAAGCAAAAAACCGCAGGATCATTCACCAACGTGATGAGATTGAAGCGCAAAAAGACAAGTTGGAAGAATATTACCATAACTTGACCTGCCAAAAAACTGCTATTGAAAAGCAGAAAGGGAAAATTGAGGAGCAAAATCACTATATTACAAGCAGTATAGAATATGCAAAACAAATACAAGAAGCAATCCTTGTTCCTTTGTCTTCTATTATCAACCCATTTCCTGATTCATTTGTCCTGTATAAACCAAAGGATATTGTGAGTGGGGATTTTTTCTGGATGGAGGAAAAGAATAACAAAATTTATTTTGCAGCAGTAGACTGCACTGGGCATGGTGTACCAGGCGCCTTCATGAGTATTATTGGACATAATCTTTTAAATAAAACCTTAGAAGAAAATAATATTTCAAACCCAGCCGAAATCCTTGACAAACTCAATGAAAAAATCAATAATACTTTTAAATCGAACAACAAGGACGAGATGCTTCTTAAAGACGGCATGGACTTAGCACTTTGTGTTTACGACAGGGACACAATGGTGCTTGAATATGCCGGGGCATTTAATCCATTGTATATCATAAGAAACAAGAACCTGCTTGAATACAAGGCTGATTGCCAACCTATTGAAGTTTCGCATAAGGAAGATATGTTTATACCTTTTACCAATCATACCATAAAAGTTGAACCTGGCGATTCTCTTTATATCCTTTCAGATGGGTTTATTGACCAATTTGGTGGTGAAAAGAAACGTAAGTTTTCAAGATCAAATTTCAGGAAAACGCTAATTAATATTCAAAGTTTGCCCATGAGAGAACAAAAAATAGAATTGGACAATATCTTTGAAAACTGGCGCTCAAGTATCGATCAAATGGATGATGTGCTTATCGTAGGGATTAGGTTTAATAATGATTATGTTTAAAAGGATTTAAAACAAGTAATGTATTACAATGAAAACACTTGATTTGAATAAATTGCCTGAAAGGGTTTCATGTTTGTAGCATTATTTAGGAACAAAACAGCCTCCGCCGATCTGCTGTTTTGTTTTTCTTGCAGTTAGGTTGCATCGGCGGAAATTGTGGAATGGGTCTATTTTAATTTTCTTTTTGTCTTGAATTTTACATCGAAGGCACAGAATTCGCCGAGCCTGGGAATTCATGGTGCTTTGAAATGCTTGTTTTGCATAGAATCCTATTTAATGTTTAATTAATTTCCTGGAGATTACCACGTTTTGCTTGTCATCTTTTACCTTTACAAAGTATGTACCGGTTTCAAAGGCGGAAATATCAATGGCAATTTCTGGAATATTATAAGGGCAGATAAAAACCTTTCTTCCTTTCATATTAAATATTTCTACAATTATAGGATATGTAATTTCTATATTGGCTAAACTCAAATGTATTATGTTTTGTGAAGGATTTGGATATAAAACTGTATTATCCTTTTTTTCGACTGCTTTATTGCTAACTTGTTCCAATATCATTTCGCCACTGTTATCAACTTGAAGTTTCCATTCAGACCCATCGGGTGATTTTAAGATGATACCGTTATCTGATGTTTTTAGAAGAATATTGCCATTTACTTCAAGCTGTTCATTAGGCTCTTCCACACCTATTCCAACATTCCCTTCACTTGATATCCTGACTCTTTCTGCATCATTTGTACCTATTGAAATATCATAATCAGTTATTGTTCCTATTTGCAAAATGCCATCAGTTACTATGGTATTATCATCCAAATACATGTCATAATTCAGTCCTTCTAATCTTAATATAGATTTTGAAACATCCATATTTCCCCAACTCCCTATAGTGTTATTCCTATCGATATGCAATTTTGCGTATCCAGGAGAATTTGTACCAATTCCCATGTTCCCATTAACTACTAAACCATTGTCTGGTGCGTTTGTATTTTGGTCGTACCCAACAGCCATATTGCCATTAACTTGGACACGACTGCCTGGATCGGTAGTACCAATGCCTATTTTCCCTAAAGAGCCTACACCATAAGAAGGCCCAACAAAGAATGTAGGGATATCACTTTCAAAACCTATCATTAAGCTGCTTGGGATGTTATTCTCTAATGGATGGTTATGTTTTCCTTGACCAATTGCAATGCTATATGACATCAATGAACTCACTTTATTTCCGATAGCAATTGATCCTGTACCTAAAGCAGATGATCTTGTTCCTAAAACTCCTGATGCATGTCCTTCGGCATTATTATATGCTCCTAGCCCAAATGAACCTATTCCATCTGTTGTAATATTTTTACCAGCGGCAAATGAAAAATCTCCCATAGCAATGGAGTTTAAACCACTTACAAAAGAAGCATATCCAGTAGAAGATGTAGAATCTCCAATGGCGCTTGCATAATTGCCTGTTGCATTGGTAGCATGATGATTTACTTGGTTATAAGCACAAGTAGCCGGAAGCATGATAACTGCTAAAATAATAACTAATTTCTTCATGATAGTAGTTTTTTTGTTGAAATAAATAGAATTTAAATAAATATGTTATAACAAACATAAACAAATTATTTTTTGTTGGCAAAGCTATATCATAAAAAACATGACATTCTATCAATATCAACAGAATAACATTCCTTGTGATAAATGCAATTTTTGAAATGAATCTTACTTTATAGATTCACAGGAAGAATTTGACAATACAGGAAATAATCAATAAGGAATGTAGATTAATACTGGTTTAAGCTGTTATCCGCCTTGCAACATGACTGTCTACTTTATTAAATAGCTGGTAAGGGGTATATTTTCTCCAGTAGAAATAATCAAATTCGCCTCCAAAAACCATATAATTTCCTAAGTAGATTTTTTTAAATTCTTCTATCACATGATCACGGAAGTTTATGGCAGTTATCCAACCATTTTCAATATCCTGGAACCATTCTTCATAATAAGAATCATCGGAATAATGAAAATTTAGTACATTTTCGCCTATTAATATGAACTTATTGATACCGTAATTCACCATTACTTCAATTACGTTGCGCTTAAAATACATAATGTCGTTATAGAGGCAATCGTTCCATTCACCAAACATTTCAATAATGCTAAAGCCTTGCTCGTAATCGGCGAAAAGTATTTTAATAAAAAGGGTTGAAGATCCAAAATAATCCCATTGTGGGTGGATACAGTGATCATAAATGGAATAGTTAAACTCAAACTCACTGTATTCGCGCCTATAAAATGGTGAGAGCTCATCTTCGGCGGCACTGTAATTATCTATCCAATTATAAAAAGGTTCTATTGTGTGCATAAAAACTTCCCTGGTTTTGTTTGCGTTTTTTTTAATCATTAAAGTATACAAAGTTAAAACATCGTTAGTTCATTACAAAAAATGAAACAGGCAATGCCTGGGATAATTATTGAGAAACTCACGATGGATTTTTATAGAGTGCACAAAATCAAAGTGTTGTCACAAATTTTAAAAAGAGTGAAAAGAACTTACCATTTTGTATTGATGTTAATTGTAACCCGAATTTTACTGTTTTATTTTATTTGAAGCCTTAATTTTCAATGTAAGGTCTAAACCGCTTTTTACTTCTCCATTGGTTTCGGTTTCAACATCTATAAATCTTTTATAGGCCATACCAATGTTGCGGGCATATACTTCTAAGGCATATTTGTTGCTTATTAGGGTAAATTCGTCATTTTGAAGTACTGTAACTGTGGAGTCAAAACTTATTGTATCAAGTGAATATGGCTGAAAAATATCCTGGTATTCATAGGTTTGTTCTTCGAGAATATTGTATGAATTGCCATCCCAAAACTGCCCGTATTTAATGGGAAAAACAAGCTTAACATACCTTGTGTTCTCTTCTACTCTTTCGCCACTTTTGTTGGTACGGTTTGCCATCCACACATCAATAAGTTGCCATGATGCTGTATCATGTTCTTTCTTATATCTTTCTATTCGGAGGGTTTTACGGCCTTCATTATCTGTAAAAAAAGATTCGGACACCTCTTTTACTTCATAATGTTGAGTATCAACAAGAGGAGGTTCATAAAAATCATCCCAAGTAATTTTCTGTACATCATAAACTACATAATGACCCGTATCAAAAGGAAAATAGTCGTAGCCAAGGTATGCAGGAGGTAAGTCTTTATCTTTTTTGCAAGATAATAAACAAGGCAAAATGAATGAAATGGTTATTAGCAGAAAGAAATGATAACTCCGCCCGGTTGTTCTATGATGGTTATAAAGTTTCATATACAATGTAAAACTACAAAAAAATATTTATTAATCCATGTTTTTGGAAAACCAATCACTAAAGACCTTGCTAATCAATAATGCCTCCAGCAACAACATCTTCACCTTCATAGGCTACTGCCGATTGTCCCGGGGCAATAGCTGATACCGGCGAATGAAAATTCACTATCAAATTTCCATTTTTTTCATCAACAGATGAATAGGTTCCCTTATCCTTATATCGAATTTTGGTAATAAATGTCTTGCCAGTAGGTATACTTTGATATTTAACAAAATTGACCTTTGAAAGGGTCATTGATTCTTTCAAAATGCCCTCTCTTTTTCCGAGGTATACCCTATTGTTTTTAGCATCTATTTTTGTAACGTATCTTGGCGAACCAAAAGCAATATTAAGTCCTTTTCTTTGCCCTATGGTATAAAAAGGATATCCTTTGTGTTTCCCTACCACGTTGCCTTGTTCATCAATAAAATCACCGCCATCAACATTTTTTTCCAGGTTAGGTTTTCTATGTTTAAGAAAATCCCTGTATTCATTACCAGGCACAAAACAAATCTCGTAACTTTCTTTCTTATGGGCAAGATTTTCAAAACCATTTTGTTCAGCAATGTTTTTAATTTCTTCCTTTTGATAATCCCCCAAAGGAAAAAGTGTTCTTGATAAGGCTTCTTGTGATAATTCCCAAAGCATATAAGATTGGTCTTTATGCAAGTCTTTTCCTTTGGAAAGTACAAATCTATTGTTTTCTTCTTTTATTCTCGCGTAATGCCCCGTTGCAATATATTTGCATCCAAGCTGATCAGCTTTGTTTAGCAACAATCCCCATTTGATAAATTTATTACAATGTACGCATGGGTTTGGTGTTCTCCCATCGAGGTATTCATCAATAAAATCGCTTATGATAAATTTCTCAAAATCTTCTCTAACATCAACAACATAATGGGGTATATTGTGCTTGGCTGCTAACGACCTGGCATCATTTATAGCATCCAGGCTACAACAGCCGGTTTCGCTAACTTTATAACCGGAACTTTCATAATCCCAAGTTTTCATCGTGATACCGATAACCTCGTAACCTTTTTCCCTAAGCAATATGGCAGCTACCGAGCTGTCAACACCACCACTCATAGCCATTAAAACACGATCTTTTTTCATTGAACTATTCTTGATCCTCCTTTTTTTCTTTGTCTCCATCCTTTTCTAAGTGAAGGTCTTCGGAAGATTCTAACAAACCCTCTTCGTTATATATTTCTTTGCGTGTTGGTATCCCTTTATTGTCAAAATACAACCAAAGCCCTTTTTTCAATGAATTTTCATAGGTTCCTTTTACAACTGTTTTTCCTTCGCTATTCATAACCTTGAATTCACCATTAAGTTCATCGTCTACAAAGGTTGCTGTTAGTTTTTTCTTCCCATTTTCGTGGTATTGAATAAAAGGGCCTTCTCTTTTACCGTTTTTCCAATGCACTACCTCGTTTAATTGTCCATTTCGGAAGTATACTTTCCATTTTCCATGTTTTTTCCCGTTTTTATAGTGCTCTTCAGCTAACAGGTCTTTTTTATTATTGTAAAATTTCCAAACACCTTGCTTTTTTTTCTTATAAAACAGTCCTTTGGCAATTATATTCCCCGATTTGCTATAATGTGCCGTTATAACGGAATCACCACCATCAGAAAACTCAGAAACAGTTTTTAGGTCTCCCATCTCTGTATAATACATAAATTTACCCTCGGGTACGCCATGCTCAAATTGCCCAACATATCTCAAGTTGCCATTTTCATGATGTTTTACCCACTTTCCATGCTTTTTATTGTTTTCGTCAAATTGATTGATGGTATCGCCCTTATAAAGGTCTACGTTGTCTTTTTGTGGTAGAACATTACCGGAGAACAATAAAAAAAGCACTAGCGGTAATAAGTTTATTAAGGTTTTCATAGGGATATGTTTAAAAACTTTTGTGCAAATTTAGAAATAATAACAAAATCGATTTTATAATAACGCTTTAATTGATAAGATATTTTCTTTTTTATCTATATGAATGCTTGGAGCGCTGATAACACGGGTAGTAAAAACTGGAATCATAAGGTAAGAGGTTTTAACACGGAAAATCCATTGCATTTAATTTTGAATAATGACGCTTAACTTCCCTTTATTTTACCCTTCAACTCCACAAAATAACCAGCGCTTTTCAACATCCTAATGCCATACCAGCAGAACATTTCGCCGTCTACCAATACAACTATGCTTTTCGGAAATATTGCCTGTATTTCCTTCTTGTCAACTTCTTTAAAATGATAAGGCTCAGAAGGCAAAAATACGATACCCGGTTCATAAACTTTTAAGTTATCAATAATGAAATACCGTTGATCGGTTGGCTTACTCATGATATTTTTAAAGCCGGTTTTGCATAGCATACTGTCTATAAAGGTATTTTTTCCCGCTGCCATCCAAGGCTTTTTCCATACCAGGTATAGGCAGGTTTTTCCCGTATCTTGGGTTATTAGCGGGTTGGAAAAAGCTTGTTCTATTTGGACTAGTATTCGATCAGCTTTACTAGGTTCATCCAAAATCTTTCCTACGACTTGAACAAAGCGTAGCGCATCATCAAAGGTATTGATATCAAAAACATAAACCTCGTGATATTTTGCAAGAGTTTCAATTTGGCTTTTCTCATTTTCCTCTTTTGAAGATAGAATAATACCGGGTTTGAGCCGCTGTATCTTCTCAATATCAAGTGTTTTCGGGCCTCCTATCCTATTTTTTTTGCATATATCCCTCATCGGGTGAATACAATAATCCGTAATTCCTATAAGCCTACTGCAAGCTCCAAGCCCACAAACAGTTTCTGTAATCGAAGGGCATAATGATACTATGCGTTGTGATGATTTCGGAATATTCACTTTCCTGCCTATGTCATCGATTAATTTCATGCTACAACTGGTGGTGTTGACAATTTATTATTGATTATTTTCTGATAGCTAATGACTTCATAAGTAATTAACAGATACCGGATGGCGGATACCGGATGCCGGATAAAGCCACTGCCAAGCTTCTATATTCTGTATTCTGTCTTCTGTCTTCTGTCTTCTGTTTCTCCCATTCAATCATTCATTAACAAAGTGACAAAGTGACAAAGTAACAAAGTGACAAAGTACTCTCTCACTCTCTCATTCTCTCATTCACTCATCCACCAATTCAATCATTCATTACCACATTACCAAATCAACACATTATCGAATTACC
>CAZJDA010000072.1:0-22514 GCA_964544705.1 uncultured Bacteroidales bacterium
TGATTTTTCACTTCCTTTTAATTCTATTGTATCAATGTTGCAGGTCAGTTTTTCTGCATAACGCACAACATCTGCATAAACCCATTGCGTTTATATCTATATAGCACAACTGTTTTTACCTTTGAAATGCCCATTGTAACTATAAAATATACTTTTTTGCTATATAGGGTTATCCATTTCTTCCCATATTCCACTTCTCAAAACTACAAAAAATTAAAGATGATTTATCACAAAATCATAGGATTTTTCTTGCTTCAAACAGAAAAATATGGGCAATAGGAAGGATGTGGCGATGGGTTGGGTTTGATAAATTGATTCGGATGCTGTAAAATTCTTTCAACCTACCGCCTAATTTCTCCAGACTATTAGATGGCGGGATCCGCAAATCAATAATATTCTCAGAATTATTAAGCATCCTTAATTTTCTTCTTGCTATTTCTTGTATTTCATTTGGCAATTTTTTGGAGCGGATTCCTTTCCAAATTTTTTCTGTCTCCTTATCACCAAAACTTTTAATCATATATTGGTTGCTTTACACGTTACTAACGACAAAGATAAGTATAGCTATTGCATTTGCCAACTTTTGGGCTGGATTTTTTCTAATGCAGCCTAAAAAGGTCACAGCTATAAAGCGTTGCGTATTAAATCCTACTTAGCTGTCCGCCGTGTATTTTGTTTGTCAATTATTTCAAAGATAGTTGTAACTACTTCACTATCATTGCTTTGTAGCTGATGTTGTGCTTAAGTGGCTTTTTCAAATATTTCAAATCCTGTCTTTTTTATCTCAACTCCAAATGGATTATCTGAATAAAAATTACTATGTGAAATCGGGTGTGGCTCAATTCGGCTATCAATTTGAGAAGCCAATAACATTAACTGAACTTGAACATCAAATCGTTTGGAATCATCTAAATCCTTGAATATTATAGCTAAATCAATATCACTGTCTTGGTTTGAGTTTCCCTTGGCATAAGAGCCAAAAACATAAGCAGACTCAAAATCCGAATACTTTTGTTGAATCAGTTTAATATAATCTGTTATTATTTTATTAATTGCTTTATCCATGTCCTTAGTTCTTTTAATTTATCAATCCATTCTTTTGTAAATTCCGGTGTACACCGATTTTTAAAACTCATTTTATAATCATCATATCGAGCATTTATATTAAAAGCAGTTACTGTTACTAATTGCTCCTTTTTATCATTATCAAGTTTTAAATCAGCTTTCTCTGCGAGTCTTAATAAATTATGTATGTGAGGAGGATAACCTGATTGCATATTGACATAAAATGCTTTTAACAATTTCTCAATCATTAAATGTCCGATGAATAGAGACCAACTGTACCTTTTGGAATTGTACATGCATTGTACCGTAGTCATCATCTGAACTCTCAACCCAATATTTTATTAAATTTTCTTTATTGATTTTTTTATTACCCATTATCTCAAAAATACACAAAAACTATAAATCAAAGAAATTAATCTATCAGTGAATCTGTCTTTTGCCATAAAGCACAAACACCTCCATAAACAGATTACTTTAATACCAATTCATTTACTCCATAACAACATAGCGTTTATATCCATTTATAGCACAACTGTTTTTCCGCTTGGGGAATACCCATTATAACTCCAATATACATTTTTCTGCTATATTAAGCTATCAACTCCAGCCCTATTCCACCACCCAAAACTACAAAAAATCAATGATTATTTGTCAAAAAATTATAGGGATTTTTATTCTTCAAACAGGAAAATATGGAGACACTTCTTAACTTAACCCTTCAAGGGTTTTGTTAACTGTGGAATAACAAAACTTAACCGCAATAACTTAACCGATTGAAGGGTTTTCACCTTAATAACTTAATAAATCAATAACTTTAATAACCAACCACTTCAAGGGTTTTGTTTGCTGCGCTGCAAGTATCCGTCACCAACCGCTTGAAAAGTTTTTCGCTTTCGTTTCTTCGTTCAATCGTTCAATCGTTCCATCGTTCCCTCGTTCAATCGTTCCTTCGTTTCTTCGTTTCTATAAACCAACCACTTGAAGGGTTTTATTAAACTTTAGCAGATATTTTTTAATTCAGTGCTTAACCGCTTCAAGGGTTTTCACCTCAATAACTTAATAACTTAATAACTTAACAACTTAATAACTCCTAAAACCAACCACTTGAAGGGTTTTTCGCTTTCGTTCCATCGTTCAATCGTTTCTATTCATCTAAACCAACCGCTTCAAGGGTTTTATTAAACTTTGGCAGGAAATTTTTTAATGTAATGCTTAACCGCTTCAAGGGTTTTTTCATTACGAGACAGTACAAAAACACACATTCATTTTTATTATTCCCGGGTTTATGCTCATCAAAAAAAATCAAAGCATAAAATACTGCAAGTAAACTACTTATAAAATATCTTGCAAAAAATATCCCAAATAATTTGCAAAACGCAAATTACTGTTTTATATTTGTAGTGTACTAATAAAGTAGAACACTAATACAATAATTATGGTAGACATTCAACATCTTAAATTCGGTTATAGCAAGCATCGTACACTATTCAACGATGTGAACCTTAGCCTGGAAAAAGGCCGGGTTTATGGCTTGCTTGGAAAAAACGGGGCTGGGAAAACCACCCTGTTAAAAATTATCTGCGGATTGCTATTCCCAAAATCAGGGAAATGCAATGTTTTTGGCGAAGAGCCGGGAAAAAGGATGCCATCCATCCTGGAAGATATTTATATTGTACCGGAAGAGTTTACTTTGCCAACCATCAGCATTAAAAGCTACGTGAAGGCTTATGCAGGGTTTTACTCCAAATTTTCGCACGCGGAAATGGAGCGGCTTATCAGCGAGTTTGGCCTGACTATGGATCATAAGCTCCACGCGTTATCTTACGGGCAAAAGAAGAAATTCTTGGTTTCCTTTGGCCTTGCCACCAATGCCGGCATCCTGATCTTTGACGAGCCTACCAATGGCTTGGACATCCCTTCAAAAGTGCAGTTCAGGAAAATTGTTGCTTCCTCGCTCAACGGTGAAAGAAGCCTCATCATTTCCACGCACCAGGTAAGGGACCTGGAAAGCATCATGGATAGCATTACCATCCTGGACAACGGGAATATTGTTTTCAATTACACGGTAGAGAAAATTGGTGAAAAACTGGCATTCAACATCCTGCGCGATGAGCCGGATGAAGGGAGCGTGCTGTATTCCGAGGACATCCTCGGGGGCAAAATGGCCATCATGGAAAACGAAAACCCGGAAAACGAGACCAGGATAGAATTGGAAATCCTGTTCAACGGCGTATTGTCAAATCCACAAAAGTTTAACCAAATAATACAGAGATCATGAAACACAATAATATTTTTGACTTAAAACGTTTGTTAAAGCTTATCAACCAGAAGTTTTTGCTGAATTCCAACGGGATAAGCATTACACTCATTGCTTCGGCAGCTACACTGTTCATATTGTTTTTTATCATGGCTGCTTCTTCACAGAACAATCCTTACACTTCGCAAGGAAATTTGTTTTTCACGATATTTATAATCGGCGGGTACCTTGTTACCAGCAGGGCCTTTGGTAATTTGGGGACTTTCCCTACTACCTATCAATACCTGGCCTTGCCCGTATCTAATTTGGAAAGGCTGGTTACAGGGTGGTTGTTTTCCTCTGTGTTTTATTCCATTGCCGGGATAGCAGGGTTTATAATACTATCAAGCCTTGCCAACCTAATAGGATCATGGATATGGGATTATCATTTCGAGTTTTTCTGCTTGTGCCAATTGGACGTGTTCAGGGTGCTGGGAATATACATGGTAACCCAGACGATTTTCCTTTTGGGCGCGGCTGCATTCAAAAGCCATGCATTCCTTAAAACGATATTGGCTATTTTTGTTGTAAGTGTTGCCCAATGGATCATCGTGATGATTTTTGGTTTCAGCATCATTGCAGAGTTTAATTTCCATGCCGGGTTTCAGGGTCACAATTTTGCAACGCCCACAATGGAGAATTTCTTTAGCACAACCTTCCCGGTGATAAACAAAATCTTGTTTTGGTACATCATGCCGGTATTTTTTGTCGTGGTTTCCTACTTTAAACTAAAAGAAAGAGAGGTATAACCATGGAATACAAAAGCAACCAAGCAATATACCTGCAGATAGCCGATATGATCTGCGAAAAAATATTGCTGAAAAAATGGAAAGAAGGGGAACGCATCCCTTCGGTTCGGGAAATTGCCGTGAGCATGGAAGTGAACCCCAATACGGCTGTAAGGACGTTCAATTACCTCCAGGAAAAAGGGATTATCGAGAATAAAAGGGGCATAGGATATTTTGTGGTGAAAGGCGGTCATGACAAAACCCTGGCCATGAAAAAAGAGACGTTCATGAAAAACGATGTCCCCTATTTCCTAAGGAACATAAAGCTATTACGCATTGACATCAATGATATTGTAAGAATGTATAATACTGATGGTATGTCAAATCGCTATTGAGGCCTGGAGAATACTTCTTCTCCGATGTGATGAGGAGGTGTGACGTCTCGACGACTACTGTCGGTTCACACTGACGTCACTCCGAGGAGGTACAACGAAGGAGTCTCCTCGCTATTTCATCCTTCAAGCAACTATAAAATTCAAATAACCATTTAAAAAACATAATGATCATGAAAACAAGCAATAAACTTTTACTCATAGCCTTTGGGCTCATAATCGTGGGGATCGTTGCATTAATGATTTTTGTTAAAGTCAACATCGTTCAACCCGAATTATTGGAACCCAGCGGCAATATAACGGAAGAAACACGACAAACCGCCTTTTTTGACCGCATAGAGGCTCATTCTGGAATAACTATCGTGGTTAGCCAGGATTCACCAAGGGAAATAAAAGTGGTGGCTGACGAAAAATTCATCCAAAAGATCAAAACCGAAGTTGTAGATGGCAGCACCCTAAAGATATACACGGATAATAGGATCAAGAACCCCGGGCAACAAAAAGTTTTTGTTACCATGGATGAGATCAAAGAAATCGATATTTCCAGGGGAGTTGATATCACATCCGAAGATACCTTGATAACGGATGCTTTGGAAGTAGAGGCCAGCACGGGCTCCAGGGCCGATTTAAGGGTGAAAGCGCAGGAGTTCACCTCTAACGTTAGCACCGGCGCCAAGCTGCATGTTGCCGGGTATGCAAGAAATGCAAGCATTACAGTGTCAACAGGAAGCGATTTAAATGCAGAATCGTTGACGGGGCAGGAGATGCATACCAGTGTATCAACAGGCTCAAGGGCTAAAGTGGGGATATTCGATCAGTTGGATATTTCGGCAAGTACTGGTGGAGTGGTAAAATACAATAAAGAATCTAATATCCGGGATATTGATGTGAACAATGGTGGTAGGATTAAGCGTTACTAAATCAAACTAAACAAAAAAAATGCTATTCCCTCGACAAAAAATATGAAAGGATTCAGTGAGATGAGTTGGTTTGTCGAGGGTTTAGAAGTTTATATTTCGGGGCAATTCACCCAAGGGAAAAAAAAGATTGTTGAGCTATATGGTAACTAACAGGAAAAATAATCGGAATAAGGCTTGCAATCCTTAAAATAGAGCTTTGGAGAAAACCCTGAGATGCTTTTAAAATCATTAATCATATGAGATTGGTCGTAATAACCACAATCATAAGCTAAGGAAGTTAAACTGATGCCGGGATCTTTTTGTTTGATATGTAATGCTTTTTGAAACCGGACCACTTTGTTGAATTGTTTTGGTGAAGCGCCGATGTGCTCCCTGAAAGCGCGTTCATATTGTCTCCGGCTCAAACACGCCATTTCCGCGAGCTTAACCGTAGAAATGGCGCCTCCATACCGGCTTATTGCTTCTATATTAGCGCTTATTCGTTTTAATTCATATTGCTTTTGGTTCTTGATCAAAAGGTTTAATAATTGTTTTTCAATGATCTTTACCCTTGCATCAAAAGTATTTGCGTTAGAAAGTTGTTCTTCAATATGGGCAGAATTTTTTAAAAAATATCTCAATGGTACGTTTTTGTTGTAGAACTCTTCCAAGGGGATATCAAAAAACATCATGGCTCCATGTGGATAAAAAGAAACGGAAAACATGGAAAGATTGCCCCGTATATTCATATCATAATAACTCGCATGATGGCCGGAAAGTATAGCATTTTCAGTAAATTCTTTCTTTGCATCTTGTACCTGGGGCTTTTTATTTAAAAAGAACATCAATTCCATCATCCCACATGGAACAATACGGTGCAAATAGCTTTTACCGGTAGAGACGCAATTCTCAATACCCCAATATTGTTTTACAAAATTGGAAAGGGGTTTTGTAGGTCTTGCGAACAAACTATCCATAAAAATGCTTTTTGCAAAATTAAAGAAAAAAGGGTTGCGACAAAACCGCCGCAACCCCAATAAATACTTTATTGATCCCCGTAAAGGCCAACCCTGTTTCCTTCGCTGTCAATAAAAAGGGCAAAAAAGCCGCAGCCTTCGGCCTCTATCTTAGTTTTTGGCTGTATGATTTTCCCACCGTTTTTTTGGATTTTTTCTATAACTCCATCCAAGTCGTTACCGGCGTTAAAGCTCACTACAGCGCCATCTTTTGATGGTTTAAACCCTGGTGCATAAGAAATGGCGCCTTCACCGGTGGGCAGGCAAGCCATTTTTTCTTTTCCAGGTTCGGAAACTTGCATTTCAATTCCTAAAATGTTGTTGTAAAATTCAACCGCCCTGTTAAAATCTGTCGCGGGAATCTCTACCCAAGAAATAAGTTTTTGCATTGTTGAAATGTTTTAAGTTAAACAAAAAATTACATTGCAAAACTAAATCCGTTCATGATAAAGAAATTGTAAAATTGCGACATTGTTAGGGAGATAAATCAATTGGTTTTATGAATGAAATACCAGGGGATACCAAAGGCTTTTGCAAAATATCTTTTGCCTATCTTTGCAAAAACATTTGTTGTCGTATTTTTTTCTATAGTTTTCGTATAATGTTTCGTACCATTGCTTTTTATCCATTTCTTTATCTTTTTATCCTATTTTACTTTGTGTTAATTATCTTTTCAGTGCATGGCGTATTGAATTTGAAAACTATTCAGCAGGACATGCACGGAATACTCTCTGGGTTTGGGCTATCGCGTAACAGGCTTTACATACCGCTCACATTCTTATACCAGGCTGCGTTGGTTTACGCTCGCTTTATTTTATTAAACACTTTTCTCTTTTGGTTTAACTCCTCTTCCAAATCATAATCATCTTGTAATCCCAGCCAAAATTTAGCGCTTGTCCCGAAAAATTTGGAAAGCCTTAATGCTGTATCTGCGGTTATTCTTCTTTTCCCCTTTAATATTTCACTTATTCTAGTTTGAGGCATAAAAGTTTCCTTTGATAGTCTGTAAGCAGATATCTCTAGTGGTTCTAAAAACTCTTCTCTGAGTATTTCACCTGGGTGAATATTTCTTAATTTCTCCATATCTTTTTGTATTAATGGTAGTCTACTATGCTTACTTCATGTGAATTGTCGTCTTCCCATTTAAAAATAATTCTCCATTTGTTGTTTATTCGAATACTGGAATAATCCTTTAAATTTCCACTTAATTTCTCCAATCTGTTCGACGGAGGAATTCGTAAATCATTAACATCTTGAGCATTATTTAGCATCCTTAATTTCCTTCGTGCTATTTCTTGTATCTCATTTGGCAATTTTTTGGAGCGAATTCCTTCCCAAATTTTTCCTGTCTCCTTGTCGCCAAAATTTTTTATCATTGCCAGCTAATTACTTATTACGTTACTAACGTCAAAGATAAGCAATTATATTAAACTTGTCAAATTATTGTTGGAATGTTTTTCTTAACTTTTATAAAAGACAGGTAAAGGAGGCACTTTTTTAACTTTACCTTCTCTATAAAATCAAAAAACACTAAAAATCGAAATCATCTTTCCAGTTTTCTCCATCAAAGAGCCCCCCAAAAACGACGATAAGTGCATAGCAACCACCAGGATTTCGTTTTTACCCTGTTGAATTTATCAACGTTTCAACAGGGGAAGTATGGAATACTCGCGGGTTCTCCGCTTTGGCGGAACAGGCTTTGCAGGCCGCTTATATTCCTATATATTGCCAACTGGGCTTTATCTAAATAGTTTTATATAATTATCAAATGCATATACTCTGCTTCTTTGTCCTCCAGTCTTTTCTTGCAATATTTTAAGTTTCTCTAATTCTGAAATCAATTTGTAAGATGATGGCATTGAAACCGAGGCAATCTCACTGACCTTATCTGCTGTAATCATTGGCTTTTTATACAAATAGTCGATTACTTTCTTAGCCTTTAATGCTCGACTCCCTAATTTTTGTATGTCAATATCAATTTGCTTTTGAAGTTGCAATATATTGTCAAAAGTAACAATTCCATTTTTAGCAGTTTCAATCACTCCTACAAGAAAAAATTTATACCATTGCCCTATATCATTTTTTTCTCTTACAATTGTTAAATTATCATAGTATAAATGCCTGTTTCGTTCAAAAAAATCAGATAAATACAATACAGGTTTTTGTAATATTCCTTTGCTTACCAAATAAAGTGGAATTATTAATCGTCCTACTCTACCATTTCCATCCAAAAAAGGGTGAATTGTCTCAAATTGGTAATGAACCAGTCCTATTTTAAGTAATTCAGGTATATGAAATTCTTCGTTGTGAACAAATTTCTCAATATCACTCATTAGGTCAGGTACAGTGGTATGAACAGGTGGTATAAAAACTGCATCATTTATTGTTGCCCCACCAATCCAGTTTTGACTAATCCGAAATTTACCTGGTTGTTTTTTTTCTCCACGAACACCTTGAAGTAATACACGATGAGTTTCTCTTATTAATCGCGATGAAAAAGGCAGTTTATCAAGGTGTTCAATAGCCCATTCCATGGCTTTTATGTAGTTCTGAACTTCCTCCCAATCATCTCGTTTATCTAAAGGTAAGTCTTCTTTGTCTAAAAGGGCTTCATCCATACTTGTCTGGGTTCCTTCAATTTTGCTGCTCTGTGTCGCTTCCTTTAACACATGCATGCTAATAAACAATTCGATATTGGGAATATATTTTGAATACATATCCAATCGACCTAATTCTCTATCAGCTTGGCTTAACAATTGCAATATTTCCATGTTATCAATTTGCAACTGTCTATTAATGAACTCAGGTTGAAAGCTTTTATAATAGCCCTGACTAATATATTGTCCAGATTTAAATTGTTTCATTGTAAAATTTTAAACAAAGGTAACTCTTATTTAACTATTTATCAATTTTCTTAAATAAGAAATCCTATTATTTAAAGAACCAGGTCAGTTTTTTTGTAGGATGTTTTCAGCCTTGTTGGCATACACCAGCATAAACACAATTGCATTTATGCCAAGTTACTCTATCCATAACAGCATTGCGTTTATATCTATTATAGCACAACTGTTTTTTGCCAGGGAATGCCCATTGTAACTATAAAATATATTTTTTTGCTATAAATAGTTACCAGTTTCTTACTATATCTTACTATCCAAAACTACAAAAAAATTATGATTATTTATCATAAATCTCTTTTTTTCTTAAAAGTGGTGATTTTCTTTTGCGATAAATTGAGGATTTACAATAGCCAATAATTGAGTATTGCATGTTACTGCATATAGCAAAGATTATGGGGTAGCTACTACAAACATTGTGGAATTACTACAACAAGAATCATGATATAGGAATGCGAGGTATTGATATGGATTGCGATTAGCGGGCTTCTATAATCGTTGTTAAGTGCATAGCAACCACCAGGTTTACGTTTTTACCCAGTTGAATTTACCAACGATTCAACTATGCAAGCATGGAATACTCGCAGGGCTCCGCTACGGCGGAACAGGCTTTGTAGGCCGCTTATATTCCTATATATTGCCTGCTGGCCTTTTTGAAATTTATAATTCTATCAAATTAATAATATCCTTATCAATCTCAAGTAAAAAGTTAATTTTGGAATCAAGTTTTTGTATCAGATCAATATTGTCATTAAAAATATTTATTAATTGTTGATTTGGAATGTTGCCTAAATTAATCTTAATTAGTCTTTTCGGTGTCTGTTTTACGAAATAGGAATCCCTAAAATCTGAGTCCTTTGATATAATTACATAATTGTTTTGATCTGCAAATCTACATAAGTCGGAATCTTTAGTCTCTGATTTATCCAATATCTCATTTACATGTATTGAATCGAAACCTAAAGAAATCAGATGTTTTGTCAATTTATAGGAAATATGGACATCGCAAAGAAATCTCATTATGCAACATCCTTAATTGAATGACCAGATAAATATAATTTTACAAAATTTAAACATGCCAAAATATCCTCTTTTTCCAATTCTTTATGGTCATCAAGTATTTGATCAATAGTCATACCAGATCCTAGCATATCAATGATAACCTCAACGGGCCATCTCATGCCCCTAATACATGGTTTTCCATGACAAATCTCAGGATCAATCGTTATTCTATTTATCAGCTTTTCCATATCTCAAGTTTTATCCAAAGTTAGTAATATTTCTCCTATATTTCTTATTTGTCAGTCTATTTTTTAGGCTTGTTGGCAACGGGCAGCTATAAATACAGTAACCGCTTCCACAATAGCCAATTAAAAGCGCAAAACTCTCATTTACTGCCTGTTTTTCATAAAAAGTTCTTGCGTTGTCGTCAGAAACCCCCAACAATTCAGCGTAATGAGTCCATGTCAATTTTCCAGTCACTGACTGGAAAATCTGGTATTTTAAATAAAACTGCCTCATCAGATAAATGTTGCTTTTGCTAAATCCCTTTCCGAATCGAACCTTAAGGTCTTTTGCCAAATTTGTCAATAAAGCACTTCCATATTCTGCTTTTTGCTCCCATCTTGCTTATATTCAACATTATACCTTCCAACCTCCCAATTAGCTCTTAGCAACTCATTATTAACGGCTCGAATTGCTCTTTGTCGTGCTTTTTCTATTGTATTTCCTATTGAATCAACTAGTTGTTGATATATTTCCTTTTTTTGCAATTTCCTGTCCATATTTCAAAAATACGAAATCATGTCAAGATTGCTAAATTATTTGTAGTAAGTTTTTTAGCCTTGCTGGCAAACGGTCAAGTATAAAGCATGGCGGGTTTTCGGAGCGATAATCTGTCTCCTGAAACCCAAAGTTCATTGTATGTTAAATGTTTCATTTTACCTCGTCTGCCCGCTTTGCTTTATACAATGTTGTGTTTTAGTAGCCGCCTTCCCGAATGTTCCTTTATAGCACTTTGTCTTTTTCTTTTTTTCGCGCGTGGGGCATTTTTGAAAATTTCTTTTTCCGGGTTGGGCAGGCACACTCTTTGGCTGGCTTTGGCTTGCGGGTGGCATTGAGCGGCCAGCCAATGTATGTGACTGCTTTGCCTATGCACTGTTTTTATCATGAGAAACTTTTAGGTATACAATTTCAGGATTATCACTGTTTACGTTAAATACCCGAGCGATTAGGTAATTTGAATTAGCAGTTTCCTCTATGAATCTCCATTCTGAATTTCGCCAGTAGATTTCAGTCTTATCAGTTTGATATTTCTTGGACGTAGTCGACTTCGCATCAACGTAGAGAATAACCTTTTCCTTCTTGTTATCCAAAATCTCGAAATCGTACTCATCCGTTCCATTTGAGTTCTCCGGGTTTTCTGCGCTTGTCCATCTTACTCTCTCAGGAGAAAATCTTTTTTTCAAATCGCTATAAACGATGCGTTCGCCTTCGTAGCCGGAATTAAACAGGGCACCATCATTGCTAAATGCTTGTTGACCAACAGCAAGAATTTTTGAAATGTCTTTATTACCCAATTGCTTTTGCAATTCAATTAGCTCAATAATTTTTGGCTTGCCTATCTCCTTAACGGCTGCAAGTAAACTCCTGTCTTCATCAGTAATATCTGAATCACCACTATGCAGCCCGCCCATTCTAATGATTAGCTTTCTCCAATCACTTTCCTCCATTTGGTCGCCTTCAACGAGCGTGTTCAACAATCCTTGAATCCTGTGTATTTCAGAACTGTTGATGTAGATTTTATTGTCATTGTTGATTGCTATTTCTCCGTCATTGAATTTCCGATTGGTGTAATCTTCGATTTCATCTAAGCTTATCAGTTTAGGTATACTGCCATCGTACAGAAAGATTGAATACTTTTCCTCTAATTCTTCTTTCCAATTAATATAGGAGTTCTCCGTCCATTCTTTTGAATCTGATTTTAGCTTTCCAAAGTCAATTTCAGTTTCGATCACAAGTTCTCTCTTCCCATTATCCTCTCGTATCCGATTAATAGTTTTAACTATTTCCTCAAAAGCTTTGAATTTTACATCGCTTTCAATTACGATGCCCTTTTCTTTGATCCACCGTAACGTATTGAATAGGAGTTCTTCATTTCTATATTGTGCGATGTTGGAAACAGAAATTTTACCGCTATCCTGGAAGTGCTTTCTCAATTCAACTATGAATGATGATGATGTGTTTATTCCCAAATCGTTTATGAACTGCACTACCCCCTCAGTATCAGCAATCCAAGTAGCTATGAAATCAGGCAACCGTTCAGCTTCCAAGGAATACTCAGGCGGTAATACGCATTGTTGCGGATCGAACCGAAGTGGATCGTGATCAGTAACCTGCATCAATACATGCCAGTCCTTGCTGGAAAATGCACTTCTTGACTTTCCATATAGTGAATGCAAGAATCTAAAGACGTTTAATTTTTCATCGTCAGACAATTGAAATGAATATTCTGACCAGTCAATTTCTGTTGTTTCTCCGAGAAGTCCTAAGTATAGGAGCTGTTGTCCGGTTATAATTTCAAGCCCGATTTGATCAAGGACGTTATTGTGATCCAATTCTGATCTGATTCCAAAGAGTTCCTTCAATTGCTGTTCTGGTAATCCAGCAGAAGTCAACGACTTCACGATGTTGACTAATTCATCGCTATTCTGGAATGAGTTTGGAAGTACTTCGGCTGTTTTCAGTACAATTTGATTGCCAAATGTGATTTCACCAATTGACTGAATGTTCAGAACCCCAACATCAGAATCATTTACCCGAACTGTCAATTTCGAGCGAAAGCGCTCCTTGAGTTCAGGTTTTGTAAGCTCCTTTATTGCGATATCTAGGACCTTGTATTCAAAGCTGTCTTGAGTGTATGCTTCCGCAGGGTTTAAAGAAACCTCTGATAAACTCAGAAGAAATTTTTGCTTCGGTTCTGAATACGAAATAACGTCAATGAGCTGATTGCGATAGAAATCAACATTCAAACTGTCAACGAGTTTATTATAGAAGTCTTCTCCTATTAGTACCCCCTGTTCTTTGTTGTATTTCGTAAAACTATATGGTAGGATTTTGAATTGCTTAATCGCTACTTCATCTGAATCACTATTATTCTTCAAAAAACTAATCGCTTCCTTATTCGGACTTACCTGATAAGTTTCATTATCTCGTGGTGACACCAAAATCTGTTTCCCTGACTGCTCCAAAAAATAGTGTTCAAAGAAATTCTCTCGGTTCTCAATACAAGATTCAATTAGTGCTTCAATGTCTGGAGGGTCAAGTACAGCTTCTTCAATTGATAAATCGCAAAAATCTTGTGATGCAAGCCGAAAAGGTGGTACTTCAAAAAACTGAGTGATTTCCTTTGCAGGGGTGTAGAATCCGGTTAGAGTAAAAATCGCAGTTTGCAATCCAGCATAATTTCTGGATTCGATCAAACTTGGATTGAAAAAGACTTTATCGCTTGTCACAAACTTCTTTTCGGCATCTGGTTGTTTGATAAACACAACTTTCTGGTCTGTAAAGGGAGAATTGTTTTCGGAAAGCTCAAAGTACTTCAACGCGCTTTCATATAGTTCTTTAATCTCGCTTACATTATCGATGATTACATCCCATTGAGCCAACAATAGCTTTTCATATAGCTCAACCTCTTGCATTAAATACTTGTTCAGTCCTTCGAAGTATTCATCATGAGAGATTTTGTAAGAATTAAGCCATTGGGGTGTAGGCAAAGTGGCAGAAATTAGTTCTTCCAAAGAGGCAATCTTACCTTCAGAATTACAAAATAATTCAAGGTGTTTTAATGATTCTGTACCAACATCCGAGAATTTAGTACTAGGATTTACGAAGTTCTTGAACAGATTCTTTTTTTGCGTTGCGGTTAAATTATTTGGTTCGGAAGTTCTAATAGCTATTGCTTCGAAAATATTCTTGTCTTCTTTAAACTTATCTGTGATTTTGGCTGTAAACTCGTAATTGGATATGTTTTCTTCTGAAACAATGAAGTTCAGGACTTTTAGATCATCTTGGATTCTGGATGTCTTTGAAGAAAGAAATACCAGGTCTGAGTTATCATAGACTTGTTCTATGGAATAGTATTTACCATCGGAGAACTTAAATAGCTTTACCCGTGGAAGGTGCTCCAGTAGTTCTTTCTTTAAATAGCCCGATGTAAGGTCATTAAAGAATAAAGAGTAGTTGTTTTGAGAAAGTGATTCGATCCATGTATCCAACCGTTGAGGATCTGCATTAATTACAACAGCTTTTATATCCCATCTTTCGATACCATATTTATTTTCCGCAGCTTCCAATAATTCTTCATCATCCTTTTTGGTCCAATAAAACCAATGCAAATCAGTTAATCCTACATTTTCGAGATTTACGTTATACTCTATGGCTTTTATTTTCGTATTTTCATTGTTGTCACCAAAACCATCATTGCATGGAATGTGGCGCAGTAAGTATTCCTTAATCTGAATGAAGAAATAATCATTTATATTGGGTTTGCCTACGGGCTCATTTGAAAGTAATAGCGATGAATATAACGACAGAAACGAATCCAATGCAGTCATTCTTTTTTCTTCGAGGTAGTCAAGAACGTACTTTGATAATACTGGTAAAAGTCTTTCATTGATTTGTGAATCTGGCTGCAATTTGCGTCTGTCATTATTCATATCGAAAGCATTGCAATGCAGTAGAAATCTAAAACCGTTTTTTTCCTCATCCATTGAGAAAAAATTAAACAGATTAGGAGCCTGAATTAGTTTCTTTGAATCCTTATAGTTATTAAAGTATATAAAGCGAAATTTTATGTCACGATCTTTATTCCTTGGGCTTATTTCGTTGAACTCAGAACTACCTATTTTGATGCAACCGTCAATACTTTGAGAAAGCTGTTGCTTTTTTATTTCTGAGCCATTTATATAGATTTTCTTTAGGTGATTTAGAAAATTGAAGGAATAAGAAATTCCGCTCCTAAGCTTCTCAATGTTATCGTTAATAAACTTGTATTTTCCTTTCCCAAGTTTTAAGAAAAAGATCGAGCCATTCTTCAAATAATTTGTTTTTGACAAGTCTACATTGGATAGTGATTTTGTTAAGAAGTCTCGCATCTCTTTAAGCTCGTCTTCATCGAAAAGTACACTAGTAGTGTCAAAATCCTTTAGCTTTAGCTTTTCATTTAGGCAGGTTGGAAAACAGGTGTATACAATTTTCACCAACCAAGGATTTTCAGAATCTTTTTCCTTATCGAAGCCAACCTTGACATCTTCTCCTGAGACAAGTTTTTCAAATTGGTAAAAATTATTCCAACTGAATAGAATGGGACCTGCATAGTTATCAACTATGGCGCTAAGACCATCGTCTTCTCCCAACAGTCGATGCAAAATCTTAAATCCAATTCCAAACGTGCCAATATCTTCTCCATGTTTATCTGACTCGCCAACATTAATGATGGCAGACATGTTACCTTCTGAGAAGTAATTTCCATTATTGATACACAGCAGGTATTTTTCATCATAGTTTACGCTGAAGAAAGATGAACCACTGTCATCTGCATTCTGAATTAATTCATACAAAGCTTGTTGGTCTGCTGCCACATTTAAAGATGTGCTTCTAAGAAATCCACCTATATCTTTTCTACTTCCATAGACCAGATTGGAGAACCCTTTTTCTCTACGCTTTTTTTCTGGATGAAATGTGTTTATGAAGTTGACGTCCACGGATCGGTCAAAATTCCGTGCTTCCTCTCGTTGAAACCACCTTCTAAAAAAATATGCGTTCCTTGTATACAACATATCGCATTAATTAGGTAGTACTTTTTTATACTCCTTTAGTATCCAGGCAAAATTGCACTCTTTTGCAAAGCTTGGGCTGTGGGTCGGCTTGTGCGGCTTTACAAATGTGTGCAATGTGAGGTTGCAGAAATTTGCAAAAATGCGAAGCGAGGGCTTTTTATCTTTTCCTTTTGGTAAGTCCTCTGTCTCTGTGCTATAAAGATGTCGGTCTGCACCGAATTGTCCAATAGTCCAAGTCCACCGAGGCTGATCTTGAGCAGTAGCTTGCTCGTCAACCGTACATTGTCCTATGGAAAACATGTCAGTCATTTTATTTTTATTTTTTTATCGCTCATTAAAAGTACCAAAGTGTCTTGGCGGCTATTAAACACAACATCTCCATAAACACATTGTATTTATACTAAATTATTTGCTCCATAACGGTATTGCGTTTATATCTATTATAGCACAACTGTTTTTTGCCCGGGAATGCCCATTGTATGTAACTATAAAATATATATTTTTGCTATATATGCTTATCAATTTCTTCCATATCCCACTTTCCAAAACTACAAAAAAATTATGATTATTTATCATAAATTTCTTTTTTTCTTAAAAGTGATCATTTACTTTTGCGATAAATTGAGGATTTTCAATAGCCAATAATTGAGGATTGCAAATTACTGCTTACTGCAAAGATTATGGAGTACCTAATACAAGCAATTTGGACTTACTGCAACAAGAATCATGATATAGGAATGCATGGTTTTGATATGGATTGGGATTAACGGGCTTCTATAATCGTTGTTAAGTGCATACTACCACCTGCTTTTCGTTTTTACCCAGTTGAATTTATCAACGATTCAACTATGCAAGCATGGAATACTCGCGGGGTCTCCGCTTTGGCGGAACAGGCTTTGCAGGCCGCTTATATTCCTATATAGTGTCTGCCAGAAAACTACCTATTTTTCTGAGTGCTTGATTCGAAAAGTTCAAGTTCAAGGCTTGGCCTTTCTGAAAATCAAGGCGTTTACTTTCGTAAATAACTGTTTTCAGAAAGGGCGTAACGCAGAAATTGGACTTTTCGGGCAAGCACTATATATTAGGCTGCGTTGGTTTCCGGCATTTATTTTGTTTGTTCCTTATTCCAAAGTTCGATTTAACCGCCTCACCAGCAATGCTTTATAACTGCATGTTGCCAGCTGGCATTTCATTGATCTCTATTTTTCAATTGATACCTTATTCCTAAATGCATATTAACCCATCTGATATCAGGAGAAAGACTAGAACCTTCGATATCTGCCTTTTCAAAACTCGTAATTTCTGGATGAACTGAACTGAAAATCGATATTCTTTCTTGAATAATTTCTTTAATCTCAAATTCAATCATTAATCCATAACCAAACTTATTTTTTCTTGAATATTTATTTTCATAGTTTCCTGCTTCTATCCTCTCATTTTCATAACGTTGTATCGCTTCATTAAGAATAAAATAATTTAGTCCTATCTCAGGGCCAATGCACAAGCTAGCTTTTGATTTATTTACCAATTTAAGCAAATAATTCAGTTTGAAAACAAATCTCTCATTTTGAGGATCTACTTTCTTAATGTAAGTTGAAATACCATCTATAAGTGATGGGTGAATCTCATCGTAACTTAAGCGACACAAACTATATTGAAAGTCTATTCCTATTTTACTTTTTGATTTAATATCAAATTGGCATCCCATTCCATATCCAAAATTTTCTTGGAATTTGTTATAATTGCTTCCAGTATAGTTTCCGAAAAACTGAATTTGTTGTGCAGATAAGCCAACAGTAGTAGTCATTAAAACAAAAATTATTGCTAATCTTTTCATATCTTTTTTGCTTGCTGGTAAACATCCCAATAAACACATTGCATTTATACCAAGTTATCTGTTCCATAAACCCATTGCGTTTATATTTATTCCACCCACCAAAACTACAAAAAAATAATAATGATTTATCATAAAATCATAGAGCTTTTCTTGCTTCAAACAGAAAAATATGGGCAATAGGAAGGATGTGGGGATGGATTGGCTTTGATAACTCGTCTCTTCATAGTTTTTACATCGAAGTCATAGACTTTGCCGAGCTGGGGAGTGCATAGCAACCACCAGATTTTCGTTCAACATGGAATACTTGCTGGGTCTTACAGACCGCTCATATTCCTATATATTAGCTTGCGTTAATCTTGATGTTTTCAAAAAATCTAATAATATCATCGTCAATATCCGAATTTTGCATATTAGAACTTATCTGTGAATATGTTATTGATATCTTAAAATCAGCTTGAAGATATGTGTTTAAAGTTGTAATAAATTCTTTACCTGGAATAATCTTCAATCTATAATCTAAGTTATTCCAATCAATTTCAAATTGCTTTTGCTCTTCCTTTATAAAAGTAGCCAAATCTAAGCCTTTATTCGCCAAATACCTATACCTATTTGCTGCAAGTTGTGAGGAAACATCCGTTTTAAAATCATCCGATATTTTTAATAAAAGTGCTTTTATGTCCTCTACACTAAACTCCTCTACTTCTTTGTTTGTTCTTTCACTTCGTTTTCTGAGGTTAGCATTAATTGCTTTTTCGATAGGTTTTATTGATAATAAATAATTTTCAATCTCCTTTCTACTTAAAACATGCACATAAGAGGCATATTTACCTAATCGTTTTTCAAAATCTTCAATCTCCTCATTGCACCTATAGTCTCTATCAAAAAGTGCCATAATTTTTATGTCCTCACTTATAATCTTAGAAAAAGTCCATTTAGTCCCACTAACTCGCTCATTTTGTGAAAATCCCTCAATGGGAATAACAGTTAAATTTGTTTTTTCTAACAATCCAGAATAATTAGCTACCTTAGCTAACTTATTAAGCAATTTAATGTCCTTGCCTTCTACAAATAGAATTTTCTTACCTCTTGCTAATCTGGTTAAATTAATATTTTGATTCGAACCTATCAAGTCAGATGCATTTTGTAACCCCGAAAGATTGTTTAATCTCCTTGCACTACGATATGATCTATCTACTACTAAAACTTCATTTGGTTCAGCTTCATTAATAATTTCAGAGGAATGCGTTGCTAACAAAATAATTGATTCTGTTTCCATCAATATTCCAAGAATCTTATGTTGTAAATCTGGATGAAGATATATCTCAGGTTCATCTATCACAATTATGTCAGCATTCCTATTTTTTATTATATGTGTAAGTAATTGAAGCCAAACTTGAAATCCAAAACCAGCCCAACTAATTTCTCGTGTTATTCTATTTTCTTGAAAAAACATAGTTAGCTTTTTAGAAAACATCTCTGGTTTTTCTGGTTCAGATATTGACATTCCCTCCCAAGTTGATTCAACTTTTGACCTAAACTTATCAAATTCCTCAGGGTATTGATACCAAATATTTCTAAAAAGCCTTGATGCTCTTCTACTACCACTCCATCTATTTAAATATTGCTCATCGACTAAATCCTCATCTGTCTCAAAAGGAGCAAGAGTAGGAACAATAGCTAAATTTAGATTAAACAACTTTCTGAAAGCAACTGCTGTTTTTGGTAATTCACCATCATAATCAAAACTTAATATTGTCTGACGTTCTTTGTACAAATGGATAATTAAATGCTTTTTTTTGTTAAATTTATACTTAATTATTGCTGGCTCGTCTGATAAATCAGTTTGAACATTTACGAGTTGTATTGGTATACTTGAATCAGGTATTTCCCATCCAAGTACTGTGCTATTATTTGGTAAATTGATATATTTAGGTTTATATCTACTTGCATATCTATAAGCGCCTTGCAATATCCTTAAAGCATCTAGAATAGTTGATTTACCACTATTATTAATTCCAACAAGAATATTAAAATTCTTTATTGAGATAGAAAACTTTTCTAAAACTTTGAAATTCTCAAAGTAAATTGAACTTATCATTTAATTGTCTGATTATTATTCAACATATCTACATAAATTTTGCAGACATTTTTTAGGACGCAACCTAATGCAAGCTAAACATCCCCATAAACACATTACATTTATTCCAAGTTACTCTATCCATAACAGCATTGCGTTTATATCTATTATAGCACAACTGCTTCTTGCCCGGGAATGCCCATTGTAACTATAAAATATATTTTTTTGCTATAAATAGTTACCAGTTTCTTACTATATCTTACTATCCAAAACTACAAAAAAAATATGATTATTTATCATAAATCTCTTTTTTTCTTAAAAGTGATAATTTACTTTTGCGATAAATTGAGGATTTTTTAATTGCCAATAATTGAGGATTGCAAATTACTGCTTACTGCAAAGATTATGGAGTACCTACCACAAGCAATTTGGACTTGCTGCAACAAGAATCATGATATAGGAATGCATGGTTTTGATATGGATTGGGATTAGCGGGCTTCTATAATCGTTGTTAAGTGCATACAACCACCAGGTTTTCGTTTTTACCCTGTTGAATTTACCAACGATTCAACTATGCAGGCATGGAATACTCGCGGGTTCTCCGCTTTGGAGGAACAGGTTTTGCAGGCTGCTTATATTCCTATATATTGGTGGACCTTAAATTATTATTCTCTCACCATTTTTAATTATCTGGTTAACTATCGGAAGCTTTTTATTGAATTCCTCTTTTGTAAATGCATGTGGTTCAATCAAAGTTTCCTCGCCATGTCTAATAATCATTAGTTTAACTTCTGTATCAAAACTATTCTCTGTGTCATCAAGAACTATAGCAAGGTCAATATCGCTATTATCTTTTTGAAGTCCTTTTGCATATGAACCAAATAACCACGCATCAGAAAATTTAATATTATTCTCTTTCAATCTTTTGAGATATTGTATTGATAAATTTATAGCATTGATTTTATCCATAGCCGAGTATCATTTATTTTTTCAATCCATTCTTTTGTAAAACTATCAGTGAATAATTTATAAAAATTCTGTTTGCAATCATCATATCTTGCCTTAATATTAAATCTAGTGACGCGTCACATTTATTATTGAGAATCTATCTTGTTGTAATTAAGTAAATTGCCAAACAGTTGATGCGTCATTTCTTTGTTGACTTAACACGAGTAACTGTATCAAGGATAACCTTTTTACCAGCGTCAATTTCCACACCAGCTTTTTCCAATATTCTTCTCAAATCATGAATTAATGGGGGATAATCCTCACTTATTTTAACGAATAATGCCTTGGATAATTTTTCAATTACAAGATGCCCCATAAATAATGCCCAATGATTATTTTTTGTTCGATATAAATCTTGCATTGTCTTAAAATCCTTTTCAGAACTATCAAGCCAAAAGTCTATCAACTTATCTATATCAATTTTATCTGCCATTCTTATTATATTTTCTTATACAAATATAATGATTAATAAGTATCAAACACATGATGTGGGCTCTATTTAATGCCTGCCCAACGTGTAGCTATAAATACAGTAGCCGCTTCTACTGACGCCTAATAAGAGTACAAAATTTAAAATCATCTGAGTACCTATCAACCGAGCTAAGACGTCTATTGTATTTATAGCATGTTAGGTTTTCGTGGCATTTTTCTCTATTCCAATTTCAATCCCTGTTTTTTGAATCTCATAAGCAAAAGGGTTCATATTTGTGAAATCAGATTCTCCAATTGGGTGTGGCTCAATTCTTAAATCAATTTTTCGTCTCAACCTCATTAATTGCATCTGTATCGCAAAAAAATCATTCATATTACCTATTACTACTGCAATATGAATATCGCTATCTTCCTTATCTAATCCTTTTGCACAAGAACCAAATAAATAAGCTTTTTTCACATCTAAATCATGTGGTAATTGCTTTATGTATCTCGAAGCTGTATCTATAATTGATTTCTTAACCATAATCTTATTTTTTCAATTCTATCCAACCAAGTATCTGTAAAATCCTTGGTACATCGTTTGTAAAAGTCTTGTTTATAGTTATCATACCTTGCATTCAGATTAAAAGTTGTTATTTCATCAAGCCATTCCTCAAAGTCCTCACTCAATTCTAAATCAATCTTATTGGCCAATCTCAATAAATCGTGTGTAAATATCGCATGTTGCTTAAGTCTCTTAACATATAACGCTTTTAGTGTTTTTTCAATAACTAAATGCCCCAAAAACAAAGACCAACTATAATCCTTGGAATCAACTAAATGGGTCATTGTTTCTTGATTCTTGTCTGCAGAATCCAACCAATGCTGAACTATTTTATCAATATTTTCAATTTTGTCATTCATTAAGCACAAAGATATAAATTATTTTGATTTGTATAATGATAAACATTTTGTTTACCTATGGTTATGGCTGGATATTCCGGACTAAGCTGACCCCACCACAGGGAGCCGGAATACCGTTTTTT